>JBARNH010000037.1:0-14434 GCA_049802875.1 Thermoplasmata archaeon | reverse complement strand
AGCGGCGCCACCCCGGAGGTGGCGGAGGCGTTGAGGTCGACACCGAGACTCGATATCACGCCGGGCGGGGTCGCGAGGTCCGGTAGCAGCGCGTCGACGATCGGGGAACCGATCCCGGTGACCGGGTCCCACCCCGGGCCCGCGGAGTACCCGTTGTTACCGGTCACGATGTCGTGGAACGCCGTGACGTACTCGGGGCTTCGCAGGATCTGGTAGAGCGCGGGGTTGAGGAACCCGAGCGGCTGGTGGGCATTCTGGTCGGCGAGCGCGGCGATCCCCGCCCAGAAAGGCGTGGCGAGGCTCGTGCCCCCGATCGGTTCCGCCCGTCCCTGCACCTCGACGACCACTCCGGGCGGCTCGGCCTCCGCGGAGACATCGGGTACGCCCCGGTACGAGCCCGTCGACGGAACTCCTTCACCGACTTGCCACCAGGGCCGCGGGAGCGGGGAGAACCCCCCCCCCGAGCCGCCCTGATTGTGGCACCCCGGCGTCGTCGCGCCCGACGTGTTGCCTCCCCAGCCGGATTCCCCCTCCCAACTGCCGTTCGAAGAGACCGACAGGGCGGTCCCGCCCACCCCCGTGACGTACGGGTTCGAGGCAGGGAAGTTCGTCGAGAGACCGCTCGTGCCGTCGGCCGCGCCGCAGTCCCCGCTGGCGGCGAATACGCTGATCCCTTCCGCGGCGGCGAACTCGAGGACCGGGGAGAGGAGGGCGTAGGACCCATCGGTGGAGGCGTTGCACGACGCTGCACACGGCGCCGCGTACTCGTTGTACACCCCGACGTCCGGCTCTCCCCAGCTCATCGAGAGGACGTTCACCGACTGGTGCGCGACGAGGTAGTCGACCGCCTCGTAGAGACCCACGTTCGCGTTCGGAGCGAAGGTCATGTTGATCACCGCTCCCGGAGCGCTCGCGTGGGCCCACTCGAGGTCGAGGGCCTCCTCGTCGCCCCATCCGGTGAACGTGAGGTTGAGGTCGACGTCGCTCGGAACCGGATACAGGTAGTTGACTTGGGGCGCCGGCAAGGAAAAGTTCCGGTCGAAGGACGCGAGGTCCCGTTCGAGCTGGGACTGCGGCTCGCTCGCGTCGTAGGTGTCCACGATCCCGATCGTCTCTCCGGTGCCGTTGGTCCCGCCGGCGATAGTTCCGGTCATGTTGTACGCCTGCCACATCTGACAGGGGGTGAGCGCGACGCTTCCGGTGCAGGTGGCGCCCGGGCCGGCGACGGCCACCGCGGGCGACGACGTCGTGACCGCCGGTTCTAGCGGGGTCACGTTCCCCAGGCCGAGGACCCCGGTCCATGCGACGTTGCCGGGGAGCTGCGCCGGGGTAGGGTGGCTGATGAACGTGCGGCCGGAAGCAGTCCGATAGGTGTCGAACGACGTACCGAACGCCGGGCCGACCCGGGACGCGGGTCCCTGGAGATCGAGCAAGAGTCGGTCCGGACTGGCCGATACCCGAAGCCCGTACCCCTCGAAATAAGTGGTCGCCGTAGCGATGCTCACGGGCGACGCGCCGAAGCTCTTCGCGAGCGCGGCGGTCGAGAGGAAGTGATGGTACACGGGTGTACCCGGTAGATAGAGTGCAGTGAGATAGGCGGCGAGACCCGAGGCATTCTCGGGAGCAAGGCCGACGGCGACTTCGAAGGGGGTGGAGTTACCGACCGGTCCGAGGTCGACAACGCCCGGGGCCGGAACATACGCGGGCGCGACACGGACCTCGGTGGAGGACGGGGACACTCCCACCGAGACCGGCGCCCCCGGGGGAGATCCGGCCGGAGGAGCCGATGCGGTGACGGAGGACGGGGGGCTGAGACCGACGAGACTGGCGACGATCAGGAGTCCGGCGAGAGCCGATACGAGGACCATCCGGCTCCGCATGGAGGTACGACTAGGGTCGCTCCGTTCCCATATGCTTGACCGCCGGTTGTCGAAAGACCTCATAACCAAGGCCCGGCGTATCTCCGCCGAGGCGCGTCGTTGGACCCGTATCTGGGGTACGAGATCGCCCTCCTCGTCGTCGTCGCGTACGGCGTGATCGTCTACGGGTTCTACCGGGCCGGGCGGATCGGGCCGGACCGCGCGCTGACCTTGCTCGGCCCCGCGCTGATGATCAAGACCAAGCGGGGGCGCTCGGCGCTCGAGCGTTGGGCCCGGTTCCGTCGGTTCTGGACCACCGCCGCGGACGTCGGGATCGCCCTCGCGGCGATCGCGATGGCGGGCGTCGTCCTCCTCCTCTTCTTCGACGCGTTCCTCTCCCTCCGGCTCAACCCGTCGACCGCGCCCCCGATCAACGAAGTGCTCGGGCTCCCCGGGATCAATCCGATCATCCCGATCGGCTACGGGATCCTCGCGCTGGTCGTCGCGGTCGTCCTCCACGAGCTCGCCCACGGGGTCGTTGCGCGCTCGCAGGGGGTCGGCGTGAAGACGCTCGGGATCCTCTGGTGCGTGGTCCCGGTCGGCGCGTTCGTCGAACAGGACGACGCCGACATGCTGGCGGCGCCCCGACGGCGTCGGGACCGCGTGGCTGCGGCCGGGGTACTCGCGAACTTCGTCCTGACCGTGCTGTTCTTCGTCGCGCTCTCGTTGCTCGTGGCGTCGTCGGTCCAACCCAACGCGAACGGCGTCGGGGTGGAGCTCGTCCAGTCGGGCACGCCCGCCGCCAACGCGACCCTGGTTCCCGGCGACATCATCACCTCGATCAACGGGACCGTCACGACGAGCACCGACGCGTTCGAGAACTCGCTGGTCGACACCCATGCGGGGGAGGTCGTCACCGTGGTCTACTATTCGACCGCATCGAGTCGTCTCGTGACGGTCAACGTCACCCTGGCTCCGAGCCCGACGGTCGCGGGACGGGGGTTCCTGGGGGTGGCGGTAAGCTTCCTGACTCCCTCGGACCTGCGCAACGCCCTCGTCTGGCCGCTGGGAAGTCCGTCCGGACCGGTGACGGGGGCGATCGACTGGATCGTCCTGCCGCTCGCGACCCTCGAACCGGTCAGCGGCCCGACCACCAACTTCTATCACCTCACCGGGCCGCTCGCGGGCGCCAACCCCTCGGCGTTCTGGGTCTTCGCCAACATCCTGTACTGGCTCGCCTGGATCAACCTCCTGCTCGGGACGTCGAACGCGCTGCCCCTCGTCCCCCTCGACGGAGGCCTCCTCTTCCGTGACTTCGCGGCGTCGATCGCGGCCCGCTTCCGCCGAGGGTGGTCCGCGGCCCGGCTCGATGAATTCGGGGGCCGGGCCGTCACCGCCTCGTCCCTCCTCGTGCTCCTGCTCCTCGTATGGCAGTTCGTCGTACCTCGGCTCCTCTAGACGAGCGCTCGCTCTTCGCAGAGTACCCGTTCCTCTCGGGGGCGGAAGCGCTCCTCGGGGGCGAGGCGGTCTCGGTCCGGGGACTGCTCGTCGACGCCGCCTATGCGCGCGCCCGGTCGATCGGACGCGCGAGGGTGCTCGCGGCGGCCGACGACCCTCGGGCCACCCAGGACGTCGAGGAGCTCGCGGGCGCGGAGCCGGATGTTCGGTACCTTTCGTTGCTGTTCGCGGAGATCCTCCTCGCCGCCTCGCCGACTCCGGCGGCGCTGCGCCGGTGGGCGGTCGCGGAATCGAAGCGGACCCACGGGCGCCTTTCGACCGTCCCGGTCCCGGAGCTCGTCGAGGTCGCCCGACGCCTCGGCGTCGGGATGGAGGACGCGAGTCACGACCGCGTCGCGATCCCGCTGCTCGACTACCTGCACCTCGCCGTGCCCGTCCGCGAGGCGGACTTCCGGCTCGCCCGCCAGGACGTCGTCCACGGGTCGGTCGTCGTCGACCGGAGCCGGGCGGCCCGCCTCCTCCAAGAAGCGGTCCGACTTCGGCTCGGCGTGCCCGTCCCGCTCGCCGAGGACGTGCGAGCGACGGTCCGGGAGCGCGAAGCCGAACTGTTTGCGTCCGTCTCCCAACGGATGCCCCTCCCGGTCGCCCGCTCGGGCGGCCCGCCGAGCGCGATCCAGCCGGCACGATTTCCCCCGTGCATCCGGAAGATGCAGCGAAGCCTCCAAGCGGGCGAGAACCTCTCCCACTCCGGACGGTTCGCGCTCGCCGCCTTCCTCCATCGAGTCGGCGCGGACTTTGAAACGATCGTCGACGCGTACCGCGGGGCGCCCGACTTCGACGAATCGGTCACCCGCTATCAGGTCGAGCACATCACACAACATCAGGGAGGCGCGGGATACGAGCCGCCCGAATGCGACACGCTCCGGAGCCATGGTCTCTGCTTCCGGGACGGCGACCCGACGGCACCGCTCGCGCCCGATCGGGCGTCCGACCCGCTCTGCCACGAAAGCCGACTTCGGCACCCGCTACAGTACTACCGGATCAAGGGCGGGACGGTCATGGACCGGGGGGCCGCGGAAGAGCGGTCGAACCCTAGCCCGCCGGTGGGAGCGCGCGGTACGTCCGCAGGGCGCGAGCGAGCGCGGTCCACTGCCCCGCGATGACGAAGTAGAGGAACGCCACGTCGAGGACGGTGAACCCGTAGCCCCACAGGTGGAACCGGCTGAACGGTTCGGTCGGCGCCCACGGCCACGGGAGCGACCAGTCGAACTCGAGGAACGTGGCGAGCGCGAGGACCACCAATCGGTCCGCCCGGGAGAGCAACCCTGAGGCGAGGCGGCCTTGGCCGACCGCCTGCGCTTGGGTGCCCATGTAGCTCGTGAGGAGGAGGCTCACGAGCGCGAGGAGGGCCAGGATCGGGTTCGCGAACCCCGAGACAGCGATCCCCACGACGATGAAGATGTCGGCGTACCGGTCGATGACGTGGTCCAGAAAGTCTCCGCGGACCGACGAGCGCGCGGTCGACCGCGCGACCGCGCCGTCCAGGACGTCGAACACTCCGGCCAAAAAGATGAGGAGGGCGACGGGGAGGAACCAGAGCGGGGTCGACCATCGCGCGAGGGCCGCGAGCCCCCCCGCGCCGACCGCGAGGGCGAGGGCGAGCCAACTCAGCTGATTGGGGGTCCACCCGAGGAACGGCCGCGCGAGGCGGTCGATGTAGGGAGCGACCCGGGCCCGGTACCCCTCCAGTACCATCGTCGTCGCTACCGCGGCGGGTCCAAAAGGTGCGCGGTCACGCTCGAGTCCTCGAGCCACCGAATGCGCCCGTAGGACGACGGTCCGCGGTCCCGCAGGCGGCGCTCTACCTCGCGGGCGACGCCCGCGACCGTACGGCCGGTCGTGTCGACCTCCCATACCGTGCGACCGGCACGCAGCGCTTCCACCAGCAGGACGTCCGTCGCTTCCGCGGTCGAGTTTTCTCGGCGGTCGGAGGGCGACCCCCGGCGCGCGCGAGCGAGCCGGAGCCCCAGTTCGGTCGGGTGACATCGGAGGAGCACGACCTCGCGCAGCGGGAGGAGGTGGGCGAGGTGGCCGACTAGTAGGTCGACTCCGGCGAGTACGGTCCGGTCCGAGAGGCGACGTCGGAGTCGGCGTAGGTCGACCTCCACCGCGGGCGCGACACGTCGCCCGGCGCGGACGGCGACCGCGAGGTCCGCGACCTCGATCGACGTCCAGCGTGGCCGGAGCGCGGTTGCGACAGCGCTCTTCCCCGTACCGGGTGTTCCGGAGAGCGCGACCGGGCGGTCCACGGCGACCCCCCTAGGCGAACCGGAGCGAACGGAAGGTGCGTCGCCAGGCGAGGACTTCGGCACCGACCCGCTCCGTGCGGACCCCTCCGCGTACTAGGAGGTCGGCGAGCCGAGGCATGTCGGCCGGAGTGAGGCCGAGGCGAGCGATCTCTGCCGTGCCGATCCGCCCGACCAGGTCGATCAGGAGTCGCTGGCGCTCGAGCCGACGGGCCAGGACGCCGGGAGGGACGATGCCGGCCGCGGCAAGGGCTGCGCGGTCGAGGAGGAGCTGGTGAGACCGGGTGAACCCGTCCTCCGCCGCGACCAGGGGGACCCCGAGGTCCCTCAGGGCCCGGCCCAGCGACTGGGCGTCCTCCACCACCGTGCGAGCGTACTCTGCCCCGCACCGCTCGAGCTCGAGCAGTGTCTGGGCGAGCGACGCGATCCGGTGCCAGTGGGCGTTGTCGAAGATCCGCCAGACGAGTGCGGGGTCGAGCTGCCGGAACAAGTCCTCCCGGTCGGTCACGAGCAAACCCCCCTGGGGACCCGGGAACGATTTGTGGGTGCTGCCGAACACCACGTCGGCGCCCTCCCGCAACGGGTCCTGGAACTGTCCGCCGGCGATGAGTCCGAGGACGTGCGAGGCATCGTAGAAGACCAGGGCGTTCTCGGCGTGGGCGGCCTCCGCGATCTCGCGCAGCGGGTAGGGGAAGAGGAAAAAGCTCTGACCCAGGATCACCGCCTGCGGGTGCTCGCGATGGATCGTCTCGACCGCAGTCCCGGCGTCAACCCGATGACCCGGCCCCTCCGCGGGCAACGGCCGCACGGTGTAGCCGAACAGCGCCGGAATGAATCCGGGCGCGTATCCGTCGTACCCCCCCTCGTCGGGCGCGATCGCGAGGATCCGAGATTTCGGCGGAAGAAGGGGGACGAGGGCGGAGAGGGCGGCGATGTGACCCGAGAGGGGGCGGGTGGTCGCGAATCGACCGTGAAAAAGGCGGGCCGCGGCCGAGTTCGCGAGGGCCTCAATCTGGTCAGTGTACCTAGTCCCAGTGTAACTGTTGTCGATCGTCTCGCCGTGGAACTCGACAGTGAGGGGGAGGGTGTACCGCCCCGCGAGGTCGCTCGAAAGGTACCGGCGCGCGATCGGGGAGACCGCGTTCTCGCTCGCGAGGAGGTTGAACACCTCCCGCCCGCGCCAACGGTCGTGGGCCCGGACGAGCGCCGCGAGTCGGCGCTCCCCTTCACTCGCGGGCGGGACCATCGGGACCGGGGGGCGACGATAGGTCGCCTTTCGCCATCTTCCGTCGCTCGTGGTGGCCGCACCGGGGGCAGACGAGCTCCTTCGGACCTGGGGTCAGTAGCGCGTGGCAGACCTGACAACGGGCCGACACCACGCCGAGGTTCGGTGGGGCGGTCGTGAGTTTGATCGACGGGTGCGCCTGGAGGACGCGGGCGAGCAGCACATCGCCGACCGCGAACTCGGTCGAGAGCGACTCGGTGAAACCGTCCTTCGCCTTCGAGATGTGGACCGTCCCCTCCGGTGAGCCCGGGACGGTTCGGCGGCTCGTTCCGGTGGCGACGATCGTGCAGATCGCCATCGCCGTCTTGAGCTCGTCCACGTGCGCGTAGACCAGGTCTCCCTCGGAGACCTCGGGGATCGCGTTGCGGGGCTCGACGCGCACGGTACGGTCCTGGGGGTCGATCCGCGGCGTTCCGAGCACGGCGGAATAGATCCGTCCCCGGTTCTCGTACGTCCCGCGACCCGGCAGAAACTCCTCGGCGGCACCGAGGTAGTCCCCCGGCAGGACGAGTCGGGGGAGTGAAGAAGTGCTCATGAGGCTCGTTCCGTCCGGATCGCCCAGAGGTCTACGGCGAGCTCGACCCGTCGCCGAGTGTGGTGCGGAAACGTCCGCGGCAACCCCCAAGCGACGGGTCGCGCCGCGAGGACGTGGGCACCCGCGTCCACCGCGCGACGCGCTATAAAGGTTCGGGACTCGGCGAGCGCGAAGGCGTAGATCGACCGGGTCGCAAGGCGGTACGCGGCGTCCCAGAACGGCCGGTCGGCGTGCGGGCGCTGGGCGCCGAACGGCGGGTTCATCAGCACCACCTCCCCCGGCTGCGACCAGGAGGCGACCTCGCCGCGGACGAAGTCGACCTTCACCTTCGCCGCACGGGCTGCGGCTACGGCCGCGGCGACGAGCTCGGCGTCGACCTCAATGCCCGTCACGCGCTTCGCGCCCAGTAGGGCGGCCCCGATCGTGAGCCGGCCCGTGCCGGCCCCGAGGTCGAGCACCGTCCGGCCAACCAGGTCGCCGGTGCTCATTGCACTGAACAGGAGCTCGGCCGCGGCTTCGGCCGGCGTCATCACCTGTTCGAGGCCCGCGTTGGGGTGGGCCGGGGTCGGAACCTGCTCGATCCGGCGGACGAGGTCGGCGCGACGCACGACCGACCGCAATTCTTCGGCGGGGATGACCGTGTCGTCCCTCTCGGGGGTGAGGCGAAGCGGGGAGCCGGATTTGAACCGGCGAACGCCTGAGCGGCAGGATATCTTCGGCGGGAAGACCGCAGTTTAAGTCCTGCGCCGTTACCGGGCTTGGCTATCCCCGCGCCGCTATCGAGCGGCGGGGGCGGCGACGGATTCCGCGTCCTTCGCCGCGCGCCCGGGGGCCCTCTTGACCGAGACGCGCTTCGGGAAGAACTTCAGGATCACGACGTCGTTGACCGCCGACACCCAACGATACGGGACGCTGGTCGGTCGGGAGTCCTCCACTAACATGGGGCTGGTCTCGTCGATGTAGAGTCCTTCGATCTTCGAGTTCTCCACGTCCACGACGACGTTGTCCACCTCGCCGAGGAGACGCCCGTCGGGAGTGTAGATCTGTCGTCCCATCAGCTCCGTTATTTCGACCAGCATGGCCCGCTACCGATAGCTCGCGACGGAGAGGGGGCCTCTTATGCCTTTGGGCGGAACCGCAGCGGGAATCGCCGCCGAGTCACGCCGCTCAGGTCGCGGTCGGCTCGTCCCGTGAACCCTCTCTCCGCTATCGACGGACGCATGGCCGGGGAACCGCTTCGCCGCTTACGCTCCCCGAGGTCGCCGCCGGATCGGGCGCGATGCTGCGAGGAGTGTGCCGACCGAACGCCGTTCCCACCGAACTGCGACGCTCGGCCAAGCCCCGTTCCCTCGAGACGGCGCGGCCACGGAGTTCGGCGAGAAAGGCGGCAACCCGAGAATTTAAGTATAGCAAGTCATCCGGGACGCTTATGCTCCGGGAGACTGGACGATTTTCGTGGGTGGTCGCGCTGGCACTGTTGACCGTGATGGTCTTCGTCGGGCTCGTCGTGGCCCCGGCCTTCACCATTGCACCGGCCTCCCCTGCGGGAGCCCCCGGTGTGCACTCGGGGGCGAGCGGGGTCCATACCGCTGCGGTTCCGGCCGCCACCCTGCCGACGACCGTCACCGTCACGCTCCTGACACCGGCGGCACCCAGCTCTTCAGTGCCGTTCCCGGTCCAGTTCAACACTACGATCCAGAACGGGAATACCAACAACTCGAACACCTGGGTCTGGCTCACCGCGACCAACCTGAACCACACCGCGACCACCTTCAAGGTCAGTTTCAACGGGACGGTTCCCGGGCCGGTCACCAATGTGACCGACCAACTGACCGGCTACACGTATCAAACCTTCACGTGGGGACTCACGAACGTGAGCAACTACACGGCGGTCGGCTGCACGAACGCCTGGTGCGGGAACCTGTACGCTCCGGGTAACATCGTGGCGTTGAACGTGACCGTGGAAGAGAACGGGGTATCGTTCGGGGGTTCGAACGTTACGAGCACGACGACTTTCGACGTGACGATCGTCGCGCACTCGACCTCGGTCGTGATCACCCAGGCGGCGGTCGGTCTCATCACGGCCACGCCGTACGACGCCGTAGTGTCGACGACCGTCGCCCAGGGGAACATCTCCAACGCGACGACCAGCGTTTGGTTTACCTTGGTGGACACCCTGAGCAGCGCCACCCTCGAGACGTGGAGCCTGAACGACACCGTCAACCAGCCGCTCGTGGCCGCGTCGTACACCAACGACAGCTCGACCGGTACTGGCTACGTCTCGTACACGTGGAACATCACCGTGCCCATGCAGATCGCCGGGGTCAACATCCCGTACCAGATCTCGGACCTGACGTTCTGGATCCAGGAGAACGGTGCGAGCTGGGGTGGAACATCCACGAGCGCGTCTTCGTCGATCGATACGGTCTTCTCGTCGAACGTCTCGACGGCCGCCATCCACTACACGACCTCGCCGCCCGCGGTCTACTCGCCGATCCCGTTCAGCCTGAACTTCACCATCGCGGTGACGTCGGTCCCGATCAACGTCAACGATGTGGCGATCTCAGTGGACGTGGTGGACATTACCCAAGCCGTCCTGTGCGGGCCGATCCCGGTGCCGACCGTGAACCTCACGACGACGTACACGGTGGCCATCAACGCGACCACTCTCGCGGGACCGATGGCGAACACCGCCTGTAACTTCGCCGCGGATCAGATCGGCTTCACCGCTACGGTCGTGGTGACGGGCGCGTTCGCTCCGTGGTACTCGACCAACTCCTCGGCGGCGGCGACCGTGTCGACCTTCCTGCTCGGGATTGAACCCACCAACGCGAGTTTCCTCTCGCCCACGTCGAGCTACCTCGGTCTGGGGAACATCACGTTCGTGGTGAGCGCTTCGGGCCAGTTCATCACCGGGGTCACCCTCCAGATCCTGTCGGGGACCACGATCGTGTTGAACTCGGTCCTCCTCGGCACGACGGGGATCCCGGGACAGTACAACCCGGTGCAATGGGACCCGGCCGCGGGCGGCACGTACACGACCGCCTTGGTGTTGTCGAACTCCTACGGAGCCCCGACCTACATCAACGGCACGTTGACCCTGGTAGTCTCGGGCGTCACGAAGACGACGACCACGTTCTACAACCAAACGGCGTTCGGAGGGCTCTCCCCCAAGGAGGCCGGCACGATCCTGCTGGTGGTCGGACTCATCATCGGTATGCTCGTGGCGCTGCTCGTCGCGGCCTCGGTACAACGCTCGAAGACCGCCCCGGCCGCTCCTCAGGCTTGGACCGGGGAGTCGAAGACGACCACGACGACGACCCCTGAGGCCACCAACACCTGCAGCGTGTGCGGACAGAGCTTCCCGACCGCCGAGGAGCTCCAGGCGCACTCGAAGGCCGAACACGGGATGAACTGAGCCGGACGCGGGCCTGCGGCCTAACCCCTTCCTACCGCGCCAGTGCGAGTTCCGCTCGGTTGGGTTACCGCTCGTTGGTCGTGCTGGGAAGGGACGTTCGGTCGTCCGTTAGACCGGGTTCGACGAGTCGTCCGCGGAGTCGCCCCCTTCGGCGACCCGGCGGACCTGGGAACGGTACATCTCCACAAGTTCGTCGGCCGTCGTCGCGTCGGTCGGACCCTTGTCATCGCGGTACCGTCCCGTGAACCGCGGAAACCGCAACGCGAGGCCGACACCCGGTCGGATCCGGTCCAGCCCTGCTCGGTGGACCGGACTGAGCGTCAGCTCGGCACCGCGCACTTCGAGAACGAGGGACGGTCGAAACCACACGTCGGCCTCGAGTTCCGTGTCGACGCTTTCCGGCCGATTCGGCATTTCGAGAGAAGCCGTCCGACGGGCGAGTTCGACCAGCGTAGCGTCATCAAAGCCGGTCCCCACCTTGGTGAACGATTCGAATCGGTCCCGCCCGGGGTCGTAGACAGCGAGGAGGTAGGCCCCGTACCGGCCCGCCCTTCTCCCGCGGCCGTGGAAGCCACCGATGACGACTCCGTCAATCGAGTCGTCCAGACCGACCGTGTACTCGCGCTTGAACTTGATCCACCAGAACCCGCGCGCGCCCGCCCGATACGAGCTCTCGGGTGAGAGCGATTTTGCCATGACCCCTTCGGCGCCCTTCTCCACGCCCTCGTCGAAGAACCGTTGGGCGTCGGGGACCGAGTCGACGACCTTCTGCACGGCGAGTCGAACGCCGCTGCTCGGCTGAACGATCCGTTCCAGGGTCTGGCGCCGCTCCGGAAAGCTTTGGTCGTAGACGGGCGTCCCGCCCGCGAGCAGCACGTCGAAGAGGAAGAGGCAGACCGGGACCTCCTTTTGGGCGCGCTCCAGGTCGTGCTTGCGTCCGCGACGGCGGGAGACCTCCTGGAACGGACGGATCTCGTCCGTGTCGGGGTCCACGGGCACGCACTCACCCTCCAGGATCGTGGGGACCTCCCGCACCGCCGAAGGAAGGGAACCCGCAACGTCCGGGAATTGCGCTCCGATCTCCTCGAGCCGTCGCGAGAACAGCCGCACCGAACGGTCGGCAGCGACGTGGGCTTGCACCCGCAAGCCGTCGTACTTGTATTCGAGGGCGGTCCGCCCTCCCATCCGCTCGAGCACAGCCGCGAGGGAGACCTCCCGTTCGGCCAGCATCGGTCGGATCGGTCGGCCGGCCTCGATATGGACCTCGTCGAGCCCCGCGAGTCGGTGCTCCGCGAGCCGCTCGGCCACGTACCCGAGGTCGCTCGACAGGTTGTAGGCGCCCTCGATCCTCTTGCGAGCGTCCGGCGCCCCGTCTCCGAACGCGATCGCCAGCGCGTCCAGGATCGTCTGGTCACGAACGCCCAGTCGAAGCTCTCCGAGCACGAAGCGGACGATGTACTTCGACTCCGTCGGCGTCGCGCGCGCCAGGAGGTCGAGGACCGCCGTCACCTTCCGCTCCTGGGAGCCCGCACCGGCCAGCCGGGCGATCGCCAGGAGCCCTTCGTGAACGTCCTGCACGGTCAGCGGTGCGGGAGGGGGGGGAGGGGACGCCTTGGTCAGTAGCTCTTCCGCCGCCGAGCCAAGGTCTCCGAGGGCCCGAAGCCGTGCGATGACGGTAGCCTCGTCGGTTTTGGCCGCGAGCGCGACGGCTCGGCGGGCCAGCGAATCGGCGATCCCGAGCTCGACCCCCTCGTAAGCGGGGCGCACGGTTCCCTGGGAAAGGTAGGCCACGCGACCGATGTCGCTCGGCGACAGCGAACGGAACAGCGTTGCGAGCCGCTCGCGGCTCTCCGTCCGCTTGGAGGTCCGCTGGAGCTGCTCGTACGTCTCGACGAGATCAGCGAACTTCATGGGAAACGGCGGCGATCGAGCCGCGGAGTGCCTTTAGGTTCTCGGCGACGTCCCCTCGCCCGAAGACGCTGTCCCCGCACACAAACAGTGTCGCGCCCGCGCCGGCCGCGAGCGAGGCCGTCACCGGGGTGATCCCCCCATCGACCGAGAGGTCGGCGCCCGAACCGATGCGGTCGAGCGTCGCGCGCGCCGCCGCGATCTTGGGTGGGGTCGACGGAAGAAACGTTTGGCCCGAGAACCCCGGCTCCACGCTCATCACCAGGAGCTGGTCGACCTGCTCGATCCAGGGAGCGGCGCTCTCCAGCGGGGTCGACGGCCGCAGTGCGAGCCCTGCGTCCACCCCGAGCGCGTGGATCTGCCGGATCATTTCCCCGGGCTCTACCTCGGACTCGCGGTGAAAGACGAGCGTCGAGCCCCCCGCTCGCGCGAACGCTTCGGCGTACCGGTCCGGGCGGGAGATCATGAGGTGGACGTCGAGCGGCAGCCGGCTCCGGGCACGGACCGACTTGACCAGGGCCGGGCCGAACGAGATGTTGGGAACGAAATGCCCGTCCATGACATCGAGGTGGAGCGCATCTGCCCCTCCCCGTTCCGCGGCCAACACGGCTTCGTCCAGTCGTCCAAAGTCGGCGCTGAGGAGGGATGGGGCGAGCCGGAGGGTTCGACGAGGTCCCATCGTCGCTCGCCCACGGGCATTCAGGATTTAATGCGAGCGCCACTTCGAGGGAGCCCACCCATTGGACCGCGTCGGAGGTTGACCTCTTCTGAGGCGGTCGGACCCGACCCGGCGATGGAGGTTCGAAGGGCGCGCACACTCGGCTGCGGAGTAGGCCGCCTCGGTCTTGGCCGGATGGGTCAAAGGAATGGGAGTGCTCCGGCGCCCAAACTATTCGAGAACGGTAGCGAACGGGGGATAGAGAGTCCGAGCCCAAAAATAAAGGGTTTTTATACCACCGACCGTTCGGAGGGCGTAGGTCCCAACAAGGTTGGGCCCGCAGATGAAACAATGAGCGACGTCCGAAGTCCGCGCGGTGTGTCCTCGATGGTCGGAGCGATAATTCTGGTCCTGATCGTAGTGATCGCAGGGAGTATTGCGGCCTTTGGCCTCAGCTCCGGCACCAAGGGAACCACGCTCACGAGCTGTGTACCCGTCACGAGTCCGGTCTGTGTCGCCTCGGCCGCGACACATGACATCAATCTCTTGGTCCCCGTTCACTCGGCTCTAATCGGCACCACTATTCCTTTCACTGCCACCCTCCCCACAGGGGAGACTGCGACTGAATTCACTTTCAATTTCGGTGACGGTTCGACCCCTCAGACCATCACCGGTTCGTCGGGATCGGCGACGGCGGACTACGCCTACTCGTCTCCCGGAACCTATCTCGTCCAGGTCACGGGCGATGTCAACGGCGTGACCCACGACAACAACCACGACATTGGGTATCTCAACATCCAACCGACCTACGCCGTGAGCTCGGCCCAGAACGTTCCCGCAGTGATCTCGAGCATAATCTCGAACACCACGAGCACGAGCGCACCGACCGGCGTTGTGGGCACCGGCGGTTCGGTGACGATCTCGGGCGACTACACCGCCGTCCCCGTCAACGCGCTCTACACCGCGGCAGCCCCGACGGTGGCCATCCTCTCGGGCCCGACCGGCGG
>JBARNH010000036.1:0-77486 GCA_049802875.1 Thermoplasmata archaeon | reverse complement strand
GGCGGCTGCCCCGACTACGGCCCGACCGACTTCGGGGAGTGGTCCGCCTTTGCCTCCGCGAACCCGGGGATCCCGCAGCAGTGTCAGGGAACGGCGTACCAGGCGATGCTGTTCGGCAACAACCTGGTCACGCACACGGCGAACGTCACCCTGCAGGGAGTCCTCTACGCGATGATCTCCCAGATCGGGCGGGCGCTCGGGTTGTATGTCTGGCAGTACGAGACCGCCGGTTACTGGGCTGTGGCACCATGGATGAACCTGTCCAGCTTTAGCACCCAACTGACGTCTTCCGGCGCGGGACTGGACGACCTCTTCTACCTGGACACGGGCAACGGACTGGTACCGTCCGCGTAGAGGTGACCAAGTTAGAAACTGCGGATTGACACCGCCCGGCTCCCTAAGTACCGGGGGGCCGGAACCCTTTCAACGGCAACCCGATTGGGACGATTACTTGCATCCGGCAATGACGAACCGCATCCGGGCAGACCCGCCCCGGGAGGGGGGTGGACGGCTCGGTCAAGCCCAGGACATTCTAGAAAGCTTAACGCGCCAGGAATATTCCGAAACACGGATCCCGTGAAGAATCCGTTGAAGGCCAGACTCCATTCGACCAAGGCCCCCAGCTTTGGGACTTGGGTCTCGTCGTCGTCCCCCCTCTGTTTGGACGCGCTCAAGGGGCTTGGGTTCGACTGGTTCATGATCGACACTGAGCACGCCCCGGTGAACCCCGAAACGCTCGCGGCGATGGTCTCCTTGTTGAGTGGAGATGGCCCTACCCCGCTCGTACGGGTAGGGAACGTGGACCAGTATCTGGAAAAGCAGGCGCTCGACGCTGGGGCGCTCGGAATCCTCGTGCCCTTGGTCAACACCGAAGCCCAGGCCCGAACCGCGGTCTCGTTCGCAAAGTACCCCCCCGAGGGGGTCCGGGGCGCTGCCGCAGCAGCCGCCTCGCGCTACGGCGCGGAGCTGTCCAGTTATCTGCGGACCGCGAACGCGGAGATTTTAGTCGGCGTCCAGATCGAGACCAAGGAGGCGTTGGACCATCTGGAGGAGATCGCCCGGGTGGAAGGGGTCGACATGCTCTTTGTAGGCCCTCAAGATCTGACGCTGAGCCTGGGCCTGCTGGACGACCGCGGGAACTCGAAGGTCCTCGACTCGATGCGCCGGGTCGTCGAAGTATCTGAGCGATACGGAAAGATTCCGGGGACGCTGGTGATCAACCCCGACGAAAAGCGAAGGGCGTTGGATTCTGGCTTCCGATTTATCTCGCTCGCGTCGGACGTCCGATTCCTGATCGAGGGCGCACGGGCCTACCAAAACGCCTGAGCCGGAGGGACGTGGTCGCCCACATGGAGTCCACGACTACCTCGAGTGGCGAGTCCGGCCGAGGTAGGGATTCCCCATCTTGGGCGGTCGCACCGCCTCCACGAGGTACGTACGGATCATCGGATCGAGGATCTCGTATCTCCCCTCGGTCTGCCGCGCGAGATACGCCGACTCTAGGGCACGAAGGACGCGCTGGACCTTCCCATCGTTGACGTTCTCGCCGGTCGAGCGGGCCATGAAGTCTCGGACGGCTCCCCAGGACGCCCCCGCAGCGATCACCTTCAACGCCGGCCAGTGCAACGACGCATCTCTCGAGGAAAGGAAGCGCGCGATATCGGCCTCTGCAGCCTTCTTTCCCTCACGAACCGTCTCGGCTAACGCTTGCTCCGGTGGGAGTCGCTGCACCGCCACATGATTCCCGTACAGCGTCAGCCAGCCGGGGGTGCCGTCGAGCGGGCCGTTCAGGGCCGATTCGATCTGCTCCGTTGAGATCGAGACTGAGGCATCCCTGGCACCCCGGAGGAGGAACTGAGTGCTGGTTGTTCGTTCGAACGGCCCGAGCGTCAGGGAGACCGGGGCCCGCCCGTACAGAGGGGAATCGTTCGTGGGTTCGAGCAACGTGCGGGACAGTCCGACCAATGAACCGGTAAATACGAACACAATGTTGGGACGCGTGTTGAAGACATTGCCTAGGAGCTTGAGCAGGGCTCCCGAGTTAGCCGAGAGCTCTTGAAGCTCATCGAGCACGACCAGGCAATCTCGAGTCTCCGTGCCGAGGAGGTTCAAGAGATCCCACGCGGTCTTCAGCGGCGGACGGGACGCGGCGACACTGAGCCCCGCGGGACCAGCCGAAATGCCCTCCACGCTCCGGGCCGCCCGCGTGAGGCGGGCTCGCAAGGACGCCGATTCGTTGAGCCCGCTGATCAGACCCTCGACCAGTCCCTGAACGCTGCGGACGCCCCAA
Organism: Thermoplasmata archaeon; assembly: GCA_049802875.1. Lineage (GTDB taxonomy): Archaea > Thermoplasmatota > Thermoplasmata > Lutacidiplasmatales > UBA184 > Lutacidiplasma. Next base: position 75,196 of record JBARNH010000036.1, on the reverse strand, counting down.
AGGTTGACGTAGGCACCCGGGCGGTGTAGTCGCGACCGAACCGCCTTCACTAGACTCGTCTTTCCCACCATTCGTGGTCCGAGTACGACGACCCACCGACGGGCCTCCACCAGGCGAGTAAGCTCCGCGACTTCTGCGCCCCGACCGAAGAGGGCGTCGGGGGATTCCTTGGGAGCGAGATCGAAGAGGGACATTGCTTATGCCCCGTAAGTGCTTATGGGGCATAAGTAGCTTTCAACGGAGCTGGAAGGTGCGCGCTCGCAGAGAGTCGTCGAACCCCGGCCCAAGGCGGTGGAGCTCGGCCAAGGATCGCGGCCCGGGCCCCCGGTTGAGGTCGAAATCGCTTATTTAGGGGGGGCCGTTGGCGGAATGCCGTGGCGTATAACCTACCCTTGGTGAAGCGCGCGTCGAAGGTGCGGAGCCTACTGCCAATTCTTGGGGCGGTCGTCGTCGCCCTGTGCATGCTTGGATCCGGCGTCGCGTCGGCGTCATCCCCGACCGCCGCACCGCTCCCCATGAGCTCGCCCGCGATTCTGGGCGCGTCAACCACCGTCGCCACAGCGAGTTCGTCCCCGTCGGGACCCGCCGCGCAGGTATTCGGGACGAACGCGAATCTCGGGGCCACCGTCGCCGCGGACGAGAAGGCGTTCGCCGCGAGCGGCCACAATCCCTCGTTGATCCACCCGCCAAATCTTCATCAAGCTCCTCCGCTGAGTTCCACTGGCGGTAGCGTCACGCCGCTCTATTCCATCGCACCCGCACCCATGGGAGTAGGCTACTTTGGACTGAGCAATACTACCGGCACTATCCAGAACACGACGGTGAATACCACCAGTCTCGCGGGCACCTATTCGACCGGTGACCCCCTCGGAACCCAAACGGAGGAATTCGACGTTTCTACCGGTTCGAGCTACTATGACATCCAGCCGGCGCACGACTCGTACGGCGCCCAGTTGAATGCGGTCCTGACGAACGTCACGATCTTCGGACAGACCTCGTTCTACAATCCGTCGGACCCCGCGGCGCCCACCGGCTGTCCCGGATACGCTGGGAACCCAGAGACAGGTCCGGCGCCGTGCCCGAACGAATTCTGGATGCAAAACTACATCGAGTATGTCCCGGGGAATCACAGCCTACAGATCGGAGACGAGGTCTGGAACTTCTCGAATCCGACGGCCAGTTGGGGGGCTCCGTTCGGTGGTTCCAACGCGGATGAGAATTCCGTGGTGGGGTTCGGGTCCGTCGCCGACGGGCTCTATTACCTCACCAACACGCCCAGTGAGTATGGCCCGACGATTACGATCTCCTACCCGTTCACCTTGGCCCTATTCATCAACATCACTCGAGGTCCCTGCCATACGGACACCGTCCCGGGGACGGGGGTTCCGAGTTGCACTGCCGACGGAAGCACCGTGAGCACGACGGAGCCCGTGAATGAGATCTTCTTCAACTATAGTGTGTGGAAGACACCGAGCCAGCCGTGTCCAACGGGAGACACTTGCACCGGTCAACACGTCTGTCCGGCGACGGAGCCGTACCCCGGCGTCGTCTGCGGCGAGTACGACGATCTGTTCTTCAATTCGGTTGACCCCGCCACCCCGACCGTCGGCGTTCCCGCCTATGGGCCGCAAGGTCGGATCGGCTCCGCCGTCATCCAGGCCAACGGAAGTGCCTACGATCCGGTAGGACTGACGAACGACTACGAATTCGACTACGGCATCGGGTCGGACGACGGGGACACGAACGGAGTGGCGTACGCGAACGGCACTGTCGGAATCGACTACTGTGCGCAGGCGGACACCCTTCCCGGCGGGCAGTGCGCTGCCTATAGTACCACGCCGGCCGCGTACGACTTCGGCGGAGAGACGGGGGAGACCAGCACGGGTGAGGTGGGTTATTGGTCGCCGCAGGAGTCTCCCACCGGAGCCGGGCTGTTCACCGGGGCCGGCGCTCCGCTCGCCCATCAGGTCACGGGACCTTCGCTCCTGCTCGGGCTCTGGAACATGTCCGGTCGCGCCTACCCGCACGGATCCGGCGACTTCCCGCTGAGCTACGCTCACATTTCTCCGGCGAACGCGTGGGTTGGCATCGCGGCGGGCGCCGGCGTGACCAGCCAGTCTCAGTTCCAGGTGGCGCCGACGTTTGGTTGGTACTCCTATTGGAAGGGTTCCGGCGGTGCCCCGTCCGAGACCGCCCTCGGGCCGGACCTCTACCTTCCGGCCGGCGTCTACACGATCGAAGTCCTGTTAAGCGGTTATAACCCGTTCATCGGCAATGTCGACCTCTCCAAATCGGGGAAGGCGCCGGTGATCTCCTTGACGCGGAATCCGGCGACGGGGGTGTATACCCCACTGTGGGCTTTCAGCAGTACGGATCTCGCGAACATCTCGACGAATAGCGGAGGCTTCGGGGTCGGAAGCGTCGGGAACCAGTACCACCTCGATCACGCCGCCCCAACCGTCGGAGGCCCCTTTGGTGTAGCGGGGTCCTTGTCCTGGCTCTTCTCCAATCTGAACGACTACCTGTTTACGGTCTGGATCGGTGAATTCCTCAACTCGACCACGGCATACGCCCAGTCGAACCCGGCCGCGTCGTTCTTGATGGAGTACCCCAGCTGGCAGTATTCTTCCCTGAACTACTTCGGCGTTCCCACCACGGACCAATTCCAACTCTACTTCTTCCACGTTCAGAACTTCACCTTGGCCGGGACGCACGGGATCTACTCGTGGGCGAACTACGAGGCCTTCCCGATCTTCAGCGTCGTCTGCAACGGTTGCAAGAATGACCTATTCGCCGGCAATACGTTCCGTGTCTCGGACGGTGGCTTGGAGCTCACGGGCGGCGGAACCAACGCTCCCTCTGGGGCGTCGGTCGCATCCACCCGGAACGTCGTCTGGGGAAACACCTTCGCACCGGCCCCCCAACCGGCCTATCCCGGGCTCATCCCGCCTTCGGACTCGCTCTCGGTGACCGAGAGCTTTGACCGAGTCTACAACAACGCCTTCGATGCTCACGACGGGATGGACGCAACGGTGTTCTCCTCGGCGGCTTACTCGGACTGGTGGAACGCGACCTGTCAAAGTGGGTACAGCCCGCTCTCCGGCGGTGCGTATCCTGGGGCGATCGTCTGCGAACCGCTCTCCTACTCGCAAACGGTGAACGGATTCCAGCTGACGGGCAGCATCGTTGGGTCCCACTTCCAGGGTGGGAATTTCTGGGCGGCCTACGGGAATGAGTGGAATCCGTACGCGAACATCCCTTTCAAGGATCGCCGGGCGAGCCTCACCGGCCCGGGGGGGATCCAGAGTACGACCGCCCCCTTCGCGGGGGACTATGCTCCCCTGATCACCACCACCGTCTACAAGACGACATTCAGGGAGACGGGATTGCCGGCGTCCGCCCGGGCCACCGCGTTCGAGGTTCAGATACTGGGCGCGGGGGGTACACCCTTCCTATGGTACAATTCCAGCGCCACAAATACCGCCCCGGGAGGGTGCAAACCGGGCACGATCTGTGTGAATTTCTACGCGCCCAACGGAAAGTACGAGTTCCAGGTTCTTTCGACTACTCTCTCGGGCACGACCTACGAGCCGCACCCCGCGAAAGGGACCTTCAAGATCGTGGGATCTCCGGCGGCCACCGTAAAGATCGTGTTTAGTGCTGCACCGAGCGCGGCACCCCTCGCCGCTGCAAGTGCTGGCGGATCGATCTCGCTGACGACGCCCGCGAGCGCCCGCCGGGCAGCCGAGTAAAGATCATCTCGACAGAATTACCGGATCGACCCAGAACCATCCCGTCGATACGAGGTCTCGGAGTCAGGGGGCGCACCCGCGCTTTGGCCCCATCGACGCAGGGATGGATTCCAATCTCCGCTGCGGACTCGGGCGCTCGTGGCCAACACGTCCAATGCGTGCGCCAAAATCAGCTTGGGGTGTCCGACCATGACTGATTAGCCATGACGAGAGAACGAAGTTCGCGGCACAAAGGCGCCCAGGTCGGGATCATCCTCGCGGTATTGGGAATGGTCGTCCTTGTCGGGTTATCTTCGGTCCCATCGACCTCCGCCCGCGCCGACTCCGGACCGTCAGCAGCCCCTCTCGGGGCGTCCCTATCGGGTGCTACCGAGTATGCGGTGGTCTTCACCGAGACGGGCCTTCCCTCCGGAACCGAGTGGTCGATAACGTTGAACGGGACTTCCCAGAACTCGACGTCGTCGACGATCCAATTCTCGGAACCCAACGGACAGTACGCGTTCTTCGTGACCCCGGTTTCGGGCTACACCGTAGCGCCCGAAGGCAATCTCACGGTCGCGGGCGCCCCCGTCAGCATGAGCGTCACCTTCGTCTCGACGGCGCTCTCTTCGGGGACCTGCACTAGTTTCTCCTGGTCCGGCTCGAACGACACCGGCTTGCCCGTTCCGATCGACACGTTGAGCGGTAACTGCATCGGGTCGTTCGCGGCCGACTATCGGACGTACAACGCGACGACCGGGAGCACCTTCGATAACACGTCCTTCACCATCGGCCCCGTGGCCGAGGTCACCCCCTCGGGCGCGGTGGTCGCACTGGCCGTCCTCGGATTCGAGGGCTCCGGTTCGGTGCTCGTTCAATCCTCGTCCCACGAGGTCAACGTGACCGACCTGATCGTCGGCAATGTGACGAACGCGATCGGGGTCAACAGTTCGACGGGAGCACCGAACGGTGAGACCCCCCTCTGGAACCCGGTCGACCTTCCGGGACTCGGAGGCTCTACCACATGGGGCCAAGGGGTACAGGTGTTGGGCAGCACCTCGGTTCGGATCGTCTTCCACTTCGCCAACGGTACCGGGGGCAATTCCGACCGAGTCAAGTTCGACGTGAGTATCTCGGGTTGGCCCTGGGTGAGTGCCAGCGATTCGCTGGGAATCGCGGTAGAGACGACGGCGTACGCCCTCCCGGTCGGGTCCCACCTGGTCTACTCGGCGGCGAACGACACGATCTCGCAGCTGTCGGATTCCACCGGCCGCACGATCTCGAGCCTCGCCTTCGGGCCCAGCGCGAACACGACGGGGAGTCCCGGTACGGTCCTACGCGTCACCGACCAGGTGGGCTTGTATCCGACCGGTTCGGATCCGACGACCGCCGGTGCGCTGCTGACGTTCACCGGAGCCGGAGGGTATTCCGGCGTGAGCTACGACCCCTGGGTCGAGTTCGGACCGCAGGGCACGGGCGGTGCGGTCTCCCCTCCGCCCGTGCTCGCGCCGGCGGTCGCCGGAGGACTGCCCTTGCTCCTCGTGCTGACCGGGGTCGGCGGCGCGGTCGCCGTGGGCCTCCTCCTCGGGGTGCTGGCCCACCGCCTCCGACGCCGACCGATCGAGGACGGTCTGTCGCCGGTCCACTGACCCGCGACGGTCGGAGCCCCTGCGCGTGGTTTCGAACGGTTACTTTCGGGTCAGGCCACCCCACGTCGAGGCGAACCGGTCGATCCACCGCGCTTCGAAGGAGTCTCGGTAGGTGCCGTAGAGTCGGAGGATCAGCTCCGGGCGGTGGGCCCGGTACCGTCGGGTGGGTCCCGAAGAGTCGACCTCGACGAGTCCGAGCGCCACGAGGAACTTGAGGTGGAAGGCCATCGTCGACTTCCCGACCGCCAACCGGTCCACCAGCTCACGAAACGTCAGCCCCGGGAACCGGGCGAGCTCGACCAGGATCGCTCGCTCGGCGACGCTCTGCATCGCAACGAGCAGCTGACGGTCGAGCGGCAGCATCTCGCGCGGGAAGTAGTAGTCCCGACGGCCCCCGCGCTCTCGGCAGAGTAGACCTCCCCGCAGCATCTGGTCCAGATGGTACGCGGTCTCACCCCACCCCAACCCGAGCCCGCGTTGGATTGTGCGGGCGCTCGACCCGGGGTGCTCGCGGACGAAATCGAAGATCCGACGGCGGGCAGGGAGGTCCAGCACGCTACGGGCCCGAGGTGCGCGGCGTCCACGGCCGGGAAGCGACGAACGAGAGGTACAACAGGGCCTCGGATACGATGAGCAGGCCAGCGAGCGTGGGGCCCAGATGGCCGCCGGGGATCACGCCGGACCAGAGCACATTCGCGAGACCGACCCCGCTGACGAGCCCGAGAACCGTGAGGGCGACTCCGACGAACGCGAACCGCCGGTCCCGGTACCGAGCGGCGGCGGCGAACCCGATCAGCGCCAAAAGAATCGCCAGAACGAGGGCGACCACGTCGAGGACGGGCTCGATTTCGCTCATGCGGTAAGATTCGCTTCCTGAGGCATCGCGAAATTCCTCACCGGTCGACCGCCGGGAAGGAGTTCGCCAACCTCTCGATTCCCAAAATCTGCGGAGTTAGAATAACCGATTGGTGCAAACGCCGTCCTACGAGCCAATCCAGAGAATGTCAGGGCTTCGGGCCCCGGTACGAGAGTGGACGCCCGCCTCCCGTGCCCGCTCGGCACGGACCGAGGATCGTACTAGGACTCGTCCCGGGGCGGGGCCATTGCAAACCCGTGGGGAGCGCCCGAGAGGCTGCTCGCAATTTCGCTCGCCGGGACCTCGAGCGGGGGGTCCGTAGCCGCGAACACCACGCTCACAAAGGCGTACGCTTCCACGGATAGGTCGCCCTGGTACCATGAGGTGTAGCCGGTGATGCTTCCCGAACTCGGTACCACCACGTATCCCGCGGGCGGGGTGATCGTATACGCTTCGGTGGAGCCGTTCGTCGCGAGGAAGGCGATGTACATCCCCTGCGAAGTATGGGTCACTCCCCCGAGCGTCACGCTCCACGTCGATCCGTTGGGTGTCCCGCCGATACCGAATTCCGAGTAGGCATCCTCGGCGAACGCCACTAAGTACTGGCCCGATGCCGTTGTGTTGACGAACGAAACGATGACGATCGTGCCCGCGCCGTCAACGGTCAGATAGCCCGCCGTCGGGGATGCGGTGTAATTGGGTGTGTACAGCGTGGAAGCCGACCATGAATAATTGCCGTCCGGCACGTAGCAACTGAGATTGGTGCCGGCCCCCGAGGAATTCGAGCATGTAGTGTACAGCGAGATATACGCCCCATTATTCTGCAGCTCGATCCCCCAACCACCGGTCATCGGAAGGCCGGTTTCGTTGAACGTCACGTTATACAGGGTAGGTGGGGGCGGCGGAAGGGAGAAAGTGACGGACACCGCGTTCGTCCCTGTCGTTACGATCTCGTACCCAGATTGAGTGATGTACCCCGTGGAGTAGGCGACGTAACTGTTGTTTCCGGCGGGGGCCGACACAGAAATCGGCGTCGGCGCGGCCGCATTTCCTTCGCTCTCGTTGAGCTCGACGGTCCACGGGCTGCCCGACGTCAGCCCGTGCTCGGTGAAGGTCACTGGGTAGAGAGTGATCGCCGTGAATACGATCGCCTGGCTTCCGCCGCCCGAGGTGACGGTCACGCTGCCGGATGTCGGGCTCGCCGAATAGTAGCCGGCCGAGGACACGTCATAGAACGGGAAGTCTCCGATCGGGAAGTCGGGGAACACGATGGTCGATGGCGCGTTGCCATAACCAGGCACACCGTCCAAGGTGACGTACCAATACACTCCGGAAGCCAGGCCCGTCTCGGTGAACGTCACCATGTACGTGGACACGGAAGTGAACGAGATCGCCTGAGAGACGTTACCGCCCGATACGGTGATCATCCCCGTCGCCGGGGAGGCGGTGTAGCCAAGGGCGGCGACCACGAACGAAAGGGTACCGTTCGTCCACGTGGTATCCGTTGTGCAATTCGTGGGAGCCGTGCCATAGCAAATGGTTGTCCCATTCAATGTCACATTCCAGGGGGCTCCCGGAGTCAGACCGGTCTCGGTGAAGTTGACCGAGTACGTCGGCAGGAAGGCGACCGGGATTGTCACCGGGCCGCCGGACACCGTAAACGTCCCTCCGGCCGGGTCCGGCTGGTACGGGTTGCCGTTCGCGCCCATTGCGTCCGTGGAGACGGACCAGTAGTACGTGCCGTCCGGGGCCGAGTACTCCATGCTGGCTCCTGCGCTCGTCGCCCCGTAGTACAAGAACAAATCTGTCTTGACCGAGGCGTAGGTGCTCCAGAGCTCGTCCGCAGCCAACCCGGACTGGTCGAATGTCACCGCGTACTGCGGCCCGGCCAACGGGTTGGAGGAGGTGGTGAACGTGATCGTAACGGACGCCGGCCCGCCGGAGACGACGACGTTCCCGCTCGATGGGGCCGCGGTGTAGCCGCTGACCGCGCCTACGGTGTAAGGATAGGTGTTGTTGTTCTCGTTGAAAGTGATGGTGGTGGTCGTCGAGGACTGGAGGGTTCCCCCGAGGGTGACCGACCAGCTCGTGCCGCCGGGAAGACCGCTCTCGGTGAACGTGACCGCATACTCTCCCGCGGGAACCGGAGTGAAGGTGATCGGCACCGATTGGGCGACGCCGCTCACTGTGACCGATCCCGACGCGGGACTTGCCGTATACCCGGACACCGTCGGGATCGAGTAGGCATACACCCCGTTCGGGATGGTGAACGCAATGGAGCCCGACGTCGAGGAGAGAGTCGACCCGTTCAGGGTGGCCGACCACATTGTGCCTGAGGGTAGCGTGAATTCGGTGAAGGTGACGGCGTATCCGGCCTGGAACGTGATGGCCTCGTTCACTGCCAGCCCGTTGACGCCCACCGTCCCCGACGTTGGGTTCGCGGCGAACCCTGGTACGGACCCGACGGAGTATGAATAGCTACCGTTCTTCTCCGAGAACGTGATGGTGGGCGTGGCCGACGAGGCCACGCTACCGGCGAGGGTGATCGACCAGGTCGTCCCCGACGGTAGTCCGGTTTCGGTGAACGTGATCACGTACGATGGGCCGCTCGCGCCGCCTGAGCTCGACCCGCCCAACTTGAACCCGGGGATCAGCCCAGAGAAACCCAGTCCGAGAACCACGATGACGACCACGACGACGGCGGCAATCGCCACGAGCACTCCCTTCGACAGTCCCTTTCGCTTCGGGGGAGGGGACGGCGGTGGGGCCGGTGGGGGAGGCTGATTCATCGGCGGAGGGTACGAGGCCGCGGATGGATTGCTCGGAGCTGCCAACGGGACCGCCGGTTCGGGGGAACGAAGAGGGTGTACTTAACCCGCCGGGTGCCGGGCCGCGCGACGTGGGGCCCCACCCGGACCTAGAAACGAAGCTGTTTCACCGTCTGCCCGAATCCGGAAAGTTGGCCGACGGAGGACCGGTTACGGGAACCATCGTCGGCCGCCGGGCGTTGTTGGTCTCAGGAGTCGCGTGTCGCCGCTATCGCGAAGACATGGGGGGCGTTGGATAGGGAAGTCGCAATAGAGTTCCCCGAAAGCTCCAACGGGGGGTCCGCGGCGAACACCACGACTACGGTCGGGTAGTACCAGATCTCGTAGGAGCCCTGGTAAGTCTGCGTGTAGCCAGTAATGTTCCCGGAGCTCGGCACTACCACATACCCTGCGGGCGGTGTGATGGTGTAGGCTTGTGTGGTACCGTTCGGTTCAAGGAAGTAAATGAACATCCCTTGCGAACTCTGGGTGACTCCCCCGAGCGTAACGCTCCAGCTCGATCCGTTGGGGATCCCACCCTCACCAAAGTACCAGTACGACCACTCGACGAATGCCGCCAGGTACTCGTCCAGGGCGGTCGTGTTCACGTACGTGACGTTCACGATGATCGTGGCCCCGGTCACGGTCACATAGCCGGACGTGGGACTTGCAGTGTAGTTCGGTGAAAAGTCGGCGGTGGCCACCCAGGAATAGTATCCGTCGGGCACAAAGCAACTGATGTTAGCGCCCGCCGCATTGGAATCGCTGCACGTGGTATCGAGCCCATTGTTGACCATGTACACCGACCAGTAGTCGTATGACGACGGAAGGCCGGTTTCGTTGAACGTCACGATGTACGTGAGCGGGGGGGTAGGCAGGGCCGTGAACGTGACGGTCACCGGGTTCGCCCCGGTCGTTACGATCACGTACCCGTACTGGTCGTAGTACCCCGAGGCGTATGCGGTCCACGTGTTGTTACCGACCGGAGCCGACAGCGGTATCGTCGTCGGGGCGGAAGCGGATCCGTAGCTCAAGTTGAGGTAGACCTCCCAACCGGTGCTTGATGCAAGGCCGCTTTCGCTGAACGTCACGGTGTAGGTGGAAAGCGCCGTGAACACAATGGCCTGGCTGCCGGGCGCCGAAGCGACAGTGACGCTGCCGGAACTCGGACTCGCCGAATAGTAGCCGTTCGTGGTCACGTCATCGAACGGGTAGATGCCATTCGGGAAACCGGTGAGCACGATGTTCCCCGGCGCGGTGCCGAACCCAAGCGTTCCATTGAGATAGACGGACCAGTCCGTTCCGGAAGCCAGACCGGACTCGGTAAACTCCACCGAGTACAATGTGAGGGAGGTGAACGAGATTGGCGTGGAGACATTGGCACCGGAGACGGTGACCGACCCCGACTCCGGGGATGGGGTGTAGCCGAACGCGGCGACCACGAACGGGAGGGTACCGTTCGTCCACGTGGCGTCCGATGTGCAGTTTTCGGGACCAGTAGCATAGCAAGTGGTCGTCCCGTTCAGCGTCACGTTCCAACTGGCGTCCATGGGGAGGCCGGTCTCAGTGAAGTTGACCGAGTACGTGGGAAGGAATGCGAACGGGATTGTCACGGGGGACCCGGTCACGTTAAACTCTCCGCCCGAGGGTTCCGTAACGTAGGGGTTTCCGTTCGGGCCGTACGCATTCGTACCCGTGGACCAGTAGTAGGCGCCGTCCGGTGCCGAGAACTCGATACTCGGCCCTACGCTCGCCGCTCCGTACTCCAGCAGGAAGTTCGACACCGGAGCGGCACCGGCGCTCCACAGCTCGTCCGCCGGCAACCCGGTCTGATCGAAGGTCACCGCGTACTGGGGCCCGCCCAGCCCAGAAGTGGAGGTGGTGAATGTGATCGTGACGAACGCTGGCCCTCCGGAGACGGGCACGTTACCGCTCGATGGGGTCGCGGTGTACCCGCTCACCGTGCCCACCGTGTAGGGATAGGACCCATTCATCTCGTCGAACGTGATGGCGCTGGTCGTCGAGGATTGCAAGCTCCCTTGCAGGGTGACCGACCAGCTGGTGCTGGTCGGGAGTCCGCTCTCCGTGAAGGTGACCACGTACTCGCCCGGAGGAATGGACGTAAACGTGACGGTCACGGACTGGGGTGCGCTGCTCACCGTCACGGTTCCCGACGCGGGACTGGCCGTGTACCCCGTGGCAGACGGGATCGTGTAGGAATACATGCCGTTCGCTTCGGTGAAGGCGATGGACTCCGAGGTCGATGAGAGAGTCGAGCCGCTGAGGGTGACCGACCACATGGTTCCGGACGGCAGCCCCGACTCGGTGAAGGTGACGCTGTAGCCGCTGGCGAACGTGATTCCTTGGTTCAACGCCGCCCCATTGACGGTGAGGCTACCGGAGGTTGGGGTGGCCGCGAACCCGGTCACGGCTCCGACCGTGAAAGAATACGTACCGTTCTTCTCCGAGAACGTGATCGTGGACGTCGCCGCAGACTCCGTAGAGCCCGCGAACGTGATGGACCAAGAGGTGCCCGACGGCAGTCCGGTCTCGGAGAAGGTGACCACGTACTGCGCGGCGCTCGGGCTGGTCGAGCTCGACCCGCCCAGCTTGAACCCAGGGATCAGCCCCGAGAAGCCCAGCCCGATGACCACGATGATGACCACCACGACCGCGATGATGGCCACTTTCAAGCCGCTGGACATTCCCTTTCGGGGCGGGGGAGGCGTCGGCGGAGGAACGGACGGTGGAGGCGGATTCATCGGCGCAGGGTACGAGGCCGCGGATGGATTGGTCGGAGTTGCCAATGGGACCGCCGATTGGGGGGAACGAAGAGGATGTACTTAACCCGCGGGGTGGCGATTCGTGCACTCTTGAGCCGGACTCGACCCTGCGAGCGAGATGACTTCCCGATGATCGGCCTCGAGCGATAGGATGACCTTCACTTCCGTTCGGGAGAGAGACCGGGCGTCCACGCCCGTCCAACATGTCACACATACAGCAATGTTACTATTTCCGTATCATTTTAAACTTACAGACACCACCCCCTCGACGTGGAACTGAGCGAGCGCTGCTTCACTGACGGGCAATGCTCACATCGGCACGCCACCCCCCCCCGAGGCAGTCCTTCCGGAAAGGGCATGTCATCGCGAAGAGCGATCCCTTCCCTAGTACAGATTGCAACAATTGTACGTAGCATTTCGCCGAGAGTGCGCGGCGATTCACCCGATTCGTTCGACCCCCGATAGAGCGACGGCGAATTCGAGCGAAGGCCGGCCACGGAGAGACGCCCAGCGCTCCGCGGCAGCGGCCTCCAACAGGCTACAGTTGTGTTACCAAACCCTCTCAGCGCTGACCGGTCTCGATCGACGGCGGTCCCCGCGGCTCCGCGGCCCACTACCGAGCGACTAGGGTCTTACGAGGGCTTTGGCGACCCACGGGGAGTTCGCTTCCAGGAGGGCCAGCGCCTCCGAATAACCGTGCAGGGAGTCGTGCGCGAGAATGGCCGTGGTGTTGTCGTTCTCGGCGCCGACCGCGATCGCGTACAGCCCGCCCCCTACGTCGTTGTCGCGGAAGGTCTGGTTCGCGTTGATCAGGTCGAGCCCGTAGTACGTACTGTTCGTGATGGTGTTGTGCTGGATGAGCGCGGGAGCTCCCGGCCCGTCGACGAGGATCCCCGCGTCGACGTCGCGGATCGTGTTGTGCGTCACCGCGGTCCCCGGAGTGATGCTCGCGAGGAAGATCCCCAGGTCCTGGTCGTCAAAGAATGGGTCGACCCCACACGGGGGGGTGATCGGGAAGGGTGCGCTGGTGCAGATGAAGTTCTTGATGACGTTGTTCGTCACAATCGCCGACGTGAAGACGACGGCGATTCCCCCATCGGACCCTGCCTGGCCGACCACGAGATTGTCCGAGATGACCGATACCCCATAGGCGACGATCCCGTAGGCCGCGGTATAGGGACCGGGCCCTACTCGCACCACGTTGTCGATGATCGTGGCGGTGCTCCCACTGGGTCCGCGCACCCCACCCACCGAGATGGAGAAGATGTCGAAGCCCTGGACCGTGACATGCTCGACCCAGCCATGACCCTCGACCTCGAACGGAGTCCCGATGCCCGCAGGATCGTCGAGTCCGATGCTGACGGCGCGTCCGAACGAAAGCATCCCGGCGGTTCCATCCGTCATGCACGTCTGGTCGAGGTCCGGAGCGGGGCCGAAGGCCACGACACCCACGTCCCATATCTTGATCGTGGCATCCCCGTGAACACCGATCCCGCCCCCTGTGGCGACGCCGATACCGTTCGCGAGCATGCACTCTTCGGTCACCCTCACGGTGAGTTCCGAGATTTGGACGGTGGAGTGCTCCCCGACCTCCACCACGAAGACATTTCCGAGGAAGTCCGGGTTCATGGTGGCCGGAGACTGCAGAATGGTCTTCCCCTCCCCAGCGCCCACGAGTTCAACATCCTTGTCGATACGGAGTTGGCCGACGTACGTTCCGGCGGGAATGACGACCGTCGCCCCGGGAGGGGCGAGATCAATTTCGGTCTGGAGTCCCGTCGTAGGCGCCGCTGACACCGGCCCCACTGCCAGCGCCGAGGACATGGGCAATTCGCTGGCAACCACCGAGGGACTGGCGGCAGTGGTCGGCACCATCGAAAGGACGAGGGTCAACAGAATAGCCGCGGTCAGCACCACCGTCACAGATCGAAGTTCTCTTCGTGTTTCAAAATCGATCTGCACGGGTCACTTGCTCCGTCGGGTCGGCGTAAGTTCTCCTCGTTTATGCGTGTTTCGCGGCGAGGCCGCTTTCCGGTACCTACGGGGCCGCACAAGCCGTTCCTTGCGGTCGACAGAATCAACGCCTTCAGTTCTGCACGGAGGCTTCCCCGGTCACATCTTGGTCGGTAGTCCGGGCAGCGGACCGCTGCTGCATGGAGTTCACATCGCTTTGGTGTGTAGTGAAAAACGACTCCGCTGCCGCACGTTGTGCGGGCGCGGCGCGAGGTCCTCCACCGATGTACTCCGCATAGCGGAGACTCGAAGCTTCGTGGGTCCCTCCGCTGACCGCGTGCGCTGAGTCCCACCGGCCACCTTATGCTCCCGCTCTCTCGTCGGCAAGTCCCGCGCCGAGCATTTTCACGGAGGGAGATGAGCGAAGAGTTGCGAGGGTTCTCGCCGCGCTCTCCAGCAGGACCAGGATGAGCTCCGGAGTTCCGAGCCCCCCGAGAATTGCGCTCGGGTCGGCCATAAGGGCGAGGGTTGGCGCTGGAATCGCCCGCGCGGCGTCCGTGGTTCGGGATCACCAAACGGCGGTTTGGATTATTGTGATTGGACTTTTCATCCGATACGCCGTCGCGGTTTATTCCGCCGAGGGGGATACTGCCGGGTTCGCGGCCTCCGCGCTCAGCATGGCGTACGGCCAGGGGCCGTACGCGTATCTCACCAACTATCCGCCCGGATGGCTCTACCTTCTTGGGCTCTTGGGGAGAGCATTCTCCCTGTTCTCGGCTCCGGCGAACATTCTAACCGTCCCGCCCGGTTTGAACAGCCTTGTCGTTCTCCCCTTTGCCTCGTACGAACCAACGTTCTATCCGACCGTCGCCTTCGACCTCGTGCTGAAGTCGATCTATTTCGTTTTTGATGTCCTCCTGGGTGTCCTGCTCTACGTGATGATTCGCGAGCGGATTCCGGACCCGCGGGCGGCCACGGCCGGGATCGCGCTCTGGATGCTCAATCCGCTGGTCATCACCGTCTCCGCGATCCACGGGACGTTCGACGGGATCACCGCGTTCCTCGCCCTCCTCGCGTACTACCTCGCGACCAAGCGGGATTTCCTCTTCTCCGGCATTTCCTTGGGCCTCGGCGCGGTCATTGGGGTGTTCACACTGGTCCTTGTACCGGTCTTCCTCCTGCTGACCTGGGACACTTCTCGGTCGTCCGGCGGAACCCTCGCCAAACCGCTGGGACTGTTCGCCCTCGGTCTCGGGGGAATGATGGCACTCGTGTTCTGGCCGCCGGGCAGCCTCACGAACTGGTTGACGTTCTTCTTCGTCGGCACCAGTCGTGGAAACGAGCCCTTCGGCGGCTTCAATCAGTGGTCGGTGCTCTCGATCGGTAGTCTGAACGGAGTGGCCGTCACGCTCGGCGCGAATGCGACGCTCGTCGTAGTGGCGATGGTCGTGGTGGCAGCCCTGGCGCTTATCTTCATCGCGATCCGGACGGCTCGGGCTCCCCGCATCTCGGGTCCCGGTTTTCTGGCGTACTGGGACGGCACACTCCTTCTCTCGCTCTGTGCGGCGTATCTACTCGTGCCGTTCGTCCAATCACAGTACCTGCTCTGGGTTCTGCCATGGGTCGTGCTCGCCCTGGCGGTCTATGTCCGGTACACGCTTTGGTCCGGACTTTCCTACGTCACCTTGACCGCCGGGGCGACGCTGTACTACCTGTTCGGTGTGACCAGCCCCCTCTTCTTCTTTGAGCCCTTGGCGTTCAACACCCATCTGTTGGGACTCGGCGTGGTGCGGAATAGCCTTTTCACTTGGGCCGTTTGGTCCCCCCTCCTGCGACCCTTCTTTGTGATTCCAGTTGCGGTCATCCTCGTCGTCAGTGCGTGGGTCGGGGTCCGGCTCTCGGGCCTTCGGCTGAGGGGAGTTCCGGTATGACTCGACCGTTGGTTCAGTTCTTTCGTGTGGTGCTCGTCGTCTTCATCGCCGCGATCGTGGTGGCCGAGGTGTTGATCTACGCTCCGCCCGCGGAGGCACGTATCTCGGCCTCAGTGGACCTCAGCAAAAACTCCAACGGCACCTACGAGGCGTCGTATCGGGTGACCTCCACCTTCCCCGCCAATGTGAACGCGACGGCCACGGTCGCCGCCGGGGGAGCACCGCCCGCCGACCTCTACTTCTACTACGATGCGAGCTACCCCTCCAGCTGGTCCTATCCCGTGTGGTCGTTCGGTCTGTCGTACCATGTCGACGCGGTGCTCACCGCAAGGGGACTCTCCCCGGCTATCGTGACCCTGGACGCGAATCAGCTCCGCGGCTTCCTGACTGAGCCAGCGGACGCCCGTTCAATCCTGTTCATGCCCACGGGGGTGATCCCGGACACGGTGTACAACCTGACCACCGACCTTCTCGCTCCGTGGATCCGCGCGGGCGGGACCCTCGTGTGGTTCGCTGACACGATTGGCTACTACTCGGGTCAGCCAAACACACCGTTGTCGAACCCGAATCCCTCGAATCCCGGGTGGCCGGGCGTCGCCCAGTTTGTCAACGCCTCGCTGTTCGGTTCATCGGCCCTGTTGTACGTCAACGAGACCCCGTCCTCACGGGCGTATAATTTCAACTACGGATTTGGAATCCCTGCGCACGGGATGTACACGCGGCTCGTCCAAGCCGAGGGCGGCGAGGTGCTCGGCGAAACGTACGGCAACTACACCAACGCCGCGCGGCTGCCGCTGGGTAACGGGACGATCGACTACTTTTCGGTCCCGATGGAGTATGACGACACCGAGTTGTCGGTCTCCCTTGCGACCATGCTCCAGTCCGGGGCGTTGACGGGTCCGTTCCAGCCGGTGGCACTGCAGAGCTTCTTCGTTCCGGGCGGGAGTTCCTACCGGGGTTCGATGACCATCGTGATTCCCAATCTGTCGTGGGCGAACTCCACGACCGAGCTGTATTTCGTGGTCTACCAGAGCGATCTGCTGGCGATTTATGGGAACGCCGTGTCTCTTCCGCTGACCTGAGCCCCCCGGGCGCAGCTCGGACCGAGGCGTCCTGAGCTGTGTCTTGCCTCCCTCTCCGAGGACAAGGGGGAGTCCCGAACTCGGGGAACGGGGAAGGCGCTCGATGTGTCCCAGAACTGACGCCGGAACGAGGCGGAGGAAGAACGTTGATTAGGCCCGGAGAGAACTCACCGTGGGCGACCCATGGCGGAGGCATACCGTGCCGTATACTTCGACGAGGAGCACGATTCATCCTGGATCGACAAGGAGACCTGGGGGAAGGGGATCACCCGGTACCTCGCTGATCGCGAATACGAAAGGGTCGACGCCTCGGGACTCGCGGGGTGGCTCCTCGACCGGAAGAAGGGTTCCACTGCGACTCGTTCCGTACTGGCCTTCTCCCAGGATCTCGTCCCGTTTGAACTCTGTCCGGACGCTTCGGCCAACAATCCCGTTCGGGAATACCTGGACGCCGGGGGCCGGATCGTCTGGATCGGAGACATCCCGTTCTGGAGCAAAAGCGTCGGACGGGGGCGACCCCACGAACAGATCTGGATGTACGGGGCCCACCACGCGAACTTGGGGGTCCAGCCGCTATTCTCGGACTCGAGCAGTCGCGTGACCTGGGTGGCCGGCCCCGGTGAGGGATTGAAATCCTCCTGGTACAGCCAGCGACCCGTGGCGGTCGAAATCGGCGCCACCTCCCGGTCCTCCGGACGCAAGTCGGTGCCCCCCCCGCCCGAGTGGAGCGACCAAGGTCTGGCGTTCACCCCCTTGGCGACCGCGCAGGTGACGTTGCACCCCGAAGCTTGGAACGGGTTGGTCATCGCCCGTTGGAAGATGACGGGTAAGCGGGTGGGATCGCTCGGTCTGGGCAATCTCGGAAGTTCAGTGAAACTGGATTGGTCCGAGCCGTTTCCCCCGGAACTCTCGCTGACCCCTCTCGGTCTCGCCGCCGCGTGGCACATCGCGTTCCGACCGGAGACCCCTCGCCAGGGGTTCTACCGCTTCTTCGACACAGGGTCGTTCGGGTCCGAACCTCCGGTGGCTCTTCTAGAGGACATCGTCGCCCTGGCCGAGTGGAAATAGGGGAGACCCGGGACTGAACGGTCCCAACCGACGGATGACCTCTTGCCGCTGCGCGCCGGAGCAGATCCGGCCCCTTGCTCCGCGGAATTGTTTACATACCGCACGGCGTGGGGTGGGCGGAGCTCTCGATGAAGGAATTGGACGCGCGGGACGTGCTGATGTACATCAAGTCGGAGGATACCATCGTAAAAGTTCTTCCACCGGACTCCCACGAGGAGTTCGTTCGTGCGTATCGAGCGAATGGTTACAGTACTATGCCGAGCTACCCCGCGGCGGCCGGGAGACTGTCGGGTTATCCAATTGACCAAGAGAACTTCGCGAACAAGCCGGTGCGGGCAAAGGAGCTTCCCGAGGCCGAAGAGGATGCGATCCGCCGCGCGTGGGACCAGATCCGCGCGAAAGGCAAGACCCTCCACGTGGTCGATGTGGGAAAGGAATCCGCCCTGCGGCGTGTGATCGAGGAACACCTCCATCACTTGCATCAATTTCCGGTGCTCGTTCGGCCGGACGGTCGTCGCCTCGAGGGCATCCAGAGCTTCACGGCGGAAGCGCTGGATAAGTTTCTGTCCGACTAGTCGAAGCGATCGGTCGCCCGTTGCCCGCAGACTGCCCCCGAGTCGGAGGGTCTGGAACGACACATCCTGCGTGACTCCCCAACGCTCGATGCCTCGGTCCGAACCCAGCCCCCGTCGATCGAGAGCCAGCATTCCGCGAACCCGGTCCTTGGGGTCTTATTCGCGTTGAACACTCGGGAGGTCGTGGCTCCAAGAATCACTCGAAGGGTGCGGGCCGGCGTCTTCGGTCGGGACCCGGGGGCATTCGACCGGGCCCGCCTCCCCTACCCGAGGCAGGTCTACGAGATCCTCTCGACTCGGTGCGGCCTGCGCTCGGGCACCGTCGCTTTCGAAATCGGACCCGGGACAGGAATCGCCACTCGGGAGCTCTTGCGTTGGGGAGCCCATCCGGTGACGTTGATCGAACCCGACCGTCGGCTTGCCCACTTTCTCGAGAAATCGCTCGGGTGGCGCAAACGGCAAGTACAGATCCTCACCGAGCGGTTC
The DNA here is from genome assembly GCA_049802875.1 of Thermoplasmata archaeon. Classification (GTDB taxonomy): domain Archaea; phylum Thermoplasmatota; class Thermoplasmata; order Lutacidiplasmatales; family UBA184; genus Lutacidiplasma. The sequence goes on along the minus strand of JBARNH010000036.1, from coordinate 56,275 downwards.
GAGCGAGCCGTCCTCCCCCGAGCGGCGTTCGACTTGGGAGTCGCGGCGTCCAGCTTTCACTGGACGAGCGAGAGGCTGGCACTACGAAGGGTGGCTCGAGCGCTGAAGCCCGGCGGTTGGTGGGCGGCTTGGAATAGTCTGCACGGCGATCCCTATCGCTCCGGCTCCTTCCGGCACGCTCTCCAACCCCTCTACCGCGAGCTCGCCGGCCAACGGACGCGGGGGGAGGAAGTCCCGCGAGCGTTCGCCGCTCGGGACCGCAAGCGCCGCATCGGAGCGATCAAATCGGTCGATCGATTCGACCGAGTATCTCGACAGGACTTTCATTGGAGGGTGAAACTCGACACCGCCCGGGTCAGCGCGCTCTGGGGAACGTTCTCGGACGTCCTCGTCCTTCCGCCCAAGAAACGCCGATGGTTCCTCTCCGAACTTGGACGGGTCGTGGACGAACAATTCGGCGGCAACGTAGAGATCCCCGTGCTGACTCCCCTGTACACCGCGCGCAGGATCTGATCGCGAGCGGGCGCGACCGGTGCGAAGCCCTCGGGGCCGCAAAACCGCGGAGGGGAGGGGTGGGCGGGGCAGGCTCCCTTATATACCTATTTAAACAGTATATAACCGCCCATGACTCGGATTCGGATTGAGAACGTAGTCGCGTCCACCTCGCTCGGCGCCGAACTTGACCTGCAAAAGATCGCTCTCGCGCTCGATGGTGCAGAGTACGAGCCCGCGGAGTTCCCGGGGCTGATCTACCGCTTGAAGCAGCCCAAAACGGCGATCCTGCTCTTTCACTCGGGCAAGGTCGTCTGTACCGGCGGCAAGAGCTGGAAGCAGGTGGACGAATCGATTCGGACGATATCGGAACTCATTCGTAAGACCGGTCAACGGAACCTGAAGCCCCCGAAGATCGAGATCCAGAACATCGTCGCGACCTCCAATCTCGAGAGCGAGATCAACCTCAACTCGATCGCGATCACGCTCGGCCTCGACCGGGTGGAGTACGAACCCGAGCAGTTCCCGGGATTGGTGTGCCGTCTCGACGAGCCCAAGGTGGTCGTGCTCCTATTTGGCAGCGGCAAACTGGTCTGCACGGGAGCTCGCCGGCCCTCGGACGTCGCGCTGGCCGTCCAGAAGATCACTTCCGAACTCCAGGCCGCCGGACTGTTGCGCCGCCAGAGCGCTCCGGCCGCGCCTTCGCCGAGTCGTTCGGCCAAACCTCCTCGGGCGCCCGTCGCCTCCCAGGGTCCGGTCACCCCCGACCCGAACCCACCGGCCGAGGGATCGCCGGCGCTCGAAGCATAGCGGTTCGGGGGGCTACACCCTACCCCGACCCCCGGGACCTCCCCTCGGTTGAAAGTGGAAGGTCCCGCAAGTGGTAGGGACCCCGGATTCGGGGTGACGGCAATGCGACTTCGGTCCGAACGAGTTTAACGAAGTGGAAGCTTCCGCCTCGTTCATGACGGCCTCCGAAAGGAATGCACCGAAAAACTGTCGACGAGGTCTCCCGAGTCAAAGGGACCCGATCATCTCATCGACGGAGGGCCAGGAATGAAGCTGGAGACCATCGCGGTGAAGGCCGGGGGCGACGTAGACCCCTCTACGGGAGCCGTCACTCCACCGCTCAATCTCTCTACTACGTTCGAACACGGACCCGCCTCGGAGGTGCTGCACGGATTTCACTACATCCGAGACGAGAACCCCGTTCAGTCTCGACTGGAGTTCGCCCTCCGAGAACTGGAAGGGGGGGAGTCGGCCGTGGTGTTCGCGTCCGGAATGGCGGCGGCGGCCGCGGTGCTCCAGAACCTTCCCCGAGGATCCCACGTGCTGTTCTGCGACGACATCTACCACACGATGCGGGCCGTCGCTCGCGATTATCTGCCCACCTGGGGCATCGAGGGCACGTTCGTCGACATGGGGGATCCGACGCAGGTAGGACGGCACCTTCGGCCGAACACGAAACTCGTCTGGGTCGAAACGCCGTCAAACCCCCTTCTAAAGATCGTGGACCTTCGGCGGGTGTCCGAGCTGGCGCACGCGGCGGGTGCCCGTCTCCTGGTCGACAATACGTTCGCAACCCCGATCTTGCAGCGGCCGTTATCGCTCGGCGCCGACCTGGTCCTTCACTCGACAACTAAGTACTGCGGCGGCCACAGTGACGTCCAAGGGGGTTGCGTCGTGGGTCGGACACGCGAATCCATCCAACCGCTGTTCGAAACCCGCCGGGTCCTCGGGGCCGTGGGATCGCCGTTCAACTCCTGGTTGGTCCTCCGCGGACTCCGCACGCTGCCGTGTCGGATGGAACGCCACTCGATGAATGCAATGGCAGTCGCGTCCGCCCTGGTCGACCTGCCATCGGTTGAGACGGTGTACTATCCAGGTCTGGCCTCCCATGCCGGACACGACGTAGCTCAGCGTCAAATGTCTCACTTCGGCGGGATGCTATCCTTCGCGGTGCGCGGAGGTCGCGAAGCGGCGCTTCGGGTGGCGTCCCGGGTAAACCTGTTCATAAACGCGACGAGCCTTGGAGGGGTCGAGAGTCTGATCGAGCACCGCGCCTCCAGCGAGGGCAAGGAGTCCACGGCCCCCCAGAATCTCCTTCGAGCGTCGGTGGGGCTGGAGCACCCCGACGACCTAGTGGACGATCTCCGCCAAGCGATCGGGCCGTAGGGCGTAACGGTCGAATCGAAACCTCCGGGCAGCCCCGAATCTTACCGCCACCCCGGGCCCGCCCCCATGAGTCCCGGAAATCCCCCCGACCCCAGAGAACCGGCGCCGAGGGCACCGAAATCACGTCGGATGCATTATAAGGGAGAAGTTCGAAGTTATTCGTCCATGTCGCGGCTGATGACGTACGGGACCGTGTTCGGCGTACTCGCTCTGCTCCTCAGTTCCCTCGGCCCCTCGTTGGCCGCCGCAGACCCGCCGGTGGCGGCTCCTGCCGCACTCCATCTCCCGATCGCTCCCCTCCCCTCACCTCCTCCCAACCCGTTCTATACCCACATGGCCGCGAGCATCGCGCTGGGTGCAAACAATCTGACGACTCGATGGAATGGGACGGTCTGGAACGCCACCGACCAGACGGGGAGCGCCAATGCCACCTCCTTCGGGCCCGACGTGGAATTCCCGTGCAACGACTCTCGGGGCAACCTCTGGGTACCGAGCCTGGGCGACAACCGGATCACCGAGTTCACCCCGCCATTCTCCACGGGGGAGGCGGCGTCGATCGTCCTTGGCCAGCCGAACTTCACGGCGAAAGGCCCCAATGCGACCGCCACGGGCACGCGACTTCCGGCCGCCTGTACCTTCGACTCTCACGGCGATCTTTGGGTGTCGGATTTCGACAACAGCCGCGTCCTGGAGTTTGTACCCCCCTTTACTGACGGCCAGGCGGCGTTGCTAGTGTTGGGGCAGAGCACCTTCAACGGTGACCAGTCGGGAACTTCGGCACAGAATCTCTCGCGCCCGGTGGGCCTGACCCTCGACTCGCACGGTGACCTCTGGGTCGTGGACGCGGAAAACGACCGCGTGGTCGAATTCGTCCCTCCGTTCTCCAACGGAATGAACGCCTCCCTGGTGCTAGGCCAATCCAACTTTACGACGAGCCGATATGGGCTCTCCGCATCGAACCTCTCCGACCCCCAAGGCATCGACTATTCCGGGGGTATTCTGTGGGTCGCGGACTCCGGTAACGATCGCGTCCTCGGATTTGATGCTCCGTTCTCGACGGGGGAAGGGGCGACCCACCTTCTCGGCCAGTCCTCGTTCACCGGCAACACCGCCACGGGAGCGGGCGCGTTCGGCATTGCGGTCAGCGTCTCCGTCGATCCGCGCGGGAACCTGTGGGTCTCCGACTTTGCGGGGAACCGCGTGGTCGAATTCCTCCCGCCGTTCTCCACGTTCGAGAACGCGTCGGTGGTCGTCGGACAGACGAATCTGACCGCCGATGTATCTGGCGACAACGCCACGGCGATCGCCGGACCGTTCGGTGCCTTCGTGGGGCCGAACGGCGCGCTCTGGGTGGCCGACACCGGGAACAACCGCGTCCTGGAGTTCATCCCGTCGACCTATCGGATCTCGTTCCAGGCGAAAGGTCTCCCGGGCACGACCGCCTGGTCGGTCCTCGTGGGCTCGACGCCGTACGCGAGCACCGGAACGAGCGTCGAGGTGGACCGCGAGAACGGAAGTTATTCTTGGACCGTCCCCGCCATCCCCGGATACACCGTCACCCCCGCGTCGGGGGTCGCGTCAGTCGATGACGGAAACCTCACCGTAAACTTGACGATGACCGAAGTCACCTACACCGTGACGTTCACCTCGAGCGGACTGCCCGGGACCTCCGCGTGGTCGGTGACCCTTGGAGGCGTCGCCCATTCCAGTCCAAACAACGGCACGATCACGTTCACCGAGCCGAACGGGACGTTCTCCTACGTCGTCGCGGCCGTGGGTGGATACAACGACACCCCGACGCAGGGTTCGGTAGCGGTCCATGGGGGAGGCGAGAACGTAGGGATCGGATTCTTCGCGGTCCCTCCCGCGACGAAGGGTGGCACCAGCACGTCCGGGAGCTCGTCGCCGCTGAGCACGGTCGAGGAACTGCTCCTTATCATCGTGGCGGGGATCGTGGGCTTGATGGTGGGCATCCTAGTGTCTCGGCGACGAAAGGGAGGGGTTGAGGCCGTTCCGACCCCCGCGGCGATGACACCGCCCGCGCCGCCCGCCAGCAATCCCGGCTCCCCTTGGTCGGAGGGTCCGGGGGATTCGTCACCGCCCCCTCCGAGCGCCGGCGGGCCTCCGCCCGGTGCAGTCTGAGGGCACCGAAAAACCGACGCCCCTTCTCCCCTCGCGGGCTTCGCATGCGGGGAGGCGGGACCCGAGCGGTCTCACTCGTCCGCCGCGCTCGGCGACGAGGCCCCGCCGTTGGTGGTACCATCGGCCCCCTTTTTGGGGGGTCGCTTCGCGATCTCGGTGCTGATCCTCTCGATCTCGGCCATCACCTGATCGACTTCGGACTCGGGCACTCGAGTCGGAGTAGGGGGAGGAGCTGGTGGGGAGACCACGGCTTCGGCGGCCACCGTTGGACGGGATGCCGGCGGGGCTGGGGGGGCATAGGCCGGCGGCATCTCGAGGTAGACCGGACCCGGACGCGCCGGCGCGCTGGCAGCCGAGGGTGATTCTTCCGCGACTCCCGTGACCGTGGGGGGGACGCTCGGCGGAGCGCGGCGGCGCTTCCGCCACGTGAAGAGAGTCAGGACCACGATCGCGGCGATCGCTGCGAGAGTGATAGCGGCATAGACCCAGAACCAGGGAAAGCTGGCAGCGGGGGGTGATGCCGAAGCCGCCCCGACGGTGATCGTCGCGGTCGCGAGCGAGGTCTGAGTGGCAGGGGTCGCGGAACTGTCGGAGATCCGAAGCTCAAAGGCGTACGTATCCCCCGCGGTCAGGGTCCCAGGGGCGATCGCACAGCTCTCCGTGGCGCCCGCGATCGCGCCCGATCCGGTGTTCAGCGCGCATTGGGTGGCGTCCTCGAACGGGCCGCCGTCCACCGAGACGAGCCACTGCCACGAGTAGTCCGGAGTCCCCGTGGAAGGCATCCCCGCGGTCAAGGTCAACTCCTCGTTGGCGGCCACATTCGTGGCACTGCTGGTCGGGGAGTTGGACGGGGTGAGCGCCGGATTCACGATGATTTGCACTGCGAGGGAGGTCGCGGTGGCCGAGGTCGTGTCCTCGACCACGTAGCAATAGTACGTCGAGGTCGTGGGCGAAGCGGCAAACGTCGAGGCGGTCGCCCCGCTGATCGGCGAGCCCAATCCGGTACAGCCGCTCGCCGTGCTCCCCGAGTACCACTGATAGGCGTAGGCGCCCGAGCCCCCGGAGGGGTTGGCGGTCAACGTGACAGATTGACCCGAATCGATGGCGGGGGCGCCCGGTGAGGCAGAGCCCGCGGAGAAGGCCGGATTCGGGCTGACGGTCGGGGAGGCCGCCGACGGTTGGGACTCCGGCGTCGAGGCGCTGTCGGTCACCAGGAACTCGAACGCGTACGTCTGGCCCGCGGTCAGGGTTCCGGCCGTGATGTTGCAGATCTCCGTCGCGCCGGCCGCTGCGCCCGAGCCACTGTTCACCGAGCACTCCGTCGCGTCCACGTAGGCCCCGCCGCCAACGGAGATCAGCCACTGCCAGGAGTAGGCGGGCGTCCCGGTCATTGGGATGATTCCGGTGACCGTCAACGGCAGGTCCGAATCGAGCAGCGTCGCGCTGGGGATCGGCGCGGGGGGCGCTGTCAGTGCGGGAGAGACCGCCAGCGTCGGCGACGCGGGGGACGTCCCGGTCTCGGGAAGCGTGGCATTGTCCCTCACCAGAAATTCAAGGGCATAGCTTTCCCCCGACGTCAACGTGTTCGGAGCGATGGTACAGCTTTCGGGGGCCTCGCGTTGGGCCCCGGTGCCGTTGTTCGTCGCGCACTGGGTCGCGTTCGCGAAGGCGCCGCCCGCGACGGAGATCAGCCACTGCCAGGAGTACGTGGGCGTCCCCGTCGACGGAATGATCCCGGTGATCGTCCACGCTTGATTGGCGTCGAGCGCCGTGGTGCTCGAGATCGGCGTCGCGGGCGGGGTGAGAGTGGGATCTACCAATACCCCGTTCCACCCCGAGAGTTGCGTCACCTTCGAGTGGGCGCTGTCCGTCACCGAGTAGCAATAGTACGCGCTCGTCGTGGGGGAGAGTGGTTGCGTTGCGGCGGTCCCGAGCGGGGTGCCCGAGTTGCAGGACCCGGTCCCCGAGGTCGATGAATACCATTGGAGGCTGTAGGGCAGGGTTCCGCCGGACGGATTCGAGTACAGGGTCACGGATTGACCGACGTCGACGGCCGGGGAGATCGGCGTCGCCAGGCCGGCCGTGAGCGCCGAGCTGGTGGTCACTTTCGACGAAGCCGCCGACGTCGTCACCTCGGGTGTCGACGCACTATCCGTCACCTTCAATTCGAACGTGTACGACGTGCTGGCCGTCAGGGTGTCGCCGGGGATGGTGCAGGTCTCCGTGGCTCCGCCGACCGCCCCGGTTCCGCTCGCCGATGCTCCGCACTGCGCCGCGTCCACGTCGGCGCCGGCGTTGATCGAGATCAGCCACTGCCAGGCGTAGTTCGGCGTCCCCGTCGACGCAAGCTTTCCGGTGACCGTCATGGCCTGGTCGGCATCGAGGGCGGTCGAACTCGGGGTCGGCGCCCCGGCGGCGGTTAACGCGGGGTGGACCGTCACGGTTGACGATGCGGCGGAGACGGCCGTAGCAGGCGTCGGTGCAGTGTCCGTGATCTTGAGCTCGAAGGCGTAGTTGTCCCCCGTCGTGAGCGCACCGCCGGCGATGCCGCATGTTTCGGTGCCGCCCGCGGGGGCCCCCGACCCGTGAGCGACCGCACAGAGGCTCGCGTCTGCGTAGGTCCCTCCGTTCACGGCCATGAGCCACTGCCAACCGTAGGGCGCGGTCCCCGTCGAAGGGACGGTTCCCGACGCGCTCAACGCCTGGTTGACATCCAAGGCGGGGGCGGTGACGGTCGGGGCACTGGGAGCCGAGAGTGTGGGATTCACCGTCACCCGGTCCCACGCCGACGGAGCCGACTCGTGGCCGCCATCCGCCAGGGAACTGTCCGCCGCGACATAGCAGAAGTAAAACGACCCCGGACCGGTGATCTCCGTACCGGTGGCCTGGGTCGGATTCGTCCCGAGAGGGGTTCCGGAAGCACAGCTTCCCGAACTGCTGTCGGACGCGTACCACTGGTACGAATACGGGGGCGTCCCGCTCGCTGGGTTTCCGCTCAGGGTGATCGACTGCCCGAAGTCGATCGTCGGCGATCCGGGGCTGGCGGCTCCGGACGACAGCGCGGGGTTCACCGTAACCCCGTCCCAGCTCGAACTCTGCATCACTGGCGGATGAGAGCTGTCCGAAGCAGTGTAGCAATAGTGGGTGGTCGCGGAGGGAGTCACGACCTGGGTCGCACCCGTTCCGTGCGTGGTCCCGGCGTCGCACGCGCCGGATCCCTTGGCGGAGGAATACCACTGATAACTGTACGGTGTCGTGCCGCCGGAGGGGTTGGTCGATAGGGTGATCGATTGGCCGGAATCAATCGAGGGCGAACTGGGGGAGACCGACCCCGCGGAGAACGCGGAGTTCACGGTCACGGTCGAAGAGGCCGGGGAGGTCGCGGATTCGGGTGACGACGCGCCGTCCGTGACCTGCAGCTCGAAATTGTACGAGCTGCTGGCCGTCAGCGTGTTGATCGGAATCGAGCAAGTCTCCGAGGCGCCAGCAGAGGCACCGCTGCCGCTCGCCGACGTCCCGCACTGCGTGGCGTCCTTGTAGGAGCCTCCGTTGATCGAGACCAGCCACTGCCAAGCGTAGCTCGGTGTGCCGGTCGACGGGATAGTTCCGCCCACCGTCATCGATTGATCCGCATCCAGCGACGCGGCACTGGGCATCGGTGCGGCGGGTGCCGTGAGAGCGGAGTGGACTACCACCCGGCTCACGGACGAGGTCTCGCTCGCCGCCGGGGCACCCGTTGACGAGTCGGTCACCACGATGCAGTAGTCGATATCGGAAGCCGGCGAAACGGCGGCGAACGAGGCGCTCCCCCCTGGCAGTGAAGACAGCGTCTGCACCTCGACCGTGTCCGCGCTGCAGGTCGCCGACGAGCCGGAGTTCAGTGTCGCCATGTAATCGGGGAGTCCGCCCGACCAGTCGGACGTGAACGCTACCGACTGACCCACATCGATCGACGGGTTGAGCGGGTTGACCGAGGGCGTTCCGAGCGCGGACGCCACCGCTACGGTCACCGCGCCGGAGGTCGCGGTATTCGGGGTCCCGGAACTGTCGGTCACCTGCAGCTCGAAACTCCAAGTGCCGGTCGGGGAGAGAGTGCCCGTGCCCACGGTGGGCAGGTCACCAGGGGAGCAGCCGAACGAACTGCCGAGGTTGGCGTAGTTACCCCCGGGCGCTTCACTCAGCCACTCGCAGCTGTACGGACCGGTGCCTCCGGTGAACGAAGTGGTCGTGGAGAGCGTTGCCTTTTGCCCCGAGTCGATCGTCATCGGGGCGACGGAGATTGCGGGCGCGGAGAGAGCGGAGTTCACGGTGATGCCGTCCCAGCCCGAACTGGCGCTCTCGGCACCCTGATCCCCCACGGAACTGTCCGTCACGAGGTAGCAGTAGTAGTACGTCCCCGGTCCCGTAATCTCCGAGCCCGTCGACTGACTCGATCCGACCTTGAGCGGTGTCCCCGAACCGCAACTTCCTCCGTTGGTCGAGGACCAGTACCATTGGTCGCTATACGGCGGCGATCCGGAGGACGGGTTCGCCGTGAGGGTGACCGACTGCCCGTAGTCGATGACCGGGCTCGCCGGCGTGGCGGCGCCCGCGCCGAGCACGGGATTCACCGTGAGCGGGTCCCAGGCCGACCCCGCGGCGTCCGAACTGTTGTCGGTCACCGTGTAACAATAGTAATAGGGGCCGCCCCCCGAAGTCAACGCTCCCGTATCGACGGTCGAAGAATTTCCGCCGACCTGTCCCCCGTCTCCCGGGCACGGGCCGGCCCCGTCGGGGGACTCGTACCAGGCGTAGGTGTACGGTGGGGTACCGCCCGAAACCGCGGAAGAGAGCAGCACCGATTGACCGTTGTCGATGCTCGGGGATGCAGGGAGGATGGTTCCCGCGATCAACATGAGATCGCTCGCCACCGGAGGGCTGCCCCTCACGGTACCTGGGGCCGGCGACGAGGCGGCCGACACTACCAAGCCGGTGGAGGCGAGGAGACCGACCCCGAGGGCTATCAGAAACCCGAGCCGGACCAAACCGATTTTCGGGTTCGTTGGCGACCGGCAGCGCGCGTACATCCCGTTCCTCAGACCCTACGGATAACTCCTCACGGGACACCTATTTCAGGAGTGAGTTCCACTGCCTACCAGAGCGCCCGGCACGGGCGTCGAATGGCTACGATCTCGGGGTAGTCGCGTCGTCCTGCCCGACTTGAGCTCGGATCCGAACGCGACCACGCGACCCGCCATCAATCCCGGTCGCCGGTCTGATGAGAGGCGGCGCGGAGAGGGTCTTGGTCCTCGGGGGGTCCCGGGCGCCTCTGTTCACCGTGTGCCCGAAGATTTAAGGCCGAAGGGGTGATGCGCGCGCATGGCCGGCACCTCTTCGAGCTCGGGCGCCCCACCGCCGCTACCGCCTGCGCCATGGGCCCCGCCCGTTCCGGCACAGATGGCACCGATGGGGCGGCCGATCAACTGGGACTTCCTTGCGTTCCTCTCGAAGGCGATTGGGCTCCTGCTTGTCTTCGTAGGAACGATCGTGGGAGTGGTTGGACTCAACCCCAGCACCGCTCCCAACATCAACACCATCGATGGCGCCATCCTGGTGACCCGACTGCTCTGGACACTCGGCCTCGCCGCCGTCGCGACCGGCGCGGGGATCAAGCTTCGGTTTGTGCTCGGTTCGCCCACCGGCGACCTCCAGGACGGTCCGTCCCGAGTGCTGCGGGGGGCGCAGTGGAGGAACACTCTGACGTTCCTCGTTGCGCTCGTACTGCTGTTCTGGATCCTCACCTTCCTTCCCGTTTGAATGGGGCTCAAGTCCCAAAGGTCCCGCCACGGGGCGACCGGTTTTCGGGGACTTCGACACCGGTCCGAGGCTTCGGTCGGTCTCCGTAGCCATGAACGGTCGTCCGTTGAGGCGCGATCGAGCTATCGTTCGCGGATCCGAATCGCCGCTTGGGTCGAGTTCCGAACCGTCCCGATCACTTCGCAGCCCACGTCTTCGTTGAGCAGGAGTTCGGTGAGCGCGCGATACTCGCTGTCCGTGCTCCCCCGGGTAGTTGACTCGCTCGAGCCGGGACCACGCACCCTCCAACATTCTCTGAGCGTTGTCGTCCACCGATTCGATCCCTTTCAGAGTGGGAGCAACTCCTCAAATTAGCGGCCCCGCGACCACATCGTCGAAGAATCCAAGACCCTGTCGGGGTCGGACTACGTGCTACCTGGTCGCGAACGCTTCCTCACGACGGAACGTCGACGCGCCACCAGGGGAGTTCCTCATCGACCCGGCGGCAAGAGGCCCAGGTAACAATTGCTTCCCTAGCCGGCTAGATATCCTACCCACCGCTTTTTGGCGGGGTTCATGATTGCGCCGCTACCCCCGGTCCGGCTCCCTCCGGTCCGTCGGCTGGTTCGGAAGGTCCGTGACGACGACGTCCCTCTGGGTATGCGAATCGGGGTCCTCGGGAAGAAATGGACTCTCCAGATCCTTGGGCGGGCAGCCACCGACCGCGGAGTCACGTTCGGTCAACTTCTCCATTCCCAGCCGCGGCTGAGTCGTCGAATCCTGTCCTTGCGCCTGAAGCAGCTCCGGGAGGAGGGATACGTGCGGAAAGCCTTAGTCGATGCGAACCCCCGACGGCCGATTTACGTACTCTCGGACAAGGGCCGCGATGCACTCCCCCTCCTGCACGGCTTCTCGGAGCTGATCAAACGTTACGGAGAAGTGCTCGACGCCCCGGAGCTTCGTCCGGGGTTGGCGGAGGACGTCGATTTCGACCATCCGGCACTCGAGTCCGCCCGCGGCCCGCTCGATTCGACGACTTTGCGGTCGCACCGCATGGAAAAAGCGCATCGGGCGATGCTCGAGACGATTGTCTCCTACCCGAAATCGGGGTAGGACGTCGAAGCGGCGAGATCGGGTCCGGCCGCTGCCGGTGCCTAGCCGGGGGGTCGATAGGTCGACTTTCCGGCCAAGGTGAGTGTCTCGACCAGCTCCTTCGGCGAGTAAAGACGCGTAGTCCTTGAGGATCGGAGGGCTCCGCTGGCGACCACACTCAAGATCAGTGCGTTAGCCCGGGCGTCGTCCGGAGCCTCCAGGAGTGCCGTCCCGTCGTACTCCCCGAGATGGTAGTACAAGGAAACGAGCCGTCCCCCCAGGGACTTTGCCATTGCATCGATCGAGGCGGCGCGGTCCTCCGGCTGACGAATGAGGTTCGCCCAAGCTTCCGTGCTGTAACTGAACTGAAACATGTAGAGTGGCATTGTTTCCCTTCGCCTACTGAGGCCGCCCTGGTTCACCGGCGCTCGGGTGTGCTAAGGATTCGGGTTAGTTGAATCTGTCGAATGCGATTTCGAGGAAGGGGAATCTCGCTCCGGGATCTGGTTGGGCTTCTCCCCATCTGAGGCCCCGGTTCAGATCCTACAGGTCGATCGAATACCGAACCGCTGGATTGTCGATGTATTCCAGCACCTTGGCGGTGCCCTTTTCGACGCCGGTCTGGAACGCAAGTTTCAGCACCGTATCCCGGGCTGCGGGAGCCGGAGGCTCGACCGGCTCGATGCTGGTGGATACCGGCGTCGCGTGACGGTCAAAGGAAGCGAGAAACGCCCGAAACCCGGGGAAAGCGCACTGGAAGAGCTGGATTTGGAGACGCACGTCGGGGGGCATTGGGCTCGCCTGGTAGCTCTTCATCTCGTAGAACCGGTCCTTACCATCCCAATAGTCCGGCTGTGCGTAGACACCGATCTGTTCGTTGATCAAAATCATCCGACTCCGGGGTCGAGTCAAGCCCATCAGCTCGCTGTTACGAAACGCGCGGAGCACCCCGAAGACCTCCGCCAGCTGTTGATCGCGTTGCCCCACCGATAACTGGACGTCGGCGTCCGCGAGCTCGGCGTCTAGGACCTCGGTCGCCCACCGGCCCATCGCGGTGAACGTAGCCCGACGAGACTGGCTGTACTCGTAGCTGAAACGCGAGAGGGCTTCGTCAATGGCCTTCCCCGCCGCCATACCGATCTCGTCCCGCTCGGTCACGGGCCGGGGGTAAGCGGTCGCGACGACGTCGTGAGTGGCGATCGTCCGGACCGTGGTCATCGGACGCTCCGCACGTTCGGCGCACCCCCTCCGGAAGATTAACGCTGCAGTTTCGCGAGGGAGAGGCGCCGTTGTGAGTCTAGGGCCCGCCCTCGGAGTTAGTTCGCCGGGAGCCCGGCGCGGAGAAGGCCGAGGACCGACCCCGCGGGCCTCGCCAGGGCTCTGCGAAGCGACGCAACCTTCTCAACTCTCCCGAGAATGTCGAGCCCCGTGTGACGGACCATCCCCCCGACCCGGTGGAGCTGGAGACGGGAGAGCACACCCTCGGTGGCTGGCCGGTGGAGATGCTGGGACGGCGGGGCGCGAGAGGGGTACGGGGATTGCTGGTCCTTACCACTCGTCGGTGCCTATTCTTCCGCCAGGCCGGGCTCTTTAGCGGAGGAAAGCTAGTCAAGCCCGCTTTGTTTACCGCGCGGCTCGACCGAATCCGTACCTTCTCCACCCGCGAATTCTCGATACCGATCGGGTACGGTGATCGACTCGAGATTCCGGGAATCGAGCTGGACGGCCGAGAGTTCAAGCTGAACCGGGAGACTCCTTCGGGGCCGGTACTCGCTGAGATAACCTCCGCCCGACACGCCCGGCTGGCGGAGTCGAGCGGAGCTCTACGATGATCCGACCACCCTCGCGGGCAGTGGACGCAACACAGTTCCGGAGATGTTCCGCCGACCCCGCTCGGATAGGACCGGTGCGGTCTGAATCCCGCAATTTGCCAGGGAAGCGAAGGATTATCCGTCAGACCTCGGGCCCGGGGAATCGTCGAATCAAGACACGTCCATTTATACCCCCCGGCCGACGGTTGGTTGATGGGCCCCATGGTGAATTCGAGACGTAAGCGCCGTCCGACCGCACCCGGGGCGACCCGAGAGGCGTCGCGAGAGCGGGTGTCATCTTTACCTAGAGGGAAGGGTGTCGACTGAAATGACGGTATTCCCGTCAACGGCCCCGCGAGCGCGGTGCGCGACAGATTCAAGGATTGATGTCACCGAATTATGCAGGCGGCGAGCCGGGGATCTCCGAGGGGGTGGGAGTTAGTATGAGCGCGGTGGGTGAGATGGTCGCGCCGTCGTTCCCGCACGGAGTCGGGTATCACGGAGATTTGGGTCTCTTTTCTAGCCGGGTCGCTCCGCAGGCTCCGGTCAGCCGCACGGAGGCCTGTATCGTGCTCGCGACGTTGAACGAGGCGACCAACCTGCCTCGCCTGCTGCAGGAGATCGAACGTGGGTGCGACTTCCCCCACGAGGTCGTGATCGTGGACGATGGAAGCACGGATGGGACCATCGATCAGATCGAATCCTGGGAGTCCGGTCACCCGGGCGTGCTTCCGGTCCTCAATCGAGCGAGCAACGGACTACTCAATGCGAGGCTCCAGGGCCTCCGCTGGACCCGGGTTCGGTATGCGATTGTCATGGACTCGGATCTCCAGCACCCGCCGAGCGCGATCCCGGAGATCTATGCGAAGTTGCGCCAGGGGTACGACATGGTCGTCGCCAGTCGATACACGGCCGGCGGTTCGACCACCGACCGAAAGCTCGTCCGGAGCATCATCTCGAGGGGGGCCGCTTGGCTCACCCACGCTCTCCTTCCGCGGACTAAACACCTGAGCGACCCCCTCTCCGGGTTCGTCGGAATCGACCTCGAGGTAGTGAAACACAATCGTGAAGGACATCTCGGCTTCGAACTGGTCCCGTTCCTGCTCGCCACGAACGGGAAACTTCGGACCTGTGAAATCCCGTACCGATTCGAGGAGCGCCGTCACGGCGACTCCAAGATCGTGCCGGGGCTTGCGTTTGTCACCACCGCTTTCGTCTTCCTCCGGGAGCTGCTTTTGGATCGTCACCTGGCGCGCGCGCCGCGTCAGCCACTCCACGTGGACCGATTCGCGTTTCCCGGCGCGGACCAGCTGGCCGGGTCCTCGGCCGGCGTCGCCGGAGAAAACGAGCAATAGTGACCTCGATCGCCATCCACTCGGGAGATTCCCTCCCGTGGGGGGACTGTCCGACTTCTCGGTGGTACAGTTGGCCGTTCGCGGCGTACCCGTCCTGCGACTCGTCGGGCGACAACATTAGGGTCGCTCCGGGCTCACTCCTGTTCCAATGTCGACTCCCGATCCTCCCCCGCCGGGAGGCTCCGACCTCTCGGGCACCGCGGTACGACCGGCCGGTTCGCGTCGGCGGGGGCCTCCGTTCGAGATCTCCGTAGTCACCTGCGCCTACAACGAAGCCCACAACGTTGAGAACATGCTGAGAGCGGTGCTCAGCGAAACGGGAGGGTCGTTTCGAGTCCGGGAGGTAGTGGTCGTGGCGAGTGGGTGCACGGACGGTACCGACAACATCGTACTCAAGGTCTCCGCGGATGACCCTCGAGTCGTCGCGCTCATCCAGCCGAAACGTCAAGGGAAAGCCGCCGCGCTCCAGGTCGGCGTCCACCGCGCCTCGGGGGACATCATCCTCGTGGAGGGGGCGGACACTCTCCCGGCGCGGGGCAGCTACGAGGAGGTCGCCCGAGGGTTCCTCGACCCGTCAGTCGACGTCGTCTGTTTTCATCCGATCCCGGTTCCGGGAGTCGAGTCGTTTACCGGTACCCTCGGCCGAATGCTCTGGGAGGTACACCATCGCGTCTCGTTGGCCGTCCCGAAGGTCGGGGAGGCGTACGCAGTGCGGAGCGATTCCGCTGACCGCCTTCTCGGGTCCGAAGACGATGACGTTCGGCTCGGGGGGCTCGTACGAGACCAATCGGTCCGCAGCGTTTATGCCCCGAACGCGGTGGTCTACAACCAAGTTCCGAGCACGTTCCGGGAGTATGTGCTGCAGCGAATCCGTATCAACGGGCTGATCTACCGAGTGCGCTCGCAAGAAGGTCTGTATCCGCCGTCTTGGGACATGGCGGTCGTTCTCACTGCGTTCGCGGGCTACCTCCGGTTGCATCCTCGCGACCTCCTCCCATTGACGACCCTTGTCGCTCTCGAGGTGCTCACCCGGGTGTGGGCCGGGATTTCCTCTCGGGCATGGGGAGTCCCCGATCCGAACTGGGAGCAGTTGCGAACCACGAAGGGGCACATCGACCCTCCGAAGCCCACGACGGAGGGCAGCTCCGGACCGGGCCAGCAAGGTTCATCGTAACCGGATCTACCCGCGGAGGCAATCGGCCCGTACGGCCCTTCCCATCGATGGTGGGGACGGCGGCGTCGGGGTTCACTTCAGGCTCTGACCGTACCGTTCGAGGTCGGCGGCGACCATGGTGCGGACGAGCTCGGCGAACCGAGTCTTCGGCTCCCAGCCGAGTACGCGTTTCGCCTTCGCCGGGTTTCCTCTCAAGTTGAAGACTTCGGACGGTCGATTGAATTTGGGGTCGGTGCGCAGATAACTCTCCCAATCCCGGATCCCCGCGACCTCGAACGCGGTCTGGACGAACTCTCGGACCGTGTGAGACTCTCCCGTGGCCCCCACAAAGTCACCCGGTTCCTTCGCCTGAAGGGTCCGCCACATGAGGTCCACGTAGTCGGGAGCGTACCCCCAGTCCCGCCGAGCCTCGAGGTTCCCCAGGGTCAGGTGCTTCGCCTTTCCGGCGGCGATGCGAGCGACCGTATCGGTGATCTTTCTCGTAACGAACTCGAGACCCCGACGGGGCGATTCGTGGTTGAAGAGGATCCCGTTCGAAATGAACATCGAGTAGGCCTCCCGATAGTTCACGGAGGCCCAGTACGAGTAGACCTTCGCGACGCCGTAGGGGCTTCGTGGGTGGAACGCGGTCCCCTCATCCTGGGGTTCGGTTTCGACGTGGCCGAACATCTCACTGGACGACGCTTGGTACACTCTCGCGTCGGGTGCGTTCGAGCGCACCGCCTCGAGAAGTCTCAGCGTTCCCAGGCCGGTGATCTCGCCCGTCAGGACCGGTTGGGAGAACGACGCGCCGACGAACGATTGAGCGCCGAGATTGTACACCTCGTCCGGCGCCGCGGATTTCACCGCCTGGCTCAGGGAGGTCTGATCAATCAGGTCGCCGTCCACCAGCTCGAGTCGGTCGAGCAGGGGAGTCAGATTGCTGAGATTCGGGCTGCTCAACCGACGGACGATTCCGGTGACCGAGTATCCCTTCTGGAGCAGGAGCTCCGCGAGGTACGACCCGTCCTGTCCGGTGACCCCGGTGACCAGCGCGGACCGGGAGCTCATTATCGCCGTCTATCCGGACCGGGATATTAGAGCATGGACCCTCGAGGGAACGGGAGAACGTTGCCGAATCCCATGGGGTCGGGGCAGGGGTTCCCCGGGGGAAGGAAGCCCGACCGAACTGTGACTGGACGAACCGTTTCGACCCGTATCCTGCCCCCTCAGCGACCTTATGGGGTCCTCCTCCTACCGCGCTCCGACACATCGTGAGTCGGTCAGCATGACGCGAACGGCACGTAAACGCCCCACTCCCGGGCTCAAGAAGCGGCATCGGAAGCAACGCCAGCGCCGTATCGCGGCCCGCCGACGGCAGGTCCCCCTCGGGGGTAACCGATCCCGGCGCTGAATGGTACGTGGTACCTCCCTCCGCCACGTTCGGACCGCGTCGGCCGACTGCGGACTCCGCGCAGTGAATTGGGCGGCTCCCCTCGAAACGCTGAAAGCTCGTTGAGGCGCTAGGCTCCTGGCGAATTCCGGCACTTGGCCCAGAATCCCGCGACCTGGATTCCGCATCCGACGAGGTGGCAGGAACTGGTCGCCACCGGACTACTGGTCATCCCGACTCCGGAGCGGGTGCGGTACCTTCGCGAATTGCGGCGGGCGATCCGAAACTGGCCTGCCCTGCTGCCCCTCCGGCTCGGCGTCGGGGGTTCGGCGACATTGAAACTCTCGGATGGCTCCTCCGCGGCAGTGGACTCTCAAGCCTTGGCTCGCTTCCTGATGGATGATCCCCGCCTGTGGCGGGCTCGGTTCGACAACTACCGTCGCTCCGCTCCGATCGTGCAAGGGGAGGGGTATGTCGGCATGCGCCTCGACCCGGCCGCATTCCCGGGCGTTTCCGGCAGGGACGGCGGTGACGCTCCCGATGTGAGGCTCTGGTACGATTCGGATTCGCAATGGGTCAACTGCGTCGACTCCCTTTGGGTCCACTTTATCGCTGCCGGGGGCGCCGGTCCCGGTTTGTATTCCTCGGTCGATGTGCGGCAGCGAGACGTCGTCGACGTGGGGGCTAACATCGGCGATTCCGCGCTATTTTTTGCGGCGCGCGGCGCCCGGCATGTGTACGCTTTCGAGCCGTTCCCCTCGACCTTCCGTCTGGCGCAGAGGAATGTGGAGCGCTCGCGGTTCCGCGACCGGATCACCCTGCTGAACGAGGGGTGCAGCGCCGAAGACGGCTCGGTGACCTTGGGCGCAGAGAGCGGAGGCACCCTCTGGAACAACCTCGTCGATTCGGAGGGAGCCGAACGGATCCCGGTGTCTTCGTTGTCGACCATCGTCGACCGCTTCGACCTCCACGACGCGGTGTTGAAATCGAATTGCGAGGGGTACGAGTACCCCCTCCTCCTCGGGGCGAGCGAAGCGACCCGTCGGCGATTTGGACAAATGACGATCGAATACCACTACGGCTGCTCGGTGCTGGTCCGCCGGCTTCGGGCCGACGGATTCCTCGTGGACTACACGCGGCCCCGACTCTTTCGGAATCCGTTCTCCCTCTTCGGCGACCGGATGCTTGCCGGGAGTCTTTGGGCCACCCGGGCGCGAAGCTCCCCGGAGCTCGCAAACCTCGCCCGCTAGGGGAATCGACGGTCGCCCTTATGGGGGGTTGGTACCTCGCCCCGGGGAGGGTCGTAGCGAATTGAGCAGCGCACCTCGCCTGCGCTCCCTCCGAGACCGGTTTAGCCAGTTCTACCTACGCATTCCTCGCACGGTACGAAGCGTCCTGCCGGTCCTTTTGATCGGCGTCGCGATTCGATTGGTCCTGATCCCCATCTCGTTGAACACGGACCTCGTCACATTCGCGCAAACTTCGGCGGCGATGGTGTACGGTCAGGGCCCCTACTCCCATCCCACCGTCTACCCTCCCTTCATGATCTTCTATCTCAACGTCGTCGGTCGAGTCACCTCGGTGTTCACACCTCCGACCGCGTGGTTCACCACCAACTCGCAACTCCAAGGGCTATTCATGGTCTCGAGCGCGCTCGCCCCGACCTACGAGCTGAACCTGACCTACGTTTGGGTGGAGAAACTCTCGCTGGTGGTGTTCGACGTAGCGGCCGGATTCGTGATCTACCACCTAGCGCTACGAACGACCGGTAAGCCGGCCACGGCCGTTTGGGCGTTCGCGGCATGGTTCCTGAACCCGCTCGTTATCCTCCTCAGTTCCGTCCACGGGTCGTACGACGTCCTCCCGACCTTCTGCGTGCTGGCCGCGTTCGTTCTCGCGTTCGACCGCCGCCCTTTCTTCTCCGGTCTCGCGATCGCGGTGGGCGCGCTGATCGGTGTGTTCCCCTTTCTCTTCGTCCCGATGTTGGGTGCGATCTCCTGGAAGCAGGCACCTACGGGGAAGAGTCTGTGGGCTGCGGGAGGCGTGATCGGCGGGGTCGCCGTGCCGGTGGTCGCAGTCGTCGCGGTCCCGGGTCTACTGTCAGAATTTGTTCAGTCCGCTCTGGTCGGTCCGAGCCGGGCCGGCGGGGTCTACCAGGGGTTCGGTTTTTGGGGATTCTTCTCGGTCCCGGGCATCCACTCGGCGGATCAGTGGATCTCCGCGTTCGGCGGCACGACCACCGTGATCGTCGGGGCAGGGCTCGCGGTCGCCATCGCGGTGATCGCTGCCGCAGTCCTCTTGCGCGCGCCCCGCGGCGAGGTGACTCAGCCCGCCCGTTGGCTCCCGTGGGCGACGCTCGTGTCGGTCGGCGCGTTCCTGATCCCTCAGGTCGTTCAGCCCCAGTACATGATCTGGTGCCTACCGTTCCTGATCCTGCTCGTCCCCGAGGGCCGGAGGTACCTCGCGATCTTCCTCGTGGTCTCCGTCGGCCCCGCCCTCTATTACTTCACTCTCGGTGGGCCGTTGCTCAATTTTCTGCCGCTGTGGTATGACTTCCACGTCGTGCCCTATCAGCTGTATCTCTCGTCAATCAATGCATGGGTTCAGGTGCAGAACGTGACCTTCCCGCTCGAGTTCGTTCCCGTGTCGACTGCCTTCGTCTGCCTGGTCGTGCTCTTGGTTCTCAAGCTGAGGGCGCCGGCAGATCCCGCCCCGACCGACGGGGGGCCCGCGGGATGAATCGACGTGCCGGCGACCTCATGGCCTACGCGATCACCCTGGTCGTCGTCGCGATCCTCGTTTCGGAGGTGGCGGTCTACGCTCCTCCCCTGCGCAATTCGGTGTCGTTCTCGGTCAGCCTTGAGGAGACCGGAAGCTCGATCGAGGTGAACTCCCAAGTAACGACCTCGTACTCCGGGACGTTCCAACAGGTCGGCTTCTGGCTCAATTCCTCGAGCGAGATCCGTACGATCTACTACTTCTATGACGCCGCGTACGGCCTCAGCTTCTCGAACATCATCAGTTGGGCCGGGATGCAGTACTACCTGCAGCTCGCGATCGCCGCGCGGGGACTTCCGATCTCGGTGGTGGTGGTGGACGCCGACCAGCTGGAGAGGATCCTCTCGAATCCCCTGACCGCTCCCGGGGGCCTCCTGGTCGTGGCCTCGGGAGCGTTTCCGTCGACCGTTTACTCGAACTCCTCCGACCTCGTCGCCCCATGGCTTCTCGATGGAGGGCGGCTCGCGTGGATCGGCGCGGCGATCGGTTACTACTCGGCGAGCGCCAATACTCCCCTCTCGAGCGCGGGCAGCGTCATCGGTACCGACGGCGTGCACCGGTTCCTCGGAAATCTCTCGTACGGACCCGTCGGGCCCCTCGTGAATTCGACCGACGGGTCTCTGGCCCTCAACATCGCGAGCCTGACGTACGCGCTGACCGGATTCGGACTTTCGACCGCGGGGGTGGCGGCCGCGGGAGGCCAGGTCTACGGGAACGTCGCCGGCGGGCTCACGAACGCCGCCCTTCTCCCGTTCGGCGCTGGCTCCGTGATGGATTTCTCCCTACCGCTCATCGAAGGCACCGAACAGATGATCGGTAATGCCGTCATCAACATGATTCAGGTCGGCGGCGCGTTCCCCAGTACGACCCTGGTTCAGGTCTCGACGCATACCGTAGCGGCCGGCACGACGTCGAGCTGGACCGCGACGACGGGCACCGGGCCATCGCAGGCACCCGGGGGACCGTGGAGCTACTGCGTTTTCACCGAGCAAACGGATGTCAGTGCGCTCTTCGGGACCTCGACCTGTCTTCCCAGCCAACCCGGGGCACCCTCCGCCCCCGCGGTCGGGGACGGGGCGAGGGCGGGAGTAGTGGCCGCATCCTTCTCGGACCGAGGCGATGCGGCCTAAGCCCCGAGGTACTCGAGCGCGTCGTACAGGAGCGCCTTAGTTTTCAGGTCCTGGATCTTTCGTGTCCGGAGCAAGCGACGCACTTCGCCGACGGGGGTCGGGCGGCATCGAATGTTCTCGGTTCGGTCCAACCGCAGACCGTTTAGACGCGGATGACAGATCGCGAGGAAGTGAAATTGGGTCTCCACTTCCCAACCCGGAGCGGGAAGGACTTCGCCGACCTCGACGAGCTTCTCCACGTCGAGCCCGGCCTCCTCCCGAACCTCTCGGACAGCCGCGTCTCGGGGAGTTTCTCCGGGGGCGAGACCCCCGCCCGGCACTTCGAGGACGGTGACGTTCATCGCCGCCCGCCACTGCTCGAGCAGCATGATGTACTTTCGACCGCGTTGAACAAAGATCGGAGCTACGATCACTCCGTTGGAATGGGTGACGAGCGGGAATCCCGGAATATTCCCGCCGTGGGGAAGTGGGATATCCGCCTCCTCGACCGAGAGGTGATCGCTACGGTAGATCGGGCGCCGCTTAGCGATCATGCGACGGTCCGTCCAGCGGTCGGCAGACGAAGTTGATCTCGGCGTCCTTGAGGAGAGGATGCGCCTGGTCCTTATCGGAAACGATCGCGTAGGAGACATCGACCGGCCAGCGGATGTTGATCGTGGGGTCGCTCCAGCGGATCCCTCGCTCGTGCGGCTGAGAGTACTCTTCCGTGGTTTTGTAGGCCAACTGAGAGTCGTCCTCGAGCGAGACCATCCCGGCGGCGAACCCGGGAGGGATCCATAGCATCTTCCGATTTTCTGCCGAGAGAACCGCGCCGGTCCACCGGCCGAAGGTCGGGGAGCCCCTGCGGATATCTACCGCCACCTCCCAAACGGACCCGGAGAGCGCCCTCAGGAGTTTCCCCTGGGCGGCCGGATCGAGCTGGTAGTGAAGGCCGCGCACGACGCCCTTCTTCGAAGCCGAGCAGTTGTCCTG
The DNA here is from genome assembly GCA_049802875.1 of Thermoplasmata archaeon. Classification (GTDB taxonomy): domain Archaea; phylum Thermoplasmatota; class Thermoplasmata; order Lutacidiplasmatales; family UBA184; genus Lutacidiplasma. The sequence goes on along the minus strand of JBARNH010000036.1, from coordinate 34,007 downwards.
GTAGAATTCCGAAGGGATACCGGCGCGCTGGAACTCGGAGCGTTTGTACGTCTCGACGAAGTACCCACGGGAGTCCGCGAACGCCCGGGGAGTGATCAGGACCACCGCGGGGATCTCCTGCGGTTCGAAAACGAACGGCATGGGGTTACAGGATCCTCCCCCGGAGTTCGACTTCCCGCACGGTCTCGAGAAGCTCCTGTAGATGCTGGTACCACCGGATCGTGATCGTTCGGTCGTCGGCTTGGAGCGCTCCGCTCTTGAGGGCGCGGAACACCTCGCGCGCCCCGTCGCGGGGGGTGTACTTTGGCTTGAATCCCAGGACCCGCCGGATCTTGTCGAAGTTCACGTCGTAGCTTCGGAAATCCGGCGACCCGTACCATTCGAACCGGAACGGGACCCCAACGCTCTCGGCGGCGGTCTTTGCGAGGTCGTAGATCCGGAAGTTCTGGTCGTTCGAGCCGGAATTGAAGACCTCCCCGCGGACGAGGTCCGGGTCGGCGGTGAGGACCGAGAGGAACGCGCGCGAAGTGTCCCGAATGTGGATGATCGGCCGTCGCTGCTTCCCGTCGCGCATGATCGGGAGGCGTTTCCCCCGGAACACGCTCAGGACCATGTTGTTGAACGCGATGTCGAAGCGCATGCGCTTCGATAGGCCATAGACGGACGACTGTCGTAGCGCGGTGACCGTAAACTTCCGACTCGCCAACGGAAGGGCGTCCCGCTCCCACAACGCGTTGGCTTTGGCATACGTCGTGAGGGGGTGGACCGGGGTCTCCTCGGTCGCGGTCTTCTTCTGGAAACCGTAGACGCTGCACGACGAGGCCAACAGGTATCTCTGAGCCCCGGCCCGTTTCGCCAGCCTCGCGATACGGACACGAGCCTGGTGATTGATCTGGAGCGTGAGCTTCGGGTCGAGTTCGCCGATCGGGTCGTTCGAAAGGGCTGCCAGATCGATGACCGCATCGATACCTCGAAGGGTCGACGAGTCGATCCAACGGATGTCGCCGCGAATGAGCTTGATGCGGTCCTCCAGGCCAGCGAGACCACCCTTTCCGAAGAAGAACCGATCGTAGACCGTCACATCGAACCCTTCCTTGGCGAGCAGAGGCGTCAGGATCGAACCGATGTACCCTGCGCCTCCGGTGACGAGGACCTTCATGCCTCTCTCTCCGCCTGTTCCTCGCTAGGAGAGGTCGGAACGTCTTACCTTGAAACAGTGTCACGTATAAACCTTGGGACCATGTTGTCAGGGTACACATGGGGATTCAGAAAGGCGCCGTCCTCGCGGGGGGCACAGGCACCCGTCTTCGACCGTATACCTTTGCAATCAACAAGCACCTCCTGCCGGTCTTCGACCGTCCGATGGTCGCCTTCCCGATCGGGACCCTCCAAGGGATAGGCATCCGAGAGGTCGGCGTTGTGACGGGCACCGAGCACCTCGAGTCGTTCCGTCAGGTGCTCGGCGACGGGAGCCGCTACGGCGTGACTCTCACGCTGATCGGCCAGGACGGCCCCAAGGGAGTCGCCCATGCGTTGCTCCAGACCGAGTCATTCTTCCGGGGGTCCAAGGTCGTCGCGATCCTAGGGGACGATCTCTTCGAACCGGTCACGCTCTCTCCGGAGGTTCTGGGAGACGACAACGCGCACGTGTTCGTGGCTCCCGCGACCGACCCTCAGCACGTCGCGATCGCGGAGCTCGACACTTCCGGGAGAATACGGGCGATCGAAGACCATCCGGCCCACCCGAGGTCGGACCAGATGGTCGTCGGTCTGTACGTCTTTCCCCCCGATGTGTTCCAAGTAATTCGCTCCGTCTCCCCGAGCGCGCGACGGGAGCTGGAGATCGCCGACGTCATGAACTGGTACATCCGAAACGACCGACTCCACCCCATTTTCACGGACCGTTTCGTGGCCGACGCCGGGACGGAGGATGGCTTCAAGAGAGCCACCCTGTATGCGGCCCGCAAGTCAGGGGCCCGAGGGAGCTAGACGATGGATCGTATCCTCGTGATCGGGCAGAGCGGGCTGGTCGGGAGTCGCGTCGCGAAGCTGGCCGAGGGCCGCTTCGAGGTCCACGGCACGTATCTGTCGCACGAGCTCAAAGGGAAGAACCTCCATCGGATCGACACCGGCGACCGGGAGGCGGTCGTCCGCCTGGTCGAACGCGTGAAACCCGACCTCGTGGTCGACACGCACTCGCTCAACAACGTCGACCATTGCGAGGTGCATCACGAGGACGCGTGGAAGAACAACGTCGATGGAGCCCGAAACGTGGCGGAGGCGTGCAAAAAGTTCAGTTGCAAGTACGAGTTCCTGTCGACCGAGTACGTCTTCGACGGACGCAAGCTACGCTACACCGAGAAGGACAAGCCCCACCCGCTGAGCTACTTCGCGATGACGAAGGTGGTCGTCGAGCAGATGCTGGACGCGTTCGGCCTGAACTTCGCGGTCGCCCGGCCCGCGGTGATCTACGGCGTCGGAGGACTCAACAAGGTCAGCTTCGCCCTCTGGTTGGTCGATAAGCTGCGAAAGGGGGAGCGAGTGACGATTGTCAACGACCAGAAGAGCAACCCGACGTGGGCAGACAATCTCGCCGAGCAGCTGCTCGGTCTGTACGAGAAAGGGGCGACCGGCATGTTCCACATCGCCGGAAAGGACTGCCTCAGCCGATTCGATTTCTCGCTCGAAATCGCCCGGACCTTCGGCCTGGACGAGTCGCTCATCAGCCCGGTGACCACCCCACAGCTCCACCAGATCGCGCCCCGGCCTCCCTCCGTCAACCTCTCCTCGGCCAAGGTCGAGCGGGTGACGAACATCCCCATGCTCACCGTCCGAGACGGTCTGGAGCGATTGCGCCTGCAAACGATGGACTAGCGTGGCGACCGCTGCTCGTCGCTCCGGGGGTTGAGGGAACCGATGAGCGGAACCCCCCCGGGCCCGCCCACCGCCACGGCGGCGGCGCCGGATATCACGGTGATCGTGGTCTTCCACACGCGCCTGCAATTCCTACCCCTTGCGATCGAGTCCGTTCTGCGCCAAGATCTTCCCGCTGCCCGGTTCGAGGTGCTGGTGGTCGGTCCCCACCGACCCCCGGAGCTGGTCGAGCGTTCGAGCGACCCCAAACTCACCTTTGTGGAGTGCTCCGAGGTCGGGCTGGGAAACAAGATCGCGGCGGCGGCCCGCCAAGCGACCACCCCGCTCGTCGCGTTCCTGGAGGACGACGACCTGTTCGAGCCGAATCACTTGAGCCGCGTGCTCTCCTCGTTCCGCGCCGACCCGACCCTCACCTACTTCCAGAACGGCTACCACTCCATCGATGGCCAAGGCAAAGCGAACCCGCAGCCCGGACCTCCCGTAACGGCGATGCACCGGTGGAGCCACCGAGGATTGATCCGGGTGCCGGGCCGTCCGCTTCCCCGGGACCTCGCGCGGATGGTCGGGATCCCGGTCGGCTTCAACAACAGCTCTATCGCCGTCCGACGGGAGCTTCTGGAGCGAGGGGCGGACCTGCTCGATCAGGTCGACATGCTGGTCGATGTCACGCTGCTCTACCTCGCCCTCACCGCTCCGGGCGCCCTCGTATTCGATCCGATACCGATCACTGCGTTGCGACGCCATGCCGCCAGCAACTCGGACCCAACGACGGCGGACTCCGCGGAGCAGCTGCGGCGTCTCCGAGAGTTTCAGACGAACGCCCAACGGCGCCGAGAGTCCCTGGTCGCATTCGTCCGCCGCGAAGGGCCAGCAGCCGTCGTCGCCTCGATTGTGGCGCAACGGGACATCGGGGAGGTGATCTTCTCGCTCCGGGACCCGGGCGTTCCGCGGTCTGCACGGGCGACGTCGTTGCTCCGGACGTTGGGGGCGACCCGGTCGTTCGAAGTCCGCCGATATTGGACCGCGGTGCCCCTCGGTTTCCTCTCGCTGTTCGCCCCCAGCCTCGGGACCCGCGTGTACATTCGATTGCGACGTCAGCTGTACGGGATGGAGTGACCCTCAGGCCACGGCGCAGCCCGACGCCGTCGCACCGGGGAGGAACTCGTAGATCGATGCGTCGCCCTCCTGAAACAGAAGATGGAAGTCGCTCGATGTGGCGAGCGGCTGAAGGTCGAAGGGGAGGTACGAGGCCGAGTTCATACCGGTCCCGAACACCTCGGTGACCTCGAGCTGTACGAGTTCGGCCCGGAAGGTCGAGTTGTACTGGCCGAGGATGAGGCCGGCCACAATGAGTGCATAGGAGAGGTTCACCGGGGCCGGCAGCATCGGATAGACCACAGAAACTCGCGCGAATTCGGGGAGAAACTCGGCTGCGGAGCCCGGCGCCACCAACACCCGGGAGCAGCCGGGAAGGTTCGCCCCGGCCCAGCGAAGCGCATCCGCATCGCTCGGGGTCACACTGGCCGTCAACGTCACCGCACCGTGGAGGTACCCCGGTCCGTCGACCACGGAGGTGTACGCGCCCGATCCCAGCGGGATGAGCAACACCAACACCAACACGGTCGTGACCCCGCTCGACGGTCGCCGGGCAGAGTAATGCCAAGAGGTCCGAGTGGGCGCCGTTGGACCTTTCGACGGAAGGTCCTCGAGGTCGACTCCTCCCGTCGTGACGCGTCGGCCCGTGCGCAGCAGCTCGACCGCCGCGATCAGCGGGACCAACGCGATGAGGCAGAAAAATAGGAACAGAATTTCCGACGATTCTTCCAGGGACGCGAGCAGCCCCTCCTCCTGAATCGAAGACCCCGGAACGGTAGTGGCAAGGAGGAAGGCGACCAGTAGCAACCCGGTCGCCGTCCCCGCGGCGACGAGGTGAGTCAGGCGCGAGCTCACTAATCCTCGGAGCGGACTCTGGGGTGACCACGCGCGAACCAGGAGAAGTACGATACCGACCGCCAACAGCAGTTGCAGCTCGATGGAGACCGCCGGGAACGGGGACAGCTTCGCCTTCCACAGGACGAACGGGTCCAGTTCACCGGTCACTAACCGAGTCCCGAACTGGTAGGGGGAGACCGGGGTCGCATACGGAGGTTGGCCCGCCTCGGTGAGCACATGCCCGGGATAGGGGTACCATAGGGCGAGGGCGACGAGAGTCCGGACCATGAAGGCCGAGCCGATCAGCGCGACCCCGACGATTCGCGCGAAGCCCGAGCGGAGGGTCGTCGCCACCTCCCGACGGAACATCAGAAGATAGGCCACGAGGACGAGGATGAGGAACTCGGCAGCCGCGGTCCCCAAGCAGACCATCGCCCCCACGAACGCGCCGACCCCGACGAGGTCTTTCCAGTTCCGCCCGGTCGCCCGGAGCAAACCTGGGAGGCAGCCCAAGGAGATCAGAAACAGGGGGGTTACGAAGATGAAGTCATACGAACCGCCCACGAAGAGTCGGGGCCACGCCGTCACGAGCCCGAAGAACCCTGCGAAGAGGAGGCCGACGCCCTCCGGTGCTTGTCGGGAGCCCGCGGCCACTCGCGACCCGAGGGCATACGCCGAGGGGACGGTCAGGGCCAGGAAGAGCGGAGGGAGCAGCACCGGGGCCCCGGTGATCGGCCACCCGAACAGTGCCACGGGGATCGACATCCAGACGACGGCTCCGAAAGGGTAGGCGACGCCCCAATTCGCGTAGGGAGCCAGGGTCCAGGGCATCGTATGATTCGCCAGAAGGAGGTTCACCCAGACGGCGGTCGACGCTCCGTCGTAGGTGTTCGGGAACGGGATTGTCCAGGTCGCGAGGAGTTCCAGAGCGACGAGCCCGAGAGTCCCCCCGACGAGGAGGAGACCCGGCACGCCTTTCATGAAGGCGAGGATCGGACGGAGGCCGGCGCCACGCTCTCGTAGGGTGATCACCACGAAGGCGGCCATCCCGGCCCCGAAGACGGCCGAGATCAGGGCCCAACCGTACCACGCGACCGGGAGGGCCGCGAAAACGAAGAGGATCGTGCCCGCCGCGAAGAAAGCGACCAAAACGCGTTCGAGAGGTGAGAAGCCCAACCCGTGTCCCAAGAACCGTTCCGCGAGGCGGAGGGTGATGGCTCCGAGCGGGAGAGGGATCAGGAACAGGAGTACGAGCTCTCCGAACGCCAACGCGGGAGGAATGAGCACACCGCCCTGAGCCGAGTTTCTCCCAAATAACCTACCCCCTTGCGTGACCGGCTGAGACTCACCGGTCCGCCGCGGCTTTTGCAGGCATCGAAAGCTTCACGACCCCCAAGATGGTAGGCTGCCCCCCATGAAGCGGAACCAGGAAAATTTGCGGGCGCGGGTATCGGCCGGCGCCGCGATCTTTCGCGGTGACCAGATCCTCCTTCTTCACCGTTCCACCGCCGCCTCCAACCCCGGCGCTTGGGATCTGCCGGGGGGTCACGTCGAGCCCGGCGAGACGCTCGCGCGCGCCGCCCGGCGAGAGGTGCGCGAGGAAACGGGGTTTGACGTTCGCATCGGACCCCTATTCCACGCCGAGGTGTTCGGTACGATCTCCAAACGAGGGAAGATCCGACCGACAGTGGGAGTGTACTTCCACTGCTCCGCTCCCGTCCGGAAGTCTCCGCGGCTCGACGTCCGGGAGCACACCGAGTATGCTTGGGTTCGCGCATCGGAACTCGAGGAGTATCCGGCCGTTCCGTACCTCGCACGAGCGGTTCGCGCCGCCTTCGAATCGAAGGAACTCGGATTCCGACCCGTCGGTGACCGAGTTGCCCGAGGGCTCCCGGCCTCCCTCTCCCACGTGACGTTGCCGGTACCGGCCTAGGCAGCTTCGCCGGAGTTGACCCGTCGCTGGACCCCTACGGTTCGTTCGACGGTTCCCCGGAGGTTTCGCCTGCGGGGTCCGGGTGCCCCAGTTCCTTCGGGGTTTTCTTGAACATCTGAACGCTCATTTTCTCCAGGCGGGAGATCAGCACGTCGATGTCCTCCGGCTCGCCGACGTGTTCCGCGCCGGATACCCCGGGCGGAGGTGGCACCGGAAGCGTGCCGGCCGCTGCAGGCGGCGAGCTGGAGCCCGACGGCGGGGGTGGAGTCGATTGCCAAGCCGCCACGCTGCTTCCCGAGTGTGAGCGAGGGCCAGGACGCCCCCGCGGCCTTCGCCGTCGCCGGAGCCCGAACACCAGAACGGCGGCGAGCACCACACCGAGCAGGACCACGACGACCGCGACTTCCCACCAGGGGAACGGCGCCGCCGCGCTCGCCGGGGTCGGAGGAGCGGACGGAGTGACAGTGAAGCTGAACGTGGGAGTGTGGGTCCCCTCGGATACGGTGAGAGAGATCGCTCCCGGGTTCGACGCGGGAACGACGGCCGTACAGAAAAATCCCCCGACCGGAGACGTTGTACCGGCGCAGAGCTCAACGGAGGCGTTCCACGAGACCGTGTAACGCGTCATCGCATCAAACCCCGTTCCGGTGATCGCCACGGTGCTCCCCACCGGGCCGGTGTTCGGAGCGATCCCCGCACTGGGGATTACGGTGAATGCGGAGTTCACCGTCAGCGTGCCCTGGACCGCGGAGAGCGTGTTCGACCCCGCGGGCGTTGCGGGGATCACGAAGGGGCAGGAGAACCCGCCCGTGGCCGACGAATTACCGGAGCAGAGCGTGGTCGAGGCGTTCCAAAACACCGTGAACGCGGTCGCCGGGACGAAGCCGTTCCCGGAGACATTGACCTTCGCCCCCACCGTGCCGCTCGGAATCGAGATCGCCAGTGAGGGGGTGACCACGAACTCTCGACTGGCCTGATTGGTTCCTTCGGTCACCAGCACGGTGGCGCTCCCTCCCGCTTCCAAAGGGACAGAGAACGTGCACGAGAACGCGCCGCTCGAATCCGTCCGGATTGTTGTCCCCGTGAAGGTGCAATCAGAACCTCCGGCCGGGGTGAGCGCACTGCCGTCGAAAGTGACCGTCGCTCCGGAGTTGGCGGTGAATTCGGACCCGGTCACGGTGAACGCGCTTCCCACGGCGCCCTGCCCGGGGGCGACCGTTATCGCCGGCGTCGTCACGGTAAAGGTTCCGGTCCCGGACTCCCCACCGACGTCGGTGGCAATCACCGTCGTTCCGGAGGCGCCGCTCGGCACCGGAAATGTGCACGAAAACGCCCCCGAGCTGTCCGTAGTGAGCGACCCTCCCCCGGTGCAGGTCGAGATCGTGATCCCGTCGAACACGAGCGACTCGAGGCCGGTGGAGACAGAGAATCCCTGTCCGTTGACCGACACCGTCGATCCGATCCCGCCCTCTCCGGGCTGGACCGTGATGGCGGGTACGGTGACGGCGAAGGTCGCCGTCGCGAACTCGCCGCCCGAGTCGGTCACGGCAACGGTCGTTCCTGATGTACCGCCCGGAACCGTGAAGGCGCACAGGATCGCCCCGGCCGAATCCGTCGTCATCGACCCGCCGCCGGCGCAGATCGTCTCCGTGACTCCGTCAAAGACGACCGATCGAAGGGTCGAGGAGACCGAAAACCCGGTCCCGGAAACGCTCACCGCCTCCCCTTCGGGGCCCTGGGCGGGGAGCACCGAGATGGCCAGTGAGGTCACCGCGAACGTGCCCGTGGCCACCGAGCCGCCAACGTCCGTGGCGGTCACCGTGGTTCCCGAGGTCCCGCTCGGGGCGGAGAAAGCGCAGGAAAACGCCCCCGTCCCGTTGCTCATCAGCGAGCCGGCCGTCGGGCAGCTGGTGATCGTCACCGCGGCCACAACGAGGGAGGCGAGCGTCGTGTCAACGGAAAATCCGCTCCCGGAGACGGTGACCGTCGCCCCTTGGGGGCCCTGCTGGGGCGAGACCGTGATACCGACAGCGGTCACGGTGAACGAAACGGGGCTGGCAGAATTGGAGGTGGCGAGGTCCGTTCCGACGATGTTGTGCGACCCGGTGCTCTCGGAAGGGACGGTGAAGCGGCAGGAGAAGGCGCCGCTCGGGTCGGTCGTGATGGTGGTCGCGGTCGCCGGGCAATCTGCACCCCCGGTCGGGGCGAGCGCGGTCGCGTCGAAGCTCACCTCGGCGCCCGAGCTGACGGTGAACCCCGAGCCCGTCACGGTGAATGTACTGCCCACCGGTCCTTGGCTTGGGGTCGTCCCGATCAATAGCGTGGTCACGGTGAACGTCGATGGGGTAGTCGAGTTGGACGTGGCGAGGTCGGTGGCATTGATGTCGTGTGCCCCTGGGGTCGAAGTCGGCACAGTGAACGTGCAGGCGAAACCGCCGCTCGGGTCGGTCGTGATGGTCGTGCCGCTGACCACACAATCCCCGCTCGACTTCGGTGTAAGAACGACCGAAGAGAAACTGACCTTTGCCGGGGATGACACCGTGAATCCGGAGCCGGTCACGGTGACGCTGCTCCCTACCGGCCCCTGCAACGGGGAGACCACGATCGTCAGGGCCGTCACTTGAAACGAGACCGTGTTCGATTCGTTGGTTGTGGACTGATCGGTCGCGTTGACCCCGTACGAGCCGGGAGAGATGGTGGGCACCGTGAACAGACAGGCAAATCCTCCGGTAGAGTTGGTCGTGATGTTCGTCCCCGAGTGAGTACAGTCCGAACCCCCGAACGGGGCCAGCACGCTGGAGTCGAAGGAGACATTCGCCCCGGAACTCGCGGTAAATCCGGCGCCGGTCACGTTGAAAGTACTGCCTTCAGGTCCAAGCGTCGGGGTCACGGCGATCGTGGGAGCACCGCCCGAGTCCGGCTGCAGGTGCGAGAGAGTGGGGATTGCCGAGGGAGGGGTGCTCGGGGCGGGCACCGCAATGAGAAATGCGACGGACGCGACGAGGATCAGTGCGACGATTCCGCTGACGAACTGCCGCCTCATGCCTGACTCACCGTAGCCGCCGGTACGGCGACCGGGCGGTCAAGATCGATATGCGACCGGAAACGGCCGCCACCCGGCCACTTCATCTCGCTCCGGTTGGCGTCATGGGCCAGCGGGATACCCGGCCGACGTGCCCCCGGCGGGGGGAGTCAAAACGTGCCCGGCCGGCATTGCCTGGTCCATCGAATATGAGCGGACTCCTTCCCGGAAACGGACGGCCCATCCGTCACGGTAAATGAATGGCGAGAGCCGCGAGATAAAACCTCCGGGAAGTGGTTAACCTACGCCGGCGTCCCGAGGAGGGCGCATCGGGTCGGTCAGGTCGGGCGGGGTCAGCCGAGTTTGGATGACCGCGCGAAAGCACGAGCATGGGTGGCTCTCAACGCGCGGAGGTACCCCTCCGGCGAACCGACCGACCGCCAGCGAGTCCCGGGTTCGAGGACAAGTGCCACAACCGCGCCCCCGCAGGATAGGAGTTCTTGGACCCCCCACGTGAGCTCGAGCTCTGCCCTGAGCCGAGAACGATTTCGGGCGGCGCGGAGTGCTTCGAATAGTCGAGGTGAGAACGCATAGACCGCCGTCGCTGCCCAGTGAGACTGCGGGCGCTTGGGCTTCTCCTCCATCCGAGTCACCTTTAGGCGCCGTACCGAACCGTAGCGACCGTCCGAGCGGCCCTCGACCACTCCGTAGCGCCGGGGATCGGTCACGCGGCGCACGAGCAACACCGCATCGAGGCCCTCGCCCTGCAGGACCTCTCCCATCGCTCGCGGGAGGCTCCCTCGGCGCTGCTCGAGGACGACCCCGTCGCTCGCCTGGAGAAGGAACGGCTCGCCCCCGAGGTACGGCTCTGCCCGGAGGACGGCGTCACCGAATCCCATGGGACGCGGCTGAAGGGCATAACGGACCCTCAGCGCGCGCAATTTGGCATAGAAGTCCCGAGTTTCGGCGACCCGTTCGGGATGGTGGCCGTGACGCTCCAGGAACGACTGGTCGACGGTGAAATATTCCTGGACGAACGAGAGGTCCCGAGGCTGCACTACGAGAGTGACGTCGGACACCCCCGCTCCCATGAGCGACTCGAGCACAAGGTGGGCGATCGGCTTCAACACCGGAACGCCGTTGATCCCCCGGTCGTAGAGGGGAAGGAACTCCTTCCGAAGCCCGCGGGACCAGGGAAGCATCCCGGTGCCCTCCCCGGCGAGCGTGAGGACCCCCCGGATCGGCCGTCGAGTTCCGGGGGTGCCTCCGTCACTCGACCGAGGTGTGGCGTTCGCCCTGGCCCGACGCGCCGTCCCCAACCGTACGCCCCTTCAGAGGAACCTACGGACCGGAACTAAAGGAGTTTGCCCCGGCTATCGGTTCGTTTCGGAGAGTTCAGAGCCGAGCTCATCTCGCGGCGCGGACCGACCAGGTCTGCAAGCCCATCGTCTCGAGCGAGAAGTCGGTCACGCGGCCGCCGGCGTCCTGCACAGCCCGGGCGACCTGGGCACGCCGCGCGAAGTCGCAGAATAGAAGCAAGAACCCCCCGCCGCCCGCGCCGACTAGCTTTCCTCCCAGCGCCCCCGCGCCCCGAGCCTTCGCGTAAATGTCGTCCACGCGCGGATTCGAGATTCCGTCCGTGAACTTCTTCTTGAGTTGCCAGCCGGCGTCGAGGAGGTCGCCCATTTCGTCGATGTTGCCCCGGAGAAGTTCGTTCTTCATCTCGATGGCCAAGCGCTTGGTCGCATCGAGCGCCTCGACGGTCACTTCCCGCTTGTCCGTGTACCCCCGCTGCTGGCTCTCGATCAGTTCGTTAGAGTAGTGCCCGCCCCCGGTGTATACGAGGAGCAACCGATAGGCGAGCTCGTTCGCGACCTCGGGCCGGATCTTGAGCGGGTTGACCACGGTGCGGGTCCCCGAAAATTCGATGAAGTTGAATCCGCCAAAGGCCGCCGAGTATTGGTCCTGTCGCCCGCCTTTGATCCCGAGTTCCGATCGCTCGATCCGATAGGCCAGTTCCGCGATATCATACGAGGTCCAGGCCTCCTTCAGGTAGTGCTGGAACGCTCCCACCAGGGCAACCGTCATCGCCGACGAGGTCCCGAGGCCGGTCCCCGGTGGGGCGTCGGAATGAAGGAACAGGCGAAGCCACTCGGGAGTCGCCGGGTCGGTACCCGGGGGTCGAAGGACCTTCAACGCCGCCTTGATCAGGTCGAGCTCTCCGTTATAGAAGAGGTCGGACGGTCGTTCGTAGTTGGCCTTCAGATTGAAATCTAGGGACTCCACCGCGGTTCCGCCCGGTCGGCCCGCCTCGGCCTCGAGCGTTACGTAGGCATACTTGTCGATGGTGCAGTTGAGGACCGCACCTCCGCGCTCCTCGGGGTAGGGGGAAACGTCGGTCCCTCCGCCCGCGAAACTGATCCGAAGGGGAGCCTTGCTCCGCAGGATCTGCATGGCGCCTCCAGCGCGACCCGGGCCGACGGCTTAACGCTTCCCTCCGACCGTCGACCGGAGTCTGCCGGAAGGGCGCCCGGGTCGTTCCCGTTCATATGGAGGCGGCGCGTGGCACGAGCCGTGTCCCCGCGATATCAGAGCCCGGCACTCACCGTGGACGCCGTCTGGATCCATGGGGGCCGAGTACTGCTAGTGCGCCGACGCAACCCTCCGTTCCGAGGGCACTGGGCTCTGCCGGGCGGGTTCGTGGAGCTGCGAGAGACCGTAGAGGAGGCCGTGGTCCGGGAACTCCTGGAGGAAACCGGACTGCGAGCTCGGCCGCTCGGCCTCGTAGGGGTGTACTCGGGACCGAGGCGTGATCCGCGAAAGCCGACCACGTCCGTCGTGTTTCACATGCAGGGGCGCGTCGAGACTCCCTCGGGTGGAGACGACGCCAAGGAAGCCCGGTGGATCCTGCTCCGGCACGTGGGGCGGCTTGCGTTCGATCACAATCGAATCCTCGACGACGCTCTCCGCCAATTGCGGCATCGGCCGCGTCGAGCGGCTTCTCGAAATTCGAACTGAGTCCATGGCGCTTCGGCACGATTCCCGCGAAGGCGGCGAACGCCAGCTCCGATTAGGGGCTCCCCGGCGCGAGGGGGGGTGCGCCCGACGGCGTCGCGGTCCGATGCGAGACCGGGACGACCCTCCCTCTCGACCAAGAAAGGATGGCGGCAACTCCGAGAATGGCAGCCGAGCCGTAGAGGGCCGCGTGAATCCCGGTCAGGAAATCCGCCCCGATCCCGCCGACCAGATTCGTGGTCCCCAGAAAGACCTGGTATGCGAGGGCTCGGGGAATGCTCGCCGACGCGATCGTCAGCGCAAAGACGAAGCTCAGCAGCGTGCCGATATTGCTGAGCGTCACGCGGAGGCCGCTGATCGACCCGAAGGTGCTGGGGGTGGCTTGGCTCATGATTGCCGTCGTGTTCGCCGGATAGAACATTCCGCTTCCGATCCCTGAAAGAAGGGAGATGATTGGGATCCATCCCAGCCAGGCGGAGGCGTCGAGCAAAGAATAGGCGAGTACCGCCGCGGCCATGAACAAGATACCCAGTGTCGCGAGGAGTCGTGCCCCGCGGCGGTCGACGTTGCGACCCATCGTCGGCCCTAGCACGGCACCCACCAGGTACCCCGGGACCAAGAGCAGCGAGGCGTTCAGTGGGGAGAGGCCCCTCAATCCCTGAAGGTAGAGCGTGAGCAAAAAGACCACCGAGAGATATCCGAGGGCCTGAAGGAGGCCCGCGAGCAGGGAGAACCCGAGCAGTCGATTCTTGAGCGCGCGTAATTCGAGCATGGGTCGGGAGGTCCGCATTTCGGCGACCGCGAACACCGGAACCAGTACGATCCCGGCGGCAAGATAGGAAAAGTTGAGCAGCGAGGTTCCGAAGATGGCGAGCTCGATCATCCCGTAGCAGAGGAGACCCAACATCGCGGAAAAGAGTGCAAAGCCCACCACATCGAACCCGGTCCGTACTCGCACGGTCTTCGGGAGGGTTCGGAGCCCGAGAGCGACTGCGGCAACGCCGATCGGGAGGTTGATGAAGAAGATGTACCGCCAGCCGAGTTCCGTCGTGATGACCCCTCCGAGGAGAATGCCGAGGATCGCCCCGACACTCCACCCGAAGACCAAGAACCCGAACGCGCGTCCCCGGCGCTCGGGAGGGAACACCGTCGCGATCAGCGCACCGGAGTTCGCGAACACGAGAGCGCCGCCGATCGCCTGAACGGCCCGCGCCCCGATCAGGGTCTCCGCGGACGGAGCGAATCCCGAGAGCCCGGAGCCAATCGTGAAGACCGCGAAACCGGCGTTGTAGACGCCACCCCGGCCGAGCATGTCGCCGAGGCGCCCGGCCTGGGTCGTGAGCGCCGCGGTGATGAGCAGATAGATCAGGATCGTCCAGATGATCGAGGAGAGTGGGGCGGCGAGGTCCCGCGCCATCGTGGGCAGCGCCAGGATCACGATCGTGCTGTCGACCGCGACCATCAGCGTCCCGATCGTCGTGAGGAGGATTACGGCCGATTCATTTCGTTGGGCCGACGGCGGGGCGGTTCCGGCGGGAGAGGAGGGGGAAGAAGACGTCATCCAATAGAGCCTTCCGGCGTATTCGACCCGTCGCAGGATTTAGGTGTTTGCGAGGAGCCTACCCTCGGGTAAGCGAGGAACTCGCGGCCCGCGGGGACCGGTAGAAATAGAACTCCGCCACCCTCATATCGGGAACGTTGGTGGGGCGATGTCAATGTCGCCTCGCCACGAGATGCACGTCCGCCCCGGACTGCTCTCGGACTTCATTCTCGGTAGCCAGGACGGTATGGTCAACGTCCTCGGAATCCTTCTCGGCCTCTCGGCCGCGACCCACGATACGACGATCATCATCATCGGCGCGCTCGCCGCGCTGGGCGCAGAGTCGGTGTCGATGGGCGCGGTCGCGTATACCTCGACCCTCGCCCGTCGGCGGGTCTACGAATCCGAACGCCGGAAGGAGCTCGACGAAATGAAGGCGATCCCCGAGATGGAACGGGAAGAGGTCCGGACGATCTTCCGAAACTGGGGGTTCGAGGGCGACGAGCTCGAGGAGATGGTCCAGAAAATCGAGGCCAAACCCAAGGCGATGCTCGACCTGATGATGGCTTTCGAGCTCAATCTCGCAACGGTCTCCGAAACCCAGCCGCTGAACAGCGCTCTGGTCGTGCTCGCCGCGACCCTCGTCGGGTCGGCCATCCCCATCGTTCCGTTCCTCGTACCGCAATTCTCCATCGAGACCTCCGCCATCGGTGCGGTGATCGTGAGCGCGATCGCGCTTTTCGGCATCGGGTGGTACGAGGCCCGCATCACCGTGGGGTCCCTATGGAAAAGCGGACTCCGCATGCTGCTCATCGGCCTCGGAGCGGGGTTCGCGGGCTATCTGATCGGCTACGTTGCGCACGTCTACTAGACGCCCCCGTGGGGCTCGAAAAGTCGCGGCGCCACTTCTAGGTCTTGGGCGACCTACCACCGAGTTGGCTGATCGAGAAGAGATTCCCGTCGAGGTCCTTGAACGTCGCTGCGGTCCCCCAGGGGTGATCCGTCGGCGGCATCAGGAACTCCACTCCCCGGGCGCTCAGTTCCTGATGGGTCTTGCGGCAGTCGCCGACGAAGTTCGTAATCGGGGGCATGCTTCCGGGCGCCCAACGCTTCGACCAATCCTTCGTGACAGGATCAACGGCCGAGCCAGCCTCAAAGAGCGCCATCTCGAGCTCTTGCCCCTTGACTCCGACCGTCACGTACCGATATCCACCGGGGCCGGTGACATCGGTCTTCTTCTCGAACCCGACCTTCTCCGTGAAGAAGGCGAGGGATTTCGCCTGGTTCGTCACTACGAGGGAAACCGCTGAGATCTTCCCGTCCATACCTCTTCTCCCCTTTGGTCGTCCGCGCCCGCGCGAAGGTCCGAAATCGGGTCAGATATATAACCGTGTCATTATGTGGAAAGGGCCGGCAGTGGACTCAACGGCGCCGGTAGTTCAGTCGAGACGCTCGAATTGGCGGGCGGGCCATAAATACGTACCACGGTATGAGCTACCATCGGACCCATGGACGCTTTCGGAGCCTTATCGGACCAAACGCGGCGGGAGGTCCTCGACCTTCTCTCTCGAAGGGAGCGGACCGCGGGGGAGCTGGGGAGTGCATTCCCCCGGGTCAGTCAACCCGGGATGTCTCGGCACCTTCGGGTCCTTCGCGAGGTCGGCATGGTACGCGTTCGTCAGGTGAGCCGACACCGGGTGTACTCGCTCCGTTCGGAGGGCCTTGCTCCGATCGACGCATGGATCTCGAAATATCGGGGGTTCTGGGAGACGGAACTGGATTCGCTGGAAGCCCACCTGGATGCTCGGAAGCGAGCCCGGCAGGAGCGGCGGCCTTGAGTGCGACCTCCTCGAACGACGCCGTCCCGGGGGCGGTGGGGGGGCCGGGACTGCTCCACGTGGACCCGGAAGGCGCAACGCTCGTCTTCCGGCGCCTCCTCCGTCATCCGATCGAAGACGTCTGGGAGGCCATCACGGACCCGGAGCAGCTCGAGCTCTGGTACATGGCGAAGGTGTCGCGCGACTCCGCTCATGGCATCGTGGAGTTCCAACATCCCAATGAGCTCCGAGCGCGGGGCCGGGTCTTGGAGTGGACCCCTCCCCGGATCTACGAATACGAGTGGAATGTCGCGCCGGGGTCCGGGATCCCTCAAGGGGAGAACTCGGTGGTCCGCTGGGAGTTGAGTGCGGTCGAGGACGGGACCCTGCTGGTGATGACCCACCGCAAGTTGAGTCGACGCTCGGCCGAGACCTTCGTCCGCGGCTTCAACGACTTCCTCGACCGGTTGTGCGCCCACTTGGACGGTGCCCCTTTACCCGAACCTCCCTGGCTCTCGCGAGCGCATAGGAACGATCGCAAGGTCGGATGAATCTGAGGTGAGGGAGCCTCCCTTCGCATCGGATCCACCGGACGACGGGGGCCGGGCTCCCTGACGCGGCGAATGGTTTTCGCGATAGGAAGCGCGTGACCAACATCCCCGACGCCGTACGGCGCTCCTCAGCGAAGCACTAGCTCGCGCGAGAATGTCGTTGGCGGGTCGGGGGCGCAACGGTCCGCGCCCACGGCAACCGGAAGCGGCGCGGGCGTAAGACCTCGTGGCGACGACAAGAGACACACCACACGACGACCTCACTGGGCGACGCGAGCTCGGGGGTAGCGACGTGGTCGGCGTCCGGATGTCCGCAACGGGAGGTCACGCAGGGGTGACCCGATGCGGAGTTCGCGCTCAGCGCCATCGAAAATAAACGCGCACTCATGCGTATTAAACGTAACGAAACGGCGGGGCGGGGGCGAGACCCCGCCGGTGGTCGCGGGGTCAGCGAGCGAGCGTCCTGAGTTCCTTGGCAACGCGGGCCTGCTTTTCCTTGTCCGTCAGCTCGCGCATGTGCACCGAGACCGAGATCGTGCCGTTGAGTTCCACGCTCTCCTTGAGGAGCGGCAGGCGGAGCGAGAGATGTTCGAGCCGGATGTCCATCTGTCCGTGACGGTCCGCGATCGCTTGAACGAAGTCCTGGAAGAGGTTGGTTTCGGGAGTCGCCGGGGGCGGGGGTGGTGCCATGGTGACCCTAAGGGTCTCGTGGGATAGGAAACTATCGCCGACGCCGGACCGGCCCTTCGCCCAGCTGGTCTACTTGCCCAATCCCGCGCGGTGCCGGAGGGCGTGGTAGAAACCGCCGAAGCTCGTCGCCGTGGGAGTCCGGAGCCCCTGCAAACGGAGCTGTTCGCGGACCTCCTTGGCGCCCTGGCGCAGGTCGAGGATCTTGGCGGTGTCGTACTTGTACTGGAAAGTTCCCGGCGGGCCCCGGGGGAACGATTCCCAGTCCCGCGGAGTGGTGGTGCGCAATTCGTGGAGGCGCTTACCCTCCTTCGGCTGGAACGCCGGGAGGACAAGGTGCTCCTCCGTGAGCCAGATCATCGTCGCGTCTCGGATCGCCTGCTCGGTCGTGTCGTCGAGCGCCCCGGGCGAGACCTGCCCTTGGACCCATTCGACCATGGCGTCGAACGTCTTCTCCGAGTTCTCCTCGAGCATGACGAGGACGGCGAGGCGGATCGCGCTCCGGCGCAGCTGCTGAATGCCCGTATCGGAGAGGCGGTAATCCGCGGTCAGCCCGAGAAGCGCCTCGGCGTTGTCGGCGAGGTCGGCGATCGGAAGGACGAAGAGCGGCCCCGGCACCTCCTCGTTGCCCACGAACCAGAGGGAGAATTCCCTCCCATTCGTCAGAAGTACGAGAGGGACCTTCGCCTGCTTCGCCTGTTCTGCGACCTTGCCCGGGTCGGTGACGTTCGCCGTGCGCTCGCGGACGTCGAGGAAGAGCCGAGGTTGGCCCTCGGAATTGTAGAGGGCGTAGTCGATGTGGCCCTCACCGGACGGCACGGGAAAGTCGAGGTAGACCTGCTTCTTGTCGTCGGGGTTCCAGCCGAGCGCGACCAGGAACGGGTTCACGATCCAGTGCCGGATCTGCTGCTCGGTGACATCCTCTACGTCCCGGAGAACCTCCCCTGCTACCTGACCGAAGTCTCCGAGGCGCCGGCTGAGATCGACTGCTTCCATGGGTGATTTACGAAGGCGGCGACCGACCTTAATACTGCCGAGCGCGCGCCGAGCTCCCGGGAGGGTATCGGACCGCCTCCACGGAGAGGAACGTTTCGACTGGGGCGAGCGGGCGGTCGAGACCCTCGTACGGGGGAAGCCCCAGAAGATCCGACACCAGCCATTCGACCTCGTAGGCGTAGAGCAGCGTCGAACCGAACGTTTCGAGCAGCCGCGCGAGTCGCACGCCACCCCGAGCGGAGAAGCGGAGATATCGAGGGGTTCGACCGAGGACCGTGAACAGTCGGTCCGTGAGGTCGCGGTACCGCCATCGAGTGGGCCCGCCCGCACTCACGGTGTGGCGGGCGGTGAGGCTCGCCTCGCGCCGGAGGATCCGAGCGAGGTCCCGAGCAGCGATCGGGCTTACGTGGTACTCGCCGTCCGCGAACATCGGGAAGCGGTGGTAGCGAGCCACCGTCCGGAGCATCACGGTCATCAACTTGTCGTTCGCGCCGAACAACATCGTCGGTCGAACGATCGCGTACGACAGTGAACTCTCCGCAAGAGCACGGTCGACTCGGCGCTTCTGGGTCAGATAGGGGAGTCCGATCTCGAGCCGCTCCGGGGCGTCCGGCACGCTGACCTGAAGCCATCGGGGGGTCTGCGCCGCCTCCGATGCGCGGAGGAGACGGATCAGCCCGTCCGCGAGCCACCGGAAACGCCGCGCGCTCCCGGCTCGGTACCACGCGAGATTGATCACGAGGTCAACGTCCTCGAGCAGCGTCCGCCAGTCCGTGATGCTCTGCGCGTCCCCCCGGATCCACTCCACGTGGGTTGAGGCTTCGGACGCCACGGGATGCCGGTGAACGGAGCGGATCGCCCAGTCCGGCGCAAACTCCTCAACGACCGATCGCCCCGCGAGCCCCCCACCTCCGCCGACCAGTAGGAGCCGCGGCCGGCCCGACGCGGGGCTCATGCCGAGGACGACACTGTCGCCGCCCTTGTCTCGACGGTCCGCTCGGCGGTCGAACCGGTCCCTCGAGCGAACCGCTCGTTCCACGCGCGGATCACCGCGGGCTTGACGGAGGCGGTCGACACCGGGTGCCCGAGCTCGCGAGCGAGGGACGTCATGACGGATCCGCTGAGCCCGCACGGATGAAACTGTTCGAACGGAGCCAGGTCGAGGTCGACGTTCAGCGCGAAACCGTGGAACGTCACCCAATGGTCCACCGCGATGCCGATCGACGCGATCTTCCTCTCCCCGTCGACCCACACCCCGTGGCGCCCCGATACGTGGCCCGCTCGGACCCCGTACGCGGCGAGCGCGTCGACCACGACCTCTTCCACCTCATGCACGAACCGACGCACGTCCCGGCTCCGGTAGTCGAGGTGGACGATCGGATACCCTACCAACTGGCCGGGTCCATGGTACGTTCCGCGACCGCCCCGTTCGACCGGGATCACCGGAAAGCCGCTGCGAGCCGCCTCGCCATCGTCCCCTTCGACCCCGACGGTCACAACCGGCGGGTGCTCGACCAGGATCAGCGTGTCCTCATTGGCCCCCGACCGGCGCGCTCGAACCATCGAGCGCATCTCGGCCAAGGCGTCGGCGTACTCGCGCTGCCCCCAATCAACGACTCGTGGCATCCGTCCTCCGTCGGGCGACGTGCATCGGCTCCCCCAACCAAAGCAGCGCCGCTTCTTGGAGCCCCTCGGAGAAGGTCGGATGGGGGTGGATCGTTAGCGCGAGGTCGCGCACCGTCGCGCCCATCTCGATCGCATGCGCCGCCTCCGCGATGAACTCGCCGGCCCGCTCACCGGCGGCGTGCACGCCGAGCAACGCCCCGCTCTTGTCGTCACCCACCACTTTGACCCACCCCTGGGTCGAGTGACTCGCATGGGCTCGACCCAAGGCGGCGTAGGGGAACTTTGCCTCGCGGGCGGCGTGGCCCTGCCCCTCGGCGTCCGCCTTCGAAAGTCCGACGGTGGCGAGCTCGGGGGTCGTGAAGACCACCCCCGGCATCGCCTGGAATTGAAACCGCGTCGGCAAACCGGCGATCGCTTCGGCCGCCACGACCCCCTCCCGGTACGATTTGTGGGCCAACATCGGGGGGCGGGCGACGTCCCCGACCGCGTAGATGTGCGCCTGGTTCGTTCGGAGCCGGTCATCGACCGGAATAAAACCGGACTTCGCGTCGACCGCCACGCCGGCCTCCTCGAGACCCAAGTCCCGGCTCGCCGGCCACTTTCCCACAGTTACGAAGAGCCGCTCCGCGGAGAGATCTTGCTTCCCGTTCGAGCCTTCGATCGTCATGGTCACCTGTTTCGCCTCTCGCTTGAGCTCTACGGCTCGGGTCCCCGCGAGCACCCGGACGCCGATCCGCTCGAAGGTGGAACTCAGTTCCCGAGAGAGGTCGGGGTCCATCCCGGGAAGGATCTGGGGCAGCAACTCGACGATCGTGACCGTAACCCCGACGTGCGCCAGGAATTCTCCGAGCTCGCAGCCGCTCACCCCGCCGCCAAGAATTAACATCGATTCCGGAAGTGAGGGCAGGTCGAGCAGCTCCCACGCGTTGACGACCTGCTTCCCGTCGGTCTCGAACCCCGGGATCGTGGAATGGACCGCCCCGGTCGCGATCACCGCGTGCTCGAAGTCGACCCGTTCGTGGCCTCCGTCCGGCGCCGCCAGGTCGGCGGTGTGCGGCCCCGTAAAGCGGCCCTCTCCCTGGAGCACAGCGACCCCCGCCGCCTTGAGCAACGTCGCGACTCCCTGCCGTTCCTTCGCGACGACCTCCTGCTTCCACTTCATGGCTGACGGAAGGTCGAACTTCACATCGGTCG
Source organism: Thermoplasmata archaeon (assembly GCA_049802875.1). Lineage (GTDB taxonomy): Archaea > Thermoplasmatota > Thermoplasmata > Lutacidiplasmatales > UBA184 > Lutacidiplasma. Next base: position 12,820 of record JBARNH010000036.1, on the reverse strand, counting down.
CCCGAACGCCCACCTCCGGGCCTTCGGTGCGGACGGCACGATAGAGGAGCGATGCGTGGATCAGCGCCTTCGACGGAATGCAACCGCGGTTCAGACACTCCCCGCCCAAGTCGCGCTTTTCGACCAACAGCACCTTCTTCCCGAGCTGCCCCGCGCGGATCGCCGACATGTATCCGCCCGGGCCCCCTCCCAGGACCAGTACCTCCGTCTTCCGCGTGTAGGTGCCGGCCATGGTTCACACCGTGTTCCCCATCGGGAATGACGGTCCCGAGGCCGCGGGGGCATAGACGTCTTCGGTCAGTGAGGACGGCGAGGGAGGAGGAGTCGATTCCGCGATCTCGACCGCGGCCCGGACCTGTTGTTCTGCTTCGGCGGCGATCCCGGCGATCGTGTCATCCGTCAAGAGGCCGTGCTCCCGCATCCACCGTTCCAAACGCTCAACCGGGTCGTGGGCCGCCGCCTGAGCGGCCCAATCCGCCGGTTGGTAGCGGCTTGGGTCGTCCGAACTGGAATGCGCGGTCATTCGATAGGTTACGAATTCCAACAGGCAGGGGCCCTGGCCCTCGCGGGCGCCCCGCACGGCTTGAGCCAGCTCGGAGAAGGAAGCGACGAAGTCGGTCCCATCGACCCGACGCCCGGGGAGACCGTAGGCGACCGACTTGCCCGCGAAGGTCGGCGCGGCGGTCTGTCGCGAGACGGGGGAGGAGATCGCCCACTGATTGTTCGTGCAGCAGAAGACGACCGGAAGCGAGTGAATGCTTCCGAAATTGAGGCCGGCATGAAAATCGTTGGAGCTCGTGGCGCCGTCGCCGAAGAAGGCGAGCGAGACGCCCGGCGCGCGCTTGGCCCGAAGCGCGTAGGCGAGCCCCACGGCCTGACTGATCTGGGTACCGATCACCGAAGACATCGAGACATGATGGACCTCGCGGGCCGTCGGGTGGCAGGGCATGCTTCGCCCGCGGCCCGGGTCCGCGTCGTCCGCAAAGAGGTGGTGGACGTACTCCACCAGGGAGTGACCCCGTACCAACGCGACCAGCTGCTCCCGGAGGCCGGGAAAGATCCAATCGTCGGGCGTCGAGACGAGTCCGGCGGCGACGTTCACGGCCTCTTGACCGGTCGCGGCCCCGTAGAATCCGACTCGGCCCTGACGTTGAAGCCCTTGCATCCGTGCATCGAGCGCCCGGCCGAGTCGCATCCAACGGTAGGCGGAGCGGAGCGTGGGCGCCCAGTCCTGACCCAACATTCGGCGGAGGGACTCCTCCTCGTACGGAAGGGGCACGAGCGACGCCGGCTCGCTCATCGCATTTCGGCGAACAGTTGGTGCGGATCCTCGAGGTACGTCTTCACCGTGGCCAAGAACTGGGCGCCCTCGATTCCATCGAGCACCCGGTGGTCGAGTGTGACGGAGAGATTCATGAGGTCCGCCGGCCCGATCGAGCCATCGGAGCGGTACACCGGCCGCCGACTGATCTTGTGGACCCCCACGATCCCGACCTCGGGATAGTTGAGGATCGGGGTCGCGAGAACCCCACCGAGCGCGCCGAGGCTGGTGATCGTGAAGGTGCTGCCGCTCAGCTCTGTGCGGGTCAGCTTCCCCTGGCGCCCGCGTTCGGCGAGATCCTGGATCTCCCGCGCGATTTCGGTCAGACTCTTCTGCTCTGCGTGGCGGACGACCGGGACGATGAGTCCGTCTGGCGCGGCGGTCGCGATTCCGATGTGATACGCCGATCGGATCACGAGCTCATTGCGAGCGTCGTCCATCGTGGCGTTCATTCGCGGGTGAGCCTTCAGGCCCGCGACCACCCCCTTCACGATGAACGGCAGGTAGCTCAAACGAGTGCCCTGCTTCTCGACGTGCTTCGCCATCTTGTCGCGAAGGATCACGAGCTCGGTGACGTCGACCTCCTCTACGTAAGTGAACGGCGCGGGCCGGTGGGTCGCCTCCACCATATGCTCGGCGATCACACGCCGGAGCCCCCGGATCGGAATCCGCTCCGCGACATCCGAGATCGCATCGGAGTCCGGCGGTGGGAGCATTGGGGGCTGAGTCGCCGGAGTCGAAGCCTCAGAGTCGGGCGGTCGGGAATCGCCCCCCGGTACGGGAGCCGACCCAAGGTCCCCCTCGGTGATCCGTCCGTCCGGGCCGGATCCCTTGACCTTCGAGAGGTCGATGCCCCGCTCGGTCGCGAGGCGTCGGAGATACGGTGAGGCCGCGACTCGACTCCCGGTCGAACTGCCGGCTGTCGCGGAGGGCACGGTTTTCGGGCCGGGAGGTGGCGTCGAGGGAGGGGCTTTCGGGGTGTCGGGCGGCGTGGACGTTGCTCCCGTCCCCGAGCGCCCTGCCATCCTGGCCGCGGAATCGGGCGTCGCCGTCGGGGTCGCTTCCCCGCCCGGCTCGATCGTTACCAAGAGTCCACCGACCTTGACCTTCTCTCCCACCGCAGCGTGGATCTTCGTGACCCGACCGGCTTTTGGGGACGGGATCTCGACGTTCGCCTTATCCGTCAACACGCTGACGAGCGGGGCGTCCTCCCGGACGGTATCTCCCTCGCGAACGTACCACTGGACGACCTCCCCCTCGGCCACCCCCTCACCGATGTCGGGGAGGCGGAACTCGAACGCCATTTCCACTCCCTACGACGCGCGGACCGCAGCGCGGGCGGCGTGCGCGATCTTCTCGGCGTTCGGCAGGTAGAGGTTCTCCAAAGCGTACGGGAAGGGGGTGTCGTAACCCGTGACTCGGGCGATCGGTGCCTTGAGGGAATAGAACGCCTTCTCCGCGAGGATCGCCGCGATCTCTCCACCGAACCCGCAAAATCGGGCCGCCTCGTGGATGATGACCGCACGGCCGGTCTTTTCGACCGAAGAGATGATCGCCGGTTCATCGAGGGGGACGAGGCTCCTCGGGTCGATGATCTCGGCATGGATCCCCTCCGTCGCAAGAGTCTCGGCGGCCTCCACCGTCGGAGGAACCATCGCCCCGTAGGCGAACAACGACACATCGCTTCCTTCGCGGACGAGACGCGCCTTCCCGAACGGGACGCGGTGGTCGCCCTCGGGAACCTCCCCAGAGACCGCGCGATAGATCCTCTTCGGCTCGAGGAACATCACGGGGTCCTCATCGTGGATCGCGGTGAGGAGGAGCCCCTTCGCATCCGCCGGGGTCGACGGGATCACGACCTTGAGCCCGGCGGTGTGGCAGAAGTACGCTTCCGTACTCTGCGAGTGGTAGAGACCCCCCTTGATCCCGCCGCCATAGGGCGCCCGGATGACCACATGGCACGGGAACTGACCCCCGGATCGGTACCGAAACTTGGCGAGCTCACTGACGATCTGGTCGAACGCGGGATAGATGAAGTCGAGAAACTGGATCTCCGCGACGGGTTTCAATCCGTAGAGCGCCATCCCGATCGCGGTGCCGACGATACCGGTTTCCGAGAGGGGCGTGTCAACGACCCGGCTCTCCCCGAACTCCTTGAACAGACCCTCCGTCGCCCGAAAGACCCCGCCGTTAACTCCGACGTCCTCGCCGAGAATCAGGACATCCGGGTCGGCGCGCATCGCTTCGGCCAGGCCGCGATTGACGGCTTGGACCAGCGTCAGTTCGGTCATTGCTTCGAGGCCGCCCCCGGACCGGCGGTCTCGACCTCGCGGCGTTCCTCCTCGAGACGAGGCGTGCGCGAGGCGAAGACATCGTCGAACAAGGAGAGGGGGGCGATCGGAGGGATTCGCTCGGACGCCTCGATGACCGCAGCCACCTGGGCTCGCGCCTCTTCGACGATCTTCCGGTCCGTCGCCTCATCGAGGACACCGGCGCCGATGAGCTCCGCTCGAAACCTCGTCAGCGGATCCTTCGCCTTCCACTCGGCGACCTCGGAATCGGGTCGGTACCTCTTGGGGTCGTCGGAGGTGGAATGGGGGCCGAGCCGGTAGACCTGCGCTTCGATCATCGTCGGCCCTTCCCCACGAATCGCCCGATGACGAGCCTCCGCGACGGCCCGGTAGACCGCCTTCACATCCGTCCCGTCCACGACCACACCGCGGAACCCGTACGCCTCCGCTTTTTCGGCGAGGGTCTTGCTATGGGTTTGTTTCTCCCTCGGGAGAGAGATGGCCCATTGATTGTTCTGACAGAAGAAGATCGTGGGGGTCCGAAAAACTCCGGCGAAATTCATTCCGGCGTGGAAATCGTTCGAGCTCGTCGCTCCGTCACCGAAGAAGGGGACGGTGACGATCGGATGCTTCCGGCGCTGTGCGGCCATCGCCGCACCCACCGCCTGGGTGATTTGGGTTCCGATCGGGCTCGACGCCGTGACGAAGTGCTGGTCCGAGAAAGCGAAATGATTGGGCATCTGCCGGCCCTTGGTCAAGTCGGCCGCATTGCCCATCAGTTGGTCCATGATCTCCTTGAGCGCCGCACCTCGCGTCAGGGCCACTGCGAGCTCTCGGTACGCGGGGAAAATCCAATCGTTCGGAGTCAGCGCAAGGGCGCATCCCACCTGAGCGGCCTCCTGGCCGAGCAGCGGAGCGTAGAACCCGATTCGACCCTGCCGTTGGAGAATGAGACAGCGCTCGTCGGTTGCGCGCGAGAGCGCCATCAATCGGTAGGCTGGGAGGGATTGTTCCGCAGGAAAGTCGAGCGGTGGTCCGACCGGTGCGGCGACGCGTTCGGCGGCGGCCGAGACCATGAGGGTCACCACAGCTCCGACCCGCGGTTCCGATATAACGCTGCGGACGAACCGGCCCGCCGCGACTTTGTCGGCCCCCAACTCGAGCCGCCTCACGCTCCGAACCCGCGCGGCGTTTCGTGACCCCTCCCTCCGATTGATAGTCTATTAGTACCCGTGGTCGGCTGACGGCCGCTCTTGCCTCCATGACGGACATACCAGCCATAGAGACCCGAGGAGTCACCCGGGTCTTCCAGAGCCGCAAGGGGTTCCTGTTTCGGGAGGTCTCGCGCACGGAGGCGCTGAAGGGCGTCGACCTCGCGGTAGAGCAAGGGTCGATCTTCGGGTTACTCGGGCCGAACGGCGCCGGAAAGACGACCCTCGTGAAGATCCTCTCGACCCTGCTCCTGCCCACGGCCGGCACGGCTCTCGTCTTGGGGCACGATGTGGCCAAGGAGACCGCGTGGTTGCGCCCGAGGATCGGCCTCGTCCTGGGCGGAGAACGGGGACTCTACAACCGCATCAACGCCCGCGATAACTTGCGGTACTTCGCGGACCTGTATGGGATTCCGGTACACGAGCGCGAGGAGCGTATCCGCGCGGTCCTCGAGCGGGTCGACCTCACGTCCGCCGCCGACCGTCGGGTCGAGGAGTTTTCGCGAGGGATGAAGCAGAAGCTGCACATCGCGCGCGGGATCCTCCACCGCCCTCAGGTGCTGTTCTTGGACGAGCCTACGATCGGCCTCGACCCGAAGAGCGCCCGGGAGACTCGAAAGCTCATTCGATCCCTCGTGGGTGAGGGGGTGACGATCTTTCTCACCACGCACTACATGTTCGAAGCCGAGGAACTCTGCCCGGAGCTCGCGGTCATGTCCAAGGGACGGATCGTCGCCCGCGACACCGTGGCGGGACTGCGGACCCTGGTCGGGGGCGACCGCACGCTGGAGGCGGAAGCCTACGGATTTGAAGATCGGGAGGTGGAGACCCTCCGTCGGATGCCCGGGGTCTCGAAGGTCGCGAGCGAGGAGTACGGCCCCCGGACTCGCTTGACGATGCGTCTCCGGACGCTCGAGACCACCCCGGACGATGTCCAGGCGGCCCTGCCGGGGCACGCGGAGCTTGCGGTACGGGAACGCCAGACGTCCCTCGAGGACATCTACCTGGACTTGGTGGAAGAGGAGGCGCAGTAAATGGAGAGCGAACCGGCGCACGCCTCTCGTTCTCGTGCAACCAGCGCCTCCCTCCGCCTCTCGCTCCTGATGTTCATGGCGGATCCGCAGTGGCTCATTCCGTCGATGTTCGCCCCGGTCGTCTTCGGTTTGGTAGCCTTCGAGTTGTTCCGGGGCGCCGGCCCGTACTTCCTCACGTACGCGATCCTCGGCGCGGGGATGATGAGCATGTGGGGTCAAACCCTCTACGGCAGTGGCTGGGCGATCGGGCAGGATCGAGAGTTCGGTACGCTCGAACCGACGATCCAATCGCCGACCCCCTACCTGTTCGTGGTCCTGGGCCGAGTACTGTGGAACGTGGTCTCGGGGCTGATCGGAGGGGCGATCGTCTACCTAGTCGTGGTCGCAGCGGCGGGAAGCCCGCCCGCTCTCCCGGATCCGGTGGGCTTCATCGTGCTGTTCGTGTTCGTCATGCTCACGCTCGCGAGCGTGGGGATCCTATTCTCCGCGGCGTGGGTGTACACTCGGTACGCCGGGTTCATTCAGAATGTCGGTGAGTTCGCGTTCTATGTCGGCACGGGCTGTATGTTCCCCGTTGTTCTTCTGCCTTTCTGGACGAACCCGGTGGCGCTAGGATTCCCACCCACCTGGGCGCTCGACGCACTCCGCTACCTTTCCATTCCCGGCTACGTGGGGTTCGGGTGGGGATTCTGGGTCGACATCGCGGGTGCGATCGGGACCACCCTCGTCTACGTGGCGATCGCCGGTAGCATCTTCCACCGCGTCGAACGGCACCTCCTGACCGAAGGGAACGCGAGCTGGTACTAGCGCTCGAAGGCACTCCGATGCTCGTTTCGGCGACCCCTACCGTGAATCGCGTTTCGTTCTGGCGCACGTTCTGGACGAATGCGTGGATCGCGCCCAAGACGACCTTGGGGTTCATGCGCCTCGATTTCGTGCTCGGTACGGTGTTCATCATCCCGTTGACCCAGATGGTCTTCTTCGCGTTCGTCGTCCAGGTCGGGGGCGGGGGAGCCTCGGAAGTCGCGTTCACCGCCCTCGGGAACGCGATCGCGACGGTGACCTACTCCAGCATCTTCTCCGTATGCCAGACGACCGACACCGAGAAGCAGATCGGGACGATGGAGCATCTCCTCGTCACGCCGTCGAACCGGCTCGCCCTCTATTTTGGACGGGGCGTGGTCCCGATCTTGCTTTCTCTGGCCACAGTGACGGTCGGACTCGTCTATGCGGTCGCCCTGTTCGGAGTCCACATCGTCCCGGGAGCGCTCCCGGACCTGGCGGTCTCCGTCACCCTCACCGCGATCGCGATGGTCGGATTCGGGTTGTTGTTGGGCGGGGTCGCGCTCTACCTGCGGACCTCGATCATCCTCGCGAACATCTTCCTGTTCATCGGACTTCTTCTGTCCGGAGTCAATTTCCCGACGTCGCAGCTGCCCGCGGTCCTCCAGTGGATCGGCTATGGGCTCCCGCTCACGTGGGGGCTCGCGGCGGTGCGCGACTCGGTCGCGGGCGATCCGATCGGCACGGTGGCGGTCCTCTGGGGCGCCGTCGCCCTCTCGGCCGCGATCTCGTACGGGCTCGCCATCAGTCTCTGGAAGGTCTTCGAACGACAGGCGCTGTCCACTGGGAGCATCGCTCGGTTCTGACCGGTCGCTCGATCCCTAGAGCAACGGGTGCAGCGGCCGGGTCCGCACGCTCCACTCGTTGGTCGACAGGTCGAACCGGGAGTTCACGAAGCATCGCCAGTGATCGTCGTCGACGGTAGGGTAGTCGGAACGGTAGTAGTATCCCGGCCACCGGGTCTCCGTTCGATGTCGGGTGTGCCGAAGGACCGCCTCCGCGGTCCAGAGCCGGTGGTCCAGTTCCCAGGCTCGCCCGAGTTGGTGCAAGTCCCCCGCGCCGAGGGAGCCCAGGTCGTCGCGTAGCTGGGCGAGCTGCGCGATCCCCCGGCGGAGCAGTTCGTCGTTCGTCGCGTAGTTGGCACTGACGCCTCCGCCGTACTCGTCCATGATCTTCTCGAGACGGTGGAGCCCTTGGTCGGGGAAGAGCAGGTCGGGATTCACGGTGCCCGCGGTGACCTTGGGGCGAGCCCCAAGGAACCGGACGAGCGGGGCGAAGATCGTTGAACGCAAGCGATCGATTTCACTCTCGGCCAGCGAAGGCGGTTCCGGACGGTCGGTGAGGAACCGAACGGCGGCCTTCGCCGCGAGACGGCCCTCCGTGAACGAGCCGCTCGAGAATTTGTGTGCGGAGCCTCCGACCGTGTCCCCCGCGCCGAAGAGTCCGGCGACCGTCGTCATGCGGTTGTAGCCCCACTGATAGTCGGCGGGGGAAAGGTCGGCCGGCCCACTGGTCCACGCGCCGGCGCACACCGCGTGCGACCCCAGGACGTACGGCTCGGAGAGGATGAGCTCGCTCGGGGTCGTGCGCGGGTCGGTTCCCTGGGCCGCCCATGTGACCGCCTGGCCGACGGTCATGTTGAGGAACGCTCCCCACGCGACCGCTTCTTTCTCGGGGGAGTCGATCACTCGTTCGGTGTGCATGAGGATCGGGCCGCGTCCCTCCTGGATCTCCCGGAACATCAGGTGGTTCCGAAGGCACGTCGGCATGGGGGTCGCGTCGGCGTAGGCGCCTACCCGGCTCCTCAGCTCCGCCCGACGGGTGACCTCGTAGTTCTCCCCCGCCGCGTTGGTCGCCACCGCCTTGAGATAGAGAAAGAAGGCGCCGACGGGACCGTAGCCGTCCTTGAACCGGGTCACGACCAACCGGTTCTCCATCTGGGTCATTTCCGCCCCGGCACGGATGAGCAGCGCGTACGCGGATCCGGTCGACCAGGGCGGGTACCACGTACGGCCCCAACCCTCGCCGGCGGATCGGGGCCGGAAGAGGTGAGAGGCGCCTCCTGCGGCGACGATCACGGCGCGGGCGCGATAGACCCGGAACGTCCCGTCGCGCACGCTGAAACCGACGGCCCCCGCGATACGGGAGGGGTCCACCGCGTCTCGCAGAAGATGCGTGATGAGGACGTGTTCGTCGACCTGGCTCACGGCGGCGCGGGCCGCCTCGGCGATGATGGGTTTGTACGATTCGCCATGGATCATCACTTGCCAGCGCCCTTCGCGGACGTACCGTCCGGTCTTCGGGTCGGTGAAGATGGGAAGCCCCCACTCCTCGAAGAGGTGGACCGAAGAATCCACGTGGCGAGCCACGTCGTAGACGAGGTCCTCCCGAGAGAGGCCCATGAGGTCATTGCGGACGTACCGGACGAAATCTTCGGGCCGGTTCTCTCCCCACCGCATTCCCATGTAACAGTTGATCGCGCTCAATCCCTGGGCGACGGCGCCGCTCCGTTCGATCGCGGCCTTTTCTACGAGGACGACCTTGAGGTTGCGCCCCCAATACCGGGCCTCGAAGGCTGCTCCACATCCCGCGAACCCGCCGCCGACGATCAAGAGGTCGCAGTCGACGACGCGCGCTGGACTCGGAACCCCGTCCTCCATGCCGACCTCCGACGAAGGTCACGCCGGGGCGGGAACGATCGTCGGAAGTTCATCGACGGCCAAGTAGTCCGGCTCAAACGAGAGGAGCTGGCTCGAGAGGGCCCCTGCGCCGGGCAAGGGTTCCTTCGCCGGTGAAGGGATCGTCCCCCACTTGGTCTTCCGGATCGGGAACGAGAACTCCTTGACCTCGCCACCCCGCATTCGGATCGTCCAGTAGATCCGATCGGTCGTTCGGTTCGGGACCACCCGGTGGCCGATCGGCGCGAAGTCGGCGTAGCCGCGGACCTCGATGGCCCCCTCGGGGCACATCTTGACGCAGGCGAAACACTCCCAACACATCGCCGGCTCGAGGTTGTACGCCCGGCCCTGTACGGGGTCGATGTGCATGATGTCCGAGGGACAGACGTCGACGCACTGCATGCACCCTTTGCATTTCTCCGGTAGCACGTAGGTCGGCATCGGTGGGACGAAGTGGTCGTATTCCGGACCGACCGACCCGAGCTCGCGAGAAAAAGGTTGCTCCGGAGACTCCGACCCTCTCGAGTAGCCGGACCCGCCGCGGATCGCTCACGCGGGCTGAGCGGCGGAGTCGACACGGCTTGCCATTTCACCGGGCAAGTCCCGCATTCCATGGGCGCACTTGGCGTGCTCGAAGAATCGGTTTCGGACCTCGACGACCGACCCGGCGGTCAAGCTCCACCCGCACGCAAAACCCAAGTCTCGGCACGCGAGGGCCCACCGGGTCGGTCGCTCCGGTGCGGTCATGCCGACGCCACCGTGAATCTCCGCCGTACATGCCGCGGCGTCTCTACTTCATCCGCGATCGCGACGGCATAATCTTCGGCCGAGATCCGACTCTCGCCGTTCGCGTCGACCAGTAACTGATCGCCCCCCGCACGGTAATGGCCCGTACGAACCCCCGGAGCGATCAACGCCGCCGGAGACACCACGGTCCACTCAAGTTCCGGCTCCTCCCGATAGATCTCGAGGGCCGAGCGGTGGGCGTCGGACACAGGTTTCCAAGACGGAGGGAATTCTGCCGTGTCGGCCAGCTGGGCGCCGGGCGCGACCTCGAGACTGCCCGCCCCGCCGACTACGACGAGCCGCACCACACCGGCCTTGCGCAGTCCTGCGAGGAGGCCGCGGGCGGCGGTCAAAATCACGGAGGCCTCTTGACCGGGCCCCGGACCGATCGCCGACACCACCGCGTCGGCCCCGCGGACCACCTCGGCGACGCTGGTCGGGTTCGTGACCTCGGCCACGACCGAAGTCGTCCGCGGGCGAGCGGGGCCTTCCGGTGACCCGGTGTGAATCACGACCTTCACCGCATGCCCCCGCCGGGCGAGTTCGTCGGAGATCCGGATGCCGAGCATGCCGCCCCCACCGAAGACGACGACTTTCATCGGCTCGCCTCGCGCGCTGGGAGGCGGACCGAGGTATTTGAAGGCGGACGCGCGAATTGGGCCCTCGGCAGTCTCCCGGGGACGCCCCAAGCGGATTCGCCACGGGCTCAGCCCCTTTCGATGGTATTATCTGGGGGGTCCCGGCAGTTTCTAGACACAATGAAGTCCTCGGTCCAGATCCCCGACCTCAAAGACCGAATCGCGTCAGCTCTCGCGGAGACCCCTTTCCGCCCCTGGTGTATCCACCGGCTCTACGAGGAGCTGCTGGCCTCGGAGGGACCCCACGTTCGGGACGACATGCTCCATCTCACGGAACAGGCGGCCAATGACCTGGTCGCCGAGGGGCGGGCTCAGCGGGAGTTCGTCTCGGCCATCGGGATCGGCGTGCATTGCGAGGATTCGCTGTACTGGTCACGAGAGGCGACGATGCGCACCCTTGCGGATTTTGGACCGGAATACGAATCCCCGACGGTGCTTCGAAGGCTCGCGTCACACTTTCAATGCCAGGGCCTGTAGCAGGGCCGGGGCTCGACGAATCGTCGCGGCATACTGTTTGAGCACGCTTCCCATCTCGACCATGGACTCGAGGCTTCAGCCCAATTCGTCGTCGAAGCTCGTCGGATTCGAGGAGAGAGGTCCCAAGAGTTCTGCGGCAGCAGGCTTGAGCCTTCCCTCGACGGTCAGCAAATCTTAAGGTTGCGCGCAGCCGGCGGAGCGGTGGTCCCCACCGGGGGCGACGGAACACGTGCAACCCGATTCATCGCCGAGTACCCGTAGCCCGCGTCTGCCGGTGAAGAAGGCGCTCATCTGCACCCTCGGTCCGAGCTCGCTGAACAAGCGGGTGATCTCCGACCTCGAGGCCATCGGAGTCACAAGTTTCCGAATCAATCTCTCGCATACGGATATCTCGGACCTGGAGCGTGTCATTCACTTCATTCAAGGTTGCACATCCGTCCCGATCTGCATCGACACGGAGGGAGCCCAGCTTAGAACCGGAGCGATGCACGACGGGGTAGCGGTCTCCGAAGGGGAGCCGGTGAGGTTGGTTCCGCAAGCGATCAAGGGTGACGCCTCGACGATTCCTCTCTCACCCGGTTCTGCGGTCGCATGGTTGACTCCCGGAGCATGGATGAGCATCGATTTTGACTCGGTGGTCCTGAGAATCGACCGAGTGATCGACGGTGGGGCGGAGGCCACCGTCGAAACGGGTGGGGAAATCGGGTCGCGCAAGGCAGTGACCGCACTTCCTTCGCCGCCGCTCTCGACCTTCTCGGAGAAGGACCTCCAAGCGGTCCGGATCGCGATGGACAATCAGGTCCACGAGTACGACCTCTCCTTCTGCAATCACCCGGACGCTGTTCGCCGGCTCCGCGAGATGATCGGCCCGACCGACACGATCATCGCCAAGATCGAGAGCCGGGACGGCGTGCGAAACCTTGGGGAAATTGCCCAGGCCGCGGACCGGATTCTTATCGACCGGGGGGATCTCTCCCGAGAGGTTCGACTCGAAGCGATTCCGCTACTGCAGAAGGCGATCATCCGCAAGTCGAATGCGCTGGGGGTACCCGTCTACGTCGCGACCAATCTGTTAGAATCCATGGGCACGCGACGCGCCCCGACCCGAGCGGAAGTGAACGACGTCATCAACACACTCCTGGACGGAGCGAACGGCTTGGTCCTCGCTGCCGAGACCGCCATCGGCAGATACCCGGTTGAGGCGGCGAGGATGATCGCGGCCCTGTTGAAGGAATATGAAGGCTCCATCGAAGGGTACAACCTCGACGACCTGCTCGGCGAGCATCCTCTCACAGTCCACCCAACGCATTTCGGGAACCAGACGAACTTGGACGGCAGGACGAAGTAGGCCGCGACGGACGACGAGACCGTTCGAAGCCGGGCGGTTGCGTCACACTCTTCGTTCGGCGGTGGTTCGCGTTTCAGTGCGAAAGTGGTATCTCCCCGGCGCAATGCGGAATTGCGTGGGCCCGTAGCTTAGTTTGGCTGGAGCACCCGGCTGATAACCGGGAGGTCGTCGGTTCAAATCCGACTGGGCCCAT
>JBARNH010000035.1:0-7489 GCA_049802875.1 Thermoplasmata archaeon | reverse complement strand
GGCGCGGCCACCCGCCCCCAAGGTGCCCGAACCGCCCGCTCCCCCGGCGACCCCGGTCGTCAAACCCCGCCGAGAAAAGGCGGACGACGAACCACGTCTCTGAGCAGTGGGCGCCGGCTCACCGTCTTATACTGGGGGGTGCTTTTTCGTCCGAGTGACCACTATGACGACTCCTGCTCCGCCGACGCCGGTCCCCCGGACCCGTTGGAGCGGGGTCGTGCTCTCGGTGCTGTTCCTGCTCATCGCGGCGATCCTGTTCTACCTGATCTACCTCGCCTTCCCGGCGAGCCAGCACTTCTACGGACTCCTGTGGATCGGGATCCTCTCGCTCATCTTCGCACTGTTGAGCTACTTCGCAGAATCGTTCTCTCGGGACCCGACGGCGCAGCGTTCGGCCGCTTGGGGGTTCTTCGGGATGGGGTTCGCCGTGCTCTTCCTCACGATCGGCCTCGCCCCGTACTACGGGATCTCGCTCGGCATCTGGCAACTGGTCGGACTTTTGTTCACGCTGATCGCGCTCGTGGTGTCGGTGGCCCTGATCGGCTGGCGCCTCCGGGCACTCCAATCCACCTCCTCGAGGCTCGCGGTTCGCGAGCAGTGGCGCGAACGCCCGGCGCCGTCGGCGTTCTCGTACGCGGCAGCGAACTCGCCCAGCGTCCCCGCGACCGCGCCAGCGCCGCCGGTGCCCGCAGGAGACTCACCGCCGCCTAGGAGCCCGTGAAATGGCCGCGGCCAGCCCCACCCTGACCTGCCCTAAATGTGGCACACCGTACGCCGCCGGAGCAAAGTTCTGCAAGCAGTGCGGCGGCGCACTCCCCGTTGCCGTCGGAGTGAACTCTCCGGTGGCAGCCGCACTGACCCCTCCGGCCCCCGTGACTCCGGCTCCGGCGGTCGCTCCGGCTCCCGCTCCGGCATCGCCCGCACCTGCGGCCGCCCCGGCCCCGGGCGGCACCCCCGTGGACCTCCGTCAGAAGGTCGACGACGATCGCGGCATCATCAAGCGACTCCAGTTGCTCGTGCCGGGCTACCGAACCTACCGCGAGGGTGAGGACATCCGGGCGGCGGACAGCCTGCTCCGGCTGCAGGTCGCCGACAAGATCAAGAACGCCCGGGCGACGGCCGAGAACACCCGTCAGGCGCTCGTCCAAGCAAACCAGTTTGCCGCCCTCACCGACCTCGCTCCCCTCGTCGCCGACCTTTGGAAGCTCGAGGGAGAGATCCGATTCGCGGAGCAGGGGTACACGGGCATCTCGCCCGCGGTCCGGATCAACCCACAACAGATCGACAGGCTCTATGAGTACGATTTCGGGTTCGCCCAGGCGGGCGACCAGCTCGCCCAGACCGTCTCGTCGCTCCCGAGCCTCGCGATGGGGCCCTCGGCCTCCCAGTCCGGCGCGGTCATCGCGACCGCTCGTGGCCAGGTCAATCAACTCGACCAGGCGTTCAAGGCGCGCATCCAGGCGATCGAGGGGATCCGCGTTTCGTAAAGATCCACAGGAGAAACCACGATGGTCACCAACAACCCGATACCGGCGCAGGGCGGCAGCCTGATCGGCGCCACGACGATCAACTGGGAGGACGCGTACAAGGGACCCAACGTGATGTGGCGCGTGCCGCGCAACATCAAGTGGGGGGACAACGTCGTCGTCCGGCAGGACGAGAGCGCGGTCTTCTACCGGGACGGGAAGGTCCTCGCCTATCTCGACCGGCCCGACCGCTACTCGCTCACCACGCTCAACGCTCGCCTGCTCGGCAACCTCGTGCAGGCGCTCTCGGGCGTGCGCCAGGAAGCCGAAGTCTACTATCTCCAGCGCCGCATCTTCGACGGGAAGTTCGGGAGTACGGAGCCGTACGTCTTCCGGGACCCCGACTTCGGCCTCGTTCAGCTCCGCGTCTTTGGCTCCTATCGGTGGCAGGTCGGTGCCCCCGACAATTTCGTTAACCAGTTCGTCGGAACTTTCGGGGCGGTCACGACCCCCGACGTCGAAGCGCGCCTGCGGGATCAGATGGTCCTCTTGGTCTACAACACGCTCGGAAAACTCAAGGACCAGGGCATGCGGGTGACCGACCTCGCGACCCAGCTCACGACGATCGAGCAGGCGGTGCTCGGGGCGGTCCCCGCGCACTTCGGTCCTCTCGGAGTCAACGTCCAGCAGATCCAGGGCCTGTCGATCAACCTCCCGGACGACGTTCAGGCGGCGGTCGATACCCGGTCCAAAATGGGGGTTCTGGGTGTCAATTACATGCAGTACCAGGCCGGCCAAGCGCTCACGACCGCGGCGGCCAACCCGTCGGGGGGCGCGGGCGCGATGGCGGGGGCGGGAGTCGGTTTGGGTGCCGGGCTCGGAATGGGGTACGGCATGGTCGGGGGAATGCAGAACGCCTTCCAGCAGGGCGGGCAGGGCCCGATGCTCATCTGTCCCAAGTGCAACGCTCAGGTCCCCTCGGGGACTCGATTCTGCCCGAGCTGCGGCAACCCGATGGCTCCGCCGGCGGCCGCGGGCAGCGCGCCATGCCCGAAATGTGGCCAACCGGTGCCCGCCGGGGTGAAGTTCTGCCCCAACTGCGGCGCGTCCACTGCGCCGGCCCCTCCCCGGACGTGCCCGAAGTGCGGAAAGTCGACGACCACTACGGGAAAGTTCTGCCCCGAATGCGGGGCCGCGCTCTCGCCGTAGGCGACGGAGCGTCGGGGGCCAGGAAGAGGGAGGATGACCGTCTATTGCGTGAAGTGCGGGACGGCACTTCCGGACGGCGCCCAGTTCTGTTTCAAGTGCGGTGCCCCGACGCCCAACGCGGCCGGAGGGTCCGCCGGCCCGTCCGCCGCGTCGGCGGGGAGCGGAGCGAAATCGATCGCGCCCGCCGGTGTGCAGGAGCTGAAGTGCCCGGCGTGCGGCGCCCCCATCAAGCCAACGTTCGGCGAGATGGTCATCACCTGCGACTACTGCGGTGGATCGGTCACGCTCGGCGGGGGCGGGTGGAAGGAGATCAACAAGCACACGATGCTCCCGCTCAAGGTCACCGACCGGAACGGGGCGCTCAAGTCCGTCCACGACTACATGGACCAGGGGTTCTTCAACCGCAAGAACTTCGAGGAATCGAAGGTCGCCGAAGAGCACCTCAGCTACATTCCGTTCTGGGTGATGCCCGCGTCGGCCTCGACGACGTACCAGTACCAGGCGGTGGCAACGTCGATCGGAGCGACCGCCGGGACGATCGCCGCGGGGGCGCTCCTCGGGAGCGCGCTGGGCGGCCGTCGGGGAGGGTATGCGGTGATCCCGGTGTTCGGGGGTCCGGTCGTCAACCCCAACCGGTCGGAGACGATCTCCGGGCAGTACGAGTACCCCGTCGTCGCCGTGAAGGCGATGACCGCCTACCAGCCCAAGGATTACCAGTTCGGACTTGCCGACCGGACGTTCTTCGACAAGAAGAACATCCCCGAGGGGACGACGATCCTCAACGGGGACCTCGGCGAGGACGCGGCCCGCCACTCGGCCGAGGCCTACGTCCAGCAGCTCCAGTCCGAAGCGGCCCACAAGAAGCACAGCATGGTCTCCCAACTGCGCACCCAGGTCAACATCTCGGACGGGGAGCTCCTGCATGTCCCCGTCTGGTATTTCGTGCTCGATCGGAAGGACGTGAAAACGACGATCCTGATCGACGCGAACGCGGGCCGCGTCATACGGACTGTCACGTAGTCCGCCCATTCGAGATTGGGGTTTAAGAGGGGGCGGTCCCCCTCTCGCGACCGGTGACCCTTCGACCTCGTACCCCGGCACGTCGGTGGCCGACAAACGTCGCGCTCGCCGTCGTCGTGGTCGCGTTGCTCTCTTCGTCGGTTCTCGTCGGTCTCGCGACCGCTTCCGCCGCAGCGACCCAAGGCGGTCTGGTAACGCGGGCGGACTCCGGTGCCCACTTCCCCATTCCCCCCGCTGTTCCGTCCGCCACAGTCGGGTCGGTCGCCCTCCCGATTTCGGCGGGCTCCGTCGGAGCGGTCGTCGCGACGGCGTACCTCAACTACAACGCCTCGACCGCCGGAAATTTCCCGACCTCCGTGTTCGACTGGGACGTCGGGAAGTCCGCGGTCGACCCCTCCACGGGGCAGCTCTGGATGCCCGAGTGGCCGATCACGGTCGACAATATCCCGGCCCCGCCCTCGGCCCCCGGGCTCGTGTACAATCCGGTCACCAACGAGACTCGCATGATCCCGAACTTGTCCAACACGTCGGCGATAGCGTTCGACCCGCTCAACGGCGACTTCTACGCGACCGACCCGCTCAACAACACGGTCCTCGTCATCGACCCGAGCACCGGCGCGATGGTGCAACCAGCGATCCGAGTGGGCACGAATCCAATGTCGATCGAGTACGATCCGGTGTCTCAGAACCTCTTCGTCGCCAACGAGGTTTCCAACAACATCACGGTGATCAACGGAACTCACAGCGATGTCCAAGTCTCGATAGCCGGTGTCGGCACGACTCCGATCTACCTCGCCGACGATACCACCGATCATCTGCTGTACATTGCCGACTCGGGGGAGAACAAGATCACGAGCATCACCACAACGACCGACGCGATCGGCCCGACGATCTCGTTGCCCGCCCCCGCCTCGGCGGTCGCCTTCGACGCTCAACACGACCTCCTCGGGTTCGACATTCCGTCCAAGAATCAGTTCCAGGTCGATTACGCGAACAGCCAATCGACCGCCGGTCTGGTGATGCAGGCTCTGACAGTCTCGACGATCGTGGTCAACGAGAACGGTTCGGACTTCGTTACGGCGAATGAAACGACCCCGGATCTGGTCGTCGTACCGGCCGAGAGCGGCGCCATCGTGGCGGCTTTTGTCGGGGTCCGAGACATCCCGGGTCGGCTCACGATGAACTCACGGGCGAACCTCCTCTACTCATGGAGTGGGGTCAACCGCACGGTCACCGCTTTCAACCTCAGCGCGAAGGCGGTCCAGCAGTTCTCTCCGGATCTCGGGGCGCGTGCCGCGACCCTCGCGTTCGATCCCGGATCCGGTCGGGTCTTCGTCGGCGACTGGATGCGCAATACCGTGGAGGTCCTCAACGCGTCGACGTTCGCCACCGCCCAGGCTCCGATCGTCCTCCCGAACGCGGCTACTGGGCTCGTCGATGACCCGGCGACCGGCGTGGTCTACGCGGGCTTTTCCGGAGGGGTCGCAGCGATCGACGCGGAGACCGGGGCGATCGTCGAGGAAAACCATTCCCTGCCGGGCAACAACAGTCAGCTCATCATCGACCCGGCGACCGACCTCCTTTGGGAAATGAACATTCTGTCGGGGCTGCAGGCGCTGACGATCCCTGGCCTCTCGGTCGTCCACGTCCTGCGTGTCGGAGTCGGAACGACGAACCTTGAGGGAGTCACTCTCGACGCCGCCAATGACGAACTCTTCGCAGCGGACCTGACGAATCACACGATCGCGGTCGTGAACGGATCGACGGGCCGTGAGGTCGGCCCCGCGATCTCGGGCCTCCCGGACCTCATCTCTGTAGCGTACGACCCCGCCGACCAGGAAGTCTACGCCCTCGGCTACTCCGTATGGATCCTTGACCCGACGACCCGCTCGGTGGTGGCGGGTCCGCTCCCGATCGCGCCGCATTTCGTTGCGTGGGAGATCGTCTACGACCCCTCCCGGGAAGACCTGTACGTGCCTTCCAACGGGACCCCCAGTCCCCCGTGGTACGGCAACGTCAGCGTCATCGATGGCTCGTCGATCGCCGCGAGCGAAGGGTCGTACGCGACGATCGCTGCGGGCCAACTGCCGATCAACGTCCTGCCGGTCGAGCTGCCGGGCAGCACCGTCCCGGGCTCCGGAGAGCTCTGGGTGGCCAATTTCATCTCGGGCACCGTCAGCATCCTCGCGAGCCCGCCGCAGGTAACCTACTTCGCCGCAACCCCCAACCCCATCGATGTGGGCGGGACTTCCTCCCTCCAACTGGGGGAGGCGGGCGGCGCCGGACCCTCCCAGTTCTCCTACACGGGGCTGCCGGCCGGATGCGTCAGCGCCGATACCGCCGCATTGAGCTGCACTCCGGTAGCGTCGGGGACGTACCCGATCACCGCCGAGGTCGTCGACTCGCTCGGGTTCTCGACCTCGGCGGAGACGATGCTTTCGGTGTCGCCGGCGATCGACGTTCAGCTCGAGCTCGATTCCGGGACGTCGGCCGAGACGGACCTCGGGATGAGTGTCACCGGAACGGCCTCGGCCTCCGGCGGCACGGCCCCATTCAACTACTCGTGGTCGTTCGGGGACTCCGGCCTCGGTTGGGGTTCGAGCGTGACCCACCTCTACGCCGCGGTCGGCGTGTACCCCGTCACGGTGGTGGTCACCGATGCCGGTGGTGGCATCTCGAGCGCCACGTCGACGGTCACGGTGGTGGTACTACCGACCGTCAGCGTGTCGGTCTCTCCGTCAAACATCACCGACGTCAACGTTCCGCTCACGCTGACGGGCACCGTCGACGGCGGAACGACCCCCGGCAATGCCTCGTGGACCTTCGGGGACGGAACCTCGTCGACCGGGACGACCGCCCACCACAGCTACTCTTCGGCGGGGGCCTATATCGCGACGTTCCATTACCGCGACGCCTCAGGGTCGACCGCGAGCCGAGCGGTCGTCGTCCAGGTCAACCCGGCGATCGCGGCGACGATCACCGTCGCGCCGAACGCCGCTGGCGCCGCGATCACCGCCGGAACGCTCCTCGATTTCAACACCACGATCTCGGGAGGAACCCGGCCCTTTACGGTCGAGTGGGGATTCGATGACGGTTCGTTCGGCACCGGGATTGCCATCCAGCACAGCTACGGCGCCGCGGGAACCTACACCGTCAATCTGCTCGTCGAGGACGCCGCGGGAGCCCAATCGAACACGACGTATCGGCTCACGGTCGCCGCCGCGCCGGGGGCATCCGGCTCCGCGACTTCGCTCGATACCGGGTTGCTGCTCGGAATCTTGATCGGGGCCGTGGTGGCAGCCCTGATACTGTTCGCGGTCGCACGACCAAGGAAGAAGAAGCGGCCGCCGGCGCCCCCCTCTGCGTACGTCCCGCCCGCGGCGTTGGGCGAGAGCCCGGTGGTCCCCGAGGCGCATCCGTGGCAGGAAAGCTAGCGGACTAGCGCGCCGGCCGCCGGTCGATCCCCGCGCTCGAGATCAGGTAACGCACCGGCACCCGTCGCGAGCGATGGGTCCAGTAGTCGCACCGGGTGCATCGCTGTCCCAGGACGACCGAGTCCCCCGCGAGCGTCCGGTTCTTGATCGGTCGCAGGGCCGAACCGCAGACAGGGCAGGCGGTCAGCGGCGACGCGGGTTCGCGCTCCGTATAGCGCACGCTGAGGCGGACGCCCGCCGTGTCGAGCAAGAGGCGCCGTAGCCGTCGCCCGCCGATCACAGCGAGCGGCTCGTCTCTGCGCAAGGAATTCAGCAATGCGGCGCGGAACTGGGCCTGCGACGCATAGGCGGCCTTCCCGC
>JBARNH010000034.1:0-28533 GCA_049802875.1 Thermoplasmata archaeon | reverse complement strand
CTCCCGGTCCCGCTCGCGCTCCCGGTCGTCGCGGCGAGGTCCGCCGGAGTTCCGGTCGTCGCGCCGGTCGTTGCGTTCGTTCCGGTCGCCGCCCTCTCCGCGGTCTTCGCGCGGCTCCCGAGTGGCGCCGGTCGACTCGAACCCGCTCATCTCGAGGTACTGGTTGATCGGGATCTTGTTGCGCAGGCACTTCAGGAGCTGTTTCTGGGTCAGTTCCTCGACCTCGCTGCCGCGCGGGGCGCGGGCGACGAAATCGAGGTCCATCGTCTGCAGCATCTCGCGGAGGATCAGCTCTCCCGCGCGGTCCCCGTCAGTGAACGCGGTCACCGTCTTTCCGCGGGAGAGGTCCTTCACGGTCTGGGGGACGCTCGTCCCTTCGACCGCGATCACGTTCTTGATCCCGCAGCGGAGCAGGTTCAGCACGTCCGAGCGGCCCTCGACGACGATCAGGGCGTCCGCCTGGTCGACGTTCGGGCCCGCGGGCAAGTGCTCGGGGCCGTAGGTCGTGATCTCGTCGACCTGGACGCCCTTGCGGACGGCCTCGGTGAGGTCGATGCCGACCCCCTTCGACTCTTCCTGGAGGCGCGAGAGGATCTCCTTCGCTCGTTCGACGACCTTCTGGCGCTTCGAGATCCGGATATCCTCGACGCTGACGATCTCGATCTTCGCTCGGCACGGGCCGATCCGGTCGACGGTTTCGAGCGCGGAGGCGAGGATCGCGGTCTCGACTTGGTCGAGCGACGAGGGGATGATGATCTCCCCCTCGCTCTTGCCCTTGCGGCTGTCGATCTCGACCTCGATACGTCCGATGCGGCCGGATTTTTGGAGGTCCCGGAGGTCCAGCTCGTCGCCGAGCAGGCCCTCCGTTTGTCCAAAGACGGCACCGACGACGTCGGGCTTATCGATGACTCCTTCGGCGGAAATGCGAGCTCGGACTTGGTATTTTGCGGCGCTGGGATCGTTGGTCATGGGTGTGGTTTCTCCTGTCGGGACGTCCTCCCGCACTCGCGGGAGTCGCCGTCCGAGGGGAACTAGGTGCGCCGAGCGACGCCGGGCGATGCGCCGAGCCTACGACAGACGAACGGGCGGAACATGAGTCGTGAGTCCGGGATCTCCTGGCGACGTCGGGAGCTTTCCTCCGTCCGTCCCCGGGGGGTGTCCTTCCAACCAACAACATCCAGGGTGCGTATTTAACGGACGGGGTGGGCCCGGAATGGTCGGCAAGCCGTGCGTCGCCCGGAACTCGACCGGACTCCGCTCTCCGGCGATAACCGCCGCCTCGAGAAGGTACACTCTTTATATCGGACCTCGATAAGCCGCCTCGGAGTCCCACATTATGGCACGTCGCGCGCGCAAGGCGGCCCCGGACCCGAACCCCGAAGTGCCGGTCACCGAGACCAAACCCGAGGACGATTTTGTCACGTCGCTCAAGGGCGACCTCGTGCGCACCCAGCAGGCGGCGACGGCCAAGAGCAGCGGCGAGGACTTCACCCACCGCGCGAAACTCAACCAGCGCCTGCTCCAGGACCTCTGGGAGGTTCACAATCAATTCGAAGAGATTGGCGTGCACCTGACGATCGACCCTTCGCAGACCCTGTTCGCCACGTTCGTCGAGTATCCCACCACCTGGACGTTCCGGGAGAACTTCGACTTCGGCTCGGTCAAGACGATCGAGTTGGCCGACCGGGCGTCGGGCTGGGTCGGGTTCACGCTCCGCTCGTGGTACTACCGGACTCCGGAGGGGAAGAATCATCTTCGCTCGATCTTCGAGTGGTGCGACGGCGAGAGCTACCACCGGTACTCCGGCTGGATGCGGATGATGAGCCAGGCCGTGCTCTACGACGCCGCCGAGGACGAGGTCGAGGTGAAGGAGGTCCATCGGATCCTCCGGGACGTCGTCGTGCAATGGTACGCGGCGCACCTCGAGAAGACCCCCGAGACGTTCGTCGCTCATCTGAAAGCGAAGTACCCGAAGGGCGCCTCCTACGCCAAGGAATCGTACCGCTGAGCCCGCCGGACGTTTCTTCCTCCGCTCGCGTCCGGTTCCTGCGCAAGCCTTGAAATAACCGGGTCCGCCTCGGCCCCGCTCAGAAGCGAGCGCGGGTTCGTTCCGTCGGAGCGGAGCCCCCGAGTTCGCCGGAGGGAACCGCTTGGCCGAGGGTCTGCGCGAACACCTCGTCGCGTACTTCGAGGAGCATCACAAGCTGGTCGAAGCCGGGGCCCTCCAACTCCTCCTCTCGAACCACCAGCCGCTGCTCCTTTCCCGGGAATTGATCGAGCAACGGGTCGACGACTCTCCGTTCGTGACCCGCGAAATGGTCGAGGCCGCGCTCGCGCTGCGTGCCCCGGCACTCGAGTCGCCGGTCGGCGGACTTCGGCCCAGCGCCCGCGCTCAGGACGTGCGGACGGAGGTTCCGTTCGAGCTCCTCCGGGAAGGATTCACCGGTCCCCCCGTCGCGTCCGACCCGCTCGCGGCGTTCTCGGCGCTGTTCCAATCCAGATATCGGTCGCTCGGGCGGCTCCTCCGGGGCCGACCCGAGCTGAGCAACACCCGACCGATCCAAGGACTGCGACCGACCGACGGGACCGTCTCGGTCATCGGCCTCGTTCGGGAGGTCCGCACGACCCCGAAGCATCATCATCTCATCCTCACCGTCGATGACGAGTCCGGTTCCCTCGAGGTGCTGGTAACGAAGGACTCTCCCGCGGCCCGCCTCACATTCCTGCCGGACGAGGTCGTCGGCCTCCGTCTGCAATTCTCGAGAGAGCCGGGAAGGATCCCCCGGGCGATTGCGGTCGAACGACCGGATATCCCCGCGACCCGCCCTCTCGGGCGCGCGTCGCGTCCGCGGCACGCGATCTTCCTTTCCGACCTCCACATCGGCAGCCGCTGCTTCCTCACGGAGAGCTGGGGGCATCTCGTCGATTTTCTCCGGGGGCATGGCCCGCACGCGGAGCTCGCGGCGGCGATCGATCACGTCGTCGTGGCCGGCGACCTCGTCGACGGGATCGGAGTGTACCCCCAGCAGGAGCGCGACCTCGCGATCGCCGACGTCGTCGAACAGTATGCCGAGCTCGGTCGTCGGCTGTCGGAGATCCCCGAGCGGATGACGATCGTTGTCGTTCCGGGGAACCACGACGCGGTCTGCCCGGCGGAACCCCAACCCGCGCTGCCCTCGGCGCTCCGGGCGTCGTTCCCCGCCAACGTGCGCTCCCTCGCCAACCCGTCGACGTTCGCGCTCCAGGGTGTCGTGGTCGAGGCGTACCACGGTCGGAGCTTCGACGACCTCATCCCCGCGCTCCCGGGCGCGTCCTACGCGCGGCCGACGGAGGTGATGAAACGCATGCTCGCCATGCGCCACCTCGCTCCGATCTACGGCGATCGGACCCCGCTCGCCCCGCTTCCTCGAGACGGCCTCGTAATCGACCCGGCGCCGGATATCCTCGTCACCGGCCATGCGCACACCTACGGGGTCGACCGGTATCGGGGAGTGCTCCTCCTCAACGCCTCGACGTGGCAGGCCGAGACCGAATACCAGCGGATGCGGAACATCTCTCCCGTGCCGGCCCGAGCCGCGGTCGTCGACCTGTCGACGCTCGGTCTCGTCACCCTCGACTTTACGGAGGGAGATCCGGTGCTCGCGGAGGCGAGCGGGTGACTCCCTACCCGGCGGACCCGGAATGGGCCCGCGGGCCGATGCGATTGGTCCTCACCACGTACCCCAACCGAGAGCGGGCATTGGCGGCGGTCGCGGGAGCGCTCACCCGGCGTCTCGCGGCGTGCGGGAGCGTGATGCCCGTGGATTCGAAGTACTGGTGGCGGGGTCGCGTGCAGTCCGAGTCCGAGGCGCTGGTCCTGTTCAAGACGTTGCCAAAACACGTCGGGGCGCTATTCCGGTACCTCGAGGAGGGCCATCCGTACTCCGTACCCGAGATCGTCGAGCTCGACGTGCCGCGGGTCGCGCCGGGCTACCTCGCCTACCTGACCGGGACGCTCGAGCGGTCGACCGCGCCGTCCTCTCGTGTCGGTCGGGTTACGCGTCGGGGAGGACCGCGAGTCCCGGCAGCTCGAGCCCCTGGACGAATTCGAGGGCGGCCCCACCGCCGGTCGAAACGAACTGGAAGCTCCCGATGACCCCGAGCTCCCGAGCGACCCGGGCCGAGTCGCCTCCGGCCGCGACATGATAGCCGGGCACCGCGGCGAGTGCGCCGAGCACCTCCCGGGTCCCGTCGGCGAATCGAGGGTCCTCGGCCATCCCGAGCGGTCCGTTCCAGAAGACGGTCTTCGACGTCGAGAGCACCTCGCCGAATCGGGCCCGAGTAGCCGGGCCGATGTCGCGACACACGGCATCGCGGGGGATCGCGTCGAGCGCGAACGCTCCGGAGCTCGAAGTACCGGGGCGTTCGACGACGAAATCCGTCGGGAGCACCACCGAGGTTCCCGTGGCCTTTGCATTCCGAAGGAGTGAGTCGACCGCCGGCCCGAGACCGGCTTCGACCTCGGTCGCGCCCAGCTTCACGCCCGCCGCCGCGAGGAATGGGAACGCAAGCGCTCCTCCCAACAGCAGCGCGTCGGCCCGTCCGCAGAAGCTGGTCAGGAGCGGCAGCTTGTCCGCGACCTTCGCTCCCCCGAGGAGCACGACGTAGGGGCGGGTCGGGGCGTCGACCAGTCGGGAGAGCTCGCGCACCTCGCGTTCGACCAGGAGGCCGGCCACGGACGGCAGGTGCTTCGGCACGCCGACGGTGGAGGCGTGGGCTCGATGGACGACGCCGAACGCGTCCTCGACGAACAACTCCCCGAGTCGAGCGAGCTGGGAGGCGAACACGGGGTCGTTCGCCTCCTCGCCCGGGTGGAACCGCAGGTTTTCCAGCAGGAGGAACTGCCCATTCTCGATACGGGCCGACTGTTCGAGCGCATGGATCCCGACGATATCGTCGGCGAGGGGCACGGGCTGGCCGAGGAGGGAACTGAGTCGCCGGGCGACGGGTCGGAGCGAGAATCGAGGGTCCCGCCGCCCCTCCGGCCGGCCGAGATGGGTGATGAGGATCGTGCGGGCCCCCGACGCCCGGAGGTGGTTCAGCGTCGGGAGGGCTTCCTGGATCCGTCGATCGTCAGCGACCTGGCCTGTCGCATCTTGGGGGACGTTGAAATCGACTCGGACGAGAACGCGTCGGCCGCGAAGAGCGGCCGACCCGATGCCGCGCTTCTGCGCCATCTGTTCGGGGGAGGAGCCGTTCCCTAAGATGATTGTGCCCGTTCCTTTCCGACCGTCAGGGCGGCCGCCAGGCCCTCGATGACGCTCCGCGTGACCGGGAGGTCAAGTCCGCGGGCCCTCGCCGTCCGAAGGATCTCGCCCAAGATCGCGTCGATCTCGGTCGGTCGGCCTCTTTCCCGGTCCTGGAGCATGCTCGACCGGTTGTCCGCGGTGGACCGGACCACACGGTCGAGATCCCGGTCCGCTTCTTCGTCCGAGAACGGGTACCCCGCCACCTCGGCGGCCTGCTGGGCCTCGCGAAGCAGCGCGCGAGCCTCTTCGCGGTAGGGGGAGTCGAGGAGCCGACCGTTGGGCACCCGGTGGAGCGCCGTCACCGGATTGATGGCGGCGTTCACGAGCGCCTTCCGCCACACCTCCCGCTCGAGGTCCGCGACGAGGCGCAGCCGCAGGCCAGCCCGCGAGAACGCGGCGCGAAAGACGGCGGCGGCGCCGGACGAAGGACCCGGGAGGTCGGGGTCCCGGAGCACGAGTTCTCCCTCTCCCGCCTGCCGAACGATCCCCGCGTCGACCAGCGTGACCGGGACGGAGTTGATCGCGCGAACGATCCACCGAGCCGGGTCCTCCCCGCGAGGGGTACGCAGGAGGCCGGCTACGGCGCCTTCGATGTGGAGTCCGTTCTGGGGGAGCAGCGTGGGTACCAGCGCGGGAAACCGCGCGGCGAGTTCGGCCGCCGCCATCGGGAGCCCGAACGTCTTGACGGCGAGGACGACCGCGTCGGGCGTGGCCGCCGCTCGAACGTCGAGAAGCGCTTCGGGGTAGAACGTCCCCGCGTCGGTCCCCTCGACTCGCAGACCGCGCGCGCGGATCGCCGCGACGTGCTCCGGGCGGCCCACCAGTTGCACGGCCTCACCGGCGGCAGAGAGCCGGGCGCCCAACAACGAACCGACCGCCCCGGCCCCAACGATGAGGATCTTCACGGGAGCCCGCCGCCGGATCCTATCCGAGTCGACGGACCAACGCAGCCAGTCCCGGGTCCTGGCCCCAGTCCCGTTTCAGCATCTCCAAGAGTTGTTCATAGTACCGCACCTGCTCCCGGGCCTGCCGTACTTTGATGAGAAGGTACTCCTCATCTCGTCGGGCCCGGGCGATCTCCTCGCGGAGGTCGCGCTCGGTCGCGAGAAGGGCCTCCTGCCTAGCGATTGTGGAGTGCCGCGGGCGACGCGCCATACACCGTCTCCGGTCGGTGGGCTAGTCGGGAGAACTCCGCAACGGCGTCCGTGGCCACTCGAAGCCGAGCGAGTTCCTTGCGGACCCGTTGAAGTCGGAGCTCAAGCTTGCGGCGACGTTCGAGGACTTCCGCGAGCGATCGCTCGAGCACCTCCATCCGCCGTCGCCAGTTATCGCGCTCCTGGACGCTGAGCAACGCCGAGTTCACGTCCACCATCCCGGGCGCACCGGCTTCGCGGAGAATCAAGGTTTCGCTCCGGCCGAACCGCCGGTTCCGCCCCCGACCGGCCGCTCACGTTTAAGCCGCCCGAGAGGTGAGTCGATGACGAAGGGAAGAAGCGATGAGTTCACTCGGAAAGGTCGTGGTCCTGGGCGCGGGAAACATCGGCGGCTCGCTCGCCCAACGCGTCGCCGAACTCGACATCGCCCGGGAGGTCGTCCTCGTCGATATCATCGAGGGGCTCCCCCAGGGTAAGGCGCTCGACATCCAGGAGTCCGCTCCGATCCTCGGCTTCGCGACCCGAGTGACCGGTGCCACGTCGATGGATGCGATCGCGGGAGCGGACGTGGTGATCGAGACGGCCGGGCTCGCCCGGAAACCCGGCATGAGCCGCTCGGACCTTCTCGAAAAGAACGCAGCGATCGTGAAGGGGCATGCCGAAGCGGTCCGGGTGCACGCTCCGCAGGCGATCGTCATCGTGGTCACGAACCCGGTGGACGTGATGACCTACTACTTCGGGCAGGTGAGCGGCCTTCCCCCGGCGCGGGTCTTCGGGGAATCCGGAACCCTCGACACCGCTCGCTTCCGGACCTTCGTGGCGGAGGCCCTCCACGTCGCCCCACGGGACGTCACTGGGTTCGTCCTCGGGACCCATGGGGATACGATGGTGCCGATCCTCTCCCTCACCAGCGTGAGCGGGGTACCGCTGTCGAAACTACTGCCGAACGACCGGATCGATGCGATCGTCGAGCGCACCCGGCAGGGCGGGGGGGAGATCGTTAACCTACTGAAATCCGGCAGCGCCTTCTACGCTCCGACCGCGTCGCAGGCCGAGCTCGTCCTCGCCATCGCCACCGATGCGCACCGTCTCCTGCCCGTCGCGGCCCAACTGCACGGAGAGTTTGGAGAGAAGGACGTCTGTATCGGTGTCCCGGTCGTCCTCGGGCGACAAGGGGTCGAACGCGTCGTCGAGGTCGACCTCACGGCCGCGGAGCGGGCGGCGTTCGCCGCCAGCGTCGCGGCGGTGCGCTCGGACCTCGCGATCCTCGCAAAGACCTCGAGGTGACGCTCCAAGCACGGAGGATGACCGAAGGCGGCGAAACGGGCGGTTCCGCGCCCGCCGAGTTCATCGAGATCAAGCGCCGACTGGGGACGCTCCGCTTCACCACCGACTCGAAGGACCACGCGCACATCACGGTCAAGCCCGAGATCTGTGCGAAGTGCCCCCACTCGTTCTGTACCTTCACGTGTCCGGCGCAGTGCTACCAGCGCATCGACGGACGGCTGGTGTTCCGGTACGAAGACTGCGTCGAATGCGGCGCCTGCGACATCGCCTGCGACCAAGGGTCAGTGACCTGGAACCTTCCGCGCGGCCCCTACGGGGTTCGCTACGCCTACGGCTGACCCACTCGGCGGTTCGCGTCGGCACACCGCACCGTTCCACTGAAGGCTCACCTTAAAACCCTCACCGGGGGCTCGCGGAGAGCGGAGCGAACACGACGCCGTCGGCGGCCACCGCGACCGAGCCTCCTCTTCTTTTCCCGTACCGGATCCGTCCGGGCCAGGAATCGATCCTCCGCGAGGTCGCCGCCCTCACGGCTCGCGGGGGTCCGCTGCTCCTCAACGCCCCGACCGGTAGCGGCAAGACGGTCGCGACCCTCGCGCCGCTCTTGGAACACGCCACCGTCGCCGACCATCGGATCCTGTACCTCGTACGCACCCACTCGCAGGAGGTCCAGGTCCTCCACGAGGCCCGGACGATCGCCCACCGTCTCGAGCGGCCCCTTCTCGCGGTCGGGCTTCAAGGGCGGGCCGGCCGATGCTTCCTCCTCGAGAACGTCGCGGAGGTGAAAGGAGCCACGGCGGAGGAACACGGTAAGCTGTGCTCGGACCGAAAGCGCGCCACGGAACGGGCGATGCAGGGGGAGGCGCCACTCGCTCCTCCGACCGAGCTCCCGGAGGGAGGAGAGATCGACCTCACCGACCTGGACGGGTGTCCCTACTACGCTCGCGTCCTCCAGTCCGACCTCGACGGGCTCGTGGAGCGGTTCACCGCGAAGCTCCCGAACCCCTCGGAATTCGAGAGCTTCTGCCGGGAGGAGAACCTCTGTCCCTACGAGCTCTCGAAAAAGCTCGTTCCGCACGCCCGGATCGTCACGGCCCCCTACGCCTTTTTTTTCCACCCGCACATTCGTCGGTCCCTGTTCACTTGGCTCGGGGTGGGACCGGAGCGGGTCGACCTCGTCATCGACGAGGCCCACAATCTCCCGAACCATCTCCGGGAGCTCACGACCGTCGCCCTTCCTCAGGAATCGGTGCGGCGAGCCCGGGCCGAGGTCGCCGAGCGGGGGGATTTCCAGCTGCCCGAAGGCCCGAGCGCGACCCGGTTCTTCGACATCGTCGGCGCGGCGGTCGAAGAACTGATCCAGGCGTTGGCCCGGGAGGACGACGCGGTCCTGCCTTCCGAGGTCTTCGAGGACGCGCTATTGACCGCGCTCGGGGGCACCAGCCAGCGACTCGACACGTGGCTCGGCGCGCTCGCGACCTGGGGCGAGGGGTTGCGCGAGGAGCGGCGCAGGGAACGCCACCTCCCTCGTTCGTGGGTCCACACGGTCGCCCTCACCCTCCTGTCCTGGCCCCAGCTCGAGCCCCCCGAGTACGTCAAGGTCGCAACGCGGCTTCCGCGACCCGCCCTCGAGGCCTACTCGCTCGACGCGGCGGTCCCGGCGCTCCCAATCCTCGACTGCCATCTCTCCGTCCACATGTCCGGGACCCTCGCTCCGCTCGAGGAGTACCGGGACTCCCTCGGGCTCGGCGCGGGCGCGCGCCTGCTCGACGTCCCCTCCCACTTTCCGCCCGAGAATCGGAAGCTCCTCTACGACCCGACCGTGACGACCCGCTTCGAGGAGATCCGGTCGGACCCTCGAGCGATCACGCGGCTCGCGGACCGCCTCGTCGAGGTCCTCCAGTGCCTTCCCGTGAAAACGGCGGTGTTCTTCCCCAGCTTCGAGCTGATGCAGCGGGTGCTCGCGGCCGGTCTCCAGTCCCAGCTCCCCGGGAATGTCTTCATTGAGTACTCGAAACTCCCGATGGGCGACCTTTGGCGCTCGATCGAGGGGTGGAAGAAGGACCCCGAGGGGACAGTGCTCCTCGGTGTTGCCGGCGGGCGCCTCTCGGAAGGGATCGATTATCCGAACCAGGAGCTCGAAGCGGTCGTCCTCGTCGGCATCCCCTACCCCCGGCCCACCGCGAAGCAGGAGGCGCTGCGACGGTTCCTGGACGCGTCCACCGGAAAGGGATGGGAGTACACGGTGGAGGCTCCCGCGGCGCGCGCGATCCTTCAGGCATGCGGTCGGATGATCCGGTCGGAGCACGACCGCGGTATCGCGATCGTGCTCGACCGACGGGCCCCGGCATTCGCCAAGAACTTGCCCGGCCTCGAGCCGATCGGTCACCTGGCCGCCACGACCCACGCCTTCTACGGACGTCGGGCGCGTTGGTCGAAGACCGCCAGCCGCTCGCCCGGCACGGAACGGGCGGGGAGCGCCGCGGTCCCCGGGCACAACGGATAAGAGGGCGTTCGCGCGCTCACCGGTCGTGATCATCACTCGGACCCCGCTGCGCGTCAGCTTCGCGGGCGGGGGGACCGACCTCGCCTCGTTCTATCAGCCGTATGACGGCGGCGCGGTCGTGAGTGCCGCGATCGACAAGTTCGTCCACGTCATCGTCAACGAGAAATTTGACCGGTCGATCCGAGTCGCGTATTCGCGCACCGAGAACGTCGATCGGTTGGACGACCTCCAACACGGGCTGGTCCGGGAAGCGATGCGGACCGCGGGGGTCTCGGAAGCGCTCGAGATCCACACCATCGCCGACATCCCGTCGGAAGGGACCGGACTCGGCTCCTCCTCCAGCCTCACGGTCGGGCTCTTGAACGCCCTCTACGCATTCCGGGGGGTCCTCAAGGACCCGGCGGAGCTGGCCAGGGAGGCGTGCCAGATCGAAATCGAGACGCTGGGAGGCACGCTCGGGAAGCAGGACCAGTACATCGCGGCGTTCGGTGGGGTCCAGCACTTCGAGTTCCGTGCCGACGGGTCGGTCCGGTCGACCCCGCTCCCGCTCTCGACCGCGGACCGGGAGGCGCTCAGTGACCATCTTTCGCTGTTCTACACGGGGATCACTCGGAAGGCGGAGGGGATCCTCAAGGACCAGAGCTCACGGACGGGGGAGAACAAGGACGCCCTGCTGCGAATGCGCGACCTCGCCCTCGAGGCGCGCTCGTCGATCATCGAGCACGATTGGTCGCGGCTGGGTCGCGTCCTCGACGAAGGCTGGCAGCTCAAGCGCGGTCTCTCGAGTGGCATTTCGAACTCGGATATCGACCGACAATTCCACGCCGCCAAGGAGGCCGGCGCGTACGGAGGGAAGGTCACCGGCGCCGGCGGCGGCGGTTTTCTCCTCCTCGTGCACCCCCCCGAACGCAGCCGTCAAATAGCGGCCGCCCTCTCGCCGATGGCGCGGCTCCCGGTGCGGATCACCTCCGAAGGCTCCCGGATATTGGGTATCCACCGATGACGGAGCCCCCCGCCCTCGAAGCGTACGCGCGGAAGTATCTCGCCGAGACGAGCGCGGTGATCGACGCGGGGTACATCGTCCGGGCCGCCGGTCGGATCGTGCCAGTGCTTCTCCGGGCGCGAGAGGCGCGCCGAACGGTCTTTCTCTTCGGCAACGGGGGCAGCGCGTCGACGGCCTCGCACTTTGTGACCGACCTCACGAAGGTCGCCACCCGGGGCGACGGCCGCCCGATCAAATGCGTCGGACTCACCGACAACGTCCCCGGGATGACCGCGTTGGCGAACGACCGAGACTACTCGCAGATCTTCTCCGAGCAGTTGAAGGCGCTCGCTGAGCCGGGCGACGTCGCGATCGCGATCTCGGGCAGCGGTAACTCTCCGAACATCCTCGAGGGCGTCCGCGTCGCCCGCGCCCTGGGGCTCGCGACGATCGGGCTGACCGGCATGGGGGGAGGGAAGCTGAAGGACCTCGTGGACGTCCCGCTCGTCGTCCCCACGGACAGTATGCAGCACACGGAGGACGTCCACGTCATCGTCCTCCACCTCCTGACCGCGTACTTGCGGGACGAAGGTCCCGTCACCGCTCGATGATCGTCCGCGTGCGGGATTACATGGTGCTCGAGGTCGAGCACTTGCGGGAGACGGCCACGGTCAAAGAAGCGATCGAACGCCTCTCTCGGAGCCGCCACCACGGCCTCCCTGTCACCGACGGTTCGGGGAAGTTGGTCGGGTTCGTGAGCGCCAAGGAGCTCCTTCGCCACGCGAGCGATGGCGCGACCCCCCTCGCGCGCATCATCCGGCCGGGCACGTACACGGCCAATCCGGAAACCGGCTTGGACGACGCGGCGCGGATCATGTTCCGCTTCGGTCTCCGCGA
The DNA here is from genome assembly GCA_049802875.1 of Thermoplasmata archaeon. Taxonomy (GTDB): domain Archaea; phylum Thermoplasmatota; class Thermoplasmata; order Lutacidiplasmatales; family UBA184; genus Lutacidiplasma. The sequence goes on along the minus strand of JBARNH010000034.1, from coordinate 16,419 downwards.
CCTTCCGATCATCGATACGGACGGCCGGTTGTGCGGGATCCTCTCCAACCTCGACATCGTCCGATCTCACTTCGAGCGGGCGTCTCCGGCGAAAGCGGACACGCTCATGCACCTCCTGAGCGAGCGGTACAGCCTCCCCTTTTCGTTCCACCGGGGCCTCGTTCCCATCGAGCGCCTCACTCCGACCCAGTGGAAGGTCTTTGAGGACGAGCTCGAGGGACGGCGCTACGAACTCGAGCGCGGCTTCGCCGAACCGGTGCTCGTCGTCCAAAAGGGCGAGGCGTGGATCCTGGTCGACGGCCACCATCGCGCGCTCGCCGCGCGCGAGATGGGTCTCGCCCAGCTCCAGGCATTCATCCTCACCTGCGACCGCCCCGAGGAGTTCGCGCGTTCCGAAACCGGCTTCGAGCGCCTGGCTCGCGAGCACAACCTTCGCACGATCAATGACATCGAGATCGACCAGTCGTCCCAACACCCGCTCATCGAGGTGACGACGCAGCTGATCCGTCGGTTCGAGTCGGGCGCGGCGAAGGAACCCTCGTCGTCGCCGTGAGCCCCCGGGCGACGGGCTGCGAGTTCCGGTCGGTACCTCGGGAATAAGAGTGTACCCCCGCTCCGACGCCCGGAGTGCGCGTGCAACTACCCCTTCCCCCGTTCGGTGTGAACGCCTCGCTCGCGCCGTTCGCCGCGATCGCGATCATGATGATCGGCATCACGATCTTCGTGTTCGGGAAGGTCCTCCCGAGCAACGGGCGACCACCGCTCGTCACCCAGATGGCGCTCGCGCTGGCGGTGCTCGGGGGCGGCAGCGTGCTGCTGCTCTCCCTCGTCTTCGTCTTCCTGAACTCCGATGGCACATCCGCGTGGACGTTCGTGCTACTCGCGTTCAACTTCATGATGATGGGACCGGCCGGACTCTGGTTCATCGGCCTCATCGTGTTCCAGGATCGGCGGGTCGGCGCCCGCGACTGGACGTGGCCCGTGGCCCTCGCGGGGATGACGACCGGATCCGAGGTGCTGATGGGCTTCCTGTTCGCGCTCGGCGGAGAGGCCGCCCCGCTCCCCCTCCTCACCACTCTGGCCCTCGGGGTGTCGTCCGTCTGGTTCTTCTGGTCGATGGCGGCGATCATGAGCGCGCTCGTCCTTTGGGCACCCCTCGCGCGAGTCGAGCGCTACGCGCTGATTGCCCTCACACTCTCCGCGGTCATCGGGCCGTGGGTCACCACGTACCCGACGGTCGGAGGAGCCGCGATGACCGTCCTCATGGTCGCGATCTTCGCCTTCCTCGTCCGCACGCTCTCTGGCCGCGATGCGGTCCGGCCCGAAGCGGTCGGCTTACTGATCGGCCTCGCGGTGGCGTTCCTCGCGATGGCGGTCACGGGCCTCGCGCTCGTCGCGACCAACGGCTCGGCCGCGGCGGTGCTCGCCTTTGGAACAACGATGGCCGTGGTGATGAGCGTGGAGATCGCGTATCTCCTCCGCCGGTACTACATCGGGTCCGCCGAGCTCCCGTGGATCTCCCGCGAGTCGTCGGATCCCGACGAAGTGTCGGAGCGGCCGGTCGCGTTCCCGGGGCTGGGAGAGAGCCGTTCCCCCGAACCGAGCGGCGCCGGCGCCCGTTGAGCGAAGGCCCGGATCATCGGCCGCGACGGTCGGATTCAGGATTCGTACAACACGCATATCAACCGTCCTCAGGTCCAACCACCGTCAGGGAACACTGTGACCGACGTTCGGGCGCGACGACTCTCTGCCCCCCTCCGTCGTGCGGTTCCTTGGCTCATCGCGGCGCTCTTGTTGGCGACCTTGGGGGTCCCTTCGGCCGCCGCGCTGAGTCGCCTACCCTCCCCTCCCATGGTCGGTTACGCCCACCCCGAGACCGGGAACAGTTCGGCGACCGTGAACATGACCGACACCCCGGCGTTCTCGCCCCGGTCGGTCACCGCGTCCTCGGGTGGCAACCTTTCTGTCCACTTGGTCAACCAAGGGAACTACAGTCACTCGTTCACCCTGTCCCAGGTGCCGAACTTCGTCCTGCCCTCCTCGTGGTCGCCGACTCAACTGGACTCGTTCTTTGCGAAGAACGGCTCGCTCGCGAACGTCTCGGTCGCGCCCGGCTCGAGCGCATATGCGAACGTCACCCTCAACAGCTCGACCGGCGGCGACTCGTTCGAATTCGTCTCGGTCGTCCCGTACCAATTCCAGGCGGGGATGTGGGGGTTCGTCAACGTCACCTCGAGCGGGCCCGGCCTCGAGCTGATGGAGAACACCACTGACCAGTACTCGTTCGTCCCCGATGTCCTCGCCGCGTCCCCATCCCACTATCCGCTCGTCCTCAATGTTCTCGTCACCAACACCGGCAACCTGGGTCACACCTTCACGGTCTCCCCGCTGTCCAACTATACGCTCTCGCCCGCGAATTTCACCGCGACGTTCGCGACGAACGCTCCGCTCGTGAACCAACCGATCGGCTCTGGCGCCGGCACCACCGCCTGGGCCAATTTCACCGTTCGCGGCCCGGGGGTCTACCAGTACATCTGCACGATCAGCGGCCATTTCGCGAACGGCATGACGGGATTCCTCTACGTCGGGGTCTCGGTTCCTCCCGCCCCGCCGATCCCCAGCACGGCGATCGTGGAAAGTTGGGTCCTCATCGGCTCCGGGGCGCTGCTCGGCATCGGGGTCCTGGTGGCGGTCACGGCCACCTACAGCGGTCGATTTCCGGCACGACCGGGTGCGAAAGAGTAGTCCTTCACTCCCGAGGCGGTCTCTACCGGCTGCTCGTCTCGAGTGACGACGGGATCGGGGCTCGGGAGCGAAGCCCTACGTGATCCCGAGGAACGAACGCATCGTTCCGTGGAACTCCCCGCAGAACTCGGTGCACTGGATCAGGTATTGGGTCCCAGCGGCGACGTTCGGCACGGAGAACGCGAACTGGTTGGTGCGACCGGGGATCGCGTCAATGCGGACGCCCAACTGAGGGATGTTGAACGAATGGACGACATCCGCGCCCGTGACGTTGATCTGGACCTCGGCTCCGGGAGGCGCCCATAACTCCCCGCCGCTGACGGTGTTCGTCGTCGCGTCGTATGAAGAGTTGTAGCACGTGTTGTTCGAGTAGCAGAACTCCCAGTACCACTGGTGGCCGATGACGTTCACATACTCGGTCGGGTCGCTCGGAAGAGCGTCCAGCTGGTAGAGCAGGATCGTGGAGTACGCCGCGATGCCGGCCATCATCACGACGACCGCGAGCGTCCACGCGACCTCGTACTTGTTAACCATAACGTCGCCCTTTCATGTTCGGGTCGCGAAATCTCCACACGGCGTAAACAAGGAACGCGTACGTGACGATCGCTCCGGCGATGCACATCCCCATCACGAGCCACAGGAGCGGCTCCGTGAGCTGGAGATTGGTCTCCCCCGTTGCGATCCGCCCCGCGAGCGCGACCGTGGGGATCGCCACCGCCCCGGCGGACCCCACCGACCGGGGGCCGCGTTCCGTCACAGCCCGAACGGGGGTATGCAGCTACATATGGCCCGCGTACGAACCGCGCCGTGGCGGTGAGACGGTCCGCGGGAAGCGCCGGGGGCCGGGGTACGTACACAGGGGCTTTGAACGGAACACCCCGTCCGGCCCCGTCGGCGCAGCCGTGGCGGTCGAATGAACGAGCGAGGGATCCGAAGAGCGGTGGTCACCTTTGCTCTGGTCGTGCTGCTCGTCGGCGGTGCGTCGGTCGCTCTCGTATCGACCGCCCCGGCCCGCGCGGCGATGGAAGTGCATGTCAACGCGTCGGACAACATCAGCGTCACGGCCGAAACCGGATACATGTTCACTCCGAACACGTTCGTGATGGTCCCAACCAACAGCACGATCACGGTGACGTTCACCGACAACGACAATCAGGACCACACCTTCACCATCCTCGGGATCCAGGGCGTGAATCTTCCCACCGACACGTCGTCGGCACGGATCGACCAGCTCGCGTTCGGGGACTCCCCGACCCGGCTCTTCAATGCGAACGCGAGCGCGTCCGGAGGGAGCGGCGATCAGGTCATGGCGTCGTTCCACTCGCCGGGCGCAGGGTGGTACGAGTTCGTCTGCACGGAATCCGGGCACTTCCAGAACGGAATGTACGGGTTCATGGCCTTCGGCGAGAACCTCCCCGGGAACCTGACGGTCGTCTCTCCCAACACCAATCCGGGGGTCGCGGTCTTCATCATCGTGGGCACGATTGTCGGACTGGTCGTGATCGCACTCGTGCTGGGATTTGTGGTAGGGCGGCGGCGGGGGAGCACCTACGAGATGCCACCGCAGCGCCTCGGATACGCCGAGCCAACACCCCCGGAATCGACGGACACCCCACCGCTTTCCGAAGAGCCCAAAGGATAGTTTGAGAGCGCAACGCTCAAATGGAACCCCTCGTATAACCTACGGACCTCGTAGTAGGTTTGGGGAAATTCGATGGCGTGGGGAGCACCGAGCCGGGAGCGACGCGTACTGAAAGCGGGACACTCGTCGATCGCCGTTACTTTGCCGAAACCTTGGGCGGAGGCGATGAACCTGCGGCCGGGCGACCTCGTCGTGTTCGACCAGAACGACGACGGAACGCTCTACCTCAAGCCGGCGCCGTTGCCGGGCGCGACCGTGAGCGGGGCCCCGTACCTGGTCACCGCGCGTTCGTTCGACACGCCGGGAGTGCTCGAACGCTTGGTCGTGGGCGCCTATCGAGTCGGTCACGACGCGATCGAGATCCGGACGGACTTGCCACTGGCCCCCGAGCGGGTCGAAGAACTACTCCAGACCGCCCGCGGATTGCTCGGGGTTTCGGTCGTGGCGCAGGAACCGACCCGGGTCGTCCTCCAAAATTTCATCGACCCATCGAAGTACGGCCTGCCGCAACTCGTGCAGCGGATGAAAATGATCCTCGTCGCCTTCCTCGAGGAGACCGAGGAGGTGCTGACCCGACGGCAGCGGAGCCGGCGGATCTCGACCCTCGAGGAGGAGGGCAGCAAGGTGCTCGCGCTCCTCGTTCGGCAGCTCTTCCTGGCGAGCCGCGACTGGTCGCTGGCCCGCCGCATCGGAAGTCCCGACCCCCGTCAACTGCTCGAGTGGCGCGTCGTGGTCCACGCGCTGGCCGAACTCTCGGAGTTGTTCTCGGGCACGCTCCGTACCGTGAACGACGAGGCGGCGAAGCTCCCGAAGGACTCGACCGACGCGCTCGCGGTCGTGCTCCCGGACATGAAGGTCCACCTCAAGGCCGTCGTCGAGACGCTGATGCATCCGTCGCTCGACCACGCGTGCGAGGTGTTCCACGAGACCACCCGTCTCGCCTCATTGGTCGAGGTCGCGGCCGACCGTCGGGGGAGCCCGACGCATAAGGGGGGGCTGAGGGCCGCCTCGCTGCTCCTCGGCCGTGGCGCCGGCTGTCTCTCGCTGCTCGCGGAGATCGCGATCGATCGGGCCGTCTCGGCCGGGACCGAGACCGTGATGGTCGAGGCGGCCTGAACCACTTATCTGCGGGGGGTACGGACTTTCCGTACCCGTCCGTTCCTCCCGTACGAACGCCATATCGTCCCTCGGACCGCTCTCGGCGCGGGGGAAGAGATGTTCGATTCTCTTGACGATTGGTTGATCATCGCCGTGGTGGCCGGAGTCCTGTTCTACGGGTCGAGTAAGATCCCGCAACTGGCGCATAGCCTGGGTCGGTCCGTCGGCGAGTTCAAGAAGGGCCGGCTCGAGGTCGAGCGAGAGCTGAAGGCCGAGCAGACCGCGGTGAACGCTCCGTCGACGCCCGGACCGAGCCACTAGACCGACCGTCGCACCCCGGCATGCCCGAGGAACGCAGGATCACAGCGGACGGAGCCCTCCGAAGGGGACCGGGTCGGAGGACCCGGAGGAGGTCCCCGGGTGACTGATGCGCGACCTCGACCGCATCCTGGCGGTCCTCCAGGAGGTACGGCGCCGGGTCGTCCGTATCGGCCTCGTGCTCGCCGGTATCTTCGGGTTTCTCCTCCTGTTCGAGCTCGTTCCGTTCCACCTCGACGTCCTCGGCGTCTCGATCCCGTTCGCCTATCCGTGGCCGAACCCGTTCTACAACGTTGCCGCGCAACTGTTCCGCGTCATGGTCCGGTGGATGCTGCCGCCCGGCGTCACCTTGCTCAACGTCGGGGTCGGCGACTCGATCCTGGTGCAGATGGAGATCGGGATCCTCGTCGCCCTGATCTTCGGAATGCCGTGGATCGTGCACGAGGTCGGGGGCTTCCTCGTCCCGGCCCTCCGGAAGAACGAACGCCTGCTCCTCCGCCAGGTCGGCATCCCGGCGACCGTCCTCTTCGCCGTGGGGACGGCGATCGGCCTCGTCTACCTGACGCCGTTCACGTTCCGCCTCCTCTTCCTCTACGTGGCCGCGGACGGACTGAGCCCGGTCCTCGGCGTCCAGGACTTCGTCACGTTCGCGCTCCTCTACTCGCTCGCCTTCGGGGTCGTCTTCGAGCTCCCGGTCTTCATCTATGCCCTCACGCGGCTCGGCGTCGTGAAGGCCGCGGTGTGGCGGAAGCACTGGCGGGGCGCGGTGATCGCCGCGCTCGTCTTCGGGATGATCGTCACCCCGGACAACTCGGGGATCACGATGCTGATCATCGCGACGCCGATGATCGGCCTCTACTTCGGAGGCGCGTTCTTCGCCCGTCGCTGGGAAACCCGGCGCGACAAGGCACCGCCGCCTCCCCGGGCAATCGCCGGGCCGGGGTGAGCTGATGGCGTTGTTCTCGGACATCGATTGGCTGATCCTCCTCGCCGCGGCGGCGTTCCTCCTCTTGGGGAAGGACAACTCCCAGCTCTTGCGCACCATCGGGCGCTGGTACGGCCGCGCGGGGCGGCTGAAACAGGAGTTGCTAAGCGAGCTCACGACGGCCGCGGAGATTCCCGTCCCGATCGGAGGGCCGCTCTCGATCCGCGGTGCGCTTCTCGGCCTCGACCCTACCCCCTCCCAGACGAGCGGAATCCCGGCGGCCGTGACGACCCCGCCGCTCGCTGCGTCGCGGCCGATCGAGCCGACGTGGGTACCGTGGACGGGTGGTTACCCGACTCCGACCTGGTCGATGACGGTGTCCGCGTCGCCGAGCGAAGGAGAAGGACGGCGATGAGTGTCCTCACTCCCGACCAGATCGTTACGCTGACGGAGATCGGCGTGATCCTGATGGGGATAGGGATCACGTGGGCCGTGTACCACGGGAGCGAGCGGGCCGAACTTCCGGGCGACGCGACGATCCCTGACCCTCACGAAGCCGATGACACCGTGCCGGATACCCGCGGGAGGACGATGGGATGAATCTCTCGATCGATTGTCCGAGCTCCTGCCCGTTCGTGACCGCACGGAACTCGGACCTCGAATTCCCCGTCGGCCAGCTCCGGCGAGTGGCCGCGGCGGACCCCGATGAGGACGTAGACGAGACCAAGCGCAACGTGCTGAAGCTGCTCGCCGTCGCGGGGATCGTCGGCGCCGGCGCGGGAGGTCTGGTCGGGGGGACGCTCCAATTCGTCCAGCCCCCGGTGGTGGGGATCTCCAGCTACCCGATCACGCAGTTGCTGGACGTCGACGGCTCGGCATTGACGGTCGACAAGGTCGAGGCGGAGTACAACGTGGGAACGGGCTTGCTGTACCTGTTCAACTATCCGCTGCGGAACGAACCGAACTTCCTGCTCAACCTTTCGCCGGCGAACGGGCAGGCTCCCAGCGCGAGCAATCCCGGAGCGTGGGACGTGGCTGGGGGAGTCGGCACGAACCAGTCGATCGTGGCGTACAGTGCGATCTGCCAACACCTCGGTTGCCCCGCGCCGGCGATCGCGTACTATCCGCCCGGGACCTGCCCTCAGACCTGGCCCTCCCCCACGAATCCGACCGGCCAGTTCTACATCCACTGCTCGTGCCACGGGTCGACCTACGACGTGACGTCGGGAGCGAACAACCTGACGGGGCCAGCCGTCCTCCCACTCCCGCAGATCATCCTCTCGGCCGACCCGACCACCGGGAACATCTCGGCGATCGGAATCACGCCGAGCAGCCCGCCGGTGAACGGGCACCTCAACACGCTGCAGGGGGACTACGGCGTCGGGACGTCGTCCCAGCTCGCCAAGGAAACGCCGGTAATCCTCTGCAGCTTCGGCCTCAAGTCGTAGGAGGAGCACGAGTGTCGTTCTCGAACTGGTACAATCGCACCCTCAACCGGATCTGGGGGTTCGTCGAGGACCGGACGTCGATGAAGAAGTGGGCCCTGCGGCCCCAGCCCGAATTCACGTTCAAACCGTCGTACTGGACCGGGGCGTTCGTCGTGAACGCCTTCCTGTACCAGGTCGTTTCGGGAATGCTCCTCCTCCTCTACTACCAGCCGAGCACAAACACCACGCTCACCGCCTGCGGGCAGCCGGTCGGCACCCAATCGGTCGCGCCGGCGGCGTGGTGCTCGACGTACTACATCATCCACTCGGTTCCGATGGGCCAGCTTCTGCTCTCGAGCCATCTGTACGGCGCGTACGCGATGATCTTTCTGATGTTCGTCCACTTCTTCCGGGGATACTACCTCGGCGTCTACAAGGCCCCCCGGGAATTCTCCTGGATGGTCGGCACGCTCCTGATGATCACGACGCTCGGGATGGGGTTCACCGGCTACCTCCTCCCGTACACCCAGATCTCCTACAATGCCACCAACGTCGGCCTCGTGCTCGCCCTCCGACTACCGACCTTCGGCCCTCTCCTCGGGCCGTTCATCCTCGCCGACGGTACATCGCAGGGCCTCCTATCGAGGATGTTCGACGCCCACGTGTTGCTGTTACCGCTCGCCCTCGGGGCCCTGTTGTACGCCCACATCGCACTGTTCGAGTCGCACGGGATCGCCCCGCCCGCAACGTCCGACCCGCTCCAACGTCGCCGGTACACGGAGAAGGAGGACAAGAAAGCCGTCCCGTTCATGCCTCACATCTTCTGGTACATCACGAAGTGGGGGCTGTTCTACGTGGGCCTCCTCTTCGGCATCGCGGCATTGTGGCCGTGGACCCTTCAGACGTACGTGGGCAACCTCGCGGCGGCGGGGGTCGTGACCGAGCCCGACTGGTACTTCCTCTGGCTGTTCAAATTCCTCGACTTTGCCGGCATCACCCCGGTCCTCGCGATCGGGATCACGACCGTCATGATCGTCTACGTGCTCTTCCTGCCGTTCCTCGATCTCTCGAAACGGACCCACCCGCGCGATCGGCCGCTGTTCATCTGGCTCGCGACGAGCCTCGTCGGGTTCTTCATCCTCATGTCGGTCTGGGGCGGCGAGACGCCCGGCGTCGCGATCTCACCGCCGACGATCGCGCTCACGATCGGGCCAGTCTTCGCGGTGAATGCCGTCGTCACTCTCCTCTTCCACTGGCGGTACCGTCGCAGCTACCTGCGCCGGCTGAACGAGCGAGCCGGCGGGTTTGCCGGCCCGTACCTCCCGTCCGCGGGCCTGCCCGCCGGCGCGCCGAACACCGTCACGGAGGCGAAGAGCGTTGAGTAACGCCGCGGAGGGCCCGGTCTGGAAGACCGGATGGTTATGGGGCGTTCTCGGGGGCCTGCTCATCGTCGGCACGCTCGGAGCCGCGACGGTCGTCTACGGCGTCCTCGGCCTAGCGGCGGGGGATCCGTACTTTGTCGTCCCCCTCGCGCTCGGAGCGGTCGTCGGTGCGCTCTCGTTCCTGTTCATGGCCGGCGTCCTCTACCGGGTCGACCGATACCGGGGCGCCACACAGCGGAGAGTGGAGCTCTTTGAGTAACGTTGACCCGGCCCAGCAAGAGTACCGCCGACTGCGACGACAGGTGCTCGACCTCTACGACGTGGTCACGTTCCTGATGTTGATCGGGATCGCGATCCTCGTGGTCTACTCGATCCTTCTCGGGCCGCTCACGAGCCCCGGAGCGGAGGAGTCGTTCGGGCTCGCGATCGCCCTGATGTTCCTCATGGCAACCCTGATCGTCCACCTCATCGATCGGACCTACCGGGTGTGGCCGCTCGGCCGCAAGGTCACTCCGACGCCGCCGGGCCCCGTCACGGTCCAATCCCAGGCGCGTTTCCTCAAGGTGCTGATCTTCGTGATCGCCCTCGCGGCGATCGCCTACGTGATCGGGGGGCTCCTCACGTGACGGACCTCACCGAGCCGATCACACTCGTCGTCCTGATCGCCGGCTTTGCGGCGTTCCTCCTCTGGGCGTTCACCTACCACGGCGCGTGGCTCGTCGCGGCGATGAAAAAGTGGCTGTTCACAACCGACCATCAGCGGATCGGGCTGATGTACATCTCGATCGGCATCCTGTTCTTCTTCATCGGCGGGATCTACGCGACGCTGATCCGCACGGACCTGGGGTTCGTCCAGGGACTCGGACTGGACCCGCAGACGACCCTCGGGATCACCCCGGACGTCTACTCGACCTTGTTCACGATGCACGGGGTGCTGATGATCTTCATGTTCATCATCCCGACCCTCGCCGGGTTCGGCAACTACCTCGTGCCGTCGATGATCGGCTCGAAGGAGATGGCGCTCCCGCGCATCAACGCGATCGCCTTCTGGATGCTGCCGCCCGCGGGCGTCATCCTGATCCTGTCGAACGCGTACGCGGGCTGGACCGGGTACGTCCCGCTCTCCCTCGAGTCGTTCGGGCCGAACCCGTACGGCGTCGACCTGTGGATCCTCGGCCTCCACATCCTCACGATCTCCTCGATGCTCGGGGCGGTCAACTTCCTCGTCACGATCCTGAAGCACCGGGCCCCCGGCGTCCACTACTGGAACATGCCGCTGTTCGTCTGGGCCACGCTCATCAACTCGGTCCTCCTGATCTTCGCGCTCCCCTCGCTCTCGATCGCGCTCACGTTCGTCCTGTCGGACCGGAACTTCGGTACCCACATCCTCGCGGCGGTGAATGGCACTCCGCTCGGGGGCGCCCTGCTCTACCAGAACCTCTTCTGGTTCTTCGCGCACCCCGAGGTCTACATCATGGTGTTACCGGCGTTCGGGATCATCTCCACGATCATCCCGAAGCTCGCGCGCAAGGACATCTTCGGGTACGGAGCGATGGCGATCGCGCTGGGCGCCTTCGCCGTGCTCTCCTTCGCGGTCTGGGAGCACCACATGTTCGTCACCGGGATCTCGACCGACGTCCGGTTCGTCTTCATGCTGGCGACGTTCGCGGTCGCGGTCCCGTCGGCGGTGAAGGTGTTCAACTGGGTCGCGACGCTCTGGGGCGGTCGGATCTGGATGGCCGTCCCGATGTGGTTCTGCGTCGCGTTCATCACGGGGTTCGTCATCGGCGGCCTCTCCGGCCTCCTCCTCGCGTCGATCCCGATCGACTACCTCTACCACGGCACGTACTTCGTCGTGGCCCACTTCCATTACATCCTCCTCGGGGGGACGTTGATGGCGATCTTCGCCGGGATCTACTTCTACTTCCCCATCTGGACCAAGCGTTGGTACAGCCAGAGCTTGGGGCAGATTCACTTCCTGCTCACCTACGTCGGCGTCAATGTGCTCCTCTTCCCGATGTTCATCCTCGGAGCCGAGGGGATGCCGCGCCGGGTCTACACCTACCTGTATGCCGGGAACTTCCAGTCGCTGAACTTCATCTCGACCCTCGGTGCGTACATCCTCGGGATAGGTCAACTGGTCTTCCTTTTCAACATGGCCTACAGCTACTTCGCCGGCGACCCGGTGACCTCCGACGACCCGTGGGGCGAGGAACTCGCTGTCCGGATGAGTGGCCCGGTAGCGCCGCTTCCTTCCCGCACCCCGGCGCCAACCCCGGGGCCTATGCCGACCGCAGCGTCCGCTGAGACTCCCTAGGGGGCCGATGCGGGGCCACGACCTCTTCCGGTCCGCGGCCGTGGTCGCTTGCGTCCTTTGCTACATGACGATCATTCTGGGCGGGAACGTGATCACGACCGACAACGGCCTCGCCTGCCCGGACTGGCCGTCGTGTTTCGGGAACGGCAATTTCCTCCCGGCGTTCACCGGGGGAGCCGCGATCGAGTGGAGCCACCGGGTAGCGGCGTTCGTGCTCTCCCTCAGCGTCCTCGGCCTCGCGTTGCTCGGGGTGGCGTTCGAGCGGGGACGTCGCGCGCTCCTCCGGCTCGCGTTCGGGTCCCTCGCACTCGTCGTCACCGAGGCGCTGCTCGGCGGGCTCGTCGTCGAGAGCTCCCTGCTCGCCGGGATCGTCCTCGTCCACTTGGCGATCGCGACCGCGCTGTTCGGGATGCTGCTCGTGCTCGCCCTCCTCGCCAATCTCCGCGAAATGCCCCGTCGCTGGGTCGACTGGGCGCGACGCGCCGCCGAGGAAGGATCGCCCCGCGCTCCTACCGCCGCGGACCGTCCGGCTCCGACTCCCATCCCGACGCGGTCCATCGACCGGCCCGTGACCGTGACGTCCCCCCGGGAAGGCTAAGCCGCACGCCGTCCTCGGCGATTCCACCTGATGGTCGAACCGGCCACGCCCTCTCCGGCCACCGAACCGCGGCGAGCGACCGTCGGCGATTACTTCGAGCTCGCGAAGCCCGGGATCACGGCGCTGATCTGCACCGTGGCGGTCGGCGGGTTCCTCCTCGCGTCACCGCGGTCGATCGACCTCCTGCGGCTCGGGATCCTGATCGTCTGCGGCGCGGCGGGGTCCGCCGGGGCGGCGATGTTGAACCACTACCTCGACCGCGACCTCGACGGACGAATGAAACGCACCCGGCTTCGACCCCTTCCGGACGCGAGGATCGCGCCGAGCGGAGTGGTCGCCGGTCTCGGCCTCGGATTCCTCGGCGCCGGTATCGGGTTCGCGACCTGGCTCCTGAACCCGCTTACGGGTTTCTCGATCTTCTTGGGCGGACTCACTTACGTGGTCGTCTACACCGCCTGGCTGAAGCGCCGGTCGAGCTGGAACATCGTGGTCGGGGGATTCGCTGGGAGCGCTCCTGCGCTCGCCGGGAGCGCCGCGGCGGTCGGGAGCTGGACGCCGGGGGTGATCGCCTTCGCGATCCTGGTCTTCCTCTGGACGCCTCCCCACTTCTGGAGCCTGGCCCTCCTGCTCAAGGACGACTACGCCCGGGCCGGCCTCCCGATGCTGCCACGGATGGACGACGTCGCCTTCTCCGGGAAGGTCGTGGTCGCCTCAGCGGCCCTGCTCGTTCCGGCGGCGATCCTGATCGGTTTCACCGGTGCGGTCACGTGGCCGGTCCTCGCGGTCCTCGTGGCGCTCGGTGGCGTGTTCGTCCTCCTCACCGCGCCGCTCTGGAGGACGGTCACTCGCGCGACCGCGCGTCGCGGGTTCATCTATTCCGGTCCGTACCTACTGGCGGTCGTCCTCGCGATCGTAGTGAACGCGCCGCTCGTTCGGATCGGTTTCCCGACCAGCCTCTGACGTCGGGTGCAGGTCCGCACGTCGAGCTTATCTCGGACGGCCGTCCTTACTCTCGCAATGCCCAGCTCCGACCGGGTCGGAGTCCCGTCCGACCGCCTGCGGGACGCCGAGATCGTCCTCAAGAAGCTCGGGTACGCCCGGGTCCCGCCCGCCCGCCGCGACCCGGAAGGCGAGGCGTCGTTCTGGGTCCAGGAGTCGGGAGTTCCCCGACGGACGTTCCCGGTGTTCGTGAACGCCGCCCCCTCCGGTAGCGGTACGGAGGGCGTCGACCGGTGGGTCGCCAAGGTCCGGACCACGCCGTCCCCGCTGCACCGCGCGATCTTCGTGGTCCCCAACGACTCGGCCGCGGAAGAGACCTGGGCGCAACTCTCGCGCACCCCCGGCTCCGCGATCGAGAACGAGGTGTCGGTGCTGGTCGTTCCGACCGGGGAGCGAGCCGACCCGAGCCCCCCGCATTTCCATCTCCGCCTCGCGGAGCCCGCCGAGATCCTGCGCCTCGCGACCGGGATCGTGGTCGGCCTCTTCCGACGAGCCCAGGCTGCCGACGAATCCGGCCAGATCGACTTCGAAGAACTGCTGGGTCTTCTGCGCCAGCGATTCGGGGTCGACGTCAATCGCTCGCTCGGAGTGCGGTCGGACGAGGATGCGCTCTACCTCCTCTACCAGCTTGCGCAGCGGGACTCGTACGCGCCCGGAGAACCCGGGGCGAACCTGCACCTCCTCGTCCTCAAGCCGACCGGGCCCGCCGCCCGGCTGCCCTGGTTCGCTGCCTAGGCGTCAGACGAACCGAGTCGTTAAGAATCGGGCCGAACTCCGAGGGTCCGGGAACTCCCGTGACCGAGCCGGCGGAGACGTTTCGCAGCCCGTACACCCATTCCCCCGGAAGTTCCACGCCCGGACCCGAGGTCACCCCCGCCGAAGCCCGCGCGGATTTCTGGACATTCTTCTGGGTGGCGATCGCGAGCATCGTGATCATCACCGTCGGCGGTCTCTCGGCCTGGTTGTGGCTCCACCACTAGCGACCGACCCCGCCCGCCGGGAAACCATTATCTAAGCGGTCCGGGTCCGCGCGCCACCGGCGCGGCGTGGGGCCGTGGGGTAGCTTGGACCATCCTTCTTGCTTGGGGTGCAAGAGACTCCGATTCAAATTCGGACGGCCCCATTCGCCGTGCCGGTCCCCGCCCATCGACCCGCTCATGTACGCTCCCCGCCTCGCGCGCCCGCCATGCCGCGCCGGTTCGTTAGCGAGCGGCGACACGACCCGTACTACCGCGCCGCCCGGCGCTCGGGTCTCCGTTCGCGGGCGGCGTTCAAGCTTACGTACGTCGACGACCGGTTTCGGATCCTTCGTCCCGGGGCGCGCGTGCTCGACCTCGGCGCGGCCCCGGGAGGCTGGTCGGTCGTCGCGCGCGAGAGGGTCGGTCCTCGAGGAGCTGTGGTCGCGGTCGACCCGCGACCGGTCGAACCGATCGACGGGGTGCGAGTCGTCCGGGGCCGGGTGGGGGACCCGTCGCTCCCTGCCCGGCTCGGCGCCGAGGAATTCGACGTCGTCGTCTCGGACATGTCGCCGCGGATCAGCGGGGCGTACGCGACCGACCACGCGCGGAGCGTGGGCCTGGTGCGCGACGCGCTGCGGTTGGCGAGATCCGTCCTGGCCGTCCGCGGCGCGTTCGTCGCGAAGGTCTTCGACGGCGACATGGTCGACGATCTCGAACGGGAGCTCGGAACGTCGTTCGCGCGCGTCCGGCGCACGAAGCCTCCCGCGTCGCGGGAGCCGTCGTCGGAGATATACCTCATCGGCGTCGGTTTCCGACCCGGACCGGCCCAGGCCATGACGTCCGGACCGGGGGAACGACTTCCCCGGGGCCCCGCTATATAGGTTGATATCTTCCCGCGGGTCCGCCGTTTTTGAGGTCTGGCTACTCGTGATCCGGTTCGGACCCGCGGGGATCCCACTCTCCTGCAAGGGGCGCACGCTGCGCGACGGAATCGCCGACGTTCACCACCTGGGCCTCACCGCGATGGAGGTCCAGTTCATCAAGGTCAATCCGCTCACTCGCCTCGCGTTCGACGAAGAAGTGGGCAAGGTCGCGCGCGACCTCCTGCTCCAGCTGATCGTGAACGTGGGCAGTCCGGACCACCAGGGCGGTACGCCGTCCCTCGCCGCGCTGACCTCCCCGATCAAGAAGCGGGATTCGCTCACGACCCTCACCTGGAGCCTCGCCAAGGACTATCCGGACCTTCAGCAGACGAAAGCCCTCGCCCGAGCGCTCGACACCGACCTGACCCTCCACGCCCCGTACTACGTCGACTTCTTCGGTTCGAGCGACGCGCGGGAACAGTCGACGCGCCAGATCCAGTGGGCGGGGGTGCTCGCGCAAGGGCTCGGGGCGCGTCTCGCGGTCACGCATCTCGGGTTCTACGGAGGTGGGGACCGGGGCGACTCGATCCAGGAGCTCACGCAAATCGTGACCGACCTCTCGAACTGGCTGAAGCAGTATTCCCGGGGGACGGTCCGACTCGCGATCGAGCCGAGCGGTCACCCCGACGTATTCGGCTCCCGCGAGGAGGTGCTCGAGCTCGCCCACCGGGTCAAGGGCACGGTGCCGGTCCTGAACCTCCCCCACCTCGCGGCGCGGGAACGTCGCTCGTTCGAGGAGGCGGAGCAGTTGGAGCCCGTACTGAAGGAGTTCGTCGCGGCGACCGACGGGCCGCTCTATCTCAACTTCTCGGGGGTCGAGTTCTACGGCTCCGGCGAGTTCCGACTGACCCCGATCAAGCGCGGGCTGGTGCGATTCGACCCGCTCGCGGAGATCCTCGCCGAACGAGACTACGACGTGACCGTGATCTCGAGCTCTCCGCTCCTCGAGCACGACGCGATGTACATGAAGCTGCTCTACGAGCGGGCGCTCACGCGCCGCTGGGCGAAGCAGCACGCCCCGCCCGCGTCGAAGGCGGTCAAGAAGCCCGTCCCGACGGTGCCCGAGCGGGGAAGGCCGGCCACCCG
>JBARNH010000033.1:0-27030 GCA_049802875.1 Thermoplasmata archaeon | reverse complement strand
CCCACCCCTCGATGGGGGCTAACGATTCCGGGACCCGCTCGACCCCGCGGCCGAGTTGATCCCTGCCGGTGGTTAGATTCCGGTCTTGCGCTCCATTTCTTCGGGATACCGGGCGCCGTGCACCGTGATCTCTCCCGCCGCCCGGTCGATTTCACGAAGGTCGGCGGATGTCAAGGGAACATCCACGGCCCCGAGGTTCTCTCGCAGACGATCCGGCTTCGTCGTCCCCGGTATTGGAACGACCCACGACCTCTGGCCGAGAAGCCAAGCGAGTGCGACCTGCGCCGGCGTCGCGTTCTTTCGAAGTGCAATCTCGCGGAGGAGGTCGACCACGGCCTGATTCGCCTTGCGAGCTTCGGGGGCGAAACGGGGAAGGAGGTTACGAAAATCGGAACGTTCGAACGTCGTCGTCTCATCGATCTTTCCGGTGAGGAAGCCCCGACCCAGGGGGCTGAACGGCACGAAGCCGATCCCTAGTTCGTCCAGCGTCGGGAACAGGGATTCTTCCGGCCGCCGCCACCACAGCGAGTACTCGCTCTGGACCGCGGTGACGGGTTGCACCGCGTGCGCGCGTCGAATGGTTTGGGCGCCCGCTTCGGAGAGACCGAAGTGGCGAACCTTCCCCTCTCGTATGAGTCCCTTCACGGCTCGTGCCACATCTTCGATCGGCACGTTCGGGTCGACGCGGTGCTGATAGAACAGGTCGATCGCATCGACGTTGAGCCGCTTCAGCGATGCTTCGGCGACCTCCCGGATGTGGTCGGGCCGACTGTCCAATCCTACTTGCTTCCCATCGGGACCGAAACGGAAACCGAACTTCGTGGCAATCACCGCCCGTTCGCGGACGGGACCGAGCGCTTCGCCCACGAGCTCTTCGTTCGTATACGGGCCGTACGCCTCGGCCGTGTCGAAGAACGTGACCCCCCATTCGACCGCCCTCCGAATCAGGGAGATCATCTCCTGCCGATTGGGGGCGACGCCGTAGCTGAAGTTCATCCCCATGCAGCCGAGTCCGACCGCGGAGACTTCCAACCCGCTCTTTCCGAGGACTCTCTTCTGCACCGCGGCCTCCGCCCGAGTAT
The DNA here is from genome assembly GCA_049802875.1 of Thermoplasmata archaeon. Taxonomy (GTDB): domain Archaea; phylum Thermoplasmatota; class Thermoplasmata; order Lutacidiplasmatales; family UBA184; genus Lutacidiplasma. Next base: position 25,948 of record JBARNH010000033.1, on the reverse strand, counting down.
CCGGCCGTGGTAGTCTTTCGGGCTCAAAGCGCTGCGGACAGGAGCCGTCCGGGGCGGACTGGGGACACCGGTCGACCGGGCAACGCCCCCGGTGAATCAATTCCTCGCGAGCTGGTATTACACTCCCACCTCTTTCGCGAGCGGGGGCGACGCATGGCCGGAGAGAGTGCTTCCACGCCGGAGGTGCGTCGCGGGCCGGCGGCCGCGGGCGTTCCGCCGGGGATCGTGAGCGAGCTGGTCTCTTGCCTGAAGGCCACCAGCGGGCCCCTCCGGCGGCGCCCGCTCCTCGCGGAACTCGAGCGCCGGGGGCATCGAATCTCACTCGCTGGGCTGAACCGGGCGTTGCAACAGTGCCGTGACTCGGGCCTCACCACCGAGGGTCCGGACGGGGTCCAGCTCCGGTCATGAGGTAGGGGAAGTTGAGGGGACCGAGGAGGGCCGGCGGCTGCGAGAAGCCCTTCCGAACAGTACCTATAGTATTTTGTATAGTCTAAATTGAAATTCTATATATGTTCCCGGACCGTTCGTCTGTCGATGACGAAGAAAGTTCCGCCGGAGGAGCGGGCCCCGGCCCGAGCGCCCTTCGGAGACCGGCGAGGGGCGCGACCTCCGGGGCTCGCGAGTGATCGCCAAGCGACCGACCGAGCCTCGACCGACCGTTCCACCCCTCGCCGCCCACCCGCGGCCACGCGGGTCGCTCTCCCGTTCGGAGCGCTGCTCCTGGGTCGACCGCCCGTCGCGACCGTCACAGTCGGACGGGGAGAGTCCTCGGAACACCTCTTCCGTCGTTTGTTGGGGTCGTACCTCGGCGGCGCGCGGGAGTTCAACGTCATCGAGCACCCCGGCATCACCTTGGGCACGCGCGACGTGGTCCGGACGTTCTGTCGTCGTACTCGACAACCCGAGATCGTTTCGGAGGAACCCGATGTGATCCGACTCCGGGACCTGGCCTACGACAGCCCGGTACCGCTGCCCGAACGTCTCGCCCGGATGGGGAGGATGGTGTTGGGGTTCCACCGGGAGGCGGTGGAAAGCTGGTCGCAGCTCCCGTTGGGGGACGACCAGTACTGGGAACGGCGGGACGATGAGATCGACCGCGAGGCGTGGTACGTCCAGCGGTTGGCCGCCTTGCGCCTCGGCCTCGACGGCTCGGGAGTCACCTTGCTCGGGCCGTGGACCGTCGCGCGAAGCCTGGAACGGATCGCAGACCACGCGACCGTTCTCGGGGACGCAGGACGACGTCTCGTCGAACTACCGAGCGGCGCCGGCTCGCTCACGTCGCTGAAGCAGTTCCACCATCAGGCGATGGAGCACCTGGAGGGAGTGATCCATGCCACGGACGACGCCGCGGCCAACGACCTCCTCGATATGGGCGACGCGCTCCTCGCGTCGGGCCACGCGCTCTCGGACCGGCTCCTTCCGGCGGTCGGAGGCGGAACGATGCCTCCCGCGACCGCCGCCGCGGTGACCCGGATCCTCGAGTCGATCGGTCGCACGGTCGCCTACTCGCAGGACATCGCGCAGGTCGTGCTCGACCGCGCGATCCCGGTCACGTTCTCGAACGGGACCGTGGACGCGGACGAACCGATCCCGCTCTGAACGAGGCGGTTCGGGAACCGTTTTCTGCGGGCGCCCATCGTCGACCCCGCGTTCCGAGGCGTACGACGGTGACGGATTCCACTCACGGCCCGCGCGTCGTGGTCTTCCGACACGGACCGGCGGAGGTGAGAAATCCGGCCCGGTGGCCGGACGACGGACTCCGACCCCTCAGCGCGAAAGGGACTCAGCAAACCCGCCGCGTGGCCCGATCGCTCGCTCGCCTCCTCGGTTCGGTCTCATGCGTCGCGAGCGGTCCGGCGGTCCGCGCCCGACGGACGGCGGAGATCCTCGGGAAGCAGCTCGACCCTCCCCGCCGAGCCGTCCTCTGGCCCGAGCTCGACATGGGGACGACGGCCGCCCCGGTCTTCGCTCCGCTCCGCCGGGTGGCCCGGACGGATCGGACGACCGTGCTCGTCGGTCACGAGCCCACCCTCGCGGAGTTCGTCGGCCTGGCGCTAACGGGCGAGGGAGTCTCGTTCGCGCGGTTGACCAAAGGGGGCGCCGCATGCCTCGAATTCCCGAGAGCGCTCCGTCCGGGCTCCGCCCGGCTGTTATGGCTCCTCACCCGGAAGCAGCTGGCCGGCGGGGTCGATTGAACGGGAGCGAGACCCCGTCGTTGGCGCGGCGGGTCCGCGGCTTCGCGTAGAGTGGTGCGACGAGCGTGCGAACGTCCTCGTGCACTTGCTCCGGGCGACGGTTGGCGTCGACGCGATGGAAGCCATACTCGGCGCCGACCCAAGCGAACTCCTTCGACAACCGGTCCTGGTACAGGAAAAAGCTCTCGAACAGGTCCCGAGAGAGGGAGAGGTCCATCCCGGACTCCCAGTAGTCGAGCGACCCGTACTTCGAGATCGCCCGGTGAAGCAGGATCTCGGGGCGGGCCTCGAGAAAGACGACCAGGTCCGGTCGTAGCGCGAAAGCGTAGAGTTGGCGGGCCCAGTCCCGCGACGCCCCGCGCACTACCGCCCGCGCCATCAGCGTGTAGATGTACCGGTCCGCAAGGACGGTGCTCCCCGCCGAGAGCGCAGGAATGATCTTGTTCTCGAGCTGGTCGGCAAAATCGACGGCGTAGAGGAGGGCCATGGTGGTGGCGCCGAGCGTGTGCCCTTGCTTCGCCCCGTCGATCTCCCCGGCGACCAGGGTCGACCGGCGCAATCCCGTATCCACGACCGCGTGCCCTTCGACCTCGAGCCACCCGCGCAGGAGGTCGACCTCCGTGGTCCGGCCGGAGCCGTCGGCGCCCTCGACCACGATGAGCTTCCCCGTGAGAGACTCGGTGGGAAGACCCGGCAGCCGGGTTCCGTACGTCCTATCCGTCATGCATCAGCTTCTCGCCGGTGGGGAAGTTCTGGAGGATCGGGCGAACGTGGTTGCGCAGTTCCGCCTGGATGGTCTCGACGGGTCGCCGCGAATCGATCACGGTGAACTCGTCCGTCCGTGCCATCCGCTCGTACTCTTGCTTCAGGCGGGTCTGGAACCGCTGGTAGCTGTCGTGGAGGTCGTCCGAGAGTCCGAGGTCCATCCCGGCCTCGTAGTAGTTGATCCGTAGGCGCGAGGCGATCTTCCGCTTGAGCGTCACCGCCACGGGTACCCGGAAATAGAACACCCGGTCCGGTCGGGGAGCGAAGGAGTAGATGTTCCGGACCCACGCCGGGTCGCATCCGCGCGCCGCATCCCGGACGAACGCGGTGTAGGCGTACCGGTCGCACACGACGACGTACCCCGCCCGAAGGGGGGGTAGGATCTGCCGCTCGAAGCGGTCGGCGAAGTCGGTCGCGTGCAGCAACGAGAACGTGGTCGGCGTCAACAGGTTCTTCTTTTTGCCACGACGGATCGTCTCGGAGGTCAGTTCCGACGAGTTCCACTCGGTGAAGAACACCCGGTATCCCTGGGCCTGAAGCCACTTTCCGAGCAACGAGGCTTGGGTCGACTTTCCGCTCCCGTCGAGTCCTTCGAAGACGAAGAGGCGGCCGGGGAAACCGTGGGTGGGGCTCGGGGTCTCAGAGATCACGGATCCGGACCTCGACCTCGAATGCCCGCTCCATGGGTTTTCGGACCTTCTCTTCCCAGTGCGCGGGAAGGGTCGTATCCGTGGGGGCAGAAAAGACCAACGTGAGGGTCTTGCCGGCCCCCCCGAGGGAGAAGCGCGGATGCGCGGCGGACGTGAGCTCGGCGACCTCGAGGATCGCGCCCAACCGGTGGGCGGTGTCGAGGTCGGTCCCGCGGATGATCGGCAGGAACCCCTTCTTCCACGCCGACGGGAGGTCCCCGCCCTCATGCAATCGAGCCGCCATCGACGCGAGGAGGACCTCGCGCTGGTCGAGTCCCCAGATCGGGTAATTCTGGATCAGGTAGGCGGAGTGGTAGGCATGACGCCAGAGGTCAATGGCGGTACCGGCGTCGTGCATCCAGGCCGCGACCCGAAGCGCCAGCCCCTCGCTGCGACCCCACTCAAAGCGCGGGGAGAGGACCTCGAACAGCGCGAGGGACGTGTCGGCGACCCCCCGTCCGTGGTCGAGGCGAAAGGCGAACGACTCCGCTGCGGCGGCGGCGGACCTCTCGGCCAACCGTTCCGCCGGGACCGGGAGCTTCGCGCCGATCGCCTCCAGCGCGAGTCCTTCCCGGATCCCCGTCCCCGAGACGGTGATCCGCTCCGCGTTGGTCGCCCGCACCAGCTCCTCGAGCACGATGATCCCGGCGATCACGACGTCGGCGCGGTCCGCCCCGATCCCCGGGACTGCGCGTCGTTTGGCCGCGGACATCTCCCCCAACAGTTCGCCGAGCGCGTCGAGGTCGTGCCCCCAGAGTGGATAGCCGTGGACCCGAGAGACCGGATAATCGCGAAACTCGATCGCGGCACGGGCGAGCGAACGGACGGTCCCCCCGATGCCGAAGAGGCGGTACCCGCGACCTCCGAACGCGTCGAGTACCGAGCGGAGGGTCTCCCGGACGTACTCCCGGAGCTCGTCGGCCTCGCGTCGTTTCGGAGGGTCGTGATCTAGGAAGCGTTGGGAGAGTCGGAGTACGCCGAGGGGGACGCTCACCGAGTTCCGCATCTGGCCGGACCGGACCTCCGCCAGCTGCAGCGACCCTCCGCCCAGGTCGCAGACCAGGTCGTTCTCGAGCTCCCAGGCCCCCGCCATCCCGAGGTAGGCGTACCGAGCCTCCTCGGCGCCCGAGATGATGCGGAGCGCCACCCCGGTCGACCGTTCGACCTGACGGACGAATTCGCTGCCGTTGGATGCATCGCGCACCGCGCTCGTTGCGACGGCGATGGTACGGCCCAAACCCAGCGAGCGGACCGCGAGCGCGAACCGTTGGACCGCGGTGACCCCACGCTCCATGGCCGCGGAGCTCAGCCGCCCGTCGGGCCCGGTCCCGAGCCCGAGGCGCGGCGACTCCTTGGATTCGTAAAATGCCCGTACGGTACCGGAGGACGCTGCCTCGAACGCGACGAATCGGGCCGTGTTCGAACCGACGTCGATCACACCGATCGTCCGCCCCGCACGGACGCGGGGACCCTCGGCCGCTCGATGGAGTGCGACCGATCGGGCGCGCTCCACGACCTGCCACAGCGGGCATCCCTAATAGCGGTAAGCGAACGACCCACCGCTGACCGAGGATTTACTAATCTACGGTCGTCTGGCGGGAATGGAATTGGACGGTGACCGCGGCACGAAGACCTCCCCGGATCCGCCCGGTCGCTCTCGTCCGCGAGCTCGAACGCCTCCTCGCCGAGGTCGCCGGGTCGGTCGACGAGGTCGTGGACCGGACGTACCCCTCCCCCGAGAGCTTGCATCATCTGCACCGAGAGATGCGCCGTCTGCGCCATGCGCTCGCGATCTGGGACGGCCTGTTGACCGCCCGGCACCGGGCGATGGTGCGGCCGCACGAACGACGACTGAAACGCCTCGCTCGCTTGGTCGGACGGGTACGGGATCGTGATGTGATGATCGAACTCATCGAGGGTGCCTCCCTGCCGCACCCTTTGGGCGTGGACGTCGCGCTCGTCGCCCGTCTGCGCGCGAAGCTCCGCGACGAGTCGCGGACCGGTCGAGAGTTGCTCGGGGTGTTCCTCCGCTCGGAACGAGACGCCCACCTCTTCGAGGGTCTGCGCGAGGGACTCGAGTGGGGCACTCGCCCCGGATCGGGTGCCCACCTCATCGAACTCCTGAACGACGAACAGGATCGTCGCCATGACGACGTTCGAGCGGCGCTCGGGAAGGCCCGGCGTCGGCCCAGCACGACGCGACTCCATCGGTTGCGAATTCGGGTCCGTCGCCTCCGTCACCTGGAGGAGGTCCGCGCCCGCATCGACGGGCCTTGGGCGGGCGCCTTCCCTCCGTTGGCCCGCCGGCTCCAGGACCGCCTCGGTCGATTGCACGACCTCGACGTGGTCCTGGCGGGGCTCGACCCGGACCTCCGCTCGACGGAGTGGGCCCGATCGTTGAAGCGAGAGCGGCGCCGGGTCCGCGAGACGATCCGGGCCTCGCTCGACACTCACCCCTGGCCGGAGCCCGCCTCTCCGCCGGCGGTCCACCGGCCGTCGCGTGCCCGACGGGCACGTTCTTAGGCACCGCCTCCTCTGGGCCCCTCGTGCCGGAGGCGACGCACGAGCTGTTCGACGACGGTGTGCGCGAGGCGCTCGGCGAATCCGGTGCGGTGGGCGCCACCGTCCGTCAGCTCGCCGCGCGCCTCGACGATCGACCGGACCGAGTCGAGCGGGCGCTCGCCCACCTGCGGCTCCGGGGGGATGTCTTCCGCCTCGGGAGGGGCCTTTACGTCCTTCGGGACTTCGAACGCCTCGACGAGCGGAGTGATTTCGTCGACCCCCCCGCGTTCGTCGACCGGTTTGTCCGGGAGAATGGAGTAGCGCTCGGCCGATACGGCGGACCGATCACCTTTCGGTCCAACGAATCGCTACCGATCCACCGCTGGTGGCCGTACGTTCAGGGATACTCAGCCGAGTTCGTTCGGGGGGTACTCGACGGCGCCGACCTCCCGCGCCGCGCCGTCGTACTCGACCCCTTCGCGGGGAGCGGCACGACGCTCGTGGAGACCCGCCGGTGGGGGGGCCGAGCTCTCGGAACCGAGTTGCTCGCCCCCGCCGTCCTGGCCGCCCGCGTCAAGACACGGTTCGAGCTTCGCTCGGGCCCGCTCCGCGCCGCGGCCCAGCGAGTGGTTCGTAATGCGCGACGGCGAAGTACCGGTAGCCTCCCGTTCCTTCGAGAGACCCGGCGACAGTTCGACCCCGAGGCCCTCGACGACCTCACCCGGCTTCGGGACGCGCTCCCCGCGGGAGGGCGCCCGATCCCGGACGCGCTGCGTCTCGCGTTCGGTCGCATCCTGATCCCCTCCAGCCGTCTCCATCGCTCTCCGTGCCTCGGATACAACCGGCGGCACCAGCCTTCCGATAGGGACCCGTTCGACCGGTTCCTGGTGGCGATCGAGGAGATGGCCGGCGACCTCGAGGAGCTTCGACGCGAGCGGACGCAATGGGGGCCGCCGTCGCGCGTCGAGGAGGGGGATGCTCGCTCGGCGAGTTGGCCGGGCGGCTCGGTGGACCTCGCGGTGACGAGCCCACCCTACGTCAACGGAATGGACTACGTCATGAACTACAAGCTCGACCTCGCGTGGCTGGGCTACGCTCGGTCGTACGCGGACCTCGCCGCACTCCGGAGCGCGGAGGTTGCGTGCGACAACCTGCCTCGCTCGGAAACGCAGGAGTATCGCGGGGTGGTCGGTGCTCCCGACCCCTGGTTGGACGAGATCCTCCCTCGTATCCGGGACAACGTAGAACGCAAGGGCTCCTACCGTCGCGACGACGCGCACGCGGTCGTCCACCGCTACTTTGCGGACCTCGTACCGGTGCTCACGAGGGTCCGCGATGCGCTCGTGCCGGGTGGCCACTTCGTGCTCGTCGTCGGAGATTCCCTCCTCGCGGGCACGTACGTGCCCGGGGACCTCCTCACGGCCCGCCTCGGAGCCGCCCTCGGCTACCGCATCGTTTCGGTCGAGGTCGCCCGCACCCGTCGGAGCGGACAACGTCGGTCGTTCGTCCTCCGCGAGTCGGTCGTCACGCTCGAGCGACCGAGCGCCGCGGCGTAACCACTCGGGCGGTAGGTTCTTCGCAGCCTGGCACCGTTCTCCCAACCGATGTACTGTCCCGTCTGCGGGCGTGCGATGACGGGTCCCACGAGCTCGTCGGTCCCGTACCCAATGTTCGTCTGCCCCCACCACGGCGTCGTCTACGACCGCCGTCGTGATACCTGGCACGGTCTCCCCGAGGTCCAGTCGCGGCTGTGCTGTCCAATCTGCGGCACGACCATGGAGTTCGAACCGAAGGATCCCCCCGCGCGGATCTTCTTCTGCTATCAGTGCGGGACGACGTTCGACAAGGAACGAGGGACGTGGTACGGTCTCGCCTATCACCAGAAACCCTGAGCCCCGTCGCGACCCCTCGTTCGCTTGGAAGCAAACCCTTACCTTCCCCTCGGACCGTCGTGGCGTGGAGGGGAGATGCCACCCCGGGACGTCGAGCCGCACTTCCTCGAGCCGCTGCTCGGGGTCGTCTTCGACCTGGACGGTACTCTCGTCCTCTCGCATCATGACTTCGGACGCATGCGGGCCGAATTGATCCGCATCGCCGAGAAGTACGGCGTGATACCGGGTCACCTCTCCGTCGAGGAACCGATCCACCGGATCGTCGAGACCGCGCGTCAGGAGCTCGCCAACTCGGGGGGACCCGAAGGGAACCTGTTCCGCTTCGAGGCGGAGTATCCGAAACGGATCGACGCGATCGAAGCGGAGGCCTTGCCACGGACCGTCGTGCGCCCGGGCGCGGAGCCGCTCTTGCGGATGCTCAGCGATCGCGGCTTCCGATTGGGGGTCCTGACCCGCAGCTCCGAGTACTTCGCTCGGAATGCGCTCGCTCGAACGGGCTTGGGAACGTTCTTCCCGTATCTCCGCACGCGAAGTGCTCCCGGTCCTCAGAAACCGTCACCCGAGGCGCTCCACCTATTGCTGCGGGAGATGGAGATCCCGATCGAACGTGCCCTCTACGTCGGCGATCATCTGATCGATGCGGAATGTGCGACGCGCGCCCACGTTCGGTTCTACGCGGTGCTACCGGACCCGTCCGAACCGACCTCCGGGCCGATGAGCGCGGACCGGTTGCTCGCGGCGGGCGCCTCCGCCGTCGCGACGGATCTCGGCGAGCTGGCCCACCACCTGGACGTCGCGAGCCCCGCTCGCCCGACGCCGGCCGGGTGATGCGGGGGGACGGCGCTCAGAGGTACCAGGAATACGCGTGGATCACCGCGCGTTCCGCGGTCGCCCACGCCTCGGGGATCTGGTTCCAGCCGTTCCGCTGATCGCCCACGCAGTAGAGGCCCGGGATCGGGGCTCCCGTGGTCGCGTCCAGGGCTCGGCAGTCCTCGTCGGTCACGACGTACCCCTCGGCGTCGAAGCGGCACCCGAGGCGACGGGGGAACTCCTGATGCATGTCGTACCAGCCGAGCGCGCTGAACCCCCGGTCGAAGCTCCGGTGGCTCCCGTCGGCGAACTTCACCCCGAAGCGCTTCTCCCGGATCTCGTCGAAACCGACCATCTCGAGTTCCGAGTGACCGATCCCGTGCTCCGCAAGGGCGGCGGTCAGGGTCGTACGATCTTCCTCGCGGGCGTCCCTGAGGAACGGTTGGCCGTGCGTGAGGATTTCGACCGACTTCGGCCGAAAGTGGAGGAGGTCGAGCGCGGTCCGCGCCGCGAACGGGTCGTGCCCGATGACCGCGATCGACTTCCCGGTCAGTTCGTGGCCGTCGCACAGGATGCAGAAGTCGACCAGCGCCTGGTTCGCCCACGGGAAGATCGGTTCGATCGACCCCCCGACGACGGGGATCCGGTCGACCACCCCCATCGCGAGGACGAGCGCCCGGCCTCGGACCACGTGCGTTTGCTTCAGCCACTCAAACGAGACCGAGTACCCCCGCTCGGTGTGTTCGACCGCGACCACATGGGCCGGGGTAAAGTACCCGACCGCGTCGGCCGCCCGCACCGCCGCGACCTGCTCGTCCAGCAGCTTGTGACCCGAGATCCCGTGCGGAAATCCCGGGATGTTGTCCATTCGCGGGGCATAGTACGATCGCGAGTATTTCGGGCCCCTGTCCACGATCGCGGCGGTATGGCTCAGCAGTGCGGCCTTGAGCCCCGCCTGAAGACCGGCGTGCCCGCCCCCGAGGACGACGAAATCGTACGATTCCTGAACGCGAGGAAGGCCGGGCACTGTCGGCTCCACCCGATGGGGGAATTTCAGGGCTCCTCGTCTCGTACCGGCCATCGTACCTCCAGAATTTCGTCGCATCGTCGGTCGGCCGACGGCAAAAGTTAAACCCGAACCCCCTCCTCCTTCCCTTCGGGTTCCTGACGGCTGTGCCGGCCCGCGCCGCGAAGAGCGCGCTCGGGGGGACTCTATTTCTCGAAGACGGGACCCGGTTTGACGGCACCGGCCTCGGCGCGGAGGTCCGACGGGTCGGCGAGGTCGTTTTCACGACGGGGATGGTCGGGTATCCGGAGTCGCTCACGGACCCCTCGTTTCGCGGTCAGATCCTCACCTTCACGTACCCGTTGATCGGCAACTACGGCGTCCCCGCGAACGGTCCCGACGCCGACGGCCTACCGATGCTCGAGAGCGGGGAGGTTCAACCGCGCGGCGTGATCGTACGGGGAACGACGTCCCCGAATCACTGGTCGAGCCGGTCGCCTCTGGGAGAGTGGCTGGCCGAGCAGGGAGTCCCGGGAGTCGGGGGAGTCGACACGCGACGTCTCACCGAGCACCTCCGGTCGAAGGGGGTCGTTCGAGGCGTCATCGACGTCGGACCGACCGACCGTCGACCGTCCGACGCCGAACTCTCGAAGGCGATCCGTGCCGCTCCGGAGTACGGGGAAGAGGCGTTCATGACCGAGGTCGCGCCCGCCCGGGCGACCCTCCTCTCTCGCCGCCGAGGCCCCGTCGTCGCCGTGCTCGATTGCGGTATCAAGGCGAGCATCCTTCGCGCCCTGCTCGACCGCGGCGTCTCGGTCCTGCGGCTTCCGTATGACGCGGACATCCCCACCAAGTGGGGGGGGCGCCGGATCGCCGGCTTGTTGGTCGGAAACGGACCGGGAGACCCGGCGCAGCTCGCGGCGACGATCGAAGAGCTCGCTCGGCCGTCGACGCGTGCTCTCCCCACGCTCGGGATCTGCCTCGGTCACCAGCTGATTGCGCTCGCTCGGGGCGCGACCACGTTCAAGCTCAAGTACGGTCACCGTGGACAGAACAAGACGATCGGTTTTCCGGACGGAACCGCGCTCATCGTGAGCGAGAACCACGGCTACGCGGTGGAACCCGCCTCGCTCGTAGGGACCGGTCTCGATGCCTGGGCGACGAATCCGGACGACGGTACGCTCGAGGGACTCCGGGACTCCGCGGGGCGGGTCCTCGCCCTGCAGGGCCATCCCGAGGGCCACCCCGGCCCCCAGGAGGCGGGGTTCGTCTTCGACCGGTTCGTGGGGAAGGTGAAGCGCCGGGCATGACGAGGCCGCTGCCGGCGAAGGTGCTCCTGCTCGGGAGCGGCGCGCTGAAGATCGGCGAGGCCGGCGAGTTCGACTATTCGGGCAGCCAGTGCCTCAAGGCCCTCGAAGAGGAAGGGGTTTACGCGATCGTCGTGAACCCGAACATCGCGACCCTTCAAACCGACCCGCCCAAGCACGGCCGGGTCTACTTCCAACCCCTCGTCCCCGAGTTCGTCGCTCCGATCCTCGACGCAGAGCGGCCGGACGGGATCCTGCTCTCCTTCGGCGGCCAAACGGCCCTCAACTGTGGCGTCCAGCTCTCCGATTCGGGCGCTCTCGCGAAGTCGGGGACGCGAGTGCTCGGCACCCCCCTCCGAGGGATCCGGGCGACGGAGGATCGCGCGAAGTTCGTTCGAACGATGGCTCGGGCCCACGTCCCGACCCTCCCCAGTCGTGCGGTGTACTCGTACGACGAAGCGGTCGAGGCCGCGGAGACCCTGGGGTATCCGGTGATGGTCCGCGTCGCGTACACGCTCGGCGGTAAGGGCGGCGGCGTCGCCCAGGACCGCGAGGAGCTCCGGGAGGTCGCCGCCCGAGGGCTCCGAGCGAGCCCGGTCGGCCAGATCCTGCTCGAACGGTATGTCGGAGCGTTCAAGCAACTCGAGTACGAGGTCGTCCGCGACGCGAAAGGGAACGGGCTCACCGTCTGCAACATGGAGAACGTCCTCAGCATGCGCGTGCACACCGGGGACAACATCGTCGTCGCGCCCAGCCAGACGCTCACGGACCACGAGTACCAGATGCTCCGCCAGGCCGCCCTGCGGGCGGCCGCGGCGTGCGGAATCGTGGGGGAGTGCAACATCCAGTTCTGCCTCAACCCCGTGAGCGAGGAGTACTATGCGATCGAGATCAACGCCCGGCTCTCCCGTTCGAGCGCGCTCGCGAGCAAGGCGACCGGCTATCCCCTCGCCTACGTCGCGGCGAAGCTCGCGCTGGGATACACCCTCCCCGAGCTCAAGAACCGGATCACGGGTGTCACCACCGCGTGCTTCGAGCCGGCGCTCGACTACGTGGTCGTGAAGCTGCCCCGTTGGGACCTCGACAAGTTCGAACGCGCCGACCGCCGCCTCGGCCCCGCGATGAAGTCGGTCGGCGAGGTGATGGGGATCGGAGCGTCGTTCCCCGAGGCGATCTCGAAGGCGGTCCGAATGAGCGACCCGCGCGCCGACCTCGTCCCCCCGGTGGACGTCCGGACGTCGACCGAGATCCTGGCCGACCTCGCCCGCCCCACCCCCGACATCCTCTTCCGAGTCCTGGAAGCGCTCCGCGCCGGGATCGACCCCGAAACGATCGGTCGCACGGCGTGGATCGACCGCTGGTTCGTCGACTGCCTCGGGGAGATCGAGGCGACGCACCGGGCGCTCGAGGCTCTCGCCGGCCGAGAGGTGCCCACGCCGCTGCTGCGTCAGGCGAAAGAGCTCGGCTTGTCCGACCGTGCGATCGGGCGAAGCGCCCGTCGCGACGAGGAGGAGGTCCGCCGCCACCGTCTCGCGGAAGGGGTCCGACCCCGCGTCCGCATGATCGACACGCTCGCGGGCGAATGGCCCGCCCGGACGAACTACCTGTACCTCACGTACCGGGCCGATGCCGACGACGTTCGGCCGATGCCGAAAGGGTCGGTCCTCGTCGTCGGGGCGGGTCCCTACCGGATCGGGTCGAGCGTCGAGTTCGACTGGTCGACGATGAACCTCGTCGACGGGCTGAAGGCGGAGGGCGTCCCCGGCGTCTCGGTCCTCAATTCGAACCCCGAGACGGTCTCGACCGACTACGACCGGTCCGACCGCCTCTATTTCGAAGAGATCACCCTCGAACGGGTCCGCGACCTCGTCGACTTCGAATCGTTCACCGGCGTGGTGACGTGCGTGGGCAGCCAGCTCGCCCAGAACCTGACCCCGTTGCTGAAGATGTGCGGCGTCCCCGTCCTCGGCACGGCGGCGGAATCGATCGAGGCGGCGGAGAACCGGGCTGAGTTCGCCCGGCTCCTCGAGCGTCTTAAGGTCCCGCAGCCCGCCTGGCGAGCGTTCACGACCGTGGACGAGGCCAGCGGGTTCGCGGACGAGGTCGGCTACCCGGTGCTCGTTCGGCCGTCGTATGTGCTGAGCGGGCAGGCGATGCGCGTGATCTGGGGACGCGCCGACCTTGCCCGGTTCCTCTCCGAGGCCGCCCGCGTCTCCCCCGAGCACCCGGTCGTGATCACGAAGTTCGTCGAGGGGGCCGACGAGGTCGAATTGGACGCGATCTCCGACGGGAAGCGGGTGCTGGTGGCGGGGATCCTCGAACACGTGGAGCGCGCCGGGGTCCACTCGGGCGACGCCATCTTCTGCCTGCCGCCCCGGCACACCGCCCCCGAGGTTCAGGCGCAGCTGATCGACGCCGCCGGGCGGCTCGCCCGTACGTTGGAGATCCGCGGGCCGTTCAACGTTCAGTTCCTCGTGAAGAACGAGCAGTACCAGATCATCGAGCTGAACCTCCGCGCGAGCCGTTCCCTCCCGTTCCTGGCCAAGGCGACCGGCGTCCCGCTCCTCCGGGAGGCCGCACGCGCGATGCTCGGCCGACCGATCTCCCGAGAGGGCGTCGCGTCGCTGCCGCCCGGGCGGTGGGGCGTCAAGGTTCCCCAGTTCTCCTTCCTTCAACTCGTCGGCTCGGACCCGCTCCTCGGGGTCGAGATGCAGTCGACGGGGGAGGTCGCCTGCTTCGGTCCGACGTTCTCCGACGCGCTCGTGAAGGCGCTCGTCGCGACCGGCGTTCGCCTCGTGCCCCGACGGGGCACCGCGTTCCTCTCGGTGGGCGGACCCGAGCTCAAGGAGCAGCTCCTCCCCGAGGCGCACCGCCTCCGGAGCCTCGGCCTCAAGATCTCGGCGACCGAGGACACCGGGGCGTTCCTCGCCTCCCGCGGTATCCGGGGGGTACGGATCCTGCACAAGGTCAGTGAACCCGACCGCCACCCGAACGTGACGGAGGCCCTCGAACACGGGGAGATCGACCTACTCCTGAACGTTCCGCTCTCCCTGACGCAGGAGAAGTTCGAGCAGATGCTCGAGGACGAGTACATCCTGCGCCGCCGGGCAATCGAGCTCGGGATCCCGCTCTTCACGAGCCTCGAGTCGTTCGGGGCGTACGTCGAGGGGGTCGCCTGGCTCGAGGACCACCCCCTGACCGTCGAACCACTCTACGGGTCCCCCGAACCGGGGGCGACCCCCGAGGTCAATGCCCGACGGCTGCCCGTGGTACCTCGGCGTCGGCGCCGCCGACGTCGAGCCAGAAAGCGCGGAACGCCGCCCGCGACGCCCGCACCGCGGTGACGAGGACCCTGTCTCGATCGGGGAGGGCCCCCGCGAGGGAAGACGTATGGTCCCCGGGAGCGTTCGCACCAATCAGCGTCCCGCCCGATGTCGACCACGGATCTCGCGATCTCCGACATTGACCGCGGTTTGGCGAACCTCGGACGATCCGTGGAGCGTGCGGCTCGGCACAGCGTCCGATTCTCCTGGCTCGCGTGGGGATTCCTCGGCGTGAACTTGATCACGGGCGTCCTATTCTACCTGGTCCTCTTCTTCTTCGCCCCGCTTCCCACGACCGCCCCCGCGTCCTCGTTGGGGGGGCCGGTGACGCTCCCGTTCACGTACGTCGTGCCGTGGGGAGCCATCGTCACCGTGCTCGTACTGCCGATCGCCATCGTCGCGTTCGCGGTCCGCGAGATCCTCGTCGCCCGCCACGAAGCGCTCCGCGGTCCCCCCCGCTCCGCTCGCGCGATCCCGCCGCCCCCCTCGGCCGCCGAGGGCGGACCGACCGAAAGGGTCCAGCGACTGCAGTCCACGCCGACGCACATGAAGAACGAGACGGCGGTCTCGTTCGTACCGATCTTCCTGGGCGCATACCTCCTCGGGGCGTTCTCGCTTTCCGTCGTAGTGCTCTCCGCGGCGCTGGGGGCGTACGCCGCGCCCGTCGTAGCGCTCGGGGCGCTCCTCGCTTCGATGCTCGCGGTGCCGCTCTTCGTCGCCGCGCGGCGGTGGGCTACCGGCTACCAGACGCTCCTCGACCAGCAGGTTCGGGAGATCGCTCGAGGGGAGACCGGGCCGGGGTCGAGATCCACTCGAACCCCAGGGTGATCGACGATCCTTTCTGAGGCGAGACGGTCGACGGGGTACGACCCGTCAAGCTCCGGTCGGCCCGATCGGACGCTCCGACTAGGCGATCGGGAACTTCGTCACCGAGAACTCGGGGACGACGGTCGAAGTGTCCTGGACTTCGGGGATCCCGCGGATCCGCTCGGTCACGAAATCGAGGACCCGCCGCTTGCCCGACGCCGCGGGAAACTCGAGGACGATCAGGATGTCCCAGTCGCCGGTGAGGAAGTGGAGTTCCTTCACCTCGGGGAGGGTCTCGAGGAGGTTGCGGATCCGGTCGAGGTCACCGCCGCGGACCTTGAGGTAGGTGAAGGCGCGGACGCTGTGGAGCTCGCTCGGCATCAACTCCGAGAGGCGCTCGTCCGTGAACTGGTCGGTCCCCTCGAGGCGGGGACCCTTCGGGGAGATCAGCACCGGGAACGTCTGAACGCCGCGCAGGTGCTCCGCGATCAGGCGCTCGACCCGCCCGGCTTTCTCGATGTCGACGACCTTGATGCGATAGCCGCGTCGCCCCGCGATCTCCTCGGCGTGCGCGACGCAACGGGCCTGGTCGTCCGAAAGGAAGTGGACCCCCTCCTCACCCATCTGGTTGTACTCACCGGCGACCGAGGACGTAGCCATGGCCGGAGCGTTCGACGTCTCGGCCAGCGGCGCCGGTCGGTAGAACGTCGTGACCGCTCTCTTCGACTGGACGTAAAGGATCAGTTCCCGTGAGTCGTCGGCCATCGGCGGGACCGCTCAAGCAGCGGGCGCTATTTAATCAAAACCGCCCGCGGGTTCGGGGGCCCCCGCCCCGGAGGGTGGGGGAAAAGGTTCGCGAGGGGTCGGTCGAAGCGCGCCGGATCTAGTAGCGCTTGTAGCTGTCGGAGCGCTCTCGGCCCCCACCGCCACCACCGCTGCCGCCGCCCGAGCCACCGCCCGAGTAGCGTCCGCCGCCGCCGCCGCCACTGTAGCCGCCGCTTCCGCGGTCGCGGAAGCCGCCGCCGCCGAACGACCGGCGTTCGCTCTCGAACTCCTGCTGGCTCATGTCGAGGGTCTGGTTGACCTCGGGGATCGCCTCGGTCGATTTCGAGAGGTTCCCGTACCGGCCCACGTTGAGGCGCATGTGCCCGCGAACGAGGGAGACGTATCCGTTGTCCACGAGGATGACCTCGTCCTTCGCGATCGAGCCGATCTGCTCGTTCCAGAGGGACAGGGTGATCACGGCCGTGTCGTCGCCGACGACGGCTTCGCAGACCTTTCGGGGGTCGCCAAACTTGCCCATGACCTCCTTGGGTTCGCCCACGCTCAGTACCTTCGCGAGGACGTTCACTTGCTTCGAGTTCGGCGTTAGGTCTCGCACTTTGGTCAGGGGTTTGTCCACCATCTCTTGTCGCCTTCTTGGTTCGCGTTCTGCGTTCGGGAATCGAGGAGCGACCCTCGTCGTGCGAACACTCGTCGAAAACAGGACGGGCGGGACGCTCGATTCAGGCTGGGCTCGCGGATTCCTCTGACGGCGCATGGCCGGGGCGCGGATATAAAGTCGCCGGCGCCGCGCGAGGGCGACGCACGGGCGCTCCCGGAGAGAAGAGTGCGTGTGGGGCGGTAGGCTTTTCAGCCGTTCCGGGCCTCGGTGGCCCGGTACTCGGCCATGAGCCAACGATACGACCTCGGCGTCCATCATTTCCGTGGCGGCGAGTACGAACTCGCCCGGCGGGCGTTCCGGGAGGTCGTGCGGGAACAACCGAACGACCCGAATGCGTGGTCCTACTACGGGATCTGCCTCGCTCACCTCGGCCAAGCGATGGAGGCGGAAGGAGCGCTCTCCCGTGCGATCGCGCTCGCGCCGGGGAACCCCGAAACCTGGTTCCATCTCGGCATCGCCCGGTCGCTCCGGGAAGAGTGGGGCGCGGCCGCCTCGGCCTACCGGCGGACGGTCGCGCTCACGCCGGACGACCTCGTCGCGTGGCACCGACTGGGGGTCGCCCTCGCGGAGTCGGGGGACGAGACCGGCGCTTCGACCGCCTTCGAACGAGCGCTCGTCCTCTCGCGGAGCGATTCGAGCGCCGACGGTACCCCCCGCGTTGTCACCCACCCACCCCTCGACGACCACGTCGAAGAGACCGGGGAGCGAGAGGGTTCTCGGGAGGCCAAGAGTTGGCTCGAGCTCGCGCTCTCGCTCTTGAGCCTCGGCGAAGAGGAAGAGGCGGTGGCGGCGTACGATCGCGCGTACACCCTCGACCCGGAACGGGCCTCCCGATCGCTGTTCCGCCCGATGTTGAAGCTCCTCACCGCGGTCGAGGGCGCCGGCGCCCCCGAGCCCCCCGAGGGGGCGACCTCCCTGCCCGGACGCCCGGAGGGACCGGCCGTGCGTCGCCCCGAGCCGGCCGTTCCTCGCCCCGAGATCGGGTGAATCGGGTCCTCGCGGCTCAGAGCGGCTTCGGCGCTTCGGTGACGATCGTCGACTCGGCCCACTCCTTGGCTTTTTCCCGTGCCACGGCGTGGGCCTCGTAGAATCGGTGGACGCGCTCGATCAACTGCCCCTTGCAATCGCCGCACAGAAGCTCGCCGGAACGGCACGAGCGGGTGATCTCCTCGAATTTTCCCTCGGACTCCGCGAACCGGGTCCGCCAGAGCGCCCAGATCGAGCAGATCTCGGGCGTCGCGCCGAGCCGCCGCTGCTCTTCGACGGTGGCGCGCCCCCCCGTGAACGCCGAGCGAAGCTTCCGCTCGACGACCTTCGGTGGATCGTTGAGGAAGAGCGCGTCGTCGCTCCGATTCCCCGTGGTCGACATCGTCCCCTCGCCGAGGAGACCCGGGACCATCGTGGAGTGGAGCAACGCGGGTTTGGGGTAGCCCAACCCCTCCGCAATGTCCCGAGTGAGGCGAAAGTGCGGGTCCTGGTCGATTCCGCATGGGATCAGGCACGGTACCGTCCGACCTTCCGCCCAGGAGGGCCAGAAGCAGGGGACGCTCTGGAGCGCGGTGTAGAAGACGAGCCCGATGTTCGTGCTCGGTTCGAAACCGAAGACCGCCTTCACGTTCGAGAACGAGATCTTCCGAGCGACCCGGATCGCCAGCGGATAGAGCGCTGCGATCGACCGAGAGTCGAAGAAGACGTGCGTCCGCTTCGGGTCGAAGCCGAGCGCGAGGATGTCGTAGAGGTTCTCGAGGCCCCAGTGCGCCGTCTCCTCGCGGGTCAGACCCGACCGAGCCCAGAACTTCTCGTCGTCCGTGATCTGGATGTACATCGGCACGCCGAGGCGGCGCTGCAGCCAGACACAGAGGTCGAACGGGACGAGGTGCGAGGTGTGGAGCGGGCCGGAGGGACCCCGGCCCGAGTAGAGGAAGAACGGACGCCCGTTCGCGTAACCGTCCAACAGCGCCACGAGGTCCCGATGCGAGTAGTAGATCCCGCGCGTGAGGAGCGGGTGCAATTCCCCGCCCGCGAGGTGATGCAGCCGGGCGAGGATCTCGGGAGTGACCGCCTGGGTACCGAACAGCTCGCGGAGGCGGTCGTAGTCGATCTTGCCCCGTACCTCGTACGGGGTGACGACGAATTCGTCGGGCGCGGGCATCGTGGTCCGCCCGTCAACCTTCCGGGAAAGTGATCTTCGCGAGGATCGACTCCCGCTCCCCAAGCGGGACCCCCGCGCTGCTCAGTGCCTCGGCAACGCACGACCGCGAGTGTTCGTGGTGGATGCTGTGACCGCAGGACGGGCAGGTCGCCCATCCCTCGATCAGGCGGCGCAGCCCCTCCCGCCCCGACGAGGAGTCCCGCCGTGCGAACCGTTCGACCAGGATCGCGCCGCCGGCCTGGTTCTCGAGGTTCGAGAGCGGCACTCGAACGGGGGTGTTGCAGATCGGACACCGGGCCGGGTTTCGGCACGTGCAGGTCATTGCTGAAAAGGTACCGGCGGAACGGACCTAAAAACCCGTTGGGCGCTCGGATGGGATGCGGCGGACGGATATCCTCAAGTGCCGGGCGACCGCTCTCGGGTCGTGCCCGAGGCTCCCGAATCGCAGGCGCGCGAGCTCCACCTCGAGATGGTCGAGGTACTGAAGCTCCTGAACCGCGTCGAAGAGGATCACGGACCGATCGAAGGGCTCGAACGAGAGGAGGTCGTCCACCTCCTCGAAAAGACGGGATTTTCCGCCGTGACCCTCGAGGACGCCAATCGCACCCTCGAAGTGCTGCTGGCAAACAGCCTCGCTCGGCGCCTCACCGACTCCGAGTACGCGTGGGACCGCGGGCGCCTGGTCGGAGAACGGTTTGCGATCACTCTGGAAGGAAAACGTCTCCTGCTGAAAGAGCTCGAGCGCACCGGTCGAGTGTGACCGCTCGGCCATGAGGGTCCGCTCCACTGTCCTTCCGGGAACCCGCTTCGGGCGACGACTCCGCGCCCAAGGTCCCGGAAGCCAACTTAACTCCCCCGCGCTTGGAACCGTCGTGACTTCCTCGATGGACTCTCGGCACTTCCGGCTCGAACGACTTGCGGCCGGGGTCCATGCGGCCGTCGCCACTCCGACCGGGTACGGCCTCTGCAACTCTGGGATCGTCGACCTCGGCGGGGCCACGGTCGTGTTCGATTCGATGTTGACCCCGATGGCCGGCGCCGCGCTCGCCCGGGCGGCCGAGAAGGTCACCGGACACCCGCCCGCGTGGGTCGTCAACAGCCACTGGCACGGCGATCACATCTGGGGCAACTCCGCGTTCGCGAACGGACACGTGGTCTCGTCCCGACGGGTCCGCGAGGTCGTGCTCCGTCGAAGTCAGCGCCAGTTCGACTCCGAGCACCGGCAGTTCCCGAAAGAACTCGCCGACATCGACGGACCGGATTCGCAGATCGCGGCGGTCGATCGGCCCCAGGTACGGGCGTGGGCCCGAGGCGTCATCGCCACTCCCCGCTCTCACCGAGTCGTGCCTCCGGAAGTGACGTTCCGCGACGAACTCGTTCTCGAAGGACGGCGGCGGGCCCTCCACCTGATCACGTACGGGGGAGGTCATTCTCCGAGCGACGTCTTCGGATACCTGCCGGACGAACGGGTCCTGTTCTCGGGGGATCTCGCGGTGGTCGGCTACCATCCGTCGGTGGGGGACGGCTGGCCGGACGAGTGGATACGGATCCTCAGTCGCATGCGACGGCTCCCGGTGGACCGTGTCGTCCCCGGACACGGATCGATCGGAACCCGTCGGACGCTCGAGGGGATCCAAGAATACTTCCGGAGCCTCTCGCGCACGGTCGCGGTGGCCAAGCGACGGGGCGCGACACTCCGGGAGATTCAACAAACTGCGATCCCCGACCGGTATCGCCGGCTCCGTTTCTCGTTCATGTACCCCAGCAATCTCGCCCGGATCTACCGCCTCGCGCGCGGGCCGCGTAATTCCCGCGCCGCCGCCGACGCCGCGGGGTCCGGTTCGGGGGCCCTTTAAGTACCGGAACGCCGCGTAAGAGACGAGCATGCCTTCCGGGGACGCTCCGGATCCGGTCCGGGCGACGCTAGTCGCGATCTTACAGCAGCTGAACCGCGTCGAGTCGATGCACGAGGGTCAGGAACGCGACCAGGCGCTCGCGCTCGCGGATTTGGAACGACTCCTCGCGAAGTTCTGGGCGATCGACCAGGAGCTCGTGAAGGTCTCCCTCGCCTTGGGGCTCCTGGTCCGGAACGGGATGGTCGAGGTCGATTCCGGAGCCAACTACGCCGGCTCGGCGCGGGGACCCCGCGCGGGGACGAAAGCTCACTACCGGATCACGGCGGGTGGGAAACAGTTCCTGATCGAGAACCTCCAAAAGAGCGACCGGATCCCCTGAAATCACCGCCCTCGCGCGCCCGCGTTTTCCCCTCGGTAGAACTCTTAAGTAGCCACCGCGAGTGGGCGTCCCCCCATGTCGAGGATCCACTCCGGACACAAGGGTCGCGCCGGGTCGCACCGGCCCTATCCGTTGATGAAACCGGAATGGGTCACCGCGTCCTCCGAGGAGGTCGTCACGCAGGCCGTTCAGCTCGCGAAGGGTGGGATGGGCCAAGCGATGGTCGGTCAGACGCTCCGGGACTCCTACGCGATCCCGCTCTCGCGCGCGATCACCGGTAAACGGCTCGGGGTTCTGCTCAGCGAGAACGGAGTGAAGCCCGACCTCCCGGACGACCTCCACGCGCTGCTCAAGCGCGTCGTCCACCTGCAACGTCACCTCCAGACCCACCCGAAGGACCTCGCCAACCGTCGGGGACTCAGCCTGATGGAGTCGCGGATCCGACGCCTGGCCCGATACTACCGCCGACGCCGCCGGCTCCCCGAGAGCTGGCGCTACTCGGCGGCGGGGGCGGCGCTCCAGGTGGAGTGATGCCTTCGGGCCCCGACGGCTTCGTTGCCGACCCGAAGTATCGCGAGGAGTTCGAACGGGCCCGCGCGCTCGTGCTGGGCCATCCCGGCCGCTGGCGGGTGATCTATCACTACGACGCGGACGGCATCGCCAGCGCATCGTCCGCGATGCGTGCCCTCGGTCGACTCGGATACCCGGCCCAGGCGACCGCGCTCGCCGGCGTCGAGCGCGAACGGATGGGGGAGCTCGTTCGGAGTACCTCGAGCCCGATCCTGGTCCTGGACACCGGGTCGAGCTGGCTCGACCTCCTCCGCCACCATTCCCAGCCGGTCGTCGTACTCGACCACCATACGTACCCCGGCGCCCCGTCGCCCCCGCCGCTGCCCGACCACGTCGCGTTCGTCAACCCGCTCGACTGGGGGGTCGACGGGATGCGCGAGATGTGCGCGGCGACCCTGACCTGGCTGTTCACCGTCTTCCTCGACCCGAAGAACTGGGACAACGCTCCCTGGGGGCTGTCGGGGGCGATCGGCGACCGCCAGCACGTCGGAGGGTTCCGCGGCCTCACTGCCCGCCTGGTCGAGGAGGCCGTCCTCCGGTCCCTTGTCGTGCGTCGCCCGGGCGTCGCGCTGTTCGGGCCCACGATGGGCGCGGCGATCGCGGGCGGTATCGACCCGTTCGTCCGGGGCCTCTCGGGACGGCCCGAGGAGGTCGGTCGATTCCTCGATGGGCTCGGTATCGATGCGGCCCGGTCCCCGTCGAGCCTGACGACGGAGGAGAGCCGGCGCCTCGTGACCGCGCTGCGAGAGCGCCTCACGAAGGCGGGCGTCCCCCCCGAGGCGATCCAGATCCTCGATCAGGACCGCTGGTTCGTCCCGTCGTTGGGACTCGACGCCGAGGAGGTCTCGAACCGGCAGAGCGCGGCCGGCCGAGTCAAGATGCCCGGCGTTGGGGTCGCCTACGCCCTCGGGGACCCGGCCGCGGCCGAGCGGGTCCGGCTCGCGGAGGACGGGTGGCGGTCGGGCGTGCTCCAAGGGTTGCGCCGACTCGAAGACGAGGGTGTAAATTCGATGAGTTCTCTCCAGTGGTTCGAGAGTCCGTACACCACTCTCGCGGGTACTCAAGCGGGCATGGCGATCCTCTACCTACTTGACCCGGAGCGCCCGGTGTTCGCCTTTTCGGAAGGGGCCGGCCCCACGAAGGTGAGCGCCCGCGCGACCGTGCGGCTGGTCGACCGGGGCCTCGACCTCGCGGCGGCGTGTGCGACCGCCGCCGCGGCCGTCGGCGGAGAAGGGGGCGGACACCGGATCGCGAGCGGCGCGACGATCCCGGCCGGCACCCGGCCCCAATTCCTCGCCGAAGCCGACCGGATCCTCTCGCATCAGCTCGGCATCCGAGCGGAGGCGTCGTGAGCGAGACGCCGGAAGCCATCCCGCCGGCCGAGGTCGACCGGATCCACGACCGGCCGCTCGAGCGCGAGATGCATCAGTCGTACCTCGATTACGCGATGAGCGTCATCGTTGGGCGGGCGCTGCCCGACGGCCGGAACGGCCTGAAGCCGGTCCAGCGGCGCATCCTCTGGTCGATGTGGGAGTCCGGGGCGACCCACGACCACCCGTACCGCAAGTCGGCCCGTACCGTCGGCGACGTCCTCGGGAAGTACCATCCGCACGGGGACCTCGCCGTCTACGACGCGCTCGTCCGGATGGCCCAGGCGTTCAGCCTTCGTTATCCGCTAATCGACGGGCAGGGCAACTTTGGCTCGATCGACGGAGACTCCCCGGCCGCGATGCGGTACACCGAGGCCCGGCTCTCCCCGCTCGCGGAAGAGCTCCTTCTCGATATCGAGAAGGAGACGGTCGACTGGACCGACAACTTCGACGGGACCCTGAAGGAGCCGCTCGACGTTCCATCGAAGGTCCCCAACTTGCTGATCAACGGGTCCGCCGGGATCGCGGTCGGCATGGCGACGAACATGCCGCCGCACAACCTCCCCGAGGTCGCGGACGCGCTCCTCCTGCTGCTCGAGCGTCCCGAGGCGGGGCTCGACGAGATCCAAAAGGTCCTGCCCGGTCCCGACTTCCCGACCGGCGGGTACCTCTCGACCGAGGGGATCCGCGAGGCCTACGAAACCGGTCGCGGGACCGTGCACCTCCGCGGCACGGCCGAGATCCGGGAGCGGGACGGTCGCGGCGAGATCGTCATCACCGAGATCCCGTACGAGGTCAACAAGACGTCCCTTCTCGAGCTGATCGCCGACCTCGTCAAGACCAAACGGATCGACGGGATCGTCGACCTCCGGGACGAGTCGGACCGCCACGGGACGAGCGTCGTGCTCGAGCTCCGTCGGGACGCGGCGGCGGAGATCGTGCTGAACCGGCTCTACGAGCACACGCCGCTCGAGACGAGCTTCGGCGTCATCAACCTCTGCCTGGTCGACGGACGCCCGCGGGTCCTTCCGCTGAAGGAGCTCCTCGTCCTGCACCTCGACCACCGCCGGTCGGTCCTCACCCGGCGGACGACGTTCGACCTACGGAAGACCGAGGAACGGCTCCACCTCCTCGAAGGGTTCCTGACGGCGATCGACCACATCGACGAGGTGATCAAGACCATCCGACGATCGAAGGATGTCCCGGCCGCCGAGACGAGCCTGATGGGAAAGTTCCTCCTCTCGAGCGAGCAGGCGAAGGCGATCCTCGACATGCGGCTCTCGCGGCTCACCGCCCTCGAGCGGGAGGCGGTCGAGCAAGAGAAGAACGAGAAGGAGGCCCTCGCACGAACCCTGCGGGAGATCCTCGCGTCGCCCGCTCGGCTCGACCGGCTGATCGTCGACGAGCTCAACGACCTCAAGCAACGGTGCGGCGACGCTCGTCGGACCCGGATCGTTCCCGCGTTCACGGAGCGGACGCTCGAGGACCTGATCCCGGACACCGACGTGGTCGTGCTCGTGACCCGGGACGGGTACATCAAGCGCCTGCCCCTCGACCAGTACCGACGCCAGCACCGCGGAGGACGCGGACTGATCCGGATGGAGACGAAGGAAGAGGACTACGTCATCCGGACCTTCGTCACCCGCACCCACGACGACGTGCTGTTCTTCACGAACAAGGGCCGAGTGTACCAGCTGAAGGCGTACGAGCTCCCCGAAGGGAGTCGCCAATCGAAGGGCAAGGCGGTGATCAACCTTCTCCCGCGGCTCAAGGAAGGAGAGCGGGTCCAGACGCTGCTCCCGCTCCACGACCTCTCGACCGCCGGCTCGCTCTTCTTCGCCACGCGACGCGGACTGGTGAAGCGGACGACCTTGGACCAGTTCCAGAACATCCGGATCAGCGGAATCCAGGCGATCCTCCTCGAGGACGGAGATGAGCTCGTGGGCGTCGCGCTCGTGACGGACGAGGCGACCGAGCTCCTCCTCGCGACCCGCTCCGGCCAGCTGGTCCGCTTCCCCCTCTCGGAGGTGCGGCCCATGGGTCGGGCGACCTACGGCGTCATCGGCGTCCGGCTGTCGCAGGAGAAGGACGACCACGTGGTCGCGATGTCACCGGTCAGCTCGAAGTTCCCGACGCTCCTCTCGTTGACTTCGACGGGGTACGGGAAGCGCAGTCTGACCGAGGAGTATCGGGAGACCAAGCGCGGCGCCAAGGGGGTCCGTACGATCCGCACCGGCGGCCGGAACGGAGCGGTCGTCGCGGTCCTGCCGACCACGGACACTTCCGAGCTGCTCGTCACGACCCAGAACGGGATCACGATCCGCGTCGCCGTGAAGGGGATCCGGGCCCAGGCGCGCAATACCCTCGGCGTCCGCGTGATCCGGCTCGACGAAGGGGACGAGGTCCGGGACGCGGCGATCATCGAAGCCCCGATCGATGGGAACGGCGGCGAAGTGGCTCCCCCCCCGAGCGCCGAGCTGCCGACCCCCGACGAACCCGAGCCCGAACCCGAGGAACCGGACGACGAGCCGACGGACTCCGTCCCGCCGCCCGACGACGACGACGAGGAGGAAGGAGACGAGGCGCCGCCGACCGATCCATCGTAATCGGATCCTCCGCTGTCCGACCTGTGGCTCGACGCGAATCGAGGTCACCGCCGGGTCGATCACCGGCCAGGTCTACCACTGCTTGAACTGCCAGTACGTGGGCTCGCTCATCTTCGAGACCGACGTGGCGGACGACGGCACGCCGCTCCCCTAGCTCGAACGGATTCATTCGTCCGCGTCGATCGACGCGAGCATCCCGGGGGCTTGGGGCGGTCGGCCCGCGGCGCGTTCGGCCGCCGCGACGAGCGCGAGGGCGCGGACGGTCGGTCCGACGT
>JBARNH010000032.1:0-2572 GCA_049802875.1 Thermoplasmata archaeon | reverse complement strand
ACGGGTAGAAGTTCACCACGACGAGGTCGAACGGCCGGAGTCCCCGTTGGCCCATTTCGACGCGGCCGCTCTCCGTCCGCGGAGCGAGGATCCCGCCGAGGAGGGCCGGGTGGAGCGTTTTCACGCGACCGCCGAACCAGTCCGAGACCCCCGTGAGCTCCTCGGCCGCGCCGACGGGGACCTGGGCCTCGGAAAGGGCGCTGCGTGTTCCTCCCGTGGCCCAGAGCTCGACGCGTAACTCGACCAACCCGCGGGCCAGCTCGGCCACGCCGGTCTTATCGTCCACGGAAAGGAGCGCGCGCTCTACCCGCACCGGGGCTCCGCCTTCGGACGCCACTCCCCGTACCCCCAGTGGGGAGGTAGGCCGAGAGATAAGGGTCGCGGCCGGTCGCCGAGCCCCGAGCTCCGCCCGACGCCGGGAGGAGCCCGTCCTCCATAAGACTAAATACCGCGCGCTCGGGTATTTTGTACCTCGTTGTCGAGGTGAAAGTGAACCGCCGTTCGCGTCTCCGGAAGTGGCGCCTACGGGGCCGCCGCGGTCAGGTCGCCGCCGTGGCGACGATCCTGGGGCTGCTCCTCGTCGTCACGTTCATCGCCAACTACCTGACGGCGACGCTCCCGGGACAGATGAGCGTCAACGAACTCAACCACGAGATCCAGGTCCAGGACCAGGTCGGGCGCTTGCAGGCGTTGCTCGAAGCGGCCTCCTCCGCCGATACCGTCGGCGCCCAGTTCACCCAGCCGATCACGCTCGGAGGCGCCGGACAGCCACCGTTCGCCGGTCCCGACTCCGGCTACATCTCCCCGGGGAACGTGAGCGGTAATTTCACCATCAACTTCACTGCCTCCCTACCGGCGTCGGTCGTGGGTACCGGTCCCGTGCAGGATGGAACCGCCGGGGCCGGGGCCTGCGCTGGCGGCGGCAACAACCGTTGCGCCTCGGGGACGTGGTTCTCCGCGACGGTCAATCCCACGGCCGCGGACGACTTGCTGGTACTCGTCGTCACGGTCTATGAAGAAGGGGCCGCGCTCACCTCCAACGACGTCTCGAGTACCGGCTCCGCATGGACCTTGGTCACTGGCGGGGGAAACACCGCCGCGACCAATTTCGTCCAGTACGTCTTCTGGACCATCGACCCGAATACGGGGGCGGACGTGGTCAAGGTCGGGGGCGCCGGGTTGACCGCGCACGACGGAAGCGCGGTCGTGGTGGCGATCATGGACGAGGACTCGTCCAACCCGATCAACACGGTCGGTGTATTCACCACCGCCCACACCTCCACCACCTCCACCGCGTCCGTCTCCTCCCCCGCGTCGGGCCTGGTCCTCGGTCTCGTCTCGATCTCCACCGCGGACGGCGCCTTTCCCACGATCACGCCGGGCTCGGCCGGAACACCGTGCACGGCGACGTGCGTCGCTATCGACTCTGCGAACGGGGAGGCCTACGGAACGACGTATGCCGAGTTCGAGAACACCTCTACGAACCAAACGTACCGGGCCTCCGCGACGCTGTCGGTCCCGGAGAGTTCGGGGGAGATCGCTTTGTCCGTGAACCCCGAGTACACGGTCGAGCCCGGGATCCCGATCACGGCCGGATCCCAGGCGCCGGGCGCCTCGTTCGTGGTCCACCTCCAGAACACTTACTCGCCGTCCGCCGAGGTAGCGTTCGATCAGGGAGGGGTCGTCTATGCCCAACCGGGGTCGGTCCCGCTCTTCATCGATTCGCCCGACGTCACGTTCAATGGTTACAGCCTGACCCTCTGGATTCCGGTCTTCGAAGGGACCATCCCCGTAGAATCGGGTCTCGGGACGAGCGACGTGATCGCCCGCCTAGTGTCCTCCGATACCTTCGTGTTCCCGAACAGTGGACTGACCCTGCTGCTCGGCTCCCAGGTGACGGTCTCGATGACGAGCCCTTACTGGGCGGCTTGGGTCGGATTCTTCGAGTCGCTGCCCGGCCTCTCGGGGGATGTCAGCTGCAACTACCTATCCGGGGCAACGTGCCCCGCAGCGACCGCCGCGTCGTACCAGCCCGGCGGTCCCGTCGCAACGGTCGCCGTCTCCATTCCCGCGACGTCCTTGACCCTTCAGGTCGCGACGTTCGCGCTCAGCTTGACCTAGCGCCGCGTCCCCCGTCTCGGGTGGCGGCGGCTCGAAGCCACTGCTTCGCGCCGCGCAGGGTACCCCACGTGCGTCGGGCGACGAGACGGCCGCCGTCGTCGACCGAAAGGGTCCAAGCTCCGCGGGCCGCGATCGCGTGGAACTGGTCGACCTCGACAATCGCACGGTAGCCGTCGCTGCGGATCACTCGAAACCGCCCGGGGACGGCCGCGCGGTCCAGACCTCGCCGCAACGTCGTCTCCCACCAACGGGCCGAGGGTGGGGGAAAGAGTTCTCCCGCTACCTCGAGGCCGAGGTAGCGGGGACGCAGGGTCGCCGGCCTAGCGGACGAGGTCGATGACTTCCTCGGACTCACCGGACGCGTAGCCTCCCTTCTGGCCGAGGAGGCTCGTCGCACGGACACCCGTGATGATGAGCAGCACCTTGATGGTGTTCTCCATGTCGGGAGAGT
>JBARNH010000031.1:0-4597 GCA_049802875.1 Thermoplasmata archaeon | reverse complement strand
CACCCACGTCGTCCCGATCGCGAATCTGATCCAAGACTATCCCTACAATGCAACGCCCCCCGCATTCACCTACATCGTGCCGAACCTCGACAACGACGCGCACAACACCAACGCGAAGGTCGGGGACACGTTCCTGAAAGGCTTCGTCTCCCAACTCGTGAACCAGAGCTGGTTCTCGAGCACGGCGATCTTCATCACGTACGATGAATCCGGCTCGCCGCAGTTGGACACCGGATACGACGGGTTGGCCGGCGGGCCGGTGCCGATGTTCGCGGTGAGTCCGTATTCGGTCGGGATCGGCGCGGTCGACCAGACGAACACTTCGCACTACAACCTGCTCTCGACCATGGAGTGGCTGCTGGGACTCCCGCCCACGGGAACGGGGAACGACGGGACTCCAGCCTTTCCCCCGATGAAGGGGCTCTTCAATTTCGGCCCGCCGCCGCCCGTGGGGTACCCCGTGTCCGGAGTCGTGCTATCGGATGGCGGTTCCCCCCTCGCCGGTGTCCGGGTGTACGCAAACTTGACCGGAAACTCTTCGACGACAGTGACGAACCAGACCGGCGGATTCGCGTTCCAGTTGGCGAACGGCACCTACTCCGTGTCGGCGATCGCGCCCGGTTGGGTCCCGGCGATCGCCAACGTCACCGTGGCCGGGGCTCCGGTCGACGATCTGGGGCTTGCGTTAGCGGCCGTGACCTATCCGGTATCGGGCGTAGTGGTGGCGACCAACGGCTCGGCGCTCGCGGGGTTTGAGGTGTACGCCAACTCGACCAGTAACTACTCGTCTACCGTCACCAACTCGTTGGGCGGGTTCAGCTTAGGTCTCCCGAACGGGGAGTACACCCTCTCGGCCGAGGACTCGGGATGGGGTCCGGGAGAAGTGAACGTGACGGTCGCGGGAGCCGCGGTCGCCGGGGTGAGGATCGGACTCTCGCTCCGGACGTTCACGATCGAGGGGACGGTGACGAACGCGAGCTCTGGGCTACCGGTCGGGAACGCGACGGTCGTGGTCCGGAATGCGTCTTCGCCGGTGACGCTCACGACTTCGTCCGCCGGGCGCTTTACCGTAGTGCTTCCGGCGGGCGATTACCCGATCTACATCTCCGCCTTCTTTTACGACAGCACCAGCAGTACCCTCGTAGTGGTTCCGACCGACACTTCCCCGTCCTTCGCCCTGACCCCGGCGCCCGTGTTCACCGTGAACGGGACGATCGCGATCACGAACGGCGGGAGCCCCGTGGGGAACGCGACCCTAGTGTTCACATCGGCCAACGGGACGTTCCGGGCCAATGCCACGGGCGGGACGTTCAGCCTCACCATTCCGAACGGGACCTATCAGCTCGAGGTCGAGGCAACGGGGTTCGCGCCGGTGGTCGTGCAAGTCGTGGTTGCGGGGGATCAGGTGGAGCCGATCCGGGTCGTCCTTGGCAGCACCGTCGCGTCGGCGGCATGGTGGTCGAACCCGGTCGTGCTTGCCGCGGCGGCGGCCGCCGGCATTTCGGCGGTGGCGCTCTGGCTGATCGTCGGGCCGATACGCCGGCGTCCGGGCACTCGACCGCGTACCGTCCCGCGGCGGGGCGGAAGCCCCCGACCGCCTCTGATCGGGGGGCACCGGAAGAGAAGCCACGGACGACAAGTTCGACCCGGCAAGCGTGGCTGATCGCCGATCGCCGCCCCCGATGGGGGTTCGTACGACGCGATTCCTCGGACGGCTCACCCGGTGGCTTTGAACGTGACGGTGGTCCACACGTTCGCCCCGCTCAGCGTCAGGGAGCCGCTCGCGGGTTTCGCTGAGTATCCGGTGGCGCTGACGGTGTAAGCGTACGTGCCGGTCGGGAAGTAGAAGACGAGAGTGGTCGAGGTGGTGCTCAGGGTAAATCCGTCCATCGTCGCCGACCACGACGTCCCCGACTTGAGCCCCTTCTCCGCGAACGTCGCCTTGATGAACTGGACCGTCACGGTCAGGGCCTTCGTGCTCACCGTGAAGGTGCCGGTGATGCTTCCACTGCCCGTCACGGTCGCGGTGAACGAGTAGGTGCCGGCGGTGAGATAGAAAACGATGGTTGACGTCGTCGAAGGAGACGAGACCCCGTTCGTGAGCGTGGACCAGCTCGTTCCCGAGGCGAGCCCCGACTCCTTGATCGTGACCTTCTCGAACGGGATCGTCAGCGTGAGCTTCGCGCCGGCCACGGTCAGCGAACCCGAGGCCGTCCCGCTGCCCGGGACCGTCGCGGTGTACGCATACGTTCCGTTGGGCTCGGTGAAGACGATCGTGCTGGTCGTGGAACCTTCCGTCACGCCGGCTAACTTGGCTGACCAGGAGGTCCCCGAGGGTAGGCCCGTCTCCTTGAGCGTGACTGCATAGGTCTCGACACCTTCCGGTGAGTACGAGATCGAAACTCCCACGGGTAATCCGCTCACCGAGACCGATCCGGACGCGGGAGAGGGCGAGTACCCCGTCACAGCGCCGGCCGTATACGCGTACGTCCCGTTCGGTTCGGTGAACGAGATCGTCGAGGTCGTCGAATTCTCCACAACCCCATTCAGCGTCGCGGACCAGTTCGTTCCGGACGGGAGTCCCGACTCCGTGAATGTGACACTGTACGATGTCGGCGGGAAGGAGAACAGGCCCGTCATTGGCGGGTTGAGCGTCCAACTGTCATTCCCTCCAGGCAGGGTGCCGCCCGGAATCCCGAGGAGCCACTCCGCCGTGGTCAGTACGGAGAAAGTGGTGTAGTACGTGCTCGAGGTGAGGTCCTTCGAATAGGGACTGACGATGACCATGTAGATGTGCCCCCCGGATGCGTTCTGGCCGCGGATGTCGACGGGCGGGGTGATCTTGTTGTTGCCAGCGTCCTCATCGAAGGTGATCAGGAAGGCAGTGTTGGAGAAGATCGCCGAGTCGTTGATGAGGGGACTGAGCCAGCTCTGGAGCCACGCGTCCCCGTTGCGGATCTCCTCCATCTGGCTGGTCCCGTTGTGGTCGTCGTTCGTGGTGTTGGGAGTGACGAACGAGTAGTTGGGGAGCGAATCGTCCGCGATATCGGTGGTCCAGCTGGACCACGTCAGGTCGTGCGCGTCGCAGCGCGTCTTGTTGTTCGCGATATCGCTGAACATGATGAACGGGTTGTGGTCGTTATCGTATCCGTCCGCCCAGTTGAGGGTCTTGTCACAGACCGTGGGCATGCCCTGCTCGAAGGCGTCCCAGCTCACGCCGGCGGCATCCGCAAGGTCACCGATGTTCTTCGAAGGGTTAGGCCACGAGTTGTTGGCAGCGCCGGAGGTTGTGGCCTGATATGCGTGGGTCGAGCCGTGAGCGATGGAGTAGTCCTCAGTGGCGGTGGCGTAGTTTTGGGCGAGGTA
The DNA here is from genome assembly GCA_049802875.1 of Thermoplasmata archaeon. Classification (GTDB taxonomy): domain Archaea; phylum Thermoplasmatota; class Thermoplasmata; order Lutacidiplasmatales; family UBA184; genus Lutacidiplasma. Next base: position 1,231 of record JBARNH010000031.1, on the reverse strand, counting down.
ATTCTCGAACGGACCGTCGGCGAGGACTGTGGAGTAGTTCTGGTTCTCGTCGACGACGACCACGACGTGCTGAATCGGGGTCGGGAAGGAGGGCGTTACGGAGGTGCTCAGTCCGTCGTGCGGCGCCGCGGCCACCGGGGGGGTTCCGCCGGGGGCGGTCGGGGTCAAGACCCCGGCACCGACGACCGAGAGGGCAGACACCGCGAATCCGAGAACGATCCCGATGACGAGGAGCTGCCGGCTAATGGGGGACCCCCCGGCGCTCCACGATCGTACCCCAGCCATTGACGTCCACTCCGTCCGCACCCTACCCGTCGTCGCAATTGGGCTCCCCTTATATTCGCTCCGATGGCCCGCAACCGACCCAAATCTCGTCAGTTAGTGAGAAGATCGTCGTGGGGGCCACTCGGAGGTAACGGGAGGGTCTTCTCCGTCGGCGCCTGCCGTCAGCAGGAACGAAAGCAGGCCCTCACGCCGCGAACCGGCCACGAATCCCGGGCGAGCGAATTCCCGAGGAAAGGGATTCGGCTCTATCAGCGACGTATCGCTCGGCGGGGGCGTCGATTCGACTAGGGGCCGGTCCGGATCGGTCCAGCGGATGGGCCCGATCGCGCGGCTCGGTCACTGCGTCGACCCGGTCGGTAACCCAGCAGGAGGGCGAGCCAGCCGCCGAGGGTCCAGAAGAGCACGGTGGACGCGACCGGGAGCTGCGGCGAACGGGCGAGCTCGCTCCGGAGCGTGACGCTGCCGAGGAGGCGCATCCGGTTCCCGGCGGCGAGGTGGCGCATGGGAATCGGTTCTCCCCTCGAAGCGCGCCGGGCGACGTCGCTCAGGTCCATCCGGAGGAACGCCCCGATCTCCGCGAGGGTCTCCTCTGGCCGACGCATGAGCTCTTCGTAGCGAACTCGCAAGTAGGACTCCGGCGCCCGCATCCCCAAAAGGATCGCGGCGAGATTGAAGAGGACCCATCGACCGATGATCACCGGTTCGGTTCGCAGCCAAGCGGACGGTGCCTCCGGGTCGTGAGTCACCGACCGTTCGGAGGCGATGAAATTCCGTCCATCACGGACGAGGTGGAGGAAACGGACCTGCCCTCCCCCGAGGTCGGCGTGCCGGTAGAGATTCCCCCGGACCGCACTGAAGCTCGACTCCACGAGCGTCGGAGCGTCGGCGTGGGCAGAGATCACGCGCAGGAACTCCGTCATTCGCCGGACGTGGGCATCGAGTTCCG
>JBARNH010000030.1:0-89547 GCA_049802875.1 Thermoplasmata archaeon | reverse complement strand
GCGGCGCGAGGAGCGCCGCCGGGATCTCGGCGGGGGGGAGCGTTGTTACGGCACAGGTGACGGGCTTCTCTGCCGGGATCTCGAACGCGTGCGGACGGATGGCCACGCCAAGGTGGGCTCCCTCCAGTCGGCGCGTTTCCGTGGCACGACCCCCAAAGATCGGTCGCCGCACCCGAAGACCGCCCTCGACGGCCGTCACCTCGGTGACGCCCGTCGCCACCGCGGCGTCCCAAGCGACCGCCATCCGGCTCAGGAGGTCGCGACCGAGCGTGGTACCTCCGACCACCAGGACGGAGGCGCCCGCCTTCTCGGCGACCCTGTGCAACGCGGGGACCCGGGCCGCCCCGGGAGCCGCGTCCAGTCGAGGATCGTCCACAGCGTACGCGGAGCGGATACCGAATCGACCGAACTCCGCCGCAGCGCTCGCCGCGCCCGACCTCGCGACGAACCCCACCACGGTCGATCCCCCCAAGGCGATGCCAACACCGATCGCCTCGATCGTCGCCCCATTGAGGTGGCCCCCCGCGGCTTCCCCGACCACGAGCACTGTCGGGGTCACGGGAACACCTTGGCGTCCTCGCGAAGGACCTTCACCAATTTCTGGGCGGCCTCTTCGGGGGTCTTGAACTCGATCATTTTCGCCCCGGTTCGGGCGGGCGGCAGCGCAAACTTCTCGGGGACGCTGCGGGGACCCGCGTTGGGGGGCGCGGCGGCCGGGTGCTTCGTGATCGTCGCCTTCCGCGATTTCAGTATCGCCGGCAGCTTGGCCGTTCGGGGGTCGTTCCACGCCTGTTGGAGGGCGACGACGCAGGGGAGAGGAGAGGCCCAGGTCTCCTGTCCGCCCTCCGTGGTTCGTTGAAATCGGAATTGGGAGGTGGCGGCATCCCATCGAAGGTCGACCACGCAACTGAAATCGGGAATACCCAGCAGTTCGCCGAGCGCTCCCGCGACGAGGCCGCTCTCGTCGTCCCCTGCTTGTTTCCCGCAGAGTACGAGATCGTGCGGCAGTGGGGAGATCGCCTCCGTGAGGGCGCGAGCCGTGGAGAGGGGGTCCGTCCCCGCCCCGGAGGGGGCCTCGACCCACGTGGCCGCGTCGCACCCAAGCGCGATGGCGGACCGGAGCACCTCCTCGGTCTGGGGCGCCGGACCGTATGAGACGACGTGGACCCTGGACCCCGCGACCGCCTCCTTGAGGAGAAGGGCCTGCTCCACGGCCGACTCGTCGTACCCCGCGAGCACGAACTTCACCGACTCCGCGTCGAAGGTCGTCCCGTCGGGGGCCGGTCGGAGTCGCGTCTCCGCTTCGGGGACGGGCTTCACGCAGACGACGATCTCCAAGGGTCCCCCGTCTCAAGCGTAGTTGCGCAGGAGTTCGCGCGCGATGACCGTCCGCTGGATCTCGTTCGCGCCCTCGTAGATCTGGGTCAGCTTGGCGTCGCGAAGGAGCTTCTCGACCGGGTACTCCTTCATGTAGCCGTAACCGCCGAAAGTCTGGATCGCTTCGTCCGCGACATGGAGCGCCGCATCGGACGCAAAGCACTTCGCGATCGACGATTCGAGCGTACCCTTCGCGCCGTGGTCGATGGTCCACGCGGCGTTCCACGTGAGGAGCCGGGCCGCGTGCACGGCCTGGGCCATGTTCGCGAGCTTGATCTGGATCGCCTGGTGCTCGGCGATCGCCTTTCCGAACGTTTGTCGTTTGAGAGAATACGCCGCCGCGTGGTCGAGCGCCGCCTGGGCGATCCCCGTGGCCAAGGCTCCGATCGGCGTCCGGGTCTGGTCAAGGGTGCGCATCGCGATCGAGAATCCCTCGCCGTCGGCGCCCAACCGGTCCGCCTCGGGGACTCGGACCCCCTCAAAGTGTACCGTGCTGGTCGAGGAGGCGCGGTGGCCCATCTTCTCCTCGTCCTTTCCGGGAGTGACTCCCTGGGACGAACGCGGGACCACGAACGCAGTGATCCCCTTGTGCTGCAGCGCCGGGTCCACGGTGGCGAATACCGTGTACAGGGAGGCGTGCGGGGCGTTCGTGATGAAGCACTTTTCCCCGTCGAGGACATAGTGATCTCCCTCCCGACGTGCGCGCGTCTTGAGCCCTCCCGCGTCGCTGCCACCGGAGGGTTCGGTCAGACAGAACGAAGCGAGATGGTACTCCGCACAGAACGGTTTCAAGATGCGGTCCTTCTGTTCCGGGGTCCCTGCCAGGAGAATCGGCTCGAGGGCCAGGCAGTTGGCGATCACCGACGTCGTCATCCCCCCGCAAGCGTGGGCGAGCTCCTCGACGATCAGGCACTGGTCGGTCACTCCGAGACCGCTGCCCCCGTACTCGGTCGGCACGTTCAGGTTCATGAGCCCCAGCTCGAACGCCTTGCGATAGATCTCCTCGGGGAACCGCCCGGTTCGGTCGCACTCAGCAGCGTGAGGGGCCATCTCCGTTTTGGCAAATTTTCGAGCGAGGTCCCGCAGGCTTTCCTGCTCTGCGGTCAGAGAGAAATCGGGCATCGACGCGCCGCGCGCGAGCACGAGCGCCCGCTATATCACGACTAGGGTCGGCGGTACCACGACCCCGGATCACCGCCCTTGGGCGGCGTCGATGTACGACGGAAGCGGGTGAACCGTTCGGAGGATTCCCGAAGTAACCCGCGTCCCCCCAAGTTAAATTTCGGAGCCGGTCGGAGCACCCATGGCGCGCGCCACCCGCCGGGCGGATCCGGGTCGGCGCGCCCGGGACCTTGCGGTCGGCCGCTACGCACGGATCGATCGAGGTCGGGTCCGACGAGTCGGGGTTCCCGAGGTGATCCTCGGCGAGGGGAAGACCGTGGAGCATCTTCTCGGCATCCTTCGGACGTTCGCGAGCCGAGGGGAGGGGGCCTTGGTGTCGCGGCCGACGAAGGCACAACGCCGCGCGCTCGAACACGTCCGAAGGGAAGGGATGCCGATTCGATTCCTCGCGCGCGGACGACTGGCCCGGCTCTCGGGACCGTTAGGAACGAGCTTTCGCCGCGGGACCGTGGCGCTCGTCGCGGCGGGCACGAGTGACGTTCCGGTCGCGGAGGAAGCGCGCGCGGTCCTTCACGAGCTCAGGATCGAGACGATCACGGCTTACGACGTCGGGGTCGCCGGTCTTCACCGGCTCCTCGGGGCAATCGCCCGGCTCGAGCGCGCGCGGCCGGCGATCTATCTTGCGTTCGCCGGACGAGAGGGCGCGCTCCCGACGGTGCTCGCTGGCCTCGTCCGAGCGCCCGTGGTCGGAGTTCCGACCTCGGTGGGCTACGGAAGGGGCGGTCGTGGCGAAGCCGCCCTCAATGCGATGCTCCAATCGTGCGCACCGATTGCCGTCGTGAACATCGACGCCGCGGTACCGGCCGCGCTGTTCGCGGCGCAGGGATTCGCACGCCCTCCGGGTCGCGCCCGCGGCCCGGGGCCTCCTCCGAGGCGGCGGTCCTCTCCGGGACCCTCTGGGTAGGGAGCCCCCCACGACGGAGGCCGCGACGGGCGGCGGGGAAGGGTTTTTCTGACCTGCCGAGTCATTCGGAGGCGTGCCGCCCCGACCCGTACTGTCGGACGACCAAGAGTCGAAGGAACGGGAGGCTCAGACGCGGCTCCGCGCCATCGATGCGCGGTTGCGGTCGCTCGAGACGAAGCGACACGACCTGATCGAAGAGATGCGCCGGCTTTCGGCCGAGCAGAAGGCGCTCTACGACCGTCGACAGGCACCGCAGGTCGAGGTCGAGCGCCTCTATGATGAACACGGAGATCTCGGACGACGAATCGCCGGGCTCCGAGGTCAACGCGAGGCCGCCCGCCGGGCGCTGGAGGAGGCGGTGGTCGCGCTCCGGGAGCTCAAGCTCTCCTTTTCGCCGGGGGAGCGGACGCGGCCGGACCAGATCCGACGCGAGATCGCCCAGCTCGAGCACCGCCAACAGACGACGGCGCTCCCGATCGGCGAAGAGAACGCGCTGATCGCCCACCTGCGGCAGCGGCACAAGGACCTCAAGCTCGCCGAGGCGCAGACGGAGGTGGTGGCCGACCACGAACGGCGGCGGAAGGAGGCGGAGCTCCGAGTGACGGCCGCTCGAACCGAGGTCGAACGGCTGGGTTCCGAAGCGTCGGCAACGAGGTCGGCGCGGGACGCGAAGATGGGGGAGGTCCGCGCGAAGCTCCTCGCCGCCGGGGGTCTGGTCGCGGAGCTCCGGGCGAAGGGCCGGGCCCGTGCCGACGTCATGGAGAAGATCGACACCGTTTCCCGCGAGATGAACGAGCTGGACCGGGAGGGTCGGCGCTTGCTCGGGGAGGTACGCGCGCGGAGGGACGAGGCACGGAAGACCGTTCGCGCCTACGCACCCTCCCGCGGCCGGCCGGCCGCGTCGGTCGTCGACTCGACCGCCGACGCGCAGCTCCGGGAGCTCCTGAAACGCGGCAAGATCACGCTGGGTGGGTAGTCGAGTCCGTCACGCGGGGAAGATGTCGACGACCGACACGATGAAGATCAGCGTTTGCCCCGCGACCTCCTGGTTGTAGTCCGCGACGTACGTTCCCGCCCCCAGGTTCACCTGGGTGACGATGTACGTCGAGGTCCCGCAGACGTCCGCGCTCCCGTGCCCCGCGACCGAGCCGGCTTGGGCAGGGGTCAGCTGGCTCTGGAGCGTGATCGTGGACGTCGTGATGTTCGTCACCACCACCGGCCAGCCGTTGGGGTAGGTCGTCATCCCCAACGTCGGGAGGTTCTCGTACGTCACGGCACTTGCATTCGCGCTCAGCACCGTGTCGTTCCATCCGTAGACGGGGTCGGTGTAGAACACCCCGGGGATCATCGTGACGTTGGGGAACAGCGCGGCGAACAGCCCGGGAGGGACCGTCACGAGCACTGGGGTGGTGGTGACGAGCTGGCCCGTGATCAAGCAGGAGGCGTTGACGAAGCTATACCCCAGGCTCGGAGGGACGGTGATGTAGTGGGTTCGGTTCCCGGGGAGGCCGACCAGTCCTTGCCAGAAGCCGGGGACGACCGTGCTGAACGTCTGACCTCCGAAGCTGTAGCCTCCGCTGGGGGCACTCGACCCCACATAGACCGGAAGCGGGGAGTAGTCGGACGGTTGCCCTCCGCGAGAGGTGTACTGGAGCGACTTCGGCCAGGAGACGTTGTTGAGCGCGATCGAATACTCCGACGTGTCGAAGACGCGGCCCTGCTGGGGCCCGTTCGCGAAGAGCCCGATGTAGTTCACGGTAACGTTGTCCCCGACCTGGACGACGAGGCCGGACGACGCGGAGCCCTCGTGGTGCTGTTCGTAGTAGAGGAACCCGATCCCGCCGATGCCCGCGGCCAGTACGATGATCGCGAGGACGATCGGAACGACAGGGGACGGTCGCGGTTCGGCCATTGCCTTAGGAAATCCGGAAGAGGGGGGTCAGCTCGTCGCTGGTCTCGTCACGAAATCGGAGAGACAGGTGTTCCTCATTCCCCCGCGCCTCCGAGTCGGCGGCATATATATAGCCTATCGAACGGGGGGGACCTCACGCGCGTCGAAGTTTTCCCACGATCGGCTCCTCGATCACGCCCTCCTCCTCGAGACGGTTCAGCACCGACTCCGCCCGGTCAGCGACCAGTCCCTGGGCCTCGAGCCGGTTCATCACCTCCCGCAGGTCGGCGTAGCCGTCCACGGAGACCTCGGCGACCTCATCCACGAGGTCGAGGAAGACCGACTCTTCGGCCCGCTCGGCCGCGCTGGGGGGCGAGGGGGAGGCGGGAGGCGGCGGAGCATGAGTGACCGTGACGGTCGCCGGCAGTGGGGCGGTGGAGGCGACGGGACCGCTCTCTCCCGCGACCCGCCGGACCGCCGCCGACAGTTCCCGCCGGAACGCGGCACGGTCCACGTTGGGATAGCGCCGGAGCGATTCGCGGGCCGCGCGGACCCACGACGCCGGCACGCCTTCCGCTCGAAGCGTTTCGTCGCTGGTCGCGGGGTCGTTCTCCAATCGTTCGACGAGATCCAAGCGGTCGAGCGTATGGCGGACGATATCGGCGAGGACGGCGCGTTCGTCGTTTTCCCCAACGGACCGGACTCCCTCCGCTCGGACCGAGACGTACCCGACGCCGTCCTTTCCTCGATAGAGGTGGACCTTGCCGACCACGATCGCGGGCCGGGGTTCCCGGGCGGATCGAAGCTGCGCCATGGCCCGTGGCTGGAAGCTCCCCGCCGTCACCGCGACGGCGCCCGTAGGGTCCGAGAGGCGGGCTCGCCAGAACGTCTGGGTCTCTTGTCGACCGATCGACTCCGCGGGCGAGAGCGTGCCGGTCACGACCACTCGGTTCATCCGGGCGCCAAAGGGGGAAAGCACGTACCCGGCGGCTCGTTCCCCTGTCCCGCGTTCCTCTTCGAGTGAGCTCTCGAGCTCCCGAGCGCTCACCCGCCATGCGGGTTCACGAAGCGCCATCGGTCCTCCGGTGCAGTCGAGAGGTCAGTTCGGTGGCGGCGGAGTCGAGGTCGACCTCGACCGGCTCGATCGACTCCGGCACGATCGTGACACCGAAATCGTCCTCGCTGCCCTGGCCCCGCACGCGGAGCCGACGTCCCAAGAGGGTTTCCAGGATCTGTTCTTCGAGCAGGCTCGGGTCGGGGTGCTCGCGAAGGCGGGCCCTCGCCTCCGTCAGCGTGACCCCCCAGAGGCGCTCGGTCTCGGCGCGACCCGCGTTCACCGTGAGCGCGCCGGTTCCGTCGTCGAGGACGATGCGGGCGCGAAGGTCCGGTTGACCGTCGACTTGGCCGTGCACCCGGCAGATCCCGCTCTTAACGGACCGGTGACAGGTCGGGCATCGGTAGACGAGGCCGCTCGGCGGGAGGAGGCCGACCACGATCCCCTCCACGGCGACGGTCTCTCCGCCCCCTTCGTCCTCCACCCGTGCGATCGACCGCGGGGTGGAATGTAAGAACTCGGCGGGGTCCGGCAGTTCACCGGAGTCGATCCGAGTGACGGTGGTCCGCTCGTCGAGCACCAATTGGGTACGTCCGCGGAAGCTCCGCAGGTATCCGCCCGACGCCTGGATCGCCTCGCCGGGAACGAGGCGAAAATCACTCCACGAGGAGAACGCGATCGCCCCGCTCCGGTCCGCGAGGAGTCCCTCGTGGATCACCCGGCGCTCTTCCCCGACGGTGACGGTGCGCGGTTGCACCCGAACCACCCGAGTGCGAACTCGGAACCCTTCGTCCGGGGGCGCGAGTTCCCGGATCGTCTTGAGCGGCAGTTCGTCCCCCGTGATGTGCGGAAGTTCAACAGGGCTCGCCGGGGCCACCCGGGTCTTCCACGTGAACGTCAATTCGGGTCGGCCTCGGAACTCCCGGACCTCCGCTCCCGCCACCCGCAGTATCGAGCCTCGTTCGACCCCCTCGCGGGGAGGGTCCCACCAAGTGAATCGGACCGTCCCGGTCCCGTCCGAGAGGAGGCCCGAGAGCAGCGGCCGGCGAGAGCCGTCCGACCGGCGCGTCACCTCTCGCCGTTCGAGGGACACCACCCGAGCCACGACCTCGACGGGAGAGGTGGATGGACGAAGGTCTCGGAGTCGCACCTCCGCGGGTTCGTTCGACGCTTCGACTGCGACCACCGTGCTCCTTCTCACTGCCCGAACGATGCGTCCGATAAAAGCGACGGCTCGCGCTCGAACGATGAACGGCGGTCCACGGGCAACCTATTTGCCTACGGCCCGCTGACCACGGGTCGGTGCCGGAAAAGTTCCTCCCACGGGTCGACCGCATCCTCAAGGCCCGAGACTCACTGGTTTGCGTGGGGCTCGACCCCGACCCGGCGCAGCTCCCGAAGCCGATCAAGCGGCTGCCCGCGCGCCGTCAGCTGGACCGCTTCTTGGACGGTATCGTCGCGTCCACGCTCCCCCACGCGGCCGCCTACAAGATGCAGATGGCGTCGTACTTTCGGTACGGTCCCGCCGGGTTCGCGAGCCTCGAACGCATCTGTCGGAAGATCGGCCCGACCCGCGTGCGGATCCTCGACCTGAAGGCGAACGACATCCCGAACACGATGGCACTGCTCCGGGACGGCGCGTTCAAGTCCTTCGGGTTCGATGCGGTGACCGTCACGCCGTGGATCGGATGGGACTCGATCCTGCCGTTCCTGGAAGACCCGACGCACGGAGTGTTCGTGGTCGCCCACTCCTCGAACCCGGGCGCCCCCGATTTTCAGGAGATCCCCACGCCCCGCGGACCGCTGTGGTTGGCGGTGGTCGGAGAGATCCGCCGGCTCTCGCACGCCCACGGCAACGTCGGGGTCGTCCTCGGCGCCACCTTCTCGGACGCCTTTCGCGCCGCGCGATCGCTGCTGGGGAACTCGATTCCGATCCTCGTACCGGGCGTCGGGGCGCAGGGAGGCTCCCTCTCCACGGCGGTCCGCGACGGCGTCGATGCCCACGGGCGGGCGCTCCTGGTGAGCGCGTCCCGGAGCATCATCTACGCGTCGTCCGGTCCCGACTGGAAGCGGGCGGCGGGCGCCGAGGCCGCGCGGCTCAAGGTCCAGATAAACCAGCTGCGTGCAGGTCTCCGTACAAACTGAGCAACTGGCCCGCGACCGTCGGGAGGCCGTACCGCTCCTCGGCCCGTCGCCGACCGGCGGCCCCCATGCGCCGGGCGAGCGCCGGGTCGTCCAGCAGGATGCGGATCTTGGCCGCGAGGTCCGAGGCCAGGAGCGGCTCGGCGAGCAACCCTTCCTGACCGGGGTCGATCACTTCCCGAACTCCGGGCATGTCGGCGATGACGACCGGTAGGCCGACCGCCATCGCCTCTGCGACCGCGAGGCCGAAGCCTTCGAGCCGGCTCTGCGAAGGGAAGACGAAGATATCCGACATGGCCAGGTATCGGGGAAGGTCGTCATCGCTGATCGCGGGGCAGAATCTCACCCGGTCGGCGACGCCGAGTCGCCGAGCGAGACCCAGGAGACTTCGGAGCACCGGACCCGCCCCGATGACGAGGAGGACGACATCGTCCGGGAGCTGGGGCAACGCCTGCAGGATCACGTCGACCCCCTTGTGGGGCACGAGCCGGCCGGTGAAGGCGAGGATCCTCTTTCCGTTCAGACGGAGGTTGGCTTTGAGGTCGGTTCCGTCGAGGCCCGGCCGGAACCGGTCGAGGTCGACGACCGAGGGAATGACCGCGAGTTCTCGGCCGCGGAGCATCGCCGAGGTGACTCCGTAGCTGCGAGTGTGGACGACGATCCGGCCGATGCGACGGAGGGTCGGGGGGAGAAAGACCCGCTGGTAGAACCCGGCGATGAGCCGACCGGTGAACCCCGGGAGGTACAGGTCGCAATGGTACGTGAGGCAGACCGGGGTGTTCCGCCGCTGCAAGCTCCGAGTCGCGAAGAACGAGGTGACCGGCGGGGGATAGTGCAAGTGGACGACGTCGGCGTCCAAGTGGCGGAGGACGCCGCTCGTCCCCACGTCAAAGGGGGTGTTGAAGGGGACGCCCAGCGTGCGAGTTCGAAGGACCCGGAAGCCGTCCAATCGTTCGTCCCGAGGCAATCCCCGATCGTAGCGCGACGTGACGACCGTGACGTCGTGCCCCTCCCGAGCGAACTCCCGGGCGAGACCTCGAACGTGAGATTCTACCCCCCCCGCGTGGGGGTGGAAGAACGGCGTGACCTGAACGATTCTCACGCGGGCGCTACCGCGCTCGGGGGTTTACGCGCATCGGCCGGGCGTGCCGGCCGTCGGGCGGCACTGCTTAGGCGACGGTCGGATGCCGACGGCTCGCGAGCCGTTCCGACTCTCGTCCCTGGAGCAACTCGTCGGGAGTCAGCGAGGCGATCTCGATACCCTTCATCGCCTCCCCGAGCCCGGTCGATACCCGAGCGATCACGTCGGGGCGGTCATACTGGGTGGACGCCTCGACGATCGCGCGCGCGACCTTCATCGGGTGTTGGGCCTTGAAGATCCCGCTGCCGACGAAAAGGCCGTCGACCCCGAGGAGCCGGCAGAGGGCGGCGTCCGACGGCGTCGCGATCCCCCCGGCGGCGAAGTTGACGACCGGCAGCCGCTTGAGCGACCGCACCTCGCCGACGACGGCGACGGAGACCCGCTCCTTCTTCGCCCATGCGCCGACCTGTTTCGCGGGAAGCTTGACGACCTCCTCGATCTCATCGTTGATCTGACGGATGTGCCGCACCGCCTCGACGACGTTACCGGTGCCGGCCTCGCCCTTCGACCGGATCATGGCGGCCCCCTCATCGATCCGGCGGAGGGCCTCGCCCAAGTTGCGCGCTCCGCAAACGAACGGTACGCGGAACCCTTTCTTGTCGACGTGATGGAACGGGTCCGCCGGGGTGAGGACCTCGGATTCGTCGATCATGTCGACGGCGAGGGCCTCCAGCACCCGGGCTTCGGCGGTATGCCCGATGCGGCACTTGGCCATTACCGGGATCGAGACCCGGTCTTTGATCTCACGAATCTTGAGAGGGTCGGCCATCCGGGCGACGCCTCCGGCCGCTCGGATGTCGGCCGGCACTCGCTCGAGCGCCATGACCGCCACCGCGCCCGCCTCCTCGGCGATCGCCGCCTGGTCGGCCGTGGTCACGTCCATGATGACGCCGCCCTGCTGCATGCGGGCGAAGCCACGTTTGACGAGTTCCGTGCCGAAACGGAGCTTTTCCATCGGGTCGGACATCCTGCGCTCCCCCCAAAGCAAGACCCGCTGACCGCTTAACGGTGCGGGCGACTCGCGCAAACGTTAATCCGCGCGGCCCCATGGGTCCTCGGGTAGGGGGAGCTGGATACCGGCTGAGAGGACGAGGAGACCCTCGTCGACCCCAGGAACCTGCACGGGATAATGCCCGCGAAGGGAACGCAATGCAGCACCTAGGCAAACTCTCCGCCGGCCCGCGGAGGACGTGAACACCCGTCCAGACTCCGAGCCTCGCCGCCGTCGATTGCGTCGGCCCGGCCGCCTCGGACGCGCCTTGCTGGCGGTCGCGGTCGCCATCGTTGTCGTCCTCGCGGGCTTCGGGGCGTACGAGTACGTCGCCGGGCTCGCTCCCGCGGGCGAGGCGACGTTGGTCATCTACACCTATCCCACTCTGTTCAACGGGACGGATTGCGGCTCGCCGTTGTTCTCTACGATCTTTGGCACGTTCGAGGCCAAGCACCACGTGCGCATCGAGGTCGAGTGTCCGGCGGGCACATTGCTGAGCACGCTCGTCGCGCAGCAGGGATCCCCCGGCGCGGACCTCGTCATCGGCCTCGACGAGATCACCGCCCCCGTCGCCGAGGCCGACCACCTCGTGATCCCGTACCGGCCGCCGGCACTCGTCAACGTCTCGCCGCAAATTGCGGATGAGCTGAGTCCGGACTACGGCGTCGTTCCCTACGAGTACGGGTACCTCGCCATCGATTACAACACGACCTTCGGCGAGAGCACGGGCGGGGCGGTCGCCGAGGCCACGTTCCCGGACTTCACCCAGAATTCGACCTGGGCGAAGGGGCTCCTGACCGAGAACCCGGAGTACGACATCACCGGGGAAGAGTTCCTCGTCTGGCAGATCGAGTACTACGAGGCCGTCCTGCACCAGAGCTGGGAGACGTTCTGGCAGGACGTCTGGGCCGAAGGACTCCCCAACCCGGCGCCCGACTGGGGGACCGCGTACGGCGAATTCCTTCAAACCTCCGGAGGCCCTCCGATGGTGGTCAGCTACTCGACCGACCCCGCGTACGCTCAAGTCAACGGCGAGGCCGGGCAGTTCAATTCGACGGTTTCCTGGTGGAATGCGACCGAGTATGCGTGGCGGACGATCTACGGGATCGGGATCGTCAGCGGCACGAAGCATCTCTCGCTCGACCAGGAGTTCGAGAACTGGTTCCTGAGCGGGACCGTCCAGTCGGAGATTCCCGAGAGCGAGTGGGAGTATCCCGCCAACACGACGATCCCGTTGCCCGCCGCGTTCAACGCGGCGGTGAATCCCGCGTCAATCGTCCCGCTCAACGACTTCGTGACCCCGAGCGAGCTCGCGACCGAGCTGCCGCAGTGGGTCAACACGTGGTTGTCGTTGGTCCCCGCGAGCTCATGAAGCGCCCGCGCTCGGACGGCGCGTTCTTGCTACCGGTCGTCGCGTTCGTGGCGCTGTTTGCCCTCCTCCCGGTCACGGTGCTCTTCGTCACCGCCGTCACGTCGGCGGGGGGCGCGAGCGGGATCGATGGGGTGCTGACCGGCGGGAACAACGTGCGGGCGATGGAGAACTCGCTCGTTCAAGGAGCGCTCTCGGCGGCATTCGCCGTGGCGCTGGGATATCCTGCAGGGGTGTTTCTCGGCCGGTACGACTGGCCCGGGCGCTCCGCGGTTCGGTCGTTCCTCCTCGTCCCGTTCCTTCTCCCGAGCCTGGTCGTCGTCTTTGGGGTCCTCGACCTCTTCGGTCCGACGGGAGTGCTCTCGTCCGCCCTCCCGGCCCTTTCGGTCTTCGGGAGGGGCCTTCCGGCGATCGTCGTGGCGAACCTGTTGTTCAACGTTCCGATCGTCGTGCTGTTCACTGCGACCGGTTGCGAGGGGAGCTCCGCGGACCTCGAAGAGACGGTCGCCACCCTCGGGGGTTCGCCGGCGCGGGCGTACCGCGACGTCTGGGCGCGGCCAACGTGGGTCGGGGCGGTCGCCGGGGGTCTCCTCACGTTCCTGTTCTCCGCGCTGTCGTTCGCGCCGCCGCTCCTATTGTGCGGTCCCAGTTGCTACACGGTCGAAGCCCAGATCTGGTTCCTCGACACCCTCGGACTCCAACCGACGGCTGCCGGGGTGCTCTCGGTCGCGATGGTCGGCGTATTCCTGGTGCCGACCGCCGCCTATCTGTTGCTCGTAGCGCGGCTCCGCCATACCGGCGGGGGTCGGGCCAGTCGTCTTCGCCCGGTCCACTGGGGCTCCCCGCTCGCCGTTGGTCTCGCCGCCGAGACCGCGGCGGTGCTGTTGGGGGTCTTCGGACTGTTGGGAGCCGTCCTCTACCGGACTCTCGCGCCCGTCGACGGAGGAGGACCCGGTTCCGCCTGGACCGCGCTCTTCTCTCCCGCCACCACCCAGCGACTCGGGATCTCGGCGGTCGGTGCCGTAGCGAACACCCTCTTCTTCGCCGTCGTCGCGGCGGGGATCGCGGTCGTTCTCGGGATCGTCACCGGATACGCGGTCGCTCGTCGCCCCCGGCGAGCGGGCGTCCTCGGGCTCCTGCTCTTCGTACCGCTGCTCCTTTCCCCCGTAGTGCTGGCATTCTCCCTCGCGGAATTCTGGCGACCGATCTTCGGCGGTGAGTCGACGGTGTGGGCGCTCGTCATCGTGAGCCAGGCGGCGCTCGCGTTGCCCCTCGCGCTCCAGAGTCTCGAGATCCCCCTCTCGACCCTTCCGCCCGAGCAACGGGAGGTCGCTCGAACCCTCGGCGCGACCGGGTGGGGCGCGTTCCTCGACGCCGACTTGCCGCGGGTTCGGAATGGGCTCGTGACGGCCGGGCTATTCGCGTTCGCGCTCGGCCTCGGGGAATTCACGGCGACGTACTTTCTCGTCACGCCGACGTTCACGACCCTCCCGGTCGCCCTCTACAACCTCGCGAACTCGCGGCTCGCGGGGGTCGCGGACGCCGCGGCGGGTCTCCTGCTGCTGCTGAGCCTCGGGGTCTTCGGGGCGATCGTCCTCGGGGGGCGACGTGTCGAGCTCTAGTGCGCTCCTCCGCGTCGATCGACTCTCCGCGGCGTGGGGAACCGTTCCGGTACTCGAGTCGGTCTCGCTCTCGGTGGCCCCCGGGGAGTACTTCGTGCTCCTGGGTCCGAACGGTAGTGGCAAGACAACACTGCTCCGGTGCATTGCGGGTCTCGAGCGGCCTCGCAAGGGCCGGATCTCCCTCGACGGAGTCGACGTCACGGACCGTCCCCCCCACCGCCGCGGCATTGGGCTGATGTTCCAGGAACCGGCGCTGTTCTCCCACCGTACGGTCTTCGAGAACATCGCCTACGCCCCGCTGCTGCAGCGGAGGTCCCGGGCGAACGTCGAGGAGGTCGTCGCTCGCACGGTCGAACTGCTCCACCTCGAGGGATTCGAGGACCGTTCTCCCGACAGCCTCTCCGGAGGCGAGCGTCAGCGGGTGGCCCTCGCTCGCACTCTCGCCGCACGTCCGCGGCTCGTGTTGCTGGATGAACCGTTCGCCTCGATCGACGTCGAGGTGAAGGCGGAGCTTCGCTCGGAGTTCCGCCGGGCGTTGTCGGCGCTTGGCACCGCCGCCATCCACGTCACCCACGACCGGGAAGAGGGGCTGTTCTTGGGGGATCGGGTCGGGTTACTTTTCGGGGGGACGCTGGAGCGCGTGGGCCGGCCCGACGAACTCTTCCGGGCCCCCGCGACCGAGCGCGCCGCGCGGTTCCTGGGGTACAACGTGTTCTCAGGCCCCGCAGGTGTCGAGGCGGTCCGTCCGGACGACGTCCGGATCGAACGGGCGGGAGGGGCGGGGCTTCCGCTGACCGTCGTCGCCGCCGGGACAGTCGGAGGAGAGCAACTCGTAGTCCTGCGGACCGCCGAGGGGGACCGCTGGGAAGCTCGCGTGAGCGAATCGGTCGCCGACCTGCCCCCGGGGAGCGCGGTGACGGTTCGGTGGGCTCATTCCGTGCGTCTTGCTAGGGGAGAGTAGGTCCTACCCCGTCGGGTCGGTCCGATGGGTTGCTGTTCCCGGCAGGACCGCCAGAAGCCGGAGCGGTCGCCAGAGAGCGAGCTCGATCTCGCGGGGGAGCCGGAACGGGGAAACCGGTCCGCCGAGCCCCCCGAGCGCGCTGTCCGGCAAAGGGTAAAGCCCGTGGACCAGTCGATTGAACCGTGGCTGGAGCGCCGATGAGGCTACTTCCCCTACGGAAGGCGCGTTGACGGACCGAACCCGACAATCTGCGGAGTACCACTCCCCCGCTTCCGGGCTCTCTCTGGTCTCCATTTCCCGACCCCTATTCGATCGAACGATGACTCGCCGTCTCGATCCCTCGCGTGCCGATTCTCAGGAGTGATTCTCATCGATGGGAAACGGCCGAGGAGATACGCCGACCGTCAACGCCTCCCCGGGCGGAAACGGGGACGGGGGATCGTCCGAGCCCACGGGGTCCGGAGCCGGACCGCGTCCCACCGATCGGAAGGAACGGATCCTTGAAGCGCTGGGCGACCGATGGTCGCGGGAGATCCTCCTGATGCTCAACGAGTCCCCCCGCTCCGCCCAGGAGATCCAGTCGACCAACCGGATCCCCCAGAGCACGCTCTACCGCAAGCTCCACGAGCTCGGGGAGATCGGGCTCGTGGGGATCCAGCGGAGCGTCATCTCCGCGGACGGGAAACGCGTCGAACTTTACCGAAGTCTCCTCGACGAGCTCAAGGTCGAGATGCGAGGGGCACGACTCCGCATTGACGTGCGGTTCCGGGACCTCGCGGCGGAGCGTCTCAAGGAGATGTGGCGGGACGTACGGAAGGAGGCGGGCCGACCATGATCTACTCCTCGGTCTGGGCGGCGTACGCGTTGTGGGGCGTCATCATCGCGCTGGGGGCCGCGGTCGCCGTCGTGGCGCTCCGAGCCGCTCGCCCGTCCGGCTCGCGGAGCTTCCGACTCCTCGGAATCGGATTCCTGCTGATCTCCGTCGTGGCGGGCGCACTGTGGGTCGGGATCTACGTCACGATGGATGAACCGGTGATGGCCGATGTCGGAGCGTGCAGCGCGATGGCCGCGGGATTTGCCGCGGTGCTCGCAAGCGTAATGATCCGGGCGGCCTAGTTCCGCGGCCGGCGCCGCACCGTGCGGGTGCGAGCGAAGCCCGGGCCCAAAGAGCCCAAAAGCTCGCTCACCCTGCCAACGACATGAGCTCGCACGACCCCCTCGGAATCGCAGAATCTACGCATCTCGGGACCGACAGCGCCCTCGTCTATCACACCGACAGAATCCCGGGGGTCGACGACGCGCGCTACGCGCGCCGGCCGCGGACGGTGAAGGTGCTCCTCGAGAACGTCGTCCGTCACTACGACCCCCAGCGGGCGGACCTCGCCTCGATCGTCGGACTCGCGAACGGGTCGCACCTCTCGGAGGAGACCGAGTTCCCGTACTATCCGGAACGGATCCTCCTTCAGGACTTCACGGGCGTCCCGGTGATCGTCGACCTCTCGATCCTTCGCTCCGCCGCCGTCGCGCGCGGGATCCCCAGCGAACGGGTCAATCCGGTGGTTCCCGTCGACCTGATCGTCGACCACTCCGTCCAGGTCGACAGCTTCGGTTCCCCTCGGTCCCTCGCCGTCAATCTCGACCGGGAGTACGAACGGAACCACGAGCGGTATCAATTCCTGCGCTGGGCGAAGGGCGCCTACGCCCACACGCGGATCGTGCCCCCGGGAAACGGGATCTGCCATCAGGTGAATCTGGAGTACCTCGCGAGCGTGGTCGTCCAACGCTCCGTCGACGGGGAGGTGGTCGCGTTTCCGGACACGTTGATCGGCACCGACTCTCACACGACGATGGTGAACGGACTCGCGGTCCTCGGATGGGGCGTCGGAGGGATCGAGGCCGAGGCGGTGATGCTCGGGGAACCGTACTTCCTGCCCCGGCCGATCGTGGTCGGCGTCGAGCTCACCGGCGTGCTCCCGACGGGGTCGACCGCGACCGACCTGGTGCTCACCGTCACTCGAAAACTTCGTGAAAAGGGGGTGGTCGACCGGTTCGTGGAGTTCTTCGGGCCGGGAGTGACGAACCTCGCCGTGCCCGACCGCGCCACCGTGTCGAATATGTGTCCCGAGTACGGCGCCACCGCCGCAATGTTCCCGATCGACGAAGCGACGTTGACGTACCTCCGGGGGACGGGGCGCGACCCCGCGTCGGTCGATCTCGTGGAGGCGTACGCTCGCGCCGTCGGTCTCTGGGGTTCCCCCTTACCGGGCTCGATCGACTACGACGAGGTCCTGTCGATCGACCTCGGCGCGGTCGTCCCGTCCGTGGCCGGACCGCGGAACCCCGAGGAGAGCGTCTCCTTGGGCGACGCTCCGCTCTCGTTCCAGCGGGCGCGGGACGCGTACCGGAAGGACCGTCCCGCGAAGCTCCGCTCTGCCGGTCCCACGCCGGACCCGTCGACCGCCGTCAGCGACGGTTCGGTCGTCATCGCAGCCATCACGAGTTGCACGAACACATCGAACCCGTCCGTCATGGTCGGGGCGGGACTCATCGCGCGAAAGGCGCTCGAACTCGGCCTGACCGTCCCGAAGTACGTCAAGACCTCGCTCGCGCCCGGGTCGAAGGTCGTGACCGCCTACCTCGACCGCGCCGGTCTCCTGGCGCCGCTGGCGACGCTCGGATTCGCCGTGGTCGGGTTCGGTTGTACCACC
The DNA here is from genome assembly GCA_049802875.1 of Thermoplasmata archaeon. Lineage (GTDB taxonomy): Archaea > Thermoplasmatota > Thermoplasmata > Lutacidiplasmatales > UBA184 > Lutacidiplasma. Next base: position 72,205 of record JBARNH010000030.1, on the reverse strand, counting down.
TGCATCGGGAACTCCGGCCCCCTCATCCCGGCCGTGTCGGAGCAGGTCCGGGGGAACGACCTGTACGCCGTGGCCGTGCTCAGCGGGAACCGAAACTTCGACGCGCGGATCAACATCGACACGCGGGCCGCGTACCTCACCTCCCCGATGCTCGTGGTCGCCTACGCCCTCGCCGGTCGAATGGACGTCGATCTCACCACGCAGCCCCTCGGCCGCCGCCCCGACGGCTCTCCGATCTACCTGAAGGACCTCTGGCCGTCGCCGAGCGAGGTCCGTTCGATCGTGGAGGCGAACCTCGACGCCTCGATGTTCCGGGAGAAGTACCGCGCGATCGAGGTGGGCGACGCGCACTGGGAAGCGCTGGACGTACCGAAGAGCCGGGAGTATCCGTGGAATTCCGCTTCGACGTATCTCGCCGAGGCCCCGTATCTCGCACTGCCCCCCCCGTGGCTACCGAACGGCGGTCGACTGGTGCAGAGCGCGCGCGCACTGGTCGTGCTCGGGGATCGGGTCTCCACCGACCATATTTCGCCCGCCGGCGAGATCACCGAGAGCTCTCCCGCGGGCCAGTGGTTGCTGGCGCACGGCGAGCGGGTCGCGGACTTCAATACCTACGGGACCCGACGCGGCCACCACGAGGTGATGATCCGGGGGACGTTCGCGAACGTTCGACTCCGAAACGAGCTCGTCTCACCGAAGGAGGGGGGGTTCACGGTTCACCTCCCCGACGGGGAAGGGATGACCGTCTTCGACGCGGCAGAGCGGTATCTGGCCGAAGGAACGCGGTTGCTCGTCCTCGCCGGTAAGAGCTACGGCCAAGGGAGTTCCCGGGATTGGGCCGCCAAGGGGCCTCGCCTCCTCGGGGTCGGCGCCGTCATCGCGGAGAGCTTCGAGCGGATCCATCGGACGAACCTCATCGAGATGGGAGTCTTACCGCTCACGTTCCCGAACGGAAGCGGGTGGAAGGCCCTCGGTCTCACGGGCCGCGAGTCGTACGAACTGAGCCTGCCCGAGGGGACGCTCAGCGCGCGGTGCCCGGTCGACGTCGCCGCGACGAAGGCGGAGCGGACGTCGGTCAATTTCCGCGTGCGGTGCGAACTCCACTCGGAGATGGAGCTCGAGTACTATCGGGCCGGCGGGGTCCTACCCTACGTCATGGAGCATCGGTTCGCGAAGTAGGATCGGCCGAACCTGCCGGGGGGAAGGCGGCAGCATCGTGCGGCCACCGGTCCGAACTCCAAGTGACCAAGGACTCCACTCGATGGAACGTCACCGTGCGGTCACCGGCACGCTCCCGCGCGAGCTCGATCGCCCGGGACAACGCCTCCGGAGGAATGTCGAGCAGGTTCCGCTGCCCTCGCTTGGCGAGCCGGTCGATGCGGGATCGCAAGGTCTCGGTCACGTCCTTTTCGCTGACGACCTCGGTCGAGTCGGGCGGATGGAGCGCGAGGAAATCCCGTTCTTTGGTCCACGGGCTCGACCTCGCGGAGACGGGGAACCCCTGTTCGGCGAGGATTTCCCGGACGAGGTGACGCGGCTCGTCCTCTCGGTGAGCGCCGCCCGCCCCATCGGTCCCGCGCGGATGCACCAGGGCAAAGGCGCCGACGCGGCTGACCCGGGTCGCCTCGCGAACGGCGGACGACGGGTCGTCGAGCACGTGCAGGACGTGAACGAACAACGTCGCGTCGAAAGTGCCCTCGGAGAACGGTAGGTGATATCCGCTGCCCCGGACGAGATTCGGGAGACCCTTCGAGCGCGCCCTCGCGAGCATTCCTCGCGAGGCGTCAATGCCCACGACGGAAATCCCGCGATCGATCAGCGGCTTCGCGACCCGTCCCGTCCCCACACCGACTTCCAAGACGGAGGCCGCGCCGCGAAGGCGGAGCGCGTTCACGAGCCCATCGACCGTCGGCGGGTCGAGAGGATCCCGCGTCTCATCGTACACGAGAGAGATCTGGTCGAACTGGGCGGCCACTTCACGAGTCGGCATCGCGGTGGATCCGTGCATACCCGCGGGAAGGCTAAGCGACCGCGGTACGAACCGCTTCGCATCCCCTCGAGAGCCGGAACTCGCACAAATCCTTTCGGTGGAGCACGGTGAATCGCGGTACGAGAGATTCCGCGGATGCTCGGCCGCCGGCGCGGGCTCAGATCCGGTGGGAAGCTGCGACAATCGCGTTCCGTTTCGCGAGCGTCCCGAGCGACCCTTCGAGCGGGCCGGCTCGAGACGAACCGCCGGGGCTCTTCGAACCGGGGCTCGCGAGCGGCACGGGCTACCGTGTGCCGCCCCCTCGTGGAAACCATGTTATATATCGTGACCCACCACCCCCGGACCGCGCTCGCAGTACCGGAGGAATGGTGGTCGCGGTCAACTTCTATTCGACCAGTTCCGAACTCTGGTTTCCCCGGCGTGGGCGGTGCTAGGCTTGGAAAGTCCCGACGAACCGATCCCGCTGACATCGAGCGACACGGCGGCTCCTCCGACGGGGCCGTCCGCGTCCGAGTCCAACCATACGGAGCACCTGAAAGTGGTCAGTCAGGGCTCTACCGTCTCTCTCATCGGGTCGGTTGCTCAGCTTCTTCTGACCTTCCTCGCCTATATCATCGCGGTCCGCGAACTTTCGGTCACCGAGTGGGGAGCGTACTCCCTCGGGGTATCGGTCACTTCGCTTCTGTCGCTGGTCGGACTCCTCGGGCTCGGCTCGGCGATGGCTCGATCGCTCGCGTACGAGAAGGACCCCGCCGAGCGCCGGGCCATCGTCCGGTGGGGGGTCGGGGTCTCCACCGTCGCTGCGGTGGCCCTCTCCTCCACCGTCTTCTTCGCTGCGGGACCGCTCGCCGACTTGTTCCACAACCCGGCGTTGGTTCCCGTCTTCCAACTAATGTCGGTCACGGTCGGCTTCGGCATCATTTCCACCGCCGTCGCGAGCATCTTTCAGGGGTTCAAGGACGTCGTCCCCAATGCGCTGATCAACAATGCGGCGAACGCCGGTCTCTTCGCCCTCTTCCTCGTACTCTTGATCGAGTTTCACGTCGGACTCCCCGGGGTCGTCCTCGCGTACGTACTCGCCGCAGGGATCTCGCTGGCGATCCTGATCGTGTACGCCTTACGCCGGCTCCCACGACATGTCGAAGCGGACGTTCCGGCTCATCCGCGCCCCAAAAACACCCTCTGGCAGTACACCCTCGCGTTCTGGGGGGCCAACAATCTGATGTTCATTACCGCCTACGCGGACACACTGATTCTCGGCGTGTTCTGGCCCTCGACTCAAGTCGGCTACTATTCGGCCGCGATGACCCTGGCACGGATCCTCCTCTTCGGGTCGTTTGCTCTCGCCTTCATCATCCTCCCCGTCATGGCCGGACTGATCCGCGACGGCGACCACGACGCGATCCGGAAGATCTACGCCACTTCCACCCGGTGGGTCCTCGTAGTGACCATCCCGTTCTTCCTCCTCTTCGCCTTCGCTCCCCAAGCTTCGATGGAGTTTGTGTGGGGGCACCGGTACGTCCCGGGAGCGGTCGCGCTCCAGATCCTGGTCGGCGCATCGTTTCTCTCCTCCGTCCTTGGGCCGGTCAACCCCTGCCTCGCCGGTCTCGGCAAAGCGAAAGTGCTGGTGTGGACCTCCCTCGTGTCCGCGGTCGCCAACGTCGCGCTCAGCTTCCTGCTGATCCCGTCATTCGGGCTGATCGGCGCCGCGGTCGCCTGGGGAGTTGCCCGAGCGCTGCTGCCACTGCTCGGCCTCAGCGTGCTCTGGGAGTCATACCGGATCTCCTCGTTCCGACGGGTGCTCCTCGCGCCTCTCGGTGTGGCGCTCGCCATCGGCGCGCCCACCGTCGTGTTGGCAACGACGTTCGACCACTCCGTCTGGATCGTCGTCCCGCTCTTTTTCTTCGGTGCCGCCGTCTACGTCGGGGCCATCCTCGCGACCCGTACGCTGACCCGTGACGACCTCGTGCTCCTCGGGGGCGTCGAGCGGATCCTCGGACGACCGCTGCCGCAGCTCCGCCAGTTCCTCAACCGGTTCATTCACGAGAATCCCACCGCGCCGATCGTGTCGGCGGTTCGATAGTCGCACCTCGCCAGCGCGCGTCGGTCCGAACCGGGAACGGGGTGGGCCGGTCTCCGCGGGTGAGAGGTCGGACCTCTTCCCCGGAGGATCCGCGAGCCACGGTCCTTGAAGGTCCCGCTCCGGTACCAGACGGGGTTCGACGCCGTCGTGTTCCACGAGGTCTAGACGTTGCCCGAAGAGGTCGCCCCCGACGGAACGCCCGGGTTGTCCACGACGCCGGCGAGCGGGCGGACGTATCCCTCGGTCGCGAGGTACTCTAGGATCCTGCACGCGCAGTCTCCCGGAGTTGCCGCGGAAGTGTCCACGACGAGGTCCGGGTTGCGGGGCTCTTCGAACGCCTCGACGATCTCGCTCAACGTCTTCAACCCACGGCCTTGGGTTTGGTTGTAGAACCCCTTCGGGTCCCTCCGTCGCCGGACCTCGAGGGGGCACCGGAGCCAAACTTCGGCAAAACGTACGGAGACGTCCGACCGAGCGGCTCGGCGGGACGTCTCGTGAGGGGTGATCATCGGTACGATCACCGCGACTCCATCTCGGGCGAGCATCCGTGCGACGTAGCTGACGCGCCGTGTCTGGAACTCCCGATCCCCCCTGGCGAAACCGGATTCCGGTGAAAGCGTGTGTCGTACCTCGTTCCAGACGAGAGCGTAGGCCGACCATGCGAGCAGAAGGATACGTTGTCGGCCTCGTGCGCGGAGGGAGGGGCGAAACGGGCGGAGGATCGCACGGAGTATCCGTGCACCGTCGAGGATCTCGGTGTTCCACCCAAGAGCCTTCAACCGGACCTTGGTTTCAAGCGAAACCGTCGACTTTCCCGAACCGGGAAGCCCCTCGATCCAGAGGACGAAGCCTTGGGAGTCCTCCGCAGCGTTTCCGGGCATTTCCCGATCACCCTGCCTAGGCGCTCCCACACGTCTCCACGGGTCGTTCCGGGTTGCGGGGGCGGCAGGCTCCTCACTCAGCGTCGAGGGTCCTGACGGGGCGAGGCATGGATTGGTTCGGACGGTTCGTTCTCCCATCCCAGCGCAGTTCGGGTAACCCCCGTACGGCTGAAGGCCCGACCGTGACCGCGAACCGGGCAGGGGCGCGGTGGCTGCAGCGGACCGGTGGCCAGAGGAAATTTGATCGACCCATGGTGGCGTTCCGCTCCGCGAAGCACCAAGAATCGTTCATGGTTCGTGCGTGCCTGGACGCCGTTCGGAACGATTTAAGCGCTCTGCTGCCGAAGGGCACCACCTCACTGATTGACCAGGGGAAAGTGCCCCACTCTGTGGATGTCCTCGGAGGGTCTCCATTCGGGGACTGGGCTTGAATGAGGACCGCTTGGGGGTGCGAGAGTCGGACGATTCCAAGAGGGCGGCGCGCCGGCCGTGGCGTGCTCGAGTCTGCCACCGGGGGCGTTTCGCCACGGCTCGAGAAGCGGTCCCGAGGAGCTCCTCCTTGACCCCGGATCAGCCCGAACGTCCAGCGTCCGGGCACGGGGGGGCGCGTGGCCCGATCCTTGGGGGAGACCGGCAGCGGTATCGTGCTGACGATTCGCCCCGGGGATTTCTTTCCACCCTTCACTTCCCATCGGGGCCACCCGACTCCGTTCCTCGGCCGCTCCCTGTCACGGGTGGTGGATCCTGTAGTCCATCCTAGTCAGTGTTCGAATCCGCCGGTCGCCCCCTAGTTCGGGAGACCTACCGCTTGAAATGCGTCCATGAAAGGACGAGCCAATGTACGCGTGACTCGGCTATTCTCGACGAAATCGGGGGGGCGTTGAGCCTTCGCCCGACTCTGCGAGCCGTCGGCTGTGCCGACCGGCGTCGGCTCGCAAACCCGGTCGCGGACTGAGACATGTAAGCAAAGCCCTAATCTCTCGCCCCGTTCGCGCGTCGATGGCTTCGCCCAAGCTCGACCTTCTGATCAGAACGTACTACGAAGCCAACACCCTCTCGAAGTACGAGGACCTGAAGGCAGCGCGGGCGCTGGGCGGAATGGCGTTGCTTACGGTCGCCGCGTCGGCGATCTTCGCTCTCGCGGTGGCGGGCCCTGCCTATCTCCAATTTTGGCCGAGTCTCATCAAGTGGGGATACACCTTCTTCATCGCGTTCATCCTCCTCGTGGCCGGGGGAACGTTCTTCATGACGGGGGGAATCTTCCCCGATTTCCGGATTCCCCTGGCTTCGAAGAGAAGACCCGACCCGACCGCCGCCGATCGCCGCTCCTTCTTCTTTGCCATCGAGATCTCGAAGATGTCGAACGAGGCGTGGAAGGAGTACTGGACGAGTGCCACCGACGAGAAGCTGGATGCCACGGCGATTGACCATCTGGCTTCCGAGACCCGCCAGACAGCGGAGAGGATAGTTTTGAAGCTGCGGTGGACCATTTGGGGGAGCCGCCTATTCCTCGCAGCCTTGTTTCCGCTCGCCGGGATGGTCCTCCTCATGGTCCTATCTGCGGTGTATTGACGCATTCAAGCCCGGCCGCCTTGGACCTAGACACTCAAGTCGGGACCGACGGGTGTTTTGGGTCCGGATGGCTTGGGATTCCCGCACCCTCTTCTCCACCCTCTCGTTCGGCTGCCGTTCCCCCCCCGTTTACTCGCCGTCTTCTCCCTGCTCGTGGCATCTCTGCTCTTCCGTCTCGCCGGCCCAGCGCTGCTCGGTTCCCTCGGATACTTCTTATCGAGGGCGAAAGAGGCGACGTGAAGCAGCCTTCCGGAGCGCGGTTTCGACCGGCGCGAACGATGCAACCACGGCGAGGCATCGACCATCGAGGCTCCGAGTCGTGAACGAAGGAACACGGTCGGGCAAGTGCTTCCAGGTCCCCAAGCCGGACCGCCCGGTCCAAAAGTGATCACGCATCCCACTTAGGCCCGCTCCCGGGGAAAGGTCCACCGGGGGAACAGAAGCTACGGGAAATCCGGCCCGTGAGTTCTTATCTGGGGACCGCATACACCTCAAGACGCAGCGTGGCCCACTCGAACCCGGCGCTTCGAATTCTCCTCGTGGGAGGTAGGATTCTTCCCTACCGGCACGCCGGGGACAAGAATTACTGGCTGGATGTCATTCGCGAGCTGACTACTCGGGGGCACCACGTCACGGTGCTGTCCGTAACCCTGGAGACGGTACCGGAGCCCACGGAGTACGCTTGCGAGTACATTCGGCCGGTTCCGGTCCACCTCAGGGCGATGGACCAGACGGCGGAGGAGTATCGGTTCAATGAAGAGTACGGATGGCTCCGAGGAACGAACAATTACGCCAGCAAGACGCTGAGCTTGTGGCGGATCGCTCGGTCCATTCGCCGCCACCTCCATGATGCCCGTCCCGACGTAGTTCACTTCTGCTCGAATTTTGGCCCCGCGATGGCGCTCCTCAGGCCGTTCGCGGGGGAGGTCCCCTTGTCGATCTCGGCTCCGACCTATAACGGCGGGCCCGTTCTCTACGATACGGCACTCTGGGCGAGTTTTCTCGGATTTGACACGGTCGTTCCGTACTCGGATGCCTTCGCGCGTCGTCTTCGGGCCCTCGGCGTGGCGGAGGAGCGGCTTCGGACGATCCGATGGGGGGTTGACATGGACCGGTTTCGACCGCCGACCCCCGAGGCGAGGGAGTCGGCCCGCCGGGAGCTCGGGCTCCAGGAGAATGAGAAAGTCGTCTTCTGGGCGGGGTTCCTGCAACAGATGACCCCGGCCGACTTCCGGTTTGCCGTCCGAGCGGCCGAACTCGTCCTGCGCGCGGGCTTCACGGGGTGGCGGTTTTTTTTCTGCATGAAGCCGGAGCACTATGACCCGCGGTTCCGTCGGTTCGAGCGGCCTGGGCTGACCGTGGGAGGAACCGCACAACTATTCCATCGGGTGCAGCTGGCCGCCGATGTAATGCTCTCTCCCATCGCCGACCTTCGGTCGACCGCGGCGCCTCCGCTCACCTGGATCGAGAGCATGGCTCTCGGGATCCCTATCATCACGACGGGGCTGCCGGGCGCCGACGAGGTCGTGAGGGACGGCCTCAACGGTTTCCTCATCCGGAGCCCGGAGGAGGCCGCTCAGCTGTTCGGGGAGCTCGTTCGCTCTCCCGAACGGTTGATCCGGGCGCGCCCAGAAGCTCGGCGGCGCGTCGAAGAACGTTTCGCGCTTTCAACTTCGGTCACGGAGTACGTAGACCTGTGGACGGCGATGGCCGGTCTTGGGCCGAATCCCAGCCCTGTCGGCGCAGGGAACGGGTCCACAGCACAAGCGGCCCCACCGCCTCCTCTCCGGCCCCTCCGGTCGCTCATGTAGTCGTCGAAGCCGATTGGCCCGAATGGGAGCCATGACCTGGCGATGGTGGTCGACTTTGCGATGTACTGGTCCAGGCGTGCGCCGCGCTAGAGCTCCGCTGCGCAGCCGACGAGGGCCTCCCCCATCCCACAGTGATTCCTCTTGGCTCGCCGGGTAAGTTCCGCAATTTCGATCCCTAATCGAACGAAAGAACCACCTAACTGCCGAGGGAAATTGTCCTGGGAACGCCTAGAGCGGAGCGCAGGTTGGCCAACCCCGCCGTGGATTTTCGGGCCAGAAACGAGCTCGCGGCCCACCCCCTTTCCTGCCTGCCTCGGAATGCACCGGGCACCGTGAAGCGGTGAACGGAGGTCGGGTGGAGGTGATACCCGCGAGACGCGAGAAACGCCCGTGCTGCGATTCGTTAGGCTCGGCGGACGAATACCACGGCCCCGCGGCGCCCGGACGTGGCCCGCACGGGCTGCATGTGTCCCTCCCAGAAGCACGACCCGACTCGGGTTCGGTGCCGAGACGCAAAACCACTTCCAAAAATCGTGCGGTTCCACGGGGTCGAGAACGGTGTGGATCGGTCTCTCGATGAGGGGGGGGCGGGTTCACCCCTAAACCGTTCTTGGGCCCGGGGAGAACTGCGTGGGCGACTCGCGCTTCATCAAGGGCTAGAGCCGTTGGCTGAGGAGTGAGGAACGGGGCCAGGCTCTGTTCAGGCGTGGGATTCGCTGTCCGACCCTGGGAAGAGGCCTTAATCTGACCCAAGTCATTCTCCGGCCGTGTCCGCGACCCGGCGTCTGGCCGCCATCATGTTCACCGATATGGTGGGTTACACCGCCTCCGCCCACACCGACGAGTCGGGCGCCTTGAAGACGCTTCAAGAGCATGGAGAGCTCCTGCGTCCGCTCTTTTCGGCGCACCAAGGGCGCGAAATCAAGTCGACCGGAGATGGGTTCCTCGTGGAATTCGAAAGTGCCCTCAAGGCGACGGAGTGTGCGGTCGACATCCAACGAGGGATCTACGAGTGGAATTCGCGGGTGGACACTACTCCCCTCGAGATTCGGATCGGGATCCATCTGGGGGACGTTGAGCGGCGCGGTACGGACATTTTCGGTGACGCAGTGAATATTGCCGCACGAATCGAAAGCGTGGCGGAGCCTGGCGGCATCTGCGTGTCGGGGGCGGTCCGCGAACAGGTCTGGAACAAGACCGCCGACAAGTTTGAAAAACTCCCGCCGACGGCGCTCAAGGGCTTACAGGGTCCGATGGACATTTACCGCGTCGTGCTGCCTTGGTCGGTTCGCGGTCCGAGCGTCGAGGGGGGCGGGCCCACCGGGATCGCCGTTCTTCCACTCGCCAACATCAGCCCGGACCCGAAAGACGAGTACTTCGCCGACGGGCTCACGGAAGAGCTGATCATGGTACTCTCGCAACTGGAGGACGTTCGGGTCATCGCCCGCACCTCGGTGATGCAGTACAAGTCCACGAGCAAGACGGTATCCCAGATCGGAGCTGAACTCGGCGTATCGTCGATTCTCGAAGGGAGCGTACGAAAGGCGGGGAATCGGCTGCGGGTCACTGCGCAACTCATCGATGTCCGGACGCAGGGACACCTCTGGGCGAGCACGTACGACCGGGAGCTCGACGATGTCTTCGCGGTGCAACGGGAGATCGCAACGAGAGTGGCCCGGTCGCTCCCCACCGACTCTCCGGGAGTAAGGGCTCCGGTCCGGGCCCGGAAAGACACCGAGGACATGCAGGCGTACCTCGACTTCCTCGAAGGCCAGGCGCTGGTATGGCGACCCCAAGAGGAGTCCGTGAGGCAAGCGTTGAGCTGCTTCGAACGGGCAGTCCAGAGCGACCCGACCTTTGCCAGGGCATACGCCGGCGTGGCCCGGGCGTACGCGCACTTGGGCGACCAAGGGGTGATCGCCTGGTCGGACGCGATCGCTAAGGGAAAGGCAGCCGCGGAGAAGGCCCGTTCAATCAATCCTAGGTTGGCGGAGGCCCACGCGGTGCTCGCTTACCTCATGGGCATGGCCGACGACCCCGTCGAGTTTCAAGAGAAGGAGGCAAGGACGGCGCTCGAGCTCAACCCCAATCTAGGCGATGCGCGCGCTGCCCTGGGATACATCGCAGCTGGGAAGGGAGACCTACGAGCGTTCGTCGGCCATATCGAGAGGGCCCACCAGTTGGACCCATTTTCACCGTCTGCAGTGGGGGCCCTTGGTAGGGCGTACTTCTACGCGGGAAGGGAGCAGGAGGCCCTGCAGCACTGGAAGAAGACGCTCCCGCTCGTTCCGATGTCCTCCTACCGTGGGATGGCCGATTACTACATGTCGAAAGGCGACCTCGAACAGGCGGGTATCATGGTGAAGGAGATGGAAAGGGTCGGGCCCTCCAATCATTACACCTACCTTAGCCGAGGGTACCTCGCCGCCCTCCAAGGCGACACGGCGACCGCCAGGGCGATGATCGCGAAGCTGGTCGGACCTCACGACCGGGAGGGGGTAGGCGCCGGACATGCCGGTTACATCTATGCCGCACTCGGCGACCTCGACAAATTCTTTGAGTACGAATCAGACGCTGCGAAACACCACACGCTCCACGCAAACGACCTGATGTACTCACCACTATTCGCCAAAGCGCGGGAGGACCCCCGGTTCAAACAGCTTCTGGACGAGACGAACCGAGGAAATGGTTCGACTCCCCACGAAACCCGCAACCCCGCTCTCTGATCCCGCCCCCAGAATCCGACCGAGCGGGTGACGTCCGAACCAAATCGGTTCCGAGCTCGCGCGTCATCGAATCCCCCGAACGATCCAATGCCGATGGGAGAGCGAATTTCGTCGGGTCTGCTCCCTCAAGCCGTAGCCCACGTTGGACGCGAGGGGAGGGGGGGTGGCGCCCCCTGCTCCGGTTGTCGAGGACGTCAACTCCACTCCCCTTCGCTCATGGGCGAGGCGAATCCCGAACCACGAACGTCGGTGGCGTTGGCGGCGACGGGAGCTGGGGCTTCGCGATCCGGGAACTACGCCCGTGCTGGGATTCGAACCCAGGTCTGAGGCTCCGCAGGCCTCTAGGATAATCCATTGCAGCAGGTCGGGAAGGGTCCCGACCTGTAGCTACCCCACACGGGCATCCGGGTGTGCGTCCGTACCGTGCGCGCCGAGGGGGAGCCGCGTATAAAAGCCCGGGGCCGTTGTCGGCGTGGTTCGTGCGACTCTTAATAGCCGGCGAGACTCCCCGAGTCGCCGGAGCTCGCGGCGCGTTCCATGGCGGGTGCGAATCCTGACGATCCTTGGGAAGCGATCAAGGGGCTCCCCATGGGTCGGCGGATCGAGCTCTCGGACGGCCAGGGCCAGCGCTGGACCGGGACGATCGTACCGCGGCAGGAGATGTCGGGGGACCGGGTCGTCCAGCTCAAGCTAGATTCCGGTTACAACGTAGGGGTCGTCGTACCCCCGACATACCGAATTCGACTTCTGGAGTCGCCTCCGCCCTCTCCCGGTCCCGCCGTACGGGAGACCGCCGCCCCGACTACGGCGGGCGCGGCGGACGGTCGTTGGGTGGCATTACTGACGACGGGCGGGACGATCGCGTCCCGAGTGGACTACGAGACGGGCGGTGTCCGGCCGGTGAAGGAGGAGCGAGAGATACTCTCGTTCTATCCTGAGCTCGAAGCGGGAGGAAGAGTACGCATCGTTCCGGTCTTCGACCAATTGAGCGAGGACATCGTGCCGGGGGATTGGTCGATCCTCGCGGACCAAGTGGTCGCAGCATTCCGTGAGGGGGCGCGGGGGATCGTCATTGCGCACGGGACCGACACGTTGGCATTCACCGCAGCCGCCTTGAGCTTCCTCCTGGTCGATCTCCCCGGGCCGGTCGTCCTCGTGGGAGCCCAACGATCTCCGGACCGACCTTCGTCCGACGGGCCGTCCAATCTGGCCGCGGCCGTGCAAGTGGCTCGCGACGCGCCGCTCGGCGAAGTCGTGGTCGTGATGCACGCCGGACTTTCGGACGGCCGTTTCGCGATCCACCGCGGAACGTGGGTTCGCAAGATGCACTCGAGCCGGCGGGATGCGTTTCGGAGCCGCAACGGTCCACCCCTCGGGTTCGTGGACGGGAAGGGCGTTTCGCTGGACCTCGCGGTTCGCGGGCCGAGCGAGGGCCCGGCCCGGGTGGACGGCGCCCTCGACCCGAACGGAGGACTCCTCTGGTTCTACCCTGGGCTTACTCCAGAGCGTGCGGAAGGGTTTGCCCGCGGGTTGCGCGGCGTCGTGCTCGCCGGCACCGGCCTCGGACACATTGGTTCCGCCCACCTCGACTGGATCCGTCAATCGGTCGGAGCGGGCCAAGTGATCGCGATGACGACTCAGTGCCTCGAAGGGAGTGCCGACCCGTTCGTGTATTCCACGGGTCGGGAGCTCCTGCGGGCCGGCGTGCTCTACCTCGGCGACCTCCTGCCGGAGGTCGCCTACGCGAAGATGCTCTGGGCCCTGGGAAAGGCGACCGACCCCAAAGCGGTCGAAGCTCTCCTGGTCTCGGACGTCGCCGGGGAGTTCCACTGGCGTCACGGGTCGGGAGGCGACCCGTGAAGGTCGGGCTCGAGGTTCACCAACAGCTCGCCACCGGGAAACTGTTCTGCGACTGTCCGAGCGACCTCACCGAAGTGGTGACCGGCGCATTCGAGCGCACCTTGCGCTCGACGAGCGGCGAGAACCGGGCGGTCGACATCGCGGCGGCGTTCCAGGCGGCTCGGGGACAGCGCTACCGGTACGAGATCGTCGACTCGAGCTGCCTCGTCGAGATGGACGAGGAGCCGCCCCATCCGCTCAACGCCGCGGCGTTGGACGTCGCGCTCACCCTCGCCCTCCTGTTGAATGCCCGTCCCGTCGATGAGATCGCGGTGATGCGCAAGATCGTCGTCGATGGGTCGAACACCGCGGGGTTCCAGCGAACCGTCCTCGTCGCCGTCGACGGCCATCTCGACCTCTCCGGGAAGCGGTATTCGATCCTCTCGGTCTGCCTCGAGGAGGACGCGGCGCGGAAGGTCGCCGAAGCCCCCGGAGAGGTCACCTTCCGACTCGACCGGCTCGGGATCCCGTTGGTCGAAATCGCGACCGGCCCCGAGATCGAGAGCGGCAACGAAGCGCGGGAGGTCGCCGAGGAGCTCGGCGCCCTGCTCCGAGCGACGCGACGAACTCGTCGGGGGATCGGGACGATCCGTGAGGATGTCAACGTCTCCGTCGAGGGTGGTCGGCGGGTCGAGATCAAAGGCGTTCAAGAGCTACGGAAGATCCAGGAGTACGTCGATCGAGAGGTCGGTCGTCAGAAGGTGCTGCTCGGAGTCCGCGACGAACTCGTGCGACGGGGTGTCTCCCCACCGTCGGGAGCGGCGGTCGACGTCACGGCCAGCCTCGCGTCGATCTCGACCGGACCACTCTCGGAAACCGCCCGGAAGCGCGGGCCGATCCTGGCCCTACCGCTCCCCGGATTCGCGGGGCTCCTCCGGGCGCCCTCGGATTCGGACGAGCGATTGGGGCGGGAGCTCGCGGACCAGGCGCGCTCGGCCGGACTTCGGGGGCTCCTTCATTCGGACGAGCTCCCGGCGTACGGGCTCGAGGCGGACGACGTCGATCGGGTGCGCCGGGAATTGCACCTCGGGTCGGGGGATGCGTTCGTCCTAGTCACCGGAGCCGACCGCCGGACGGTGGAAACGGCCCTCCGCCGAGTAACGGACCGAGCGGCCGCGGCGCTCGAAGGGGTCCCGGGCGAAACCCGCGACCCACTACCGGACGGGAGAACCCGCTATTCGCGTCCTCTCCCCGGGCGGGAGCGGATGTACCCAGAGACCGACATCCCTCCGATCCCGATCACCTCCGACCATCGGGACCGCCTGGCGGCCCGACTTCCGGAGCGCCCCGCAGCGCTGCGCGAGCGTCTCGCGCGGGAGAATGGACTCGCCCCGGAGGTGGTGCGCCAGTTGGTCGCGGCAGGTCAGACCGACCGCTTCGAGGAGTTGGTTCACCGGGGACACGCCGCGCCCCTCGTCGCGCGGCTGCTCATCCAGGACCTCCCCGCCGTCCCTCACGCGGAGGGGGAGCCCGAGCGCGAGTTCACGACGGCGACACTCGACGAGCTGCTCCGCGCAGAGTCGGCCGGCCAATTCGCGAAGGAGGGGATCCCGACGGTCCTTCTCGAACTCGCTCGCGGAGCCGCCGGCGTCGAGTCCGCGGTGGCGAACGCTCGGCTGTCGGGGTTCTCGTCCGCGGACCTCAGCGCCCTCATCGACCGAGTGGTCGAGAAAAACCGGGACCTCCTTGAGAGCCGCGGGAGCGCAGCGTTCTCCCCACTGATGGGCGACGTGATGCGAGAGGTCCGTGGTCGGCGAGACGGGCAGGAGGTCGCGGAGGCGCTCCGTCGAGAGATCGCCCGTCGAATGGCCGACCCGGCATCGTAGGGCGCTTCGGGAGGTCTCCGCGGTGTCGCGTCGCTCCCGGAGGGTTCGTGCGCCGAGCCCGGATCGACTCCGGGCCGTCGTCACCGACGTCGACGGCACTCTGACGGACGCCGGCCGACGACTCGACGCCCGCGCCGTGCACTGGGTCCGTCGGTTGGAATCGCACGGACTCCCAGTGGTCCTGGCCACGGGGAACGTGCTCCCGATCGCGCTCGCGCTGCACCGCTCCCTGGGTCTCTCGGGCCCGATCGTGGCCGAGAACGGTGGACTGGTCTACCGCAAGGACGGGAGCGGTGAACTCGTGGAACGGCTGGCCGACCGGAGCGTCGCGATGAGGGCGTACCGGGCGCTCGTAGGGGCGGGACTTCCGGTGCGCCGCCTGTTCACCGACCGATGGCGGGAGACGGAGGTGGCCCTCGAGCCGACGGTGCATCTCGCCCAGATCCGTCGCGTGCTCCGGGACCGGCACATTCGCGTAACTCCGATCGAAACCGGCTATGCGATCCACTTGATGGAGCGAGGGACCGGAAAACTCCCGGGACTTCGCCGCGCTCTCCGACCGATGGGCGTCACCGTCGCCGACTGCCTGGTGTTGGGCGACGGCGACAACGATGCCCCCATGCTGAGGGCGGCCGGCTTCGGGGTCAGCTTCGCCTCGGCGAGCGCGCGGGCGCGTGCGGCGGCACAGTACGTCACACGGGCGGAGTTTGCGGACGGGTTCGTCGAAGGGCTTAAGGCCAGCGGCATCCTCTCTAACTTCAGTTCCCCCTCGGGAGGGGACTAACCCGTGCTCGTAGGCCAGTGTGCGCGATGCGGACTGCCCGCGTCGCTGGGATGCACCGTTTGCGGGCGAACGTTCTGTCGCACCGACCTCGATGCGGACGAGCGGATCTGCGCGGACTGCGCGGCCGGTCTCAAGAACGCGAAGAGCCCCGTCGCCGCTCGGTCCCCACCGTCCCGGCGGCTGGCCCGTCAGCCCCCGTCGTTCGGGCAGACTCAGTAGTCGGTTCCCGGTAGGACGAGCCGTCCCTTCGGCGTCGCCTGGCCCACGAAGAGCAGACCGACACCGATCGCCCCGGTCATCAGGCCGAACCCGAACGCCGCCCACGCATACGTTCCGATCACGTGACCAAAATAGATCCCGGCGACGGTCAGGCCGCCGCCCGGGGCCACCCAGTGGAGCCCGAGATTGACGAGCACTCCGAGGCCCCATCCGAGGAAGATCATCATGCCGCCCGCCAGGAAGTATCCCGCGCGTTCGTCCCCCCCGGGGTCCATCGGCGGGACGGCCGGAGTCTCCTGAAGGTCGGTCACGACCGGACGTAAATCTCGGGGTCTATACGGGTTTCGACCGAATGGTTACCAGACGATAGTGCCCTTCCGAGCCCGGGGGAGCTCTACCGGGTCGCGCCGTCGGAGGAGGCGCCACCCCAAGAACACGGCCCAGGGGCGTCCCCGGAGGTCCCGCTCGAACCGGACGCGGGTGCGTTGCCCCCGGTGGGAGACGACGAACTCATCGCCCCCGGTCGGGCGGAACCGGAGCCCACGGTCAATGAGCTCAATCCCGTGGAAATCGAAGCGGAGAGAGTCACGCAGCGAGGTCACCCGAAGCCAGATCCCTTCCCCCGAGCAATACCATCCGGCGTACTCCTCGAGCGGTTTCGGGCGCCGCAGTGGGGGAGGCGGTTCGATCAACGGAGCGGAACGGGGCAGCCCGAGGCGGGGATTGATGGCGCCCATGAGGAGCTTGGCCGCTGGGGCCCCGTCGGAGTTCGTGAGGACCGCCCCTCCCAGGTGACGACGGGGGGCTACGGCAAAGATCGAGGAGACCCCCTTGAGGCCTCCCTCGTGGAGGACCAGCGGGGTCCCGTGGTAGTCGGGCAGGATCGCGACGCCGTAGCCGTAGGTCCATCCCGGGAAGATATCGATGTACGGGGTGAACATCTTCTGAACCGACGCGGCGGTGACGATGCGCTCCCCGTCGGCCCGGCCCCCGTGGAGGAAGATCCCCACGTACCGTGCGAGGTCTTCCGCGTTCGATCGGAGCCCTCCGCATGCCCGAAGGCAGGTATCGTCCCACCAATCCTGCGAGGCGACGAGCCCGTGGCGGCTTCCGGTCCATTTCGGAGAGTAGAGCGTCGTCACCTCCGGTTGTCGCAACGTGATCCCCGGGTCGAAGGTCGTCGAGCGCATGCCGGCGGGCCGGAGGATCTCTTCCTCGAGGAAACTCTCGTAGGTCCGGCCGCTCACCCGCTCGATCACCGGGCCGAGCAGTCCGAACCCCTCGTTGGAGTAGCTAAAGTACCGGCCCGGCGGCCCCAGCAGTCGATATCGTGTCGTCCTCAGATATTCCATGAGCTCGCCGTAGGTGTCGATCGGCCGATGGTCCGGGTCGATCCCGACCCGGCGGGCGACCTTCGGGTCGTAGGGAGGGTCCAGGGCGAGGCTCCGGGCCGCGGTGTAGTAGATGGAGGGGAGCGGCGGCAGGCCGGAACTATGCGTGAGGAAGTGGTGGATCGTGATCTTTCGAGTCGCCCTGGCATCGGGGGTGCCGAACTCGGGCAAGTGCCGGACGATCGGGTCTCGGGTCGAGAGCTTGCCCTGTTCCTCCAGGCGGAGGATGGCGAGCGCCGTGAACGACTTCGTGACGGAAGCGACGCCGTAGATCGTCCGCGGGGTTGCGGGGAGTCCCGCTTCTCGGTCACGAAATCCGTACCCTCGAGCGAACGGGCGTCGTCCTCGCTCCACGACGGAAAGCGAAGCGCCCGGTACCTTCCAACGGCGCCGCCAGCGCTCGCCGAACTGATCGAGCGACTCCGTCCTCCCCGTCATCTCGCGAGGCGGAGAATGCTCGAATCCTGAATAGGGTGCGGGTCGCGTCGGTGTCGATGACCCGTACTCCCCCGCCGAAGTGATTCCGACCCCCCGAGCGCGGAGGGCCCAGCTTGGGGGCCCCGGATTCGGAAGCCTCTTCGTGCGCGAACGGCCCAAATACTCGCGATCGTTGGAACGGGCGGCTGTGGGGTCAGCCTCCGGCCGCGGAATCGCGGTCGAAAACCGCAGCGCGCTGCCGATGACCCCTGAGGAGGGAGCACGCGGGATGACCGAACCCCGGCAGGGCAGCGAGGAGGTTCGGGCGCCCTTCGCGATCCCCGACGACCTCCGACGTCGTCTCACGGATTGGGTCGAGGTGGACGCCGTGGGGGTCGAGGGTTTCTGGATCTGGCTGGAGAGCGTCCTGCCGCTCCTACCCAAGCTCGGGGTGGCCGAGGAGATCGCACTCCCCGGCGAGACCCCGACGGCGCGCCGAGTTCGAGAGCTGGCCCGTGAACTGGTCGACTGCGCGGGAGAACGTGCGCGGCTGACCGTGCAGTGTGCTGAGTATTTCCGGCACAATCAGCTGCTCGCTCGCCGCTTGAAAGCGCTCGAAGCGACCCTTCGGACCATCCAGCGAACGGGTCGACGCGGCGGGGCCGCCGAGAAGCCCGAGATCCCGGAGGTCGTCGAGCGGTATCTGCCCCGATGACGGCCGCCCGGAGTCGCTCCCCGCGAACGCTCGCGCCCGGCTATCCGAAGCCCGTGCTCGCCTTCGAGTCCTTGGCGCCGGGGCGGAGCGGGGGTTTGCGGAGCTCTTTCGGGCATTCCACGAGCCGCACGAGCGGCGCTGATTGGACGACGTACGCCGGAAGTCCCGTGTTCGGGTCGTTGCCCGCGCGAAGGATGTTCATGATCTCGAGACGGATC
Source organism: Thermoplasmata archaeon (assembly GCA_049802875.1). Lineage (GTDB taxonomy): Archaea > Thermoplasmatota > Thermoplasmata > Lutacidiplasmatales > UBA184 > Lutacidiplasma. The sequence goes on along the minus strand of JBARNH010000030.1, from coordinate 53,673 downwards.
TCGACGACCGAGCCGTCCTTCAACTTGAGGCGGACCTTCCCGTCCCCGCCGATCGTCTCGTAGTCGACGATCTCGGCGTTCGCGAGGTCCGGCGGGGGTCCCCCCGGTCCCATCATCGGGCGTCTCGCGCGGCGACGCGGGTCTTCAGCAGTCCGCGAGGGTCCTCGCCGTCGACGGTGAGGCCGAGGGAGACGCACGTTCCAATGACCTGGTTCATCTTCTCCTCGATCGACCGGCCGTGCATGTCGTCACCCTTCGCCTCGGCGATCCGCTTCACGGCCTCGAGTCCGACGTCGCCGATCACCTCGGCCTTCGGCTTGCCCGACCCCTTCTCCTTCCCCGCTTCCTTGAGCAAGAGCGCGGCAACCGGGGGACGGCCGACGACGAGCGTGAACGAGCGGTTGGTCGGGTTGACCTTGACCACGACCGGCACCCGCATCCCGGCGAACTGCTTCGTCTCCTCGTTGATCTTCGCGACGACCTGACCGACGTTGACGCCGAGCGGTCCGAGCGCGGGTCCGAGCGGAGGGCCGGCCGACGCCTTGCCCCCCTCGACGAGGACGCTCACCTCATCCGCCACTCTTCCCGCCTCCCTTCTCGAGCATGCGCACGTGGTCGCCCCGCACCGTCACCGGGATCGGTACGACCGCTTCGATGAGTTCCACGGTGATCTCTTCCTTCGCCTGGTCGATCTTCTTCACGCGGGCTTTCTCTCCCTTGAAGGGGCCCGAGATAAGCTCCACGATGGCGCCTTCGACGAACCCTTCGACCGTGATCTTCGGAACGAGGAGCGGCTCGACCTCCTTCAAGGTCGTCTCGCCGTCGACGAGCCCCCGCGCCTTGCGGATCCCCTTCAGCATCTCGCGCACTCCCTCGAAGCTCATCCCTTCGGCGAAGACGTACCCCCGAAGGGAGGACGGGACCAGGAGCGCGAAGACGACGTCCGCCTTCTCGTCGGTCCGGGCGTGCAGCGTGTCGGCGACCTCCCGCTCGTAGCCCCGGGACGTCTTGATCGCGAGGACCGCCTGGCGGGCGACCGACGCGAGGGTGAGGCGGAGCGCCGGGCTCCCGTCCGGGTCGTGGACGGTCAACCGGATCTCTACCCGGTCGCCGTACCGGACCCCGACCGGCGCCGTGATCTCGAAGGAGAGCGGAACGCCGGTGCCCGGGAGAATCGTGACCGGATGGGTGACCTTTCGAGCGAACAGCTCGACCATCGTGCGCTTCCCGGGCGGCGTCCAACGGACCGGCCACTCCGCGCCCTCGCCCGGGTAGGTGGAGGTGTAGGCGACCTCGATCCCGATCGGGATCGTCAGCGATTCGGACGCCTTGCTCGTGAGGACCGCGGAGAGGGTGGTGACGGTGCCGGCCGTGACCTCGCGCGCGGCGTCTTCGGCTCCCTTGAGGCTCAAGACCGCGGAAACCTGCGGCTTCGGGGGCGCGGGCGTCGGCGCGGCCGCGGTCGGTTCGACCGTGGCCGGACCGGCCGCGTTGACCTTCTTCTCGAGGGCCGCCGGCGGGGTCCCGGAGAGGAGCCCGATGCCTTCGCCATCCTCTGGTGTCCCCGCCATGCCTACCTCTCCGCGCGGGGCGAACCTAGATCCCCGAGAAGAGGTTTGCCCAAAGCCACGGGCCGACCTGCCCGAAGAAGATGTAGATCGCGAACCCGGTCATCCCGATGAGGACGGCTCCGAGCGCCGTCACTTCGAGCACCTTGACGTACTCCTCGGAGGTCGGTCGACGGGCCATCCGAAGGATGCGGCCGTACTTGCCGTGACCGACGGTCCGCAGCCGACCGTCGAACGTGTCCTGTACGCGGCGCGCCCGATCGAGGAAGGCCATGTTCGCCTAGTGTACGACGTCGAGATCCGGCCCCGCCTTTCGGCCGGGACCGGCCGGCGCCGCGACCCCACCGAAAATCTGGGGGGATTTAACTCCGGTTACCACGAGCATGACGCGGATCGTGCTCTGCATCGTCGGGTCCACGGCCGCGCCCCAGATGATCCTCGCGGTGGGGCTGATCGCCTTCTGGACGACCTCGGCCGCCTTCTGGGCCTCGCTCACCGTCATGTCCGGTCCGCCCGTGACGTTGATCAGCGCTCCCGAAGCCCCGGCGATGTCGACCCGGAGCAGCGGGGAGTTGATCGCCTCCAGCACCGCGTCCTCCGCGCGGTTCTCACTCTCCGACTCGCCAATCCCGATCAGCGCGACGCCCCCGCCTTTCATGATCGTCCGCAAGTCGTTGAAATCGAGGTTGACGAGCCCCGGTCGAGTGATGATCTCCGTGATCCCCCGGATCGCGCGCGCGAGGACGGAGTCGGCGACCTTGAAGGCGGTCTGGATCGGAAGGCGCGGAACGAGCTCGAGCAGCCGGTCGTTCGGGATCGTGATCACCGTGTCGATCGTGGAGCGGAGGCGTTCGAGACCCCACATCGCATTCTCCGCGCGGACGAGCCCTTCGGAAGCGAACGGGAGCGTGCAGACGGCGATCGTGAGCGGATTCCCCCCGTTCGCATCCTTCGCACATTGCGCGACCACCGGCGCCGATCCGGTGCCCGTGCCGCCTCCGAGCCCGAGCGTGATGAACACCATGTCCGAGTTGGCGAGCGACTTCTTGATCTCGTCCTCGGCCTCCTTCGCGGCCTGCTCGCCGACCTGAGGAAGCGCACCGGCCCCGAGACCGCGCGTCAGGCGTCGCCCGAGGAGGATCTTCTTCGGTGCGTGGATCGCGAGGAGGTGCTGCGCGTCGGTGTTGCACGCCACCATGTCCGCGCCGCCGAGGCCCTCTTCCGCGAGCCGGTTGATCGTGTTGCACCCACCGCCTCCGCAGCCGACGACCTTGATGTTCGTCTTGAGCGAGGCGAGCACCGCCTCCAGTTCCGCGTCGTCGTTCTGCGGGGGCGGGGGAGCATCGGTCGCGCGTCTCGAATCTCCGGGCAAGTGGGACAATATCTCCTGAGCCAGCGGTCGCATCACGGCGGTAACCCTATCGAAGAAAGAGCAGTGGCCACATTATAAAGCGTCTGTCGCTTCGACCTCGAGGAAATGGAATACTCGGCGTGGGCCCCGTTCTACGACGCGATCGCTGGGGAGTTCGGCTTCGCGTTCGACCGGGAGGAGCGGTCGGCCGACCGGCTCGAATCGCTCCTTCCGCACGCCGCGCGCGCGGACCCGCTCGCTCGCCTCCGGGCGCGTCTCGCGGACCGGGACGCGATCGTCGTCGGGCGGGCCCCCCGGGCCGGTCCGCCCCCGATCTGGCGCCTCCCGCACTCCGACCGTCCTCCGTCCGTCATCGCGGCGGACGGGGCGACCGCCGAGTGCCTGGACGCTGGTCTGGTGCCGACCGTGGTCGTCACGGACCTGGACGGTCCCCTCCCGACCGAGGTCGGAGCGAATCGGCGGGGGAGCATCGTCGTCATCCATGCGCACGGAGACAACCTGCCGGCCGTCGAGGAGTGGGTCCCCCAGTTCCCCGCCGAGCTCGCCGGCTCGTGGGCCGGACCGCCACGCTCCGGGTTGTTCAACGTCGGTGGGTTCACCGACGGCGACCGGGCCGTCTTTCTCGCCGAACATTCCGGCGCGCGCCGGGTCCTACTTTGGGGGTTCGATTTCGAAGAGGTCGACGAACCGGACCCCGTCGCACGGGGGCGAAAGCTCGCGAAGCTATCGTGGGCTCGCCGACTGATCGGAGAACTCGCCCGGTCCGGCGGGTCGCCGATCGTCTCGTGGGAGCGGGACGGCTCGATGGTCCCTTATCCGCCCGGAAACGCGGTCGAGTCGACCAGATAGACGGCCTCTTGACCGTTCGAGTACAGCAGGATAAACGGTAGCCCGCCGAACCACGCGATCGCTTGCGCGCTCAGCGGAAGTGCCTGGGCCGACGGGTTGAGGGCGACGCCCGAGTACATCACCGAGTCGACGGCGACCAGGTCGATGGGCCGGAGCGTCGTGGGTGCGCCCGAGGCACGTAACTCGCTCACCGCCGCCGAGAAGTTGGTACCGGTAAACAACGCCGGAGTGGAGCCCCACGTGGCTGGATTGCCGTCGAAGCCGAAGATCATCGAGCTCAAGCGGTGGTCGGATGCCACGACCGCCGAGCGCGGCTCCGCGATCCCGATCCACATCCAGAGCGCCGCATCCCCGTGTGTGAGGCCCTCCTCGAAACCGCCGAGGTCCGCCTGAGGGGGATAGACGATCGCGGCGTTCGCCGCGAGGAGAAGCACGACCCCAAGGCCGGCCGCGAGGAACGCCCGCCGACCGGCCCGATCGCCCACGCGCGCGACCAGGCGGGCGATACCGACGGCCACGAGGAGCGCGAGCGGAAGGAACAGATACTCGGCGAACCGCTCGGGCGGGAACGCCGACGCGAAATGCGAGAACGACGACCCCGGTGCTTCCCCCGCGGCGAGGACCAGCACCGCGGAGAGCGAGAGTGCTCCCAGCCAGGTCAGTCCCCAAGGGCCGAGCCGGGCCGGGGTCAACGCCTTGCGGCTACCGCTGGCGAAGACCACGAGCGCGAGCACGGGGGCGAACCAGAGGATCGCGGCCGGGCTCGTCGTCTGGGTCGTCCCCGGAATGGCCACGAAAACGAGGACCGCGACCCCTCCGAAGATGCCGACGATCAATAGGACGAAATCGCGGAGCACGCTGCGGTCGGTCGGGAGTCGGACCCACTCTCGATGGGGTCGGAAGCGCGCCCGCCTCCACCATACGAGGCCCCCGGCGATGACCACCAACGCGACGCCCGCGGCTTCAAGGATCCCAAATGCCGCGGTCGGCGTCGTCGCGATCGAGGGAGGGAACGCCGGGAGTATGACGGTCGAGACGAACGCCGTCGTACCGTAGAACCAGAAGACGAGCGCCGCCGTGACCAGAGCGCCGAGGTACACGAACTCCCGGGAGGGGAATCGTCGGCTCCACAGCCCCGGGCGCCACAATTCGAGGAACAACAGGCCCCCGAGGGCCCCGATGAGCAGGAAGAAGGTGGAGAGATGATGGGTGACGATGAGCGCGCCGCTGCTGAGCGCGAGCGGCAGGTACCAGCGAGTGTCCCGCCGGCTTTCGACGAACATCCAGAGCGCCGCGACCGCGAGGAAGTCCCCGAACGCGAGCGGCGCCGGGTGCGCGATCGAGAACATCCGCGGCATCGCGACCGAGCCGATCGCCGCCGCGAGGAGCGCGACCGTGTCGTGGGGGTAGATCCGCCGGAACAGAAGGAACAGCGGGAAGACCGAGAGGACCGCGACGACCGGGATGATGACGGTCAACGCCGTGAACGGGTCGAGGCCGAGCGCGCCGGCGCCGGCGCCCGCGAGGAGGAATATCCCCGGGAAGTCGGGGTAGGCGGTCCCCCAGCCGCCGTATGCGGATCCGACGGGCACGTGGCCCGTCGAGAGGAGGGTCGCGGTCAGCCGATAGTACTCTCCCGTGTCCGACCCGAAGACGGAGTACGATAGGTACGGTTCCAGCGCCAGAAAGACGAGGATCAAGGCGAGGCCAACGAGGAAGAGAACGGTCTCGGGTCGTACGGGACGCCCGTCTTGACCCGCGGACGGCGAACGATCGCGCGAGCCGCTCTCCGCGGAGCTCATCGAGCGTTCCGCACCGAGGGCTGTGCTAAAGGAGTTGGCCCGGAGTTGCCGCGGCCCCGCGTTTGCGCCGATTCGGGACCATATCCATAAATAGGGAGGGTTGGTGCGCCCGCTTCGAGGCCCCGAGGCATGCCCTCCGCTCGCCGTCAGAAATCGAAGGCGAAGACGGCGAGCCGGCCGGTCTCCTCCCCCCGAAAATCCGCGAAGAAGGCACCCGCGCACCGGGTCGCAAAGAAGGCGTCCGCACCCAAATCGAGCCATAAAGCGGGCGCCTCCGCGACCGCCAAACCCTCGGCGAAGAGCAAGCCCGCGCCCGCGGCCGCGATCCCCGTCGTCCGTCGGGCGGACGGCCGTACGCACGTGCTGTCGCTCTCCTTCGTACGCGACGGCGACGAGTTCCTGGCCCGAATGGAGACCGACGCGGGGCAGATCACAGAATTGAAGAATCGGTCCCTCGACCAGCTGCTCACGCTGGTCGCGAGCGAACTCGAAGACCTCCTCGAGTGACCCCGCGCCGCCGAGGCGCTAGGGTCGACCGGCCGGTCGTTCGGGCAGGTGCTCGGGGATCAGCCCTTCCTCCACGTGGTAGGTCCGGTGGTTGCCCTTGCGGTCATCCAACTGAATGACTTCGACCGTAGTGCTGGAAAGGAAACCGGACGGAAAACGACGCACGACCGTCACCCGGAGGCCGCTCAGCGGAGGAAACTCTCGGCGTCGCCCCCACCACGCCACGACGACCAGGGAGTCCGGACGGAGTTCGATGGCTCTCGGCGCGGAGCTCAGTGCGAGCACCACGCCACCGAACCCCAACACGGTCGCGATGGCGGTGAAGTACAGGTCCCCCATCTGTGCGGCAGGACTCGTCCCGCCGGGCGACGATCGGTCGAGGAGGAGGAACGCGACGTACAGGACCACGAGCGCGACGAGGTAGATGGTCCCCAGACGGAATGCTCGTTGAAAACCGGCGGCATTCTTCCGGACCTCTACCGGGCCGGTCGTGACCTCCGGCGCCGGAGGGCGGGGGGCAGGGCCGGAAGGTTTCGATGGGTCCCGCGTCGTTTCGGAGGCCGGCCGCGGGATCCGGATCGCTCGGGGGGTGGCCGCGCCCATGCTCCGACGAGGAAGGGCCCGGCCCCGAGCTTAAACCTACCTCGGAGCTCGAGGGCCCGCCGGTTCAGGATACGAGGTGAGGGTCCACGCCCAGGCCCGGGCCGCGGGGGCCCGGGAGCGGCGCTTGGAGGTCGACCAACGGAACTTTCCGGGCGATCTCTGCCGTCATGGCCGAGCAGCTGGACGGCGGCACGGGCGTGAGCGTGTAGCCGGGCAAGGCGAGGTCGTACGTCACGAACTTCTTCTCGTGAATCGTCTCCCAGACGGCGCGGAAGATCCGGTCGGCGGCCTCCGTCTCCCCGACGTGGCGGAGGAGCAGCTCGACGCAAAGGATCTCGGCGGTCGGATCGGCCTTGTCCGATCCGGCGTACTTCGGCGCGGAACCGTGGACCGGTTCGAAGACCGCGAGCGAGTCCCCGAACAGCGCACCCGGGGCGACTCCCAGCCCACCCGCCAATCCGGCGGTCAGGTCGGACAGGATGTCGCCGAACAGGTTGGTGGTCACGATCATGTCGTAGTCGGACGGCTTCTTCGCGAGTTGCATGCACATGTTGTCGATGAGGCGCTCGTCGGCCAGGATGTCCGGGTACTTCGGAGCCATCTCCCGGAACGCGGTCTGGAAGAGGGCCCCCGTCGTCTTCATGATATTCGCTTTATGGACGGCGGTGAGATGCTTTCGGTGCGACCGCCGGGCGAGTTCGAACGCGAACTTGATGATCCGGTCGGACGCCTTTCGCGTAATGACGTTCACGGTTTCGGCCGCGGTGTGGTCCCGGTCGACCCAATGCTCGACGCCCGAGTAGAGCCCCTCGGTCGCTTCTCGGACGACGATCAGATCGGTCTCGGGGTAGCGGGTGCCTTCGCCGGCGATCGCCCGAGCGGGTCGCACCGAGGCGAACAGGTCGAGCTGCTGGCGCAGCGCCACATTGACGGAACGAAAGCCGCTCCCGATCGGGGTGGTGATCGGGCCTTTGAGGGCGATTCGGTTCTTGCGGATCGAATCGAGCACGGGTTCGGGGAGCGGGTTTCCGGTCTGCTTGATCGCCTTCTCCCCCGCCTCGACGACGTCCCATTCGATCTCCACGCCGGTCGCATCGGCGACTCGCCGGGCGGCGTGGGTGACTTCGGGACCGATCCCGTCCCCCGGGATCAACGTCACTCGATAGCCCATCGTCCCTCTTGGGCCCGCCCGAGCACCGGGCGAATTTAAAGGAGCGGCCGCCGAGCGCTACTTCGAAACGTCGGAGGGCGAGGCGGAGGCCGATGGGAGCCGAGCGAGGACGGCGCGCATCACCCGGTCCCGGACCGGCGAATCCTCGAGGATCGGCGACCAGAGGACGATCACCGCATCCCACGTCGTCGCCCCGATGTCGGTCACCTCGACATGGGGGGGAGTCCGGGCCGCATCCTCGGGGAACGCGTGCGCGATGTCCGAGAGGGCCCGTTCCACGATCGGCACTCCGACCGATAGCGGCAGGGTCATGCGTACGCGGTGGACCTTCGGCACCCCGGGTTGGGGCTGGAGGACCAACGCGCCGAGCACGACCGAGTTGGGCACCTTCGCGATGCCGCCCACATCCAGGCGGAGGATCGTGTACAGCAGTTCGACATCGTCGACCGTCCCCGAGTAACTCGGATACACCATCTCGTGAGGGTAACTCGGCGCGAAGGCTCCGTAGCTCGAGGAGATGAAGCTCACGCGGTCGCCGGGGCGGAACGGGTTCGCCAGGACGAGGAGCAGCCCCGCGAAGACGTTCGAGAGCACCGTCTGGGCGGCAAGGCCGAGGATGATGCCGGCGAACGCGCTGCCCAGGAAGATCGACTCGGCCGAGACCCCGGCAAGGTCGAAGAGCGCCAGGATCGCCGCGACCCCGATCAGCAGGTTGAGGAAGATCCGGATCGTCGCTCCGTGCCGTCCCTGACCGCGGCGTTGCAGCACCGCGTCGGCGGCGCCCGTGAACGCCCGGGCGGCCGCGAACGCGATCAGGACGACCGCACCGGCCTCGAGGAGCTGGATCTCGATGGTCGAGAACCCGTGCAGGACGTACCGATTGAACACGGTGAACACGACGAACAGCGCGACCGCCAAGAGTACGACCAGCAGGAGGTTCCGGAACAGGGTCCGGAGCGGGTGGATATTGGACGGGGTCGCCATCGCGCCCCCCCCGAAGAGCGGCGCCGCATAGCCCTTTCCGGCCGCGAACGATGCGGTTATTAGAATTCTTATATCACTTAGTAATACAATACTTCATGCTGGCCACCCCTCACCCCGAAGTTCTTGCGCTGGACTGGTTGCCTCCCGTGATCCTCGGTCGAGAGGCGGAAGTCGCGGAGGTCGTCCGTCGACTCGACGCCCCGGACCCGCACGCCCCTCCTCCGTGGATGGTCGGGGTCGTGGGGCCCCGCGGGGCGGGGACCTCGAGCGTCGCCCGCCGAGCCGCCCGGGAGGTTGCCGATCGACTTCGGGTGTCGCACCCCGGCGTGATCCCTCGGTGGGTGGCCCTCCGAACCCCTCGATACCGGGCCACGCACGGGGTCGCGGCGGCCCTCCTCGCGAGCATGGACGAAGGGTTCGACGGGCGGGGATTCCCGGTCGCGGAGATCGTCGCGGGTTTCCTCCGCCGGCTCCGGCGCGAGGGCCGACCGCTCGTCCTCGTTCTCGATGACGTGCGGGTCGGCGGGCCGGACCTGGGTCCCCTCCTTCGAGCGCTCGGCGATCCCGACCGGTTCCTCCCCGAGGGAGAATCCGGTATCCCGCGAGTATGGACCGTGCTCGCCGGGACCCCGGAGGGTGTTCGCCGAGCGGAGAGCGAACTCCACGCCCGCTGGCGGATCGGGCCGTTCGTCACCGTCGCACCGTACGGCGGGCACTCGCTGCGCAGCTTGGTCGACGACCGGACGAGCCGAGCCCTCGGGCGGTCGGCTCCGCCCGAGCTCGTCGAACGCATCGTAGAGCGGACCGTGGAGGACGGGGGAGGAGCCATCCGGGCGTTGGACCTGGTGCGCCGCGCGTTGCTCGGACCGTTGGCTCGGCGCCCGGGCGAGCTCGGCCGACCCCGAGGGGGCGAACTCGCCTTGCCGATCGAGTCCCGGGTGATCCGTGCGATCGAGGAGGCGGCTCGGGGGAGAACCGCCTCCGTCGGGGACGTCAAACGCCTCGAGGCTCGCTACGCTCGCGCGCAGGGGGTCTCCCCACTCCCCCCGACGACCCTGTGGCGACGGATCGTTCGACTGGAACAGGCCGGTTACGTGCGGCGGGAGGTACGGCCGGGCGGAGTCGGCGGGACGAGGTCCGTCGTGAAGATGATCGCGCCCATCGACGAATGGGTCATCGCTCCGAGGTTCCGGGAAACTCATCGAGCGTACGAACCGTGGGTCGCGTCGGGACGGACGGACGCGGCAGCACCTTTCGGGGAGCTTCGCCCGCTGCTCGGTCCTCCGCCGTCCGGCGGCGAAGCTGACTGACGACTATCTCGGCCAGCTTTCGCGACCGAAGCACCTGCTCGATCCGGTCGATCGGGGCGTGACGGAGAGACTCGCGGTCGGCATACCCCGCTCGGAAGAGGAGTCGAGCCCGGACCCGACCGATCCCGCGCAGTCGGACGAGGTCCATCAACTCCTCTCCGGCTCCGTACCGTACTCGGAGGGAGAGGTCGTCGATCGCTCGACTGAGTCGACGCTGGAACCGGGAGGCGAGCCGACCCGTGGCGAACAGCAACCACTCCGCGTCTTCGACCTTGGTACGGAGATCCCCGGCGCCGATCCCGAACCGACGCGTGATCTCGAGGATCGGGACCTCGTTGATCCACGCCTCGAGGACCGAGGCGGTCTTGAGGGTCGAAAGGAATCCGTCGAGGTCGAGCCCGAGCGGTGCTTCCTCGGGTTTCACGAGCAGCTCCTCGGCCTCGTCCGTGTACCGAGTGAGGAGGTCGGCCTCCTCCCCCCTTCGGAGAAAGAGCGGCGGCAGGTCGGGCGTCGCCGCGATCGACGCGAGCAGCGGGAACACCCCCACCCCGATAGGCGCCCGTTCGAGCACCTGCCGCAGCACGACCGCGCTCAGGGGGTCGAGGTAGAGTTCGCTCGTCATCCCCCCGAACGGGGTCGCCCGGAGGTCCTTGCCCGGAACCAGGAACTCGTTCTCCTCGAGGAAGCGGCGGACCGTACGGACCGTGGACCGGAGCTCGGACAACGGGAGGGTGTGGCCGTAGAACGTCGCAGCGAAGAACGCTTCGAGCTCCTCCTCCGTACGGACCGCACCGCTCGCGACAAGCGCGAGCACGTGCATCCGAAGCGCCGGCTCGGCCGCGAGTCGACTGACGACGTCCTCCGGGGGTGCCGACAGGTATCCGTCCAAGAGGCGGTCTTCGTCGTCCGGCGTGCGCGCGAGCAGGAGCGCTTCGCCCCACGGATCGAAGCGAGGGCGACCCGCGCGACCGAGCATCTGGTGGACCTCCGTAGCGGGGATCGGAGCCTGCATTCCGAGCCGGTCGTCGTACCGGGTCGTGTCGCGGACGATCACCCGCCGCGCGGGCAGATTGATCCCGGCGGCGAGCGTCGGTGTGGCGACCAGGGCCTTCAAGACTCGGTCCCGGAACGCGTGCTCCACGACCTGTCGTTCGGCGTTGGTGAGGGAGGCGTTGTGGAAGGCGACGCCGTAGGGGATCATGGAGGCCAGCCGGCGAAGGCCCTCAGTCTCCTCATCCGAGGCTCCGCCCAGCTCTTCGACCGCGGCCCGGGCGCTCGCCTTCTCTTCGGCCGTGAGCAAGCCTCGGACCGTCGGGATCAGCGATTCCGCGACCTGCTCGCTCGACTTTCGTGTGTTCACGAAAACAAGGGCTTGCCCGCCTTCCTGAACCACCGTGCGGACGAGGCGAGGGATCGCCTCCCCGGGAGGGGCAAGCTCGCGGGTCGAGAGGTCGGTGAACAAGATCCGGCCGCCGTGGTAGACGCCGAGCTTCAGCGGCACCGGACGGAACTGGCTCGCAATGTGGCGAGCCTCGAGCCACTCGGCCACCTCCTCCGAGTTGCCGACCGTCGCCGATAGTGCGACGACCTGAAGTCCGGGGTACGACCGGCGCAATCGGGTCAGACTCACCTCGAGGGTGGGACCTCGGTCCGGGTCCCGGATCAGATGCACCTCGTCCGCGACCACGACCCCGAGACGGTCGAGCCACGGGCTGCCCCGCCGCAGGAGCCCGTCCGCCTTCTCGCTCGTCGCGACCAAAACGTCCAGCTTTTCGAGCTTCTCGGAGGTGAGGTCGAAATCGCCGATCGAGATCCCGACCTTGAGTCCGAGCGACTCGAAGCGGGCGAGCTCCTCCGCCTTCTCGTGGGCGAGCGCCCGGAGGGGGACGAGGTAGAGACCGGTGCGGCCGGCCCGGGCCGCCCGGAGCAGCGCGAGGTACGCGACCAGGGACTTCCCGCTCGCCGTCGGACACGCCAGGAGCACGCTCTCCCCCCCGAGAACGGGTCCGAGCGCGGCGGCCTGAGGCGGGTACAGGCTCCGGATGCCGTCCGCGAAGAGCACCTGCCGGAGTTCTGGATCGAGTTCCGTCGCCTCGAGGGGTACGGCCTCCGGCGACCGCGGGACCGGTGAAGACGCGGGTGGGCCAGTGTAAGGGTGGGATGGCACGACCTATCGAAGTCGGGGCGTTACTAAGGGTTTGGCGGCTCGGTCGCCGAGAGAAGGCTCCGGCCGAGGATCAGCTCCTGGATCTCGGTCGTTCCTTCGACGATCGGGAACACCCGCGCATCCCGGAGGAGGCGTTCGGCCGGGTGTCCTGCACGGGTTCCGGTCGGTCCGGCGACGTCGACCCCCGCCGACGCAATGGAGACCGCAGCTCGGGACGCGACGAGCTTCGCGACGGAGGCCTCGCGGGCGAACGGGGCTCCGGCGTCCATCCGCTCCGCGGCCGTGTCGACCAGCGCGCGCGCCGAAGCGAGCTCCGAGTACGCCTGGGCGAGGCGAGTCCGCTTCCAATCCTCATCGCGCGCCCGGACGGACGTGAGCATCTCATCGAACGCTGCCTGCGCGACCCCAAGGGCGCACGACGCGATCCCCACTCGCCCGCCGGCGAGCGCCGAGAGGGCCACCTTGAGACCGGCCCCCTCCGGTCCGAGCATCGAATCCACGGGGAGCCGGACGTTCTCCAAGACGAGTTCCGTTGTCTCGCTCCCCCGCAACCCCATCTTGTCGAGGCGCTGGGCGACGGAGAATCCCGCGGTGCCCGGGGGGACGATGAACGCCGTGATCCCGTGGCTGCCCAGGGCGGGGTCGTGAGTCGCGAACACGAGCACGACGCCGGCGCTCGCGGCATTCGAAGTGAACATCTTCGTACCGCGCAACACGTAGCTGTCGGCCTCCCGCCAGTATCGGGTCGCTAGGCTCGCCGTGTCGGACCCCGCATCCGGTTCGGTCAAGGCGAAGGCGCCGACCTGCTCGCCGCGGGCCAGCGGACGGAGAAACCGCTCCTTCTGCGACGGCGTTCCCCACGTGAGGATCGGTTGAGCGCAGACCGAGAGGTGGACGGCGAGGGTAACTGCGACCGCGGCGCTCGCGTGAGAAATCGCCTCGAGCACCGCCACGGTGGAGCGAGTGTCGCCACCCTCCCCGTCCCATTCGCGTGGCAGGCCGAGGCCGAAGAACCGTTCCGACGCGAGGGCCCGCATGATGTCGTCGGGAATCCGATCGTCGCGGTCGATCCCCCCGGCGCGCGGTCGGACGATTCGGTCGGCGAACGAGCGCGCCCGTTCTCTCCAGGCCCCGGCGTCCGGTGATGGCTCGCCCATCCCGAAGAGGGGACCCCGACGAACCCTTAAGGTGTGACGGCGGGTCGCCGGAGACGTAGCAGGGGTACGACCATGACGGGGGCACCGACGCCGAAGGATCGGTTCACCTCCCTCGACACACTCGCGGTCGTGCGCGAAGTTCGGGCGCTCGTCCGCGCGCGCGTCGACAAGGTGTTCGACGTACCGGGCGGCGGTTGGTCCTTGTCGTTCCGCGTACCCGGAACCGGGCGGCGAGAGTTGCTCCTCGTTCCCGGAAAGTACGCGGCCCTCGTCGCCGGGGAGGTTGAGCATACCGAGGAGCTTTCCCCCCTGGCCCGCGAGCTTCGGCGCCTGCTGACCGGTGCGGGGCTCCGGGGCGCTACCGAACCGGGCGGCGAACGGTACCTGGAACTCGCTCTCGGACGGACCGACGATCCGGAGGAGCTCCGGGTCGCCCTCGAGATGTTCGGAACCGGAAACCTGATCGTCGCCCACGGGCCCCAGATCGTCGCGGTCGCTCAGTCGCGACGTTGGGCCCACCGCCAGGTACGGATCGGAGCTGAGTACACTCGTCCTCCGGTGCGACTCGACCCGTGGGCGGTCGGACGAGCGGAACTGGAGGCAGAGCTGGCCCGCTCGCGGAACGACTTGACCAGCACCCTCGCCGCCCGCCTCTCGTTCGGCGGGCCGGTGGCCGAGGAGCTGATCGTCCGTGCGGGTCTCGACGGGGCGCAACCCGCCCCGACCGGCAGCGCCCGCGTCGCTGAGCGCCTGCACGCGGGTATTGCGGAGCTCCTCCGCGAGGTGGGCGACCAACCGAGGGGATTCGAGTATCTTCGCTCCGGGTCCGTGCTCGACGCCACTCCCTACTCCTCGCGTCGTTGGGCGGACCAGCCCGACGTGGAGGAGCGCATTCGAGAGACCTTCTCGGAGGCTGCGGTCGAATACTTCCGCTCGCTCGTGATCGTTCCGCCGTCCGCCGAGGAGGCAGAGGCCGAACGGGCCCGGCGAGAGAACGAGCGGCTCCGGGAGCAGCAAACCCAGGCCATCGCCACTCTCTCCGAGTCGATCCGCGGCCTCCAGGCCACCGCCGAGATGATCTTCGCCCACTATCCGGAGGCGGAGGCGGAGCTCGAGAGAGCCCGGGCCGCCCGAGGAGACGAGCCGCGCGTCGACGTGACGCTCGGGGGTCGAGTGGTCTCTCTAAGGGTCGACCGAACCCCCCGAGAATCCGCCCAGGAGCTCTACGCGGAGGTCAAGCGACTCCAGTCGAAACTCGCGGGAGCTCGCGCGGCGCTCGTCGAGACGGACCGGAAGGTCGAGCCCCCGAGCGCGGTCGCGCGCCGCCTCGCCCGCGGGGCGGCGGCCGAGGAAGAACGTCGCAAGAAGACGCATTGGTTCGAACGTTTCCGTTGGTTCATCAGCTCGGAAGGAGCGGTGATCGTCGCCGGCCGGGACGCCTCCTCGAACGACCTCATCGTGCGGCGGAACATGAAAGACGGAGACCTGTACGTCCATGCGGACCTCCACGGAGCGGCGAGCGTCATCGTCAAACATCCCGCGCCCGGGGAGCCCCCGCTCACCGAAGTGTCGCTCCGGGAAGCCGGTCAATGGGCCGTGGTCTTCTCGAAAGCGTGGCGGGCGGGACTCGCGTCGGCGTCGGCGTTCTGGGTCACGCACGAACAGGTG
The DNA here is from genome assembly GCA_049802875.1 of Thermoplasmata archaeon. Lineage (GTDB taxonomy): Archaea > Thermoplasmatota > Thermoplasmata > Lutacidiplasmatales > UBA184 > Lutacidiplasma. The sequence goes on along the minus strand of JBARNH010000030.1, from coordinate 38,515 downwards.
TCGAAGGCGGGGGCGAGCGGCGGGTTCGTCGCGCGCGGGGCGTGGGCCATTCACGGCACCAAGCACGTGATGCGAGACCTGCCGACCGAGCTCGGGCTCGGGACGATCGACTACGAAGGGGAAACGCTCTGGACCGCGGCCCCTCCGGCTGCGATCCGAGCGCGGGGAGCGGTGCGAGCGGTCCTGGTGCCGGGCGCCGAGCGGGAGCGCGACGCGGTCGAGGTCGCCCTCGCTCGGGAGCTCGGGCTCACTCGGACGCGGCTCCAGGGACTCCTGCCGGCGGGCGGGCTCGAGGTCCGCCGTCCATAGACCCGGACCACCTCGTCGGCGGAGAACTGGTCGCCCGGATGACGCCACGTGTGCCCTCGGGCTCGGAGACCGACGATCTCGACCGTTGACTCCTCTACCCGCAGTTCGTCGCCGACCCGCAGGACCGTTCCGTGCGGCATCGCGAGGCGGGCGGCCCTGGTCCGCCGACCCTCGACGATCGACACGGGGACTATCGCGCCCTCGTCTCGCGTGACCCAGACGGTCGCGACCTCGCCGGCGAGGGCGCTCGAAAGAGAGCGACCCGTCCGGTCCTCAATGCGCCGGATCGTGAACGGTGCCTCGGACTCCGGAACTCCCGTACCGACCTGCAGCCGACGAAATCGCGGCAGCGAGACACGCAGTCGTTCGGACGTGGGCCCCGCCGACACGATCAATCCGACCTCGATGCGGTCCTCCGGGATCGATCGGAACGGATGGGTGAAGCGACATGCGCGGCACCGGGCCACTCCGCTGATGCGACCAGATCTCGCACGACTCCCCTGGTCGATCCGGAGGATTCGATGGAGCGTCGCCGTGCCGCAGTTCTCGCACGGGAGCGTCGCCGAGAGCAGTCGAAGGGTCGTGGCCGAGTCGGAGCCTTCGCCCGCGGACGCGCTCGGGTCGCTCATGGAGATTCGGAGAGCACCCACGGAGCGCTTGAGCGTTCCGCGCCCCGGCGGAGTGGCCGCCCGTCAGGTGCCCTTGCGGACGGCCCCGAACATCTTGGTCGGGCCGGCCAGGATCCACGGGCGTCGCTGGTGGCGGCGGGCGAAGTCAAGGAACGCGTAGGACGCATCGATGTCGTCCGACAGGATCCAGCCTCCGGGAGCGAGGGCGTCCCACGCCGTGCGATACTCGAACGCCTGCCAGGGGTAGCTGTGGTCGCTATCGTGGAGGAACACGTCGAGCGGCGCGAGCGACTGGACGATGCGACGGGTCTCCCGGGCGCGTCCCCGCCGAGGGAGCGAAGTGAAGTTCCAGCGCTGGACCCCCGGCGATGTCCGCGCCAAGGCTCCGGCGGTCGGAGAGATGTCCACGCTGTCCAGGCGACCCGAGCGGTTGGTGTTCATCGCATCGAGGATGACCCGCGTCGAGGCGCCGTCGGCCACGCCGGTCTCGAGCATCCGCGTCGGTTTGGTGGCCCGGACGAAGGCCGATAGTAGTCGCAAGGCTTCGCCGTCGATCTGCCACCGAGCAGAGTACTCGTGGGCAAGAAGCTCGGGGAGAGACGAGGGCAGCTCGGCCGACGCATCGCCGAGCATCGCCTGAAGCACGACGGCGGGATCGGGCGATCCCACTTCGGCGGAGCTCAGATACTCCCCGCGAGTCGGAGACCAGAGCGAGCGAAGCGCCCGTTGCGTAGGGGCGCGGAGTGTCGAGACGAGCCGGGCTCGCAAATCCTCCATCATGGCCAGTCGCACCGGGTATCGGATCGCATCGCCCACCCACGCGTTTAGGTTGAGCGGTCGCCGCCGTCGCTCTCGGCGAGGATTCCTGGTAATGCCTCATCCACGGTGTGCTGGCACTGCACCCCGAGGATCCGCTCGGTGTTCGCACGTGCGACGGAGAATCCCGGCTCGACGAGCTCGATTCCCGCTCGGGGGTTGGGAACGACCTCGATGCGAACCGGCGTCGCGCGAGGATGACCTCGGGAGTACGCCGCACGTACCTTCTCGGCGACTTCGAGCACGGAAAGCGCCTCTCCACTCGCCACATTGAACGTGCGGGGTTCGGCCGCGGAGGCGTTGTCGCGCAGGTACCGCGCGACCGCCTCCCAGTGGGCGCCCACGTCGTCGATGTGGACGAAGTCCCGACGCTGAGTGCCCGGCGCGTTGACCGCGAGCCGGCCTTCGCCGGCCTGCCGGGCGAACAGCTGGATCACGTTCCCTTTGCTGATCGGTCTCCCCTCGACTCGATATCCGCCGTAGACGTTGCTCTGACGAAGGACCGCCGAGGACACCCCACCCTCCCGGGCCAGTCGGTGCACGAGCTCCTCGCCGACGGCCTTCTGACGAGCATACTCGTGCGTGGGCCGCGCGGGAGTAGATTCAGTGACGGGAAGCGATTCGGGGGCTCCGACCACGGCAAAGCTGCTCGCAAAGGCGAGTGGGATGCGTCGATCCCGACACATTTCGACGAGCTTCCCGGTACCCTGCACATTGACCCGGCTGCTTCCGACAGGATCCTGAGCACATGCCATGACGCCCGAGACGGCCGCCAGATGGAGCACCACGTCGGAGTCGAAGAGCGCCGCCAAGCCGCGCGGACTCTGAAAGTCCTCGCGGAGGCTGGGCCACTCAGGGTACGTGACCTGGGTCGGGCCAGTACGGTCGTCGAGGAGCTGAAGCTCGTGACCCTGGCGGGCGAGGCGAGGTACGAGGGCACCGCCGATGAAGCCCGTTGCGCCCGTAATGCCGACCCGCATCTTCTCGGGGCCTCGAGGTCCGCCGCGGATAAAGGGTTGGGTCCTTTGGGTGTCTACATTCCGGTCTCCGTACTTCGGGCAGCGGCGCTCCGTACCGGACGAGCACAGACGAAGGGAGCCCCCCGTCGTCCATCTCCTCGGGAGCGAACCGACACTCCCCAGCCTTCATCAATGGCAGGGCGCTCGCGCTCGCACCGTGAAGGCGTCGGTCCTGGTGACGTGCTATCGTCGTCGCGAGTACCTCAGAGACGCCGTTCGATCGGTCCTCGTCACCGGCCCGATCGGGCCCGAACTCGAGATCGTGGTCATCAAGGACTGGAGCGATCCGGCGACGGATTCATGGCTGCGGGAGGCGGGAGTCAAGCTCGTGAACGAGGACCTTCCCATCGTCGGCGAGATGATGGCCCGAGGTCTCGCGGAGTGCACCGGCGAGTCGGTCTCCTTTCTCGACGACGACGACATGTTCGCGCCGGAGAAAATGACCGCCGTTCGCACGGCGTTCGAGAGCGACCCCCAACTGCTCCTGCTTCGAAACGGGTGGAGGGAGGTGGGGGTCGACGGAGCCCCGTATCCCGATCGTCACCTTGCTCAACCCGACCGCGCCGTCTCCTTTCCGACGGACTCGGTGACCCCCGCCATTTTCCGGTGGATCACCGAGCGACGCGCCTACGGCACGCTGAGCACCCAGTCGGTCCGTCGCCGAGTGCTGGTGGCTCTCGAGGCCACCCTCCGACAAGTAGAGTGTACGACCGACGTAAGCATGGCGGTCCTGATGATGGGGGCGACGGGGCGGCACAGTTTCGACCCGCGCCCGCTCACGGTCCGACGCGTGGGGTCCGGCCGACGCTACGCCCACCCGATTCGCTCGGGCGCGTTCGCGCGAACCTTCTCCGCCCTGTGGGCGGGGGCGACCACTCCGGCCGCTCGAGAGTACTCCGAGATGAATCTTCGATGGGGACGCCTCGAGATTCTCATTGGGAGACCCCGGCTCGCACTCGTGGAGGAGTGGACCGATCGGTTCCGGCGGCAGCGGAAGCGGGTCGACGCGGTCTTCCTCAAGGAGTCGTTGCTGACACTGTGTAAATTCCTTTTTCCCAGCACCACGGAAAAGCTGACGAGCCCGGGAGGGCGGGGATGAGCCGAACGGCCGGGTCGCAGGGATCGGGCGAGGGACATCTCCGCCCGGCGGGCGCCGGTGCGGTCGACGGAGCCGGTGGCCCGAGCGCCTCCGATCATCGCTATCCGTTAATGGAGGGGCCGGAGGTAGCGCGTCGCATGGGCAGCGCGAGCGGGGCCCTGTTCGTCGCTCGAGGTCTTTCGTCGATGGACGTCACGAAATCCTCCATCGCAGAGTTCGGCACTCAAGGGTTCGGCGTGCGCTCCCTCCTCGAACCGAGGCATCCCCGTGAGTACGTGGGGGTGGACGTCGCGCGCGGCGCTGGGGCCGATGTGGTCACCGACGTGGCCCGGGGGGAGCGGTTCGGTGCGAATCGGTTCGACGTCGTCGTCTCGTCCGAGCAGCCTACCTCTGTGCGTGGAGAATTCCGTGGGAATCGTAGTCGAAGAACTCCCAATTGTGCTTGAACCGGCGGATCTGAGAGAACCCTGCGTTCCGAAGCCCGTCGATGAGTTCGGCGACCGTATGTCCGGGTCGGTTGTCGACCGCGTACTCCAGTTCTACTGCCGCGAACTCCCGCAGCGCCGGCTGCTGGACGACGTCGAACTCGACGCCCTTGCAATCCAGCTTGAGCAGAAAGGGGGGCCCGTCGATCCGGTCCACGATCGTTCGAAGGCTCACGGACGGGGTCGCGGTGGGGGCACGGAGCGCGCCGTAGACGCTGCCCCCGCCGACGGCGCTCGGTTGGAACCAGACCGTGCCGTCGGTCCCGATCGCCGACCCGCTCGCCGTGATGCGGCCGCCCAGTTCCGGATTCAAGGCGAGATTGCTTCGGAATTTGGCGAGATTGCCCGGGTCGGGTTCGTAGGAGTACACGCGAGCGCCGAGCGAAGCGTAGTAGAGCGCGGTATCGCCCACAAACGCGCCCCCGTCAACGACGTTCCGCCCCCGAAGGTCGGAACCGGGAAAGTGGATGTCATTGATGAATGTCTCTGCGAAGATGAGGGGATTCAGCGAGTCGAGGGTGAATCGAATCCTCGACGGAGTCTCGATCAAGGGCGGCTCGAAAGAGACTCCCCAGCGGCCGGGCCCGGCGTGATCTAAGGGAGCCAGAGTCGCACCGAAGGCTACGAGGTCGACGAGCGATCGGACGGTCGCGTAGTTTTGTCGGTCGACCGGGACGTTCCAACCCCCCGGGAATCTCAGGAGAGAGCGGCCACCAAAGTGTCGGACCTTCCAGAGCACTTGGGGATTTTCTGCCCCGGTCGCCCGTTGGTTCAGGTCCCGGGCGAACCAAGAGAGACGGGTCCGTAACGTCGCGGCGTTCGGCGGTGCGGAGGCCGGGGCGGTTGCCCGATCGCCGGGGTTGGCCTCCTGCGCCTTCACCGGGCGGTTGCGGAGCTCTCCCTGGCCCCCGTCGGCGCTGTCTCCCGTGCCCACGTAACGCTCCACGGGCTGAGCTTGTCTTCGACCAGAAGACCTCTCGTGATCGGAGCCCGGAACGCGGAATGAGGCGACCGTATCTAACGATATGCGTCTTCCCGGACGATGGACACTTTCCCGGTCCACGTCCGCCTCCCGGTCGACCGAGGGCCCAAGCCGTACCCCCGCCCGTGCGCTGGTCGAAGCGGGGTGGGGGCGCCCCCCGCTCGGACGTCGCTAACTGAAGATCGGACCCTTGCTCGCGGCAGTGTAGATCTCGAGCAGTCGGTCTAGATGCCGTTTCGTCGAGAACTCCTCGCGGGTCCAGTTTCGTCCCGCGAGCGCGAGGGCGCGGGCCCGGTCGGGATGGGCGCCGACGTCGAGCAGAGCCGCCGCGAGTGCCGGAGCGTCCCCCGGCGGTACGACCGTACCAAAGTCACCGACCGTCTCCGGCAGCCCTCCGGAATCGGTGACCACGACCGGGACCCCATGGGCGAGGGCCTCGATCGAGGAGTTGCCGAGGTTCTCCCAAGGGAGTGACGGGACGGCCAGGACATGGATCCCTCCAAACCAACGACGGCGGTCGGAGACCCATCCGTCGATCTCTACGTGCTCGGTCGGGGGGACCGCGTAGGGTCCCGCCCCCGCGATTCGCAGTCGTGCCGTCGGGGAGGACCGCCGTACGATCTCGAAGGCGCGTAACAGGACCTCGATTCCCTTCTGGCGCTCCACCCGTCCGAGGAACCCGATCGTGAACGGGCCGTCCGGCACCGACGCGGGTTCCTCAGGAAATGGGATCATGGGGCGTAGGAGCTCGGTGGGGCGATACCCCAGATTTTCAAAGATATGTTGGGTGGCCCGACTCACGCAGAGGAAAGATCGCACCCGGTCCTTGACGTGGACGTCGAAATAGTGTCGTTTCGCGAGGTTCAGCGGCAGACCCACTCCAACCTCACAGCCGGTGAACTGGCACCGGGGCAGGATCCCTCCCGGGCAGGCCGTGCCGTCCGGCAGTGTGAGCGTGGCGACCGGGCAGACGAGCTCTGCGTCGTGCGCGGTAAAGACGATCGGTTCCTTCCGTCCGCCCAACCACGGACCGAGGGCCGAGAATCCCGCGTGGAAGCGGTGCAGATGGATGATGTCGGGCTGAACGTCGGCCGCTACTCCGTCGAGCCACCGAGTCAGCGCCGCAGCCGCGGTGAATCCGTTGACGGCTTGCCGCGCCGGCGACCTCGGCACCCGATAGGCACGAACGGGGCCGATGGCTTCCGGCACCGGGTCGGTAACAATGGCGGCGGTGACGTTGTGGTGCCCCCGCGCGTCGAGGGCCTGCGACACTCGTCGAACGTACACCTGCGCGCCGCCGGCGGTCGGCCCGTCCCAACCGTCCAGGCGGAGAATATTCACGGCCTCCACCCCCGGAAACTGTAACGCGCTTCGGTCGTCGGAGCGAAGGCGCAGCACGACATGTGGATCAGCGATGGAATGTACGCGGGTCGGTCTTAAGGGGTCATCGACCCCGCGCGGCAGTGACGGAGGCCGACGGTCCTCCGGCTTCGGTGGGTTCCCCCGGCTCAACCGCCGTCGCCGTATGGGTAGTTGACGCCTCCCGGCCAAAGCCTATAGGCGAGCGTCCCGGATGCGAAGAGCGGGCCATCGCGTGAGGATAGTGCTACCCGTCTTCCGATACGTGCCCGCGCTGGGCGGCGCCATCCGGCTCGTTCAACTCGTTGCGGAGGGCGCGGCCTCCCGGGGCCACACGGTGACCGTCGTGACTCAGGAAGAGCCGGGCTCCCCTCCTGAAGAGACGATTGGCGGCGTCCGGGTCCTCCGGCTGCGAATGCGCCACGTCGCGAGGTTCCGCGTCCCCTCCGGCTACCGCCGTCTCCTGCGGTCGCTGGACGCGGACGTCCTGCACTTGAACGGCAACCGGATTTGGTGCGCCGACTATTACCTCCCGTTCGCGCGCTCGTTCCACTGGCCGCAGGTGATCATGCCGATGGGGTTCTACCACTACTGGATGCGCTCGGGCCCGGTGCGGAGTCTGTACTACAACCGGTACTACCCCGGTCGGTTACGGGCGTTTGACGGCTACATCGCCCTCACGGAGGGGGAGCGCGACCAAGTCGCCGGGTGGAAGTACCCCGCGAACCAGATCCACGTGATTCCGGTCGGGATCGACCTTTCCGAGTTTGAGCGAGCGCCGGTGCTCCGCGACGCCTTCCGAGCCGCGTGGGGCCTCTCTTCGCCCCGGATCGCCCTCGCGATGGGCGGCTCGTACGACAACAAGCGCGCCGATCGGCTGGTGCGCGCTGTGGCCGCCACGAAGGGAGAGTGGGGCCTCGTGGTGATCGGGCCGGACCGGCCGGGGACGCCGTACGACCGTGCCCACTGCGAGCGGCTGGCGCGCGAGCTCTCCGCGTCCGTTCGATTCCTTGGCGCCCAGCCCCGGTCGGCCGTGCTCGACGCGTTCTTCTCGGCCGATGCCTACCTGCAGGGGAGCGAATTCGAGGGCTACGGAGTCAGCCTCGTCGAAGCGATGGCGTCGGGGTTGCCGTTCGTGGCCTTCGACACCGGCGCGGCTCGCGAACTGAGTCGTACCGGCGCGGGCTTCTGCGTGACCACCGAGACAGAGATGGTCGCGCGGCTGCGCGAGATCCCGGAGCGACACGACGAGATGGCCCGGGCGGCGCGCGCCGCGTTGCCGGACTGGTCGGCGGATCGGATGGTGGATCGGCACCTTCAGGTGTACCGGTCCGTCCAGCGAGTCGCACCCTCACCTCCCGCGCGCGACGGCGGGTGAGCCGACCTGCTCCCTCTCACGCGCTCGACTTGACTCCGATCCGGCCCGTGTAATCGATCCGATGGAGCAGGGGCGCGGGCGCATGGGCCGCGAAGTACTCGTCTACGGCCCGCTTCGCCCCCAGCCAGTGGCCGTAATCGTCCACGATGAGGACTCCGCCCGGGGTCAGTCGAGGATAGAGATGCTGGAGCTCGTGCTTCGTGGATTCGTACCAGTCCGTGTCGAGACGGAGGAGCGCGATGCGCTCCGGGATCGTTCCGGGGATCGTCGCCTCCACCGGGCCTTTCACGAACACGGTGCGACCCTTCGGAAAACCGGTGGACGCGACGTTCGTCTCTACCTCAGCCAGAGACGCGTACGCCCATGTGCTTCCGGTGCCGCGCGATTCGGCCAGCCACCGGGTCTCGGCCGGCGTTCGATCCGTTCCGCTCACGTCCGCGCTCGTCGGACGGGTCATCCCTTCGAACGTATCGTAGACGAAGATCCGTCGGTCGGTTGCCCCCGCGGACTGTAGCGCCGAAGCGATCATCATCACGCTGCCGCCGCGCCACACCCCGCACTCGAGAAAATCCCCCGGGACGTGGGCTCCGACGACGTAGTTCACCGCTTGGTAGAGCGCGTACATCCGCTCCCACGACGTCATGGTGTACGCCCGGCACCGGTCGTACAGTCGCACGAAGTCGTCCTGGAGGGTCGGGTCGACCGCGCCCATCCGCCGGCCCATTCGGTCCGCCCATTCCAACATCGAACCGTACGTCCGGTTCAGGCCCTGAGAACGCTTCATGACCGTCGATGGCTGCGCAGAATTCGGCGAGCCTAAACCCTATCGCGGACCCCGGTCGGCCCATGCCGTTACGTTGGGCGGAGGGCGGGTCATCGGTCCGCGGCGGCTTCGGGTGCGCGGATAGCTTCATCCGCACGGCATTCGAGGTTAGTTCCCCCCTCGATGCGCGCGGAACCCCGAGCACCCGGTCAGGGAAGATCATTCGGAGCTCTGATCCGTAGAGCCTATCGTCATCATCCGTACGCGTTACTCACGCTGGGCGCGCTCGCGTTCGTGCTGTGCCTATGGCTCCTTACCGATGCGCGGGTACCAGGGGGCGCCTACGTCCCATTGGCCCTCGTGGTCGTGGGCAGCTGCATGATAGCGGCTGCTCTCGCCCCACGTGCGTTCTGGAAGCGTCCCGGCACCCCGACGGCGGGTGCCCCTGACTCGACCCGCTCCGAAACTCGGGTCGTGAGTCCCTCGTACGATAATCGCGACGTTGAGGGCATCCCGCAGCCGACCCCGGTCGCTTGGTCGGAGGCCCACCCGCGGAGTTTCCCCCCTCCTTCGAAGGAGGCGGCTTCGGTTCCGGCGGATCCGGGCAATTTCCTCTGGGAGCCCTGGCGGCCATCGGTGGGTAAGCTTCCCGTCAATCTCGTCGGGCCCGTGCCCCAATCTGCGTACGAGCCTCCTCCACCGGGGCCCCCGTCGCTCTACGAGGAAGTGGAGCGTGCGGTCCTCGGACTCTCTGGATTGAACCGGGCAGCGGAACGGGCTTCGAGCGGGGCTCTCGAATCTCCGAATTACTTCCACCCCTCCTCGCGGCTGCCGAGCGGAGTCGCTCGACCCGGAGGGGAAGAAGTCGGGTACGCGCAGGATGCAGGCGGCGAGGAATTCGTAGTTCAGAGTACCTTCCGAGAAGAGGTCACCATCGGGGACCTCGTGCTACGGGAGGCCCTGAATCCGATACCTCCCCACTTGAGACCCGACCCGAAGCCGGTCAGACCTCAACCGATCAACCGACCGTTTGACCCGCGGGAGCGGGCGGACTCCCTTCGGTGCACCAACTGCGACGATCCCGTCCGCTCTCCACAGGACTGGCGCCGGTGCCCCGACTGTCTTCAACACCTCTGCGAACGATGCATCGTCCGGGCGCTTCTCGATCACTCCCGAGGGTGGTGTTCGGGCTGTGCTCAGCGGCGGAAACTCGACGAGCTCTTCCCGGTCGGGGTGGCGTGAGCTCCCGGGGAGCCACTCCCCGAACTAGGGGAGATCCGACGGTGAGAATGGGGCTGCCCGAATTTGAATCGGGGTCCCGAGCTCCCAAAGCTCGAAGGATGGACCAGTAGAGCGGACCGAGGTGACTGCCTCGCGACCGTAGCTACCCCACAGCCCCACATCCCGCTTAGATCGCGTCCACTCGTTTGAGCGTTCGTCCGATCCGGCATTCTGCGGGTTCCGACTCGACGTGCTCGATCCGGAATCGCTGTTTGGCCGGGAGTCCTGGGCCGGCGCACACCCACCAGTTCGGGCAATCCATGCGTCGGCACGGATACCGTCCGACTTCGACCGAGCTTCCGACGACGGCGCTGCGGGATTCTACGACGAGCGGACGAGCGACGGCCCGGACCTCGACGACGTGGGCCTCCGACTCTTGCAGCGCGCACGGATGGGTCACCGGACGTACCTTCGTGACCGCGTACTGACGCCCCACGTCGAGGGTCAGGCATGCGTGCCGATAGGGACACGTCCGACAGACCGGCGCACCGCCCTGGTACACGAACGTGTACCCTTCCCGGGATTCCGCGGTCGCGAGGAGCGTGATGTCGGTCATCCTATCCGATCACCCCGGTGCGGCTCGCCAACCGTTCCGCCGCTTCTCGTGTGAGCCCGTTGTCCCCCAGGATGGTGTACCGCTCCGGCCGTAGGGTATGGGCGAGCACCAGGGCGTTCACGATCTCCTCGGGAGTCACCCCGAGCTCCTTCGCCGTTGTCGGGGCGCCGATCGTATGCAAGGCGTCCCGGACCCGGCGCCAGTCCCCTCCGTGCAGGTCCATCATCATGATCGCACCGACCCCGCACTGATCCCCGTGGAGGCTCGGATGCGCGGCGACGCGGTCGAGCGCATGGCTGAACAGATGCTCGCTCCCCGAACACGGTCGAGAAGACCCGGCCACGCTCATCGCGATCCCGGCGACGATCATCGGTCGGATCGCGATCCAGACCGACTCCTCGAGGCCCGGCTTGACCGACGCGGCGTGGTCCATGATCTCCCGGGCGGCGTACTCGCTGAGGGTCGCTGCCGTGCTCGAGAACTCCTCGTTCTTGAGCCGGACCGCGAGATGCCAATCGAGCACCGCGGTCACGTTCGAGATGACGTCCGCACAACCCGACGCCAGAAGACGGAACGGCGCCTGGACGATGACCGCGGTGTCGGCGATGATGCCGATCGGTACCGCCGCTTCGATGCTGTTCGTCCGCTCGGCTCCGTGGAGGGACGCCCGGGGGGAGGAGATGCCGTCGTGTGCGGCGGACGTGGGAACGCTGACGAACGGGAGATGCAGCCGGTGCGCGACGACCTTCGTGATGTCGATCTTGCTTCCGCCGCCCGCGGCGATGAGGAAGCGCGCGGCCATCCCTCGTACTTCGGCGGCCACTCGTTCCACCTCCGCCTCGGTCGCCTCCTTGGCGATGACCACGTCGGCGCGAAACCCCTCCTTGGCCAGGATCTCGGCGGCGCGATTGCCGGCGAGTTCGGCCGTTTTCGGCCCGGTGACGACGGCGCCTCGGTCGAGGAAGTCGAATTGGCGGCACGCCGTCCCAAGGTCGTTGAGGACGCCGTGACCGGCCAGCACGACGCGCGGGAAGACCATCCCACGCGATTTACCGAACGGAGTGTCGGAGCTCTTCATCGCGTCCCGAGCCGGGAGGTCGTAAGCGCCCATGGCCCGGAAGAGCGGACGAGGGGACGGCCCTCTTTAGGCTATAGGTGAGGGGGGCGCGGAGGCGGCCGCCGCGCTATCGGCCGGCCACGTCTCCCCAGAGTACCTTGTGCTCCTGGAGCATCACCCGTACGTCGAGGTGGTCGGTGAGGACCCAATCGGCCAGGCGGCCCGGGTCGGTCCCCCAGACCGGTTGGAAGACGACGGTCGCGGGCCCTCGGTAGGAACCCAGCGCACGGCGGGCGTAGAGGTAGTCCTTCCGGTCGCCGATGACAAACTTGACGATGTCGGTCGGGCGAAGGAGCGGGAGGTTCGCCCACCGGTTCTTCCCCTCCATCTTCGACGAAGGGCATTTGACGTCCACGCTCAGGATCACGCGAGGGATTCCGAGATAGGGTCGGACGTCGAGCGAGCCGCCCGTCTCGATCACGGTCGTGATGCCCTGCTCCGAGAACGCCCGGACCAGCGCCGGTGCGTCTTTCTGGAGCAGCGGCTCGCCACCGGTGAGGCATACGTTCCGAGTGCGGTGGCGGGCGACTTCCCGGAGCAGCGAGGGGATCGATCGCTCCCGACCCGGGCCGAACGAGTACGGGGTGTCGCACCAGGTACATCGTAGGTTGCACCGAGCGGTGCGAACGAACGAAGTCCGCACTCCCGTGAGCGGGCCCTCGCCCTGGAGCGAATGGAACACTTCGATGATCCGCATCATCGTCTCACCGGTTCCGGGACGTATAGGCGCTTCTGCTTCGCACTCCCGACGGACCCGAACGGGGCGGTTCGAGCGCAACCGTTCAATAACTCCCGCGCTCGATGGGCCCTGTGGACTCGCGGAGCGCCGAGCGCTGGCAGGAAGCGTGGGCCCGGGCAGGGATCGCCCAAGGCCGACGCGAATCCGACCGAGGAAAATTCTACGCGCTGGTAACGTACCCCGGTCCCAGCGGCTTCCTTCACGTCGGTCACCTGCGGCTGTATGCCTACGCCGACGCGCTGCACCGGTACCACCGGGCACTGGGGGAGGCGGTCCTCTTCCCATTCGGACTGCACGCGTCCGGCCTTCCCGCGGTGACCTGGTCCCAACGGGTGAAGAATCGCGACCCCACGATCGTTCAGTCGCTGGAGGACGCCGGAGTTCCTCCCGCGGTCTGGCCCGCGCTCGAGGAACCGGAAGGGGCCGCCCGATTCCTGGGCGACGAATACCGGCGCACGCTGCGGCGGCTCGGCGTGCTCATCGACGAGAGCGCGTACCTCACGACGATCGACGACGACTATCGTGCGTTCGTGCAGTGGCAGTTACGCGCCCTGCACTCCGTGGGGGAGGTCGTGCAGGGAACGTACTTCTCCTCGGTGTGTCCGGTCTGCGGCCCGGTGGCGGTGGACCCATCGGAGACCGACCTGGAAACAGGAGGGGACGCCGAGGTCGTACGCTTCGTGCTGATCCCGTTCCGGCTCGACGACGGCCGGATCTTGCTTGCGGCGACCCTCCGCCCCGAGACCGTCTACGGGGTCACCAACCTCTGGCTGGCCCCGGGCGAAGAGCTGGTCGTTTGGCACCGCGGGGCGAACGAATTCCTGGTCGCCCGTCCGGGAGCGGAACGGTTGGTCGACCAGCACGGGGGTCGGATCGGTCATACGGTCGCGGCTTCCGAGGTGGTGAATCGAACGGTCCACGTTCCGCTCGCGGGCGCGGTCGTGCCGATCCTGGTCAGCCCTCTCGTGGATCCCAAGGTGGGCACGGGGGTGGTGATGAGCGTCCCCGCGCACGCTCCCGCCGACGCGGCAGCCCTGAACGAGCTGTCCCCGGAGGTCCGCGCGTCGCTCGGCCCTCCCCGAGTCCTGCTCGAGATCCCGCGGGAGGCCGCCCTCTCGTCATCCGAAGAGGCGCTGGTCGAAGGGGACGGGACCCCGGCCGAGCGCGCGCTGAAGGTCACCGGGGCGAAGAGCCTCGGCGATCGAGCGGCGGTCGACTCCGCGACCGAACGACTGTACCGGATCGAGTTCGTCCGAGGACGAATGACGGTCCCCTCGCTCCTCGGAATCCCGGTGCGCGAGGCACGGGAGCGGGTCACGAAGGAGCTCGCGGCCGCGGGCGAGTCGGTCGAGCTGCAGGAATTCTCGAAACCGGTGATCTGCCGGAACGGGCATCACGTCGTCATCCGCAGGGTCTCGGATCAGTGGTTCCTCCGATACAGCGACCCCGACTGGAAAGCTCAGACGCTCACGAGCGCGCGCGGGATCGCGACCTGGCCGGCCGAGTACGGGCACGAGCTCCCCGGGATCCTGCAATGGTTCGGTGACCGCCCGTGCGCGCGAAAGGGTCGATGGCTGGGGACCCCGTTCCCCCTCGATCCGGCATGGATCGTCGAACCGATCGCCGATTCGACGTTCTACATGGCCTACTTCATCGTGCGGCGTTTCGTCACGTCCGGTCGGCTCTCTCGCTCTCAGCTGACGGACGCGTTCTTCGAGTTCGTATTCCGGGGCGCCGGACCCGGCGAGCCGTCCGTCCCGACCGAGCTCCAACGCGAGGTCCGCGAGGAATTTCTCTACTGGTACCCCCTCGACATCAACATCGGAGGGCACGAGCACAAGAGCGTGCATTTCCCCGTCTTCTTGTACACGCATGCCCGCCTGGTCGCCCCACCCCTTCAGCCGCGAGGCATCTTCGTCACCGGTTGGACCACCGGGCCCGCCGGCCAGAAGATCTCGAAGAAGGAAGTATCGTCCAAGGGCGGTCGGATCCCTCCCCTCGATCAGGCGCTCGAACGTTGGGGGCCCGACGCCTTGCGCCTCTACTACGTCAGCGCCTCGTCGCCGTCGGCCGACGTCGAATGGGCTTCGGAAACGGTGGACGCCGCGTTCGCCCGGCTCACGGACATCCAGCGCCTGGTGAAGGAGACCCGAGGGAACGGCAAGGGCGCGCCGGAGCTCGACGCGTGGCTCTCGTCGAGGATGCACCGAGTGATCGGTCGCGTTCGAGCAGGACTGGGCACCTTGGACCTGCGGGCCGTAGCGGAGGAGATCTACGTGGAGCTGCCGGCGATGCTGCGACGATATTATGCTCGCGGGGGAGCGGCGGGCGAGGCGACCGAACGAGTCGGACGCGCGTGGATCACGCTCCTCGGTCCGCTGACGCCGCACCTCGCCGAGGAGTTGGGCGAGGGTCAGTTCCCGGACCTGGTGGCCCTGCAACCGTTCCCCTCGCCCGCGGAGTTCCCGCTGTCCGAGATGTCGGAGGCGCGAGAAGAGTACCTCCAGCGGGTCGAGGACGACCTACGGGCCGTCCTGCGCCCGTCCCAGGAGCGCGGCGAGCCGGTCCCCGAAGAGGTGATCTTCTTCATCGCTGCCGGCTGGAAGGCGACCGTCGAGGGGTGGATGCGCGATGAGGTTGCCCGCGGCGAGACTCCCACTGTACGGGCGGTGATGGAACGTGCGGTCCGCCACCCCGAGCTCACCGCCCCACGGGCGGAGATCCCGAAGTACGTTCAACGGGTCGGCCCCCTGCTCCGGTCGGAACCCCCTCCCGGTGCCCACTTCGTCGACGAGGCAGCGACCCTCCGCGCCGCGGAGGCGTACCTCGTTCGCCGCTTCGGATTCCGGTCGGTCGGTGTCCACGCCGAAGTCGAAGCCGAGTCGTTCGACCCGATGGGTCGTCGCGAGCGGTCGCGCCCCGGAAGGCCTGCGTTCTATCTCGTTAAGCCGGGGCAACCGCGGCCCTCGTGATCGGCGGGGGCCACCTTCCGCGCGTCAGCGTCGAGTCCTCGCGCGCTGCTTCGGGAAGTTGAGGTGCATCCGGGACGGGGTCGGGTGGGCCGACACGGTTCGGTACTTCGCCGTCCGTTTGGCCGAGTAGCTCCGGGCGACCCGCCCGGAGATCTCGAAATAGATCAGCTGTCCCACCGGCATTCCGGCGTAGACCCGGACCGGGAGCTTCACGCTCATCTCGAGGGTCCAATAGTTGCAGAACCCCTCGTCCCCCTTTCCGGCGGTCGAATGAATGTCGATTCCCAGGCGACCGACGCTGGACTTGCCTTCCAGGAACGGGACGAACCCGTGGGTCTCGGTGTACTCTTCCGTCACGCCGAGGTAGAGCTGCCCGGGGACGAGGACAAACCCGTCCTTGGGGATCCGGAACTCCTCGACCTTGTTCGGGGTGCGGGCGTCGAGCGCACCGTCCGAGTACACCGAGAGGTACGGCCCCAGATGGACGTCGTAGGAGTTCGTCCCGAGGGATTCGGACCGGAACGGTCGGATGATGATCCGTTTCCGGCGCATCTCTTCGCGGATCTTGACGTCCGAGAGGATCATGCGCCGCCGGCCGCGCCGAGCCGGCCACGCTATTTAACGGAGGACGCGGGATCGACCGGTGCTTCGAGAGCCAGGGCGGCGTACCCGACGACATCGCGCATCGGCTGCACCTCGCCGGAATGGCCCCACCGAAGGAGGCGGGTCGTGAGCCGTTCCTCGGACAGCGCGGCGAGGAGGACCGTCGTGGGCGCGATGCCGCACATCGAGATGTCGTTCCCGACGACCGTGTCGTAGAGCCCGCGGGGGTCGCGGGCGAGGATCGCATCGATCGCGAGTCGGTCCAACCGTTCGGCCGTCCGGGCGGGAACGTAATGCGAGAAGTCGGTCGAAGCGAGGAGGAGGACGTCCCGGCCCTTCACGGCTTCTCGGACGACTCGCGCGACCTTCCCGAGATCCTCGAATCGTGCGAATCGAACCTGGAGGGCGACGAACTTCGGGCGGGGCACCACGTATTCGACGAACGGGAGCTGTACCTCGATCGAGTGCTCCCGGGCCTGAGCCGCCTCGTCCACGCGGATCGGGTCCTTCGTCAGGGCCCGCACCAGGTCGTGGTCCACGGCCGTCGGCCCGAGGGGTGTCAGCCACGGCCGATCCGACACCACTGGCCCGTCCCCCAGGCCGTGGTGATCGACTCCCAATATGAGCACGGTTTCCGGCGCCCGCTGGCCCGCGAGGAGGGCATAGGCGTGCGCGGCGATCGGACCCGAGAATTCGTAGCCGGCGTGAGGGACGACGGCGGCCTTGAGAGCGCGCGACGCGGTCCGGTGCCGCACGGGGAGCGCACCGGGCCCCCGAGGATCGAGAAAACACTGCTCCAGCTGGCGCGCAAGTTCGGCCCCGGTGCCCGCGTAGAATTGCCCCGCGACGGCCGGAGGGCGCGGGGTCACGACCATCCCGGCCTCAAGGGGCGGAGAGCTCGGCGACGACGCGCTGGGCCTCTTCTTCCGTGATCCGCACGCGCTGGGGCGGATGGAACGGGTTCGATTCGCCGTAGCGCGGGATCACGTGAAAGTGAAGATGGAAGACGATCTGACCCGCCTTCGAACCCGCATTGAGCGCCACGTTGTAGTCCGGCGTCAGCCGCTCGGTGCGGCGGCACATCACTTCCAATGTACGCACCACGGCCGCTCGGTCGTCGTCCCCGAAGTCCTTCAAGCGGGCGCCGTGCCGTTTCGGAATCACGAGCAGATGTCCCCGGGTGAAGGGGAATAGGTCGAGGAAGGCCATCGTTGCGTCGTCCTCATAGACCCGGAACGCGGGGGCTCGGCCGGCGACGATCTCGCAGAAGATGCATTTCGCGGGACCGGCCGGGTCCGGGGCCATCGGGCGCCCGACTTCGCCGGGAACTAAAGAGTTGCTTGCCGCCTCGACGCACCGGGCGGGCTCATTAGGAGTGCACGACCTCCTTACGGCCATGCGAACGCGGTTCGCGCTCCTCGCGGTAGTCGCCGCCGTTCTCGTCGCGGTCTGCCCCGTGGCGTCCGGCCACGGCGCCCCGGGCCCGAGCGTCGCGGCTCCCGTTGCCTCCGGCGTCATTTCCGACGCCGTCCCCATCCCGGCGGGCATGTCGGTCTCTCCGCTGCCGGCGGACACTCCTCTCGAGATCTCGCTCACGCTCGCGTATCCACATCCCGCGGCGTTGGCCGCATTCCTCTCCGCCGTGGAGAGTCCGAACTCACCCGATTACCGCGCGTATCTGACGCACGAGCAATTCGAGCAAGCGTTCGCCCCGGGTCCCGCGGCCGTGGGAACGGTCGTTGCCGCCCTTCGAGGGGCGGGGGGCCACGAGGTCACGGTCGCTCCGGACCATCTTTCCGTCACGGCGCAGCTCGACGCCAGCTCGGTCGACGCCCTCCTCGGCGTTCGGATGGTCTACCTACCGGGTCCCGGGGACCCTCGATGGTACACCGCGTCGGGCACCCCGACGCTCCCCTCGGGCCTCGACGGCCTGGTCTCGGGAGTCAGCGGCCTGAGCGATTCCGCGGACGCTCGGTTGACCCTCAACCTGGGAACGAGCCAGTCCCAGCCGGCGCAAGGTCCGACCAGCACCAACCAGTTCGTCGTGAACAATACCACCGGCCAACAGTGGTTCGTGGGGTCGGATTTCACTCAAGCGTTCGACCTGAACGAATTGTTCCCGGGCAGTAGCGTCGTGGCGAACGCAACGTATCCCACGGACGTGGCGATCGCGACGCTCCTCGCGAGCGGGTACAATGAGACGACCGGTAACAACACCCCTCCGTGGGACCCCGCCGTGATCCAGACGTACTTCAACGCCACGTTCGCTCCCGGCTGGCCGCGCTCCAACCTCACGGGGGTTCCGGTGAACATCTCCGGGATCTCGCCGCCGCTGCCGGGATCGTTCGGAGGCGTCGGGGACGATACGCTCGATGAGTTCGAGAACTCCCTCGACCTCGAGATGGCCGGGAGCCTTGCTCCCGGGGCTCCGTTGTATAACTTCTACTTCGCCGGGAGCCTTCTCGCGAGCGCTGTCAGCGATGCGAACGCCGCGACCTACTTCGACCAGGACCTCGCCTCGGCGCTCTCGTACAATTACTCGCCCAACCACCTCGGGGTCGTCTCCGCTTCGTTCGGCCTCGATGACCTCAACGACTCCACGTGGAACGCGGAGCTTGAGGAGGCCGCGGCGATGGGGGTCACGGTCGTGGCGGCGAGCGGCGACAGCGGCAACGCGCCGAACAGCCTCACCGAACGCGGCAGTCAGTGGCCGCTCTGGCCGGCGTCGGCCTCATTCAACAGCTCGGGAGTGTTGTCGGTCGGAGGGGTATCCCTCTCGGCGTCCGGCACCCCCAACGGCTGGGCCAATGGGATGGAGCTGAACGTCTCCTACGGCAGCGGCTTCGGGGGACTTACGGGACTCTCGGCATGGTGGGATACCACGGGCGGACCCGGCAACTACGTCGGGACGGAGGGGGGGATCAGTTCGGTCTACCCGGAACCCTACTGGCAGCTCCATTCCGCGGCCCAACCGAATATCGTGAACGCGACGATCGTGCAGGGTATCGGGTCGCTCGGGCGGGCCGGGCCGGATGTCGCGTTCCCCGCCAACGTGACCCTCGCGGCGGTCTTCGCGAACTCGACCGGCACCGTGTTCTTCGAGCTCCTCGCAGGGACGAGCATCGCCGCTCCCGCGTTCGCCGGATTCTTAGCGGACGAGATCGCGGTCGCCCATCACTCGTTCGGGTTCATCGGACCAGAGATCTACCGGATCGAGAGCTACTACGCCGCGAATCCGGGCCCGACCAACCCGTTCTACGACGTCGTCACCGGTGCGAACTACGAGTTCGCGGCGGGACCCGGGTGGGATGCGACGACGGGCTGGGGCACCCCGATCGCCCCTCTGTTCTATCTCGCGGACGCGAACTCGACCATCCGGAACTACACGTACCTCGGCCCAACCCCGGGGCTCCCGCCGGTCCCTCCCACGCCGCCGGTGCCGTGGACGGAGATCTACCTCATCTTCGGCGTCGGAGCGGTGGTCGCGATCGTCCTGATCGTCGCGATGGCCCGACCGTCGAAGCAACCGGACCGTCCGCCGCCGTCCACCTTCGGCCCTCTCCCTCCACCGCCCCCCGCGTCGCTCCCCGCGGCGATGTATTCCGGCCCGACGTTCCTGTGCCCCTACTGTGGGGCGCTGCGACCGGCGGAGCCGGTCCGATGCCCCAAGTGCGGGGCGATCTAGAGCGCCGCGGGGGGTTCGGGGGCCGCTTCGACCGCGGGAGGCGGCGTCGGAGATTCCGTGGCGGGCTCGGGGGGGTCCGAGGGGTCGACGGCGGCGGTCGGTGACGCCGGTGCCGGGGTGACCCCGAGCTTCTGCTCGAGGAATCGGCGGATCTCTTCCGGTCGGGTCGACGAGATCCCGAAGTACTCGACGAACCGGCGGGTGGTCGTGAGTTCGAGGGTGGAGCCCTTCGGTTCCGTGCGCACGAGCCCGAGGCCGCGCAGGTGCTGGACCTCCTCATAGGCGACGTCGCCGATCATCCGCACGAGGACGCTCTGGAGGATCGGTTGGTGATAGGCGACGAGCGTGAGGGCCTTCAAGGTCCGCGGGGCCATCTCGACCGGCGTCACGGAGTGGACCGTCGGCACGTATCGCTCCTCGAGTTGGAGGGCGTACCGGTCGCCCACCCGTCGCACCTCGAGGGCCGACTGTCGGTGCCCGTAGGTCTGCTCGAGTGTACGGACCGCCTTCTGGATGGGCCGGTGGTCGACCAGCTCGAGGGCGCCCGCGATCTCCTTCACGCTGAGCGGTTTTCCGGCGGCGAACAGGACCGCTTCGACTTGGAAGACCAGGTCGTCGAGTTTGGACGGCATCGTTCAGTTCTCCTCCGCGAGGACCTTCCGTACGTCGGCGGTCCGGACGACCATCACCGGACTCTCCCCGAGGACCTCCTGTCGAAGGTCGATCGATCGTTCGCGAGCGAGAAATAGGGCGGCGAGAAAGATCGCGACGAGGTGGTCGCGACCGGTCAGGGGGCTCCAGAGGGCGAGCAGTGGGAACGGCTCGTCGATCGGATGGCGGAGGGCCGCCTCCCACGTGTCGACGAGGTCATGTTCGGGGAGGTCGCCGTGGACCAGCACTTCCGGCGGCGCCCGCTGTTCCTCCCGTAGACGCTCCCGGAGTTCCTGGAGGTGAACCGCGCGCCGCGCGTCGGCCTCGGCCTCCCCGAAGGCCCGAACGAGCTCGAGGAGCGAGACCGGCCGGGTCTCGGGGTGCCGAACCATCTCGAGCAACGGCGGCGCGTCCATCGAGCCCAGCACGGTGGACGTCACGTCCACCGCTTCCGGGGTTTCCATGAGCGGAAGGTATCCGTCGTCGAGGGGGCTCGCATCGCCCGCATTGAGGTCCACGGGGCTCGCGGTCGCCTCCCGGGCCTTGAGCAGCTCCTCGGACTGCAGGTAGAGGATGCTCCATGCCATGTACACCAAACGTCCCGCGATCGCGAAATTGACCGCGCCGTCCGACTGGACGCGCTCGAGGTACGATTGAGTGAACTTGACGAGGTCGATTTCCCAAGGGTCGAACTCCTCCTCCATGACGAGCTCGAAGAGGAGGGCCATCGCCTTCTGGAATGGGTCTGGGATGACGAGGTGGACCCCGTCCTTCAGGTTCTCGACGAGGGTGAGGTAGCGCTCCAGGAGAACCGAAGTGTCCTCCGCCTCTCCGATCAGGGACCGATGAAAGACGAGGTAATGTAGGACCTTCTCAGCGGCATCCCGAGGTACGGCCGTCGGTCTCGCGAGGTCGACCGCTTCCGTCTCGGAGATCGTCATCGGGCCTCCAACGCCGGAGGCGCGGTCTCGGGCGCCCGGGCTCCTTCGCGGCTCTCGACGTCGTGAATGTCGTCCAAACGGATCCCGATGACGCGGGAGCACCCGTCGCCGTGCATCGTCACACCGTAGAGATGGCTCGCGAACTTGAGGGTCACCTTGCGAAGCGAGATGACGATGAATTGGGCCCGCTCCGCGTTGTGACGCAGCATGCGTCCGACATACTCGGCATTGAGCCCGTCCAACGACATATCGACCTCGTCGAACACGTAGAGCGGACTCGGGTCGTATCGCTGGAGGGAGAAGATGAACGCCAGGCTCGCGAGCGATTTCTCACCGCCGGAGAGCTGCTCCAAGCGCGCGACCGTCTTACCGACCGGGCGCGCCCTGATCAAGAGGCCTCCGGCGAGCGGGTCCGCCGGGTTCTCGAGGGCGATCTCCCCCTCTCCCCCGGCCGAAAGCTCGCCGTAGATCTCGCGGAAGTTGACGTTCACCTGAACGACGACCTCGTTGATCTTCTCCCGCTTCTTCTTCTCGATCTCGTGAACGAGACCCACGAGTTCGGTCTTCTCCGCGGTGAGGCGCTCGGACTCCGCCCCGAACTCGTCGAGGCGACCCTTTTCGGAGTCGTATTCCTCAACGGCCCGAAGGTTGACGTCCCCGAGAGCCGCCAGCTGTTGCTCGAGGGTCGAGATCTTCCGCTTGAGGTCCTCGACCGACATCGGTTTCTCGTCGGGTTCGGGCTCTGGGAACTGCTTCAACGCCTCCTCGAGCTCGCGGAACTTTGACTCCGCGACCGCGAGACGAGTCTCCTCCTGGGTCAACATCGAGCGTCGCGTCTCGAGGTTCGCCTGGGCCTCGCCGAGCTTTCGCGTGACGGTGAGTCGTTCCTCCTCGAAGCCGCGCTTCTTCTCGCCCTGAGCCTTCTGCGACTCGCTCTGCTTCGTCTCGACCGACTTGAGAGCGTCGAGCGCTTCCTTGGCCGCGTGGACCGACTTCTCGGTTTGGGCGATCTCCTTCTTCTTGGTCGTGAGGGAGGTCTGGGCCTCCGCGAATTCCTTCTTCCGACCGTCCAAGTTCGCGACGAGTGCCGCGAGGGAGGCCCGGACCGATTCGAGCCCACCGTTGACCTTGACCCGTTCCTCGGAGGTCTTCTGCGACGCCTCCTGGAGGCTCCGTAGCTTCGCCCCGAGCGCCTCGGGGAGCTGCCCGAGGTACTGCTCTTGGGCCTTCGCGATCGAAGCCTTCAGCGCGGCGATCTCCTCTCCGAGACGGCGAACGGTCTCCTCCGCCCGGTCGAACTGCGACTCAGCCTTCTTCTGATCGGCCGAGGCTTCGTCGATCCGGTGGCGGGCGGCTTGGAGGCGGCCCTCGGCCGCCGCCAGCTCCTTTCCGAGCAACTGACGGGACGATTGATGGGACTGGTCCTGGATGGAGCGGGTCGAAAGCTCCTCGCTCACGACGCGAATGCGCTCGCTGGCCTTCGCGAGGGAGGTGCGGGCCGCGGTCTCCGCGGCGCTCTTTTCGCGCAGCTCCTCGCCGAGCCGCTTCAACTCGACGGCGCTGTCCGCGCCGCGCCCCTGGGCCGACGGGTCGAGGTAACCACCCGAGATGGCGCCAGTCGCCTCGATCAGGTCACCGGTGAGAGTGACCAGGCGGACGCCCCCCATCTGGGAACGAGCGTGCGCCAGGTCGTCCATGACAACGGTCTCCCCGAAGACGTACCAGAACGCTGGGCGGAACGACTCGTCGAACTTCACCAGGTCGATCGCGAACCCCGTCGCACCCGCGGCTTTGGACACCAGGAGGGACTTTCCGTGCGGACGGCCGGGGAGCATCTTGTTGAGCGGAAGGAACGTCGCGCGCCCGCGCTTCTCTTCGCGGAGGAGGCGGATGCACTCTTCCGCGACCTGGTCCGTCTCGACGACCAGTGCTTGGAAACGGTTCCCGCCGGCGACCTGGAGGGCGGTCTTCAGTTTCGGGTCAAAGTCCGCGAGCTCCTCGACCGTTCCGCGGATGCCCGGGACCTTTCCGAGGTTCCGCTGGGAGAGCAGGAAGTCCACCGCGGCCAACTGGTTCGGCCGCGCGCCGGACTCCGTGCGGGCTTTGAGCCGCGCGTCGAGCGTGAGATAGCGCCGGTTGATCTCGCCGACCTCCCGGGCCAAGCGCTCCGCCTCCGCCGTGAGGCTCTTCTCCTGATTTTTCAGCGAGAACAGCTCCTTCTGGAGGTCGCCGGTGGACGCGCCTCCGGAACCCTTGGCTGGCCCGGTCTCCTTGATCCGAAGCTCGAGGTCCTTGACCTCGACTTCCCGCTCCCGTAGGTCGTCCTCGGCTTGCGCCTGGGAGCGCTCGGCGGCCTCGCGGGCCGCGTTCGAGGACTCGCGCTCCTGGACGGCCTGCTGCCACGCCTTCTGTTTCGCGTCGTGCTGACGCTCGAATTCGAGTTGCTGCTTGCGTGCCCCCGCGATCTTCTCCCCCGGCTTCCCCGGAGTGCCCGTCGCCGCCTGGATCCCACGAGCATCCTCTTCCGCTCGCTCGGCGAGCTTCGCGAGCTCGCCCGCGAGCGCGGATTCCTGCTTTTCGAGCGTCTGGCGTTGGGTTTCGTCGGCCTTCACCGCGGTGTCGAGCTCGTCGGTCTGGGTGTCGAGCGTCTCGAGCCCCTCTCGGAGATGGGCGAGGCTCTGGTCGAGCCGGGCGTAAGCCATCCGCTTCTCGTCGAGCTCCTGTTTGAACTTGACGGCGGCCGCGCCCCCCGCCTCGGCGATCTCCCGGTCCACCTGGTCGATCGAGCGGGCGAGTTCGTCCTGGCGCGCGGAGAGTTCCGTGCGCGCGGCATCGAGGCGAGTGATCTCCTCGCGAACGGTTTCGACCTGACGACGGCAGGTCGCCAACTCTTGCTCGGCCATTCGGTGGCCCGCGCGGGCGAGACGAGCCTGCGACCGCCGTTGGTCGTCCTGCAGCTGTTTGTATTGGATCGCCTGCAGCCGCTGGCCCTCGAGCGAGGCGAGTCGTCCCTTGATGTCGCCCAGCAGGGTTTGGATCCGTTCGAGATTCTGGTCGAGGTCGACCCGCTTCGTCTCGGCACGTTCGAGTTCGTCGTCGTACTGGCTGATCCCGGCCAGGCGTTCGAGGAGCGCTCGCCGGGGCACCGGCCCCATCGTGACGATCTTGTTGACGTCCCCTTGCTGGACGAGGTTGTACCCGTCCCCCGAGAGACGACCGTGCGAGAGGAGAGCGTCGATCTCCGTCTGGGTCGTCCGTTTTCCGTTCACGTAGAAATAGGAGTAGTATCCGTCGGGGTCGCTCGGAGCCAGCTTGACGTATCGAGTCACCTCGACCTCGGCTGAGTCGCACGGGAGGAGCTTGTCCGAGTTGTCGAAGACGAGGGAGACCTCGCACTCGGTGGCGGCCTTTTTGGACGACCCTCCGTTGAAGAAGAGATGGGTCAGGCGTTCCGCCCGGAGCGCCTTCGAACTGGTCGGACCGAGCACGAAGAGGATCGCGTCCGAAATGTTGGATTTGCCCATCCCATTCGGGCCGGCGACCCCCGTGAATCCGGGCTGGAAGGGGAGCTCAGTGGCACCAGCGAACGACTTGAAGTTTCGGACCTTGAGCCGTTTGAGATACATCGAGCGTCCCCCTCCCCCGGTTTCGATTTGCGACGTCCGTCGCCGACGGCGACCTGTTTGTCAGACAGTCGTCAGCAGCGCTTCCCGAGCCCTGTCCGCCATATTTAACCATTGGGTTCGTTAGGTACTGTTCAGGTTCGGGTGGCGGAGGGGTTTCGATTTTCCGCCCTCAGGTTGAGGGGGTTTACCGGAGTCTTCAGAGTCGGCCTAAGCTGGTCGGTTCCCATTCTAAGAAGCGTCGTCGCGAGTGATCTGTGCGCCCTCGTGTGATCGGATCCGGGCGGTCCTCCGGTTACATGGGAGTAAGAGGGCTGAAGTCATACGGAACCAGGGGGATGGGATGCGGAAATCTCGAGGTCATTCGAATCCCTCGGGCAGGGCTCGTGCGCAGTGGCGCCTTGCCTCGAACCTCGTTGCATTCCTCCTCATTTTGGTAGTCCTCCTCGCGAGCCTTCTGCAGACTGCTCCCCGCTCATCAGCGGGTCCCGCAACAGGGGTAGAGCGCGGGGACCAGTCTGGGATCACGCGCGGCACGTCCAGCCTCGCGCGCCCGGCGAACTCTACGTTTTGCGGTCTCATCGCCCCGTATGGAAATGCGCTCCCGGAGCCGGACACGGCTAACTTCTTCGCGCGCTTGTGTGTTCAGTCAGAGTTTCAGAGCCTAGTGGTGGACTGGGGTGGCCTCTACGGATACTACCCCTTTAATGGGTCTCCGATAGCCTATGCGGCGGCGAATCTCACCCCGGGCTGGGGCGGGGGCGACGGGTGGACCGACATCGATTTCGCGATCAATTGGGCTTCGTCGTCGGATTGTGGTAACTTCGGTATGCCCTGTGCCCACCAGGCGTACTGGCTGGGGAATGAATCGACTGGCATCCTTTCGGGGCCGTATTTCGAGACCTACCCTCTCGCCTGCGGATGTGGAGAGGTGCCGCGCATTCTGGTGCCACCTGTCGCGGGGGGCCCGACGCTGCTGGTGATTGAAGTGATACCTTCCGCGGTGGCGGTCGGCTTCATCTTCGCGGTTCTGGCGAGTCGCCGAGGGAAAGCCGGCCCCGTCGCACCGCCCTCGAGGAAGTAGAGCCTCCGGAGCGCAAACCCTTTTATTGAGGGTGACCCTCGCAAGTACGAATGCGTCGCCACACGATAGCGGGGTAGGCCGATATTGGCCCACCTGCACCTAACGTTCTCTTCTCGGTCGGACCTCATGGACGTCCTCGACGCTATCCGCTCGTACCGCCCGTGCGTCCAGTACCAATCCCGCCCGGTTCCCCCGGAGAAGCTGAAGAATGTCCTCGCCGCCGCGCGGCTTTCCCCAAGCCAGCGCAACCTCCAACCGTGGAGATTCGTGGTTGTTCAGGACGACGAACGGAAGCGGCTCCTGGCACAAGCGTCGAACCGGGGGCGCATCATCGCCGAAGCGCCGGCGGTCATCGTCGCCTTCGCAGTCGAGGAGGATATTCCCGTGACCATCGGGAGCTACATCTCGGCGTACCCGCTGGATGTGGCGGTCGCGGTCGACCATCTGCAACTCGCCGCGATCGCCGAAGGTCTCGGGAGCATCTGGATCATCGAGTTCCACGAGGAGAAGGTCCGCGCCGTCCTTCACGTCCCCGAAGGGATCCACCCGATCGGGATCATTCCCATCGGGTACCCGGCGGACACCAACGGGTCCGCAAAGCCGCCGGACGACGGGCGCAAGAGCCCCGACGAGATCATCGCCTACAACGAATACCCCTGGTGACGGGGGTCGCGTGACCGACGTCACCTTCGTGAGCTCGAACCCGGATAAGTTCCGCGAAGTGCGGGAAGTGCTCCGCCCCTTCGGCCTTGAGGTCCGGTGGAAACGCCGGACGCTGCCGGAGCCTCAGGCCGCCGATCTTCAGGAAGTGGTCCGGGCGAAACTGGACGCCGTCCGGGACCTCGGCGGCTACGTCCTCGTTGAAGACTCCGGTCTCTTCATCCCCTCGCTGGCCGGCTTCCCGGGCGTCTACTCGGCGCATTTCCTCGAGATCTGGAAGTTCGGGCCCATCTTCGAACTGCTGCGGAAACGCAATCGACACGCGTACTTCCGTACTGTCGCGGGACTCCAGAACGGTCGACACCGCTGGACGTTTATCGGTGAAGTCAGAGGCACCATTGCCCGTCGCCCCGCGGGCCAGGGCGGTTTCGGCTACGACCCGATCTTCGTGCCGGACGGGTGGCAGCGCACATTCGCCCAGGGCTCGCCGGAAGAGAAGAACTCGATCTCGCATCGAGCGAGGGCCGTCCGGCAGGTGGGGGAACATCTGGCCTCACGGATTCCGCGCCGGTCCCCCTCCCCCCGCCCCGCACGGAGGAGCAAGCGCCGGGCTTAACCCGCCGCTCGCGCATGGCGCCCCCGTGTTGATCGACGGGGTCTCCGAGTCTCCGATCCTCGCCCTCGTCGACCAGATTTTCCAACTCCGCCAGCAGGGCCAAGAGGTCCTGGGACTGCACATTGGAGAACCCGACTTCGAAACGCCCGCCGGGATCCGCGATGCGGCCTATCGCGCCATGAACGAGGGTTTCACCCACTACGTCTCCGCGCAAGGTATGCCGGAGCTCCGGGAGGCGGTCGCCCATCGGCTGGCGTCGCGGCACCACATCCCCGTGGTCGCGAACGATGTCGTGGTCATGTCCGCCAAGTTTGCGATCTATGCAACGCTATTGTCGACCCTCGAGGCCGGAGACGAAGTGCTCCTCCCCGACCCGACCTACCTATTCGAACAACCGGTCCAGCTGGTGGGCGGCCGCCCCGTCTACGTCCCCCTTCGTCCCGATTTCTCTCTGGACGCGAACGCTCTTCGGGCCGCGATCACGCCCCGATCGAAGGTCTTGGTCCTCGTCTCCCCCGGGAATCCCACCGGGAGAGTCCTCCTGCGCGAGGAAGTCCGGGAGGCGATTCGGATTGCCCGAGATCATGGGTTAACGATCGTGAGCGATGAAACCTACGAGCCGTTGATCTACGAGGGGAGTCACGTCAGTCCGGCGAGCGAGGCTGGTGGTAACACCCCAGTGGTGACCATCGGGAGTTTTTCCAAGATCTATGCGATGACCGGTTGGCGGGCCGGGTTCGTGGTCGCTCCGCCCGAGATCCGGGCGCGCCTCGTGAAGGTGATGGAACACACGTTGACGTGTGTGCCTCCGTTCGTCCAGAGGGCCTGCGTTTGGGCTCTCGAGCACGGCGCCCCCGATGAAGAGCGTTTTCGCTCGGCATTCCGGGAGCGGCGTGACCATCTGATGCGTCGCCTTGCTCGGGTCGATGGACTGACGACCGTTCGGCCCGCGGGGGCGTTCTACGTGTTTCCTCGGTACGATCTCGGGCTCTCGTCGCTGGACTTCTGTTCCCAACTGCTGACGGAGGAAAAACTCGCGGTGGTGCCGGGCGTGGCGTTCGGTCCCGATGGGGAGCGCCACATTCGAATCTCCTACAGCTCACCCACCGAAACGCTCGATGACGGGATCGACCGACTCGACCGGTTCCTTGCCCGGCACCGGAAGCGAAACTAAGCGATCGCCGCGTCCTCGGCAGAGCGTTTTGTACCCCTGCTCCCTCTCGGGAACATGCCGGCTGCCCGACGTGTTCACGACCTGACCGCGCTGCTCCAAACGTACATGCCGGTGTGGGCGACCTCCCCGTTACCGGTTTTCGAGCCGGCCGGCATCGTCGCCCGGGACGGTTACACGATCGAGCGGATCAATTGCATGTCCCATACGGGTACCCACATGGACGCCCCCTACCACTTCCTCGAGGACGGGATCACCGTCGACCGGATCCCGCCTTCTCAGCTGGTCGGACCCGCGGTCGTCCTCGACCTCCGCGCGGAGATCGGCGGAACGATCATCTCCGCGAAGGCGCTTGAGAAGAAGTGGCCAAAGGGGAAGCACCCGGAGTTCGTCCTCCTTCGGACGGACTGGAGTGGAAAGCGGGCCCCCACGAAAGAGTATCTGTACGACTTTCCCGGACTCGACCCGAAAGCCGCCGAGTGGTTGGTCCAGCGTTCGGTCAAGGGGGTCGGGATCGACACACTCGGCGTCGACCCCTACTCCAACTCAAAGTTCGAAGCCCACAAGGTCCTCCTCCGTAAGGGGATCTGGATTCTCGAAGCCCTCGACCACCTCGACGCCCTCACGGAGGGAGTGCAGTACACGCTAGTGGCCGCCCCCCTCAAGATCGCCGGAGCGAGCGGCGCGATGGCCCGGGTGTTCGCGCTCGAGGGGTAGGATCCTGGCCGTGCCGATCAGCTCCGGCTTGAGCGGCGCCCGCGTCCTCGTCACCGCGGCGAGCCAAGGGATCGGATACGGAGCCGCCGAAGCGTTGCTGGGCGAGGGGGCTCGGTTGGTGGTCAATTCGTCGAACGTTGAACGGTTGTCCGCTGCGGTCGAGCGGCTTCGACCCCGGGGGGAGGTACATGGCGTGGTAGCCGACCTGACGAACCGCGCGGATCTCGACCGATTGGTCGAGGAGACGGTCGGCCGACTCGGAGGGCTCGATTCCCTGGTCTACGTGACCGGTTCTCCCCATCCCGGGCTGTTCATGGAGCAGGGGTTCGACGATTGGAACCGCGCGGCGGCGCTTCTGGTCGTCAGTCCCGCTTACCTCGCACGAAAGGCGGCGGACGCAATGCTCGCGGAGAAGATCGCCGGTCGAATGGTGTTCCTCACGTCGGTGGCGATCCGGGAGCCGATCGCCAACCTCGCGACGTCGAATGTATGCCGGATCGCGGTCGCCGGTCTCGTCCGAACGTTGGCGCGGGAACTCGGGCCCCGAGGGATCCGGGTGAACGGGATTCTACCGGGGTTCATCCGGACCGGTCGCATCGACGAGGTCGCGGTCGACCTCGCTCGACGGCGGGGCACCACACCCTCGGAAGTCATTGAGGGGATGGAACGAGACATACCCCTCGGACGGATCGGCACCCCCGAAGAGCTGGCCCGTGCGGTCGTCTTTCTATGCAGCGAGATGTCGAGTTACGTCACCGGTGCGATGCTTCCGGTCGATGGCGGCCTGCTGCGCTCGGTCGGATAGGGACCGTTACTCGCGGTCCGGTCGGACCGTCTCGTGCAGGAACTCTTCCCGCCGAGGCGTGAATACGTCGAGCACTACCGTCGAAATCTTCGGGTCCGCCCGGAGTTCGTGCGGCACGTTCCCGGGGAGCGTGTACGCGGACCCGACTCTCAGCGGCCACGTTTCGTTCCCGACCTGGAACTGCCCTCCACCTTCGAGGACCGTCCCCGACTGGACGTGCGGGTGCGAGTGCATGGCGAAACGGCTGCCGGGCGCGATCCGGTAGAGCACCATCATGACCCCGCCATCGTGGGCCAGAATCCGGCGATGGACTCCCGGTTGGATCTCGTGCCACGCTTCCGGCTTGTCTTCCCATAGAGGCATGCCGCGACCACAGCGGGCCGGTATTTCTCGCTGCCGGGCCCGCGCGTTAGGCGAGGGCCTTCCGAAGGTCGGCGATCAGGTCGGTCGCATCCTCGATCCCGACGCTGAACCGGATCAGACCGTCCCGGATTCCTTGTCGCTCGCGCAACTCCTTCGGCACCGAGCGATGGGTCATCAGCGCGGGGACGTTCACGAGCGACTCGACGCCGCCCAGGCTCTCGGCCAGGGTGAAGACCCTGAGTCGCCGGACTACTCGTTTCGCGGCCGAGAGTCCACCGCGAACCTCCGCCGAAACCATCCCGCCGAAATCATCCATCTGACGTCGGGCGACGAGGTAGCCGGGGTGCGTGCGAAGCCCGGGGTAGAGCGTGCGAGTGACCTTCGGGTGGCCCGAAAGGAACGAAGCAACACGACGCGCATTACCGCAATGGGCGCGCACCCTCAAGCCCATGGTGTGGATGCCCCGGAGGACGAGGAAACACTCGAGAGGCCCCGGGATCCCGCCCTGCGTGTTCTGGAACCATCGGTACTTCTCCAACAACGCTCGGGACCGAAAGACGAGCGCTCCACCGATCAGATCGCTGTGACCCCCGAGGTACTTGGTCGTCGAGTGCACGACGATGTCCGCACCGAGATCCAGCGGTCTCTGAAGGACGGGCGATGCGAAGGTATTGTCGACCGCCACTTTCGTCCGGGTCGCGCGAGCAGCGGAGATCGCGCCGCGAAGGTCGGTGACCTTGAGAAGGGGGTTCGTCGGCGTCTCGAGGTACAGGAGGTCCGCCTGCGGTGAGGCGGCGAGGGCGCGACGGACATTTCCGAGATCGGTAGTGTCGATGAAATCGACCGTCACCCCGTGTGTCCGGGCGACTTGGAGTAATCTCCAAGTTCCCGCGTACAGGTCATCGCCCGCTACGATGCGACTCCCTTTCGGGTAGGCCATGAACAGCGCCGAAGTGGCGGCAAGACCCGAACCAAATGCCAGGCTCCCGACTCCCCCTTCGAGCCGTCCGAGGACCCTCTCGAGCGCCGCACGCGTGGGGTTCCCGGTGCGGGAATAGACGTACCCCTTCGCCGTGCCGGGCGATGACTGGGCATACGTGGAGGTGAGGTAGACGGGTACGTTCACCGCGCCCGTCAGCGAGTCGGGGTCCTGTCCGTCGTGGATCAACCGTGTGTCCCAGTTCATGGGTTTGTGTTCCGGCAAACCGTTGAGCACCTTCAAGAGTTCGACTCCCTGGGGGAAACCCGTCTCCGAACGTCGATGCGCATCCGTCCGTAGGCAGCGCGGTTCAGATGGCATTAATACCCGGGGGAAATTCCCCGTGCTAGGCCGTACCTCGGACACGAGGGCGGGCCCAGTTCGGGGGAACTCACGTTGACCGCAGCGTTGAACGCCGAGTCGCCGGGGACCGTGGTGAACCTACCGGCTGTCGAGCAGGTCCGACGGGAGGTTAGCTCCACGGATGTCTATGTGCGCCAATCCTCGGGACTGGTTCGTACGGTCGGACCCCGGACCGCGCTGATCGCCAACCTCGTGGGGATGGGGATCATCGTCAACTTCTTCTGGGTCGTCTTTGCGTCCGCCGGATATCCGAACGCGAACTTGATCACCACGGTCGCGATCGGAGTCTCGATCAACATCGGTGTCGGGTACGTTTATTGGATGCTCTCGAGCGCGATGCCGCGCTCCGGCGGCGACTACATCTTCGTTGGTCGGATCTTTCACCCAAGCGTAGGATTTGCCACCAACCTTGTTTTTACCGT
Source organism: Thermoplasmata archaeon (assembly GCA_049802875.1). GTDB lineage: Archaea > Thermoplasmatota > Thermoplasmata > Lutacidiplasmatales > UBA184 > Lutacidiplasma. The sequence goes on along the minus strand of JBARNH010000030.1, from coordinate 6,328 downwards.
CGTCTTCGTAACCTGGGCCGGATATTTCGCCTACTACCTCGCCTTCTACGGCCTCCCTATGTTGTTCGCGAGCTTCAGTATCGCCGGAGGTGGATCGGCCCCCCTAGCGTGGGCGAACACGATTCTTTCGAACACCGGGGACCAGTTCGCGATCGGGGCAGTTTTCCTGTTGCTCGTCGTCCTCGTCAGCCTCCTCCCGACCAAGTGGATCTTCCGCACTACGATCGGGATTTTCGTCGTCACGTTCGTGATCTACGCGGTGATGATCGGGATCCTGGTCTCGACCTCCCAGTCGACCTTCGCGAGCCATTACAACGCGGTCAACGGTGCCGGAGCCTACCAAGCGCTCGCGAGCGCTGGAGCTAGCCTGGACTCCATCACGATCACCGGTACGTTCCTCGGGATCGTGTACACAATGCTCAGCTTCATCGGATACGCGAACAGCTCCTACTACGGCGGAGAGATTCGAGGAAATCCGGTGCGAACCCAGGGGCTGGCGATCTTCGGGGCTCCGATCATTTTCGCCGCGCTCATCGCGTTGCTCTATTGGGCGACGTACAATACCTTCGGACGCAATTTCATCGTCGGGGCGAGCGGAGCGTGGTTCGCGACCGCTCTTCCGACCAACCTTCCGTCACCGCTGCTCCTTGTCGCGTACCTCGTATCGAGTCCGTGGGCCGCCGGCTTCCTGACGTTCGGGATCTCGCTGACGTTCTTTGCCTTCTCCTTGATCTACTTCATCGTCCCGACCCGCAATCTCTTCGCGTGGTCGTTCGATCGGATACTTCCGACGTTCCTCACTCGCGTCACTCGGAACGGGGTGCCGTGGGTGGCGGTGCTCTTCCTCGCGGCTGCGTCCTTCCTGTGCCTGTATCTCGGGGTGTACTACACGGTCTTTGCCTACCTCTCCTACTCGAACTTCGGGTTCTGGTTCGCGGTCGGGCTCGTGTGCCTGGCGGGTGCCCTGTTCCCGTTCTTGAAGAAGGACCTCTTCCGAAGCGCGCCACGGATCGTCCGCGCGAAGATCGGGCCCCTTCCGCTGATCACACTCGTAGGAGGCGCGTCCTGGATCGCGGCGTGGTACGTCAGCTACGCCGCCTCGACCGCCCAGTACGTCGAACCCACCGGCGCCTACAGTTACGTCGACCTCCTCTTCCTGCCAATCGTCTTCGTCATCGGCCTCGTCCTCTACTTCGTCTCGTACGCGATCCAGCGCGCTCGCGGTGTCCCGGTGAACCTGATCAGCAAGGCGCTTCCCCCGGATTGAGGGGAGGAGGCGCCCCCCTTATGGGGGCCAACCGGATCGGAGGTGGCCGTGGGGGAGGTCGTTGACCTAGTCATCGATCCCCTGCGGGGGGAGCGGATCTCCTTGGAGCTCCCGCTCGCGGTACGGACGCTCCCCGAAGAAGCCCGGTCGCATCTCGGTCTACCGGACTGGGTCGACGTCTCCGACCCGATCGTCGCCCGCGCGGTGATCGTGCTGTGGGCAGCTCGGCAAGCTCTGCCCCCGCTCTCCCTCGCCGTGCTCGGCGGGGTCGCGAATCGGGTGCGGTGTCTCGCGAGCAACCGCAGCGACCTCGGGTTGCGCCGCGCGCTCCACGACATCGACCTGGCCTGTCTGCACAAGGAACTCCCCGCGATCCGCACGTTCCTCGTGACGCTCCACGAGAGCGAAGGCAGCGGCCTCCGATTCTTCGAGACCTCGGGCGACCGGATATTCAACTCGCTGAGTGAGGGCCGTCGACTTCGGCTGCACATGGTCGTAGGTCAACGTGACTCCGAGGTCGCGTTACGTACCGTGGACCTCCTCGCGGACGAGTTCCGGTTCTGTCATCGGTTCGACTTGAAGTCGGACGTGCTCGCTTCCCCGGCACAGTACGGCACCCTCTCGCCGGCGCTTCTCCTCCTCGCGAAGCTGCAGTTCATCCAGCGCGTGCCCGGCGAAGACCGAGAGAAGGTCGCGGATCGGGTGCTCGCGCCGTTCGGCCGCCATGATGTCGTGATCGGGCCAGAGGCGAAGGACGTGCGTGACGTCCTCGCACTCCTGCTCGACCATCCGGTGGGAGAGGTTGTTCCCGACGGGATCTCCCCCGCTCGCCTCTCCGAGATCGTGGGGAACGACTGGGGCCTCTGGCGGACGGCGTCGCTCAATCTCGACATGGTGCTAGGCTCGTCGATCCTCCGCGGGCTGCCCGAGGGACCGCGCTCGCAGGTTCGCGGCCGCCTGGAGTCGCTCCGCGCCACGCTCTCCGGGTTAAGTCCCAAGCGTCGCCTCGGATTCCTCGGCGGCCAGTGGTGGGAAGAGGTCGACAGCCAGCCGTCCGTGGACGGAACCGCGAACGTCGCGTGATCCGGACGCCATTACCCCGACGTGAGTACGGCGGAACGGACTCCGTCGGACGCGATATCGACCAGAGCGCCGAGCAGCGCGCCTTCGGTGTAGGCGCTTCCGCAGTTCATCGATAGCGTACGGCCGAAGGTCGCGGTACCCCGGGACTCGTGAATGTGACCGTGAAGTCCGAGGAGGGGGTGGTATCGCTCGAGCGCCGCCGAAACCGCGGTGCTCCCCACGTGGATCAGCTCCGCCTCTCCACCGGGGCTCATCTTTTTCGTGAGGTCCGCGCCGAGACGGGGGGCGAGGTCGAGCGGTGTGCCGAACGGGGGGACATGAATGTTGAAGACCGCGGAGCCCGGCTGCTCCAATTGGGCGACGGACTGTTCCAGGTGGCGCGTGATCTCCTCCTCGGAAAGTTCCCGGTGGGTCTTCCAGGGCGTGGGATTGCTGTAGGCGAGGGTCAAGAGCTCATGCCCCTCATCGATCCGGAGGATCGAACGGTCGGTCAACTCCGCGAGCTCGTCCGCTTCGATCACCGCTTCCATCGAGGTCAGATCATCGTTGCCCAACCCGAGGCAGAGACGGGTCGGGCTCGTTCCGATCCGCGAGCGGGCCCACTCGAGCCACCGTCGAAGTTCCTCGAGCGAGCGCTGCTCGAAGAGCTCATCCAACTTCCCCGGTGAGGCCCGGAGCTCGTCCCACTCCCTGCGCGAAGTACGGAACGGAATGGTGGCGGAATCTCGGAGCGAATCCTCGAGACGCTCGAGTTCGGGCAGTGAAGCGGCCGTCTGCGCCTTTCCTTCGACCGTGGCGGTCCATCCGCCGCTCTCCTCCATGATCGGGGTGAGAGTCTTCGCGGCGATGTCCCCGCCGACCAACAGCACGTCCGCGCGATAGACGGTCGCGGCGTTGATGAACTTGCGCCAGCAGACGGCCGAACCGTGAAGGTCGGCCACGAAGAAGATTCGAGTCGGCTTCTCCAACGTCACTTCCCAGCGGCCCGTGCCAACGGCCCGGGCCCCAAATAGCTACCGAGGTCGCCGAAAGAGTCGGGACCCCGGAGGGCGAACCTCCGAGGTCGGAGAACAGGTTGGGTCCGAGCTCGAGCAGGGGTGGGCTTCAGTCCTCACCGAAGTCGCCGCCGCCCATTCCGCCCATGCCCCCCATGCCGCCCATCCCGCCGCCGGGGCCGCCCGGGCCGCCGCCACCGGGCGCGGGGCCCGACTTGGACGCGATGACGTCATCGATCCGCAGGATCATGACCGCCGCGTCCGTCGCGCTCTCGATCGCCTGCCGCCCGACGCGGATCGGCTCGAGGACCTGGAGCTTGCTCATGTCGTCGACCTTGCCCCCGAGCACGTTGACGCCCGAGGTCTTCTGGCCGCCCTTGTGGGCCTTGCGCAATTCGATCAGGATGTCGATCGGGTCGAGTCCAGCGTTCTCCGCGAGGGTACGGGGGATCGTTTCGAGCGCTTCGGCAAAGCTCTCGAACGCGATCTGCTCGCGTCCGCCGATCTTCGCCGCCTCGTCGCGAAGCTGCATGGCGAGCTCGCTCGCCGTCGCGCCGCCGCCGAAGACGAACCGTCCGTCCTCCACCGCGACCGCGACCACGTTGAGCGCGTCATCGAGCGACCGCTCGATCTCGTCCAGCACATGTTCCGTGCCGCCGCGCATCAGGATCGAGACGGCGCGCGCTTTCTTCGCGCCGGTCACGAACGTGAGCGAGTCGTCACCGATCTTGCGTTCCTCGACGAGTCCGGCCGTCCCGACGTCCTGGGGGGTCAGCTCGCTGACCTTCGAGACGATCGACGCCCCGGTGGCCTTCGCAAGCTTTTCCATGTCGGACTTCTTGACGCGGCGGACCGCGTAGATCCCTTCCTTGGCGAGGAAGTGCTGCGCGAGGTCGTCGATCCCCTTCTGGCAGAGGACGACGTTCGCGCCGGACTTCTTGACCTGGTCGACCATTCTCCGCAGCATGTTCTCTTCCTCCTGGAGGAAGGCGTTCAGCTGCGACGGGTCGTTGATCTCGATCTTTGCGTCGATCTCGGTCTTCTTGATCTCAAGCGCGGCATCCAGGAGCGCGATCTTCGGGTTCTCGACCCGGGTCGGCATCCCGGAGTGGACCTTCTCCTTGTCGACGATCACGCCCTCGATGAGTGACGTGTCGGAGATCTGGCCCCCCTGCTTCTTGATCAGTTGGATGTTGTCGAGGTCCACGTAGTAGCCCTCGCCCTTCTTCTCCGCGACTGCGCTCACCGCCTTCACCGCGATCTCGCCCAGCGCGTCCCGGTTGAACGAGACGGACTTCGACGCCATCGAGGTGATGGCGATCTGAAGGAGGTTGTCGTGGTCGGCGATCGAGACCGGGTGGCTAATCTCGTTCAGGATGTGGAGCGCCTTCGCGGACGCCAGTCGGTACCCCTGGGAGATGATCGTCGGGTGGATGTTCTGCTCGATGAGGGTCTCGGCGCGCTTGAGGAGCTCGCCGGCGAGGACCACCGCGGTCGTCGTCCCATCGCCCGCCTCCTGGTCCTGAGTCTTCGCGACCTCGACCAGCATCTTCGCGGCGGGGTGCTCAACGTCCATCTCCTTCAGGATCGTAACTCCGTCGTTCGTCACGACGACGTCGCCCATCGAATCGACGAGCATCTTGTCAAGTCCGCGCGGACCCAAGGTGGACCGGACCGCGTCCGCGATCGCTTTCGCGGCCTGAATGTTGTTGTTGAGCGCTCCGCGCCCCTTCTCTCGCTTTGTCCCTTCTCGCAGCACCAGAATCGGCGTATTTCCTGCCATCATGTTCGTGTTCACCGGGATTACTCTCGGCTGTCAGGTTGGGTGAGTAAGCCCTTCTATTTAATGGTACCGAGACCTTCGCCGGGGAATCGAGTCCCCGCGGGCCCCACCCGCGGGGCCGAAGGGGTTGCAGCTCCAGTTCTTCCGAGGAGAGGCAAGGGCCGGACCCGCGCGGGCCCACCCTACGCTCCGTACCGCCGCCGACGGAGCTGGAATGCCCTGATCGCTCGCAGGAACTCGAGCCGCGTCAATCCCGGCCACATGACGTCCGAAAAGTAGAGCTCGCTATAGGCCGACTGCCAGAGCAGGAAATTCGAGATCCGCTCCTCACCGCTGGTTCGGAAGATCAGGTCCGGATCGGGGAGGTCCCGAGTGTAGAGGTGACGGGCCACGGCCTCCGAGTCGATCGCCTCGGGGTCGAGTCCCTTGTCCCGGACCTCTCGAGCCAGCGCGCGAATCGCGTGAACGATCTCGTCCCGACCGCCGTAGGCGAGCGCGACGTTGTATTGATACGCCGAGTAGCCGCGGGTCGCCTCCTCCGCGATATCGATCGCCTCCTGGACCCGCGGCGGCAGCGCCGTTCGGTTCCCGATCACCCGGACCCGGATCTGGTGGCGGTGCACCCGTTCGTCCGTCGCGATGTCGCGGAGGGCGCGGTCGAACAGGTCCATGAGACCGTCCAGCTCCTCGGTAGGTCGGGTGAAGTTCTCGGTCGACAGCGCGTAGACGGTGAGGATCCGGATCTGCAGGTCGAGACACCAGTCCAACAGCTCCTCTAGGGTGTCGCGGCCAGCCCGGTGGCCGTCCTGGATGCCGATCCCTTGCTCGCCCGCGAAGCGCCGGTTGCCGTCCATGATGATCGCAAGGTGCTTCGGCACCGGCTCGGCGCGGACGAGCTCGGAGAGGCGCTTTTCCGTGAGGTCCCGCAGTGTGTCGCCGACGATGTGCGAGAGGTACGGCGACGAACGCTCCTCCGGGCTCCTCTTCACCACCGCCACGTCTCCACGATGCCGCGCACAGGATAAGTCGTGGATGGGCGACGAGCCCCGCCGAGGGAGGCGCCCTGGTCGGGAGTTCCGGGCAGAGGGGGGACGCCCCTCCGCTCCTTCGAACCCGAGTCGCAGGCTCGACAGACCTACATCCTAGACCACTAGACTACCAGGGCAACCCCGCTGGCCTAACCACCGCATGGTATGAATC
>JBARNH010000029.1:0-17967 GCA_049802875.1 Thermoplasmata archaeon | reverse complement strand
GCGCCGACGTGACGACCTTGGTGATCGAACGCGGGGACGGGGTCACGGTCCTCGGCGGAGGACCGATGCGCCCGGTCGATGCGGCGGAGCGGGTCGAGGCGCGAGCGATCCTCACGCGGGTCGGAGTCACCGACGAGCTTCCTCCCGCGACCGTGGGGGCTCTCGCACCGGGTTCGTCGAACCTCCGGTCGACGCGGGTCTCCCCACCGGTGGTCGTGGCGTCGCCGCCGGATGCCCTCCGCGCGGCCTCGGACGCGGTGTTCGACAAGGGCTGGACCGCCCGGCTCGCGTTCCTGGAGCTTCGAGAGAACCCCGAGATCGCCGCCGAGCGATTCATCGAACGGTCCGAGACGATCTACCAGGGCGAGGCGCTCTCTTCCGAAAGCCGCACGAAGGGGATCGCGTCGTTCGCCATGGCGACCCTCGGCCTCCCCGAGGGGATCGACGAAGGTCCCGCACTCGGCGCCTTCCTCTCTCGGGCCCGCGCGCTCCTTCGACGGCGCGAGGTGAGCGTCGGTCTGTTCCGGACCGGGGGGGACCTTCGGGCCGGCGTCCGCGCTCGACCCGATGCGGTCTTTCCCCCGGGCGCCGTGGTCGGCGCCTCCACCGACCCCGAGCGGAAGGTCGCGCCGGACCGCGCTCGCGCGGTCCGGATGCGGGGTGGGATCACGGACGTCGGATCCCTCGCGGTCGCGCTGTACCCGCGCCCCGAATCTGGCTAAGGGTCGCGCGCGGCGCCGGCGGGCTCGGACGGCAAGAAATGCCGCTTCAGCGCCATGTACTCCTCGAAAGAGATCTGACGCCGGGCGCGCACCGCCCCGGCCTGCTTGAGCGACGCGATCTGGTACTGGCGGAGGAGATCGACGACCGGCCGGGTCATGGCGGGAAGACGGTCCGCGGCGATCGGAACGGCCGCGATCGGTTGGTCGAAACTGGGCTCGGGCCGACTCCGCTCGACGAGCGGTACCTTCGGAGCGGTCAAGGCCGCCGCAAGGTAGTCGGCCAGTCGCGCGTGCTCGGCCGACGTGATCTCCCCCTCCTCGCGGAGCAGGTCGATGAGCTCCCGTTGGCGCGGCCGGTACGTGTCGACGAGTTCCGGGAGCGCTCGCTCGACGCGCGTCGCGGGCAACGCGGCGAGCGACGGACCGACGAGCGCGTCGAGATCGGCCTTGAGTCCGTCCAACGCTTCGGCGAGTTCTCGCGCCGTCGGGGTCTCCCCGGACGGCTCCGTCGCGAGCCGAACCGTGAGTCGGACCACCCCTCCGGTCGGACCGTCCGGTCCGAGCGGGCGCTCGAGGGAGATCTCGGTCTCTCGCCGACGCAGTGCCACGGGTTCGGACGGGCAACGGCGGAGAAAAGGTACTCCGAGTTCGACGATGACCGACCCGGAGGTCGGACCGAATGCGCGCTAACTGTTCTTCATCTACTTTCATACAGTAACTATAAAAGCCTCCGCGACGTTGGTCCTCCGAGGCTCGGGATGGAGGCGGATCGCGCGCGGCGCGGGGCACAGGGCCCGGCGGCAGGCTCGGACGACTGCGAGGTCGCAGACGGGCGGAACCTCTGCCCGGTGCTCGCGGCCGTCGGCGTGATCGGGACGGAGTGGCGTCTCGCGATCGTCCACCGTCTCCTCGAAGGACCGCAACGGTTCAGCGAGATCCTGAAGTCGAACGCCCGCTTGAACGCGAAGACGCTCAGCGCGACGTTGAAATTCCTCGAGGGACAGGGCGTCGTCCAGCGCACCGTCGTGAGCACGCGCCCGTTCTCGGTCGTCTACTCCCTGACCGAGATGGGGCTCGGCCTCGCGCCCGCGGCGCGAGAGCTCCGGGCGTGGGGCGAACGATGGCTGCTGCCTCGCGCTTCGGCGGCGTCCCGCAGCGCCGCGACCGCTCGTCGGACCCCGGCGATCCAGGGCGAACTCCCGCGGATCGTCGTAGCGGACGCGGACCACCCTCGGGGCCGGTAGACCGTCGGCTGAAACGCCCGCTCGGCGGGGCGTTCCACGTCCCCTCCTTCCCGGCGTGAAATACTCGCCGCCCCCTCATTCGTACTGCAACCACCCCGGGAAGGACCCCTTCAGATCGCCCCCAGAGGACAGCACCGTGTCCTGGGCGTGCGAGGGGTCCTTCCTAACCCACCCATGATCTAGTTCTCGGAAAGCCGAATCCTGGGTCGCCGCCGGCGGTATCGGTATCGGTATCGGGACGGGCCGCGTTTTCGTCCGTGGGAGCGTTCCGGACCGCGATCGCCGGCACCGTTCATCGTTCACTTCGCGGGGAGGCCTTCTCCTTCGGCCGGCGAGTGCCGGGGCGAATGAGAGGCCCTCCGTCGTCCGCACCGTCCACCGGCCGAACGCGATCTCCGACCGCTCCCCGCCTCCTGACGGTCTCCGACCAGAGCCTGCCCCGAACCCGGACCCCCGTCGCGAACGTCGCCGACCATCGATCGCCCTTTGGGGCCGATCGACCCGCGACCTCGGGTCGAACCGTCTAGCGCCCGGCGTCGCCTCGAAGGAGAACGGATCCTTCCGGGCCGCCCGTCCCTGAGCGTACGCCCGGTCGGCTCCACTGGACGCCGGTCAGGGTCACGGACCACGTCGAGCGCTAGCGACTTCCCGGCCCACCGGCCGGACCCCCGCCCTCCGAATCCCTGCGGTGGTCCGACCGTGGGGTGGGCCCGTCGGAGGGCGGTTGCGGAACCCGACCCCGGGTTTCGTTCCCTCGCCGCAAGGAACCTGCCGCCCGCTGGCCCGCCGGGGGTGGGAGGATTCGTGGAAAACTTGGATGCACAACGCATCGACCGAACGTCACCGCAACCCGTTCGTCGCCGACCTCGCCGCCGAGTCCGGAAGATCGGAGAGCTTCGGCTCCCGATCGCGATACCGTACCGCCCCCGGGCTCGCCTCTACCTCTTCCCGGACGGCCGACTGCTCTGGCTCGTGCGCCTGTGGGAGCACGACCGGGCGGTCGCGCATCTGGCACGACCGGAGACCCTGACGTCCTATGCCCGCGTCAACGCCCTCTGGACGACCCTCGCCGAGATCGACACCCTCCATCGACGCGGCGCGGAGGAGGCGCGGCGTGCGGTCCGCTGACGCCGCCGCGGTTCGCTGCCGAGCGTCGTACCGGGCACGCCGGTCGTTGTACCACCGGCTCGCCCACGGCGTGGCCGGTGCGCGAGGTCCCGCCGGTGCGGTGTTTGAAGCGGTGGCCACGGAGAGGATCCCGTGGGTGATCGTTCGTCCCGCCCGACTCGCCGAAGGTCTGACGCGGGACTCCCGCGGGGCGTATGCTCCGGTCGACTTTGCTCCGACGCCGATGAGCCCGCGACCCGCCGTTCGCTCGCACGACCGTTTCGGGGTCGTGCTGCCGCTCTCCGCGAACGTTCCCGAGAGCCGGGAGGACGTCCCGATGGGGGCGCCTCCGCTCGATCACCTGCTGGGGCCGGGAGGGTGGCTCGCGTTCCAGACGTTCTGGATCCGGGGACCCCGGGGGGACCTCTGTATTGCCCGACGGTTTCGCTATGCGGCTCCCTCACGGTCGGCGAGGAACGACCGATTCGATGCCGTCGCCGCCGCGGTAGCGTACGACTGGTCGATCGTCACCGGAGTTCCCGCCATCGGACGCCGATCCGGTACCGGGTCCGCGCTCGGTTGGCGCCGCCGCGACTTCTGGGGATTGCCTCGAGCGGCGTGGCTTGCCCGTGGACCGGAGGCGGTCGACGCCACGGCCGAGGCACGATGGGTCGGCGCGACCCCGGTCGCCGGACCGCCCGCCGGCCACGCGGTAGTGTTCGGCTCCTCGGGCGCCGGAAAAACGACCTACCTCGCCCACCGGGCCGCCGAGGCGATCGCTCGGGGCGAACGGGTCGTGGCGATCGACATTCACGGCGACCTCGCACCGGCGATCCTCGGACATCTGGCCCCCGAGCATCGCGAACGGGTGCTCGCGGTCGACGCGGGCGAACGACCCGTCCCGGGAATCGCGGCCCTCCCGAAAGCCGGGGACGACGACCGGGCCGCCGCACTGTTCGTCGCAGCCGTCAAGCGACTCAGTGCCGACGGGACCGACGTTTACTGGGGATTTCGGATGGAGCGGATCTTCGACTCGTTCGTCCGACTCGTCCAGGAGTGCGACGGGTCGTTGCTCGACCTGTACGACCTCTTGACGAGCGAGGAGCGCCGAGAGGCGGCCCGGCTCGCCACGCGGCGGCCGGAACTCGCTCAGTTTCTCGACGAGCTCGAGCCGGTGGTGCGCCGGAACCCCGACTTCCTCTGGTCGGCGGTCACCCGCATTTCGAAGGTCGCCCTGGTGCCCGCGCTCGCCGAGCTGCTCGCTCCGAAGGACGGAGGGATGCCGGTCGAGGAGATCGTGTCGGCCGGCCGGTCGCTCCTCGTTCGGCTCCCGTTCGCCCGACTCGGCCCCGAGGCCGCCACGCTCGCCGGAACGCTGATCCTCGCGCGGGTCTTCCTCGGGCTCGCGGGACGCCCGGACGACCAACGGCGGATGAGCCCCGTCCTGGTCGTCCTCGACGAGGTACAGGGATTCTCTCCTCGGCTCGTCGCGGAGGTCCTCGCCGAAAGCCGCAAGTTCGGTCTGCGGGCGATCGTGGCCACGCAGTATCCGGAGCGGTTGGTTCCCGAGGTCCGGAGCGCGGCCGCCGGCGCGTCCACCCAGTTCGTCGCGTTTCGGGTACCTCCGCCCTCCGCGGCCGAGGCGGGCGCGTGGCTCGGCCTCGACCGGCCGGGGGCCGAACGGCTCCTGGCCTCGCTCCCTCCCGGCGGAGGAGTCGAGTTCGATCCCGAGACCGGTCTCCTGGGTTCGGTCGTACCGGCGCCGGTGAGCGATTCCGCGCGACCGACCGGATGGGCCGACGCGGTCGCGCGAACGCAAGCAGCCTATGCCGCCCCGGATCCAGCCGAATCGGAGACCCCGGCGGCCGACCCGGCGACGGAACGTCTGCTCCTCGCGGTGCTAGCGGCCGAGGAGGAGCGGTGTCCGTTGGATGACCTTCGGGTAGTCTCCGCGGCGCTCGCGCTCCCCGGGCCGCCGCTGGATCCGGCGACCCTCGCGGACCGTTGGACCTCGATCCGACGGCGAGAGTGGGTCACCGCGAGCGACGGCCGTTACCATCTCTCGCCCGCCGGCGCTCGTTGGATCGGTCTCGGCCGCCCGACGCGAGCGACCCGGGAGAGCGCGGAGCACCGGCGGCTCCTGATGCGAACGTTCCGCGTGTTCGCTCGTCGCGGGTACCGTCTCGAGATCCTGCGCCAGGGCCGGTTCGATACCACGCTCCCCGACGCACGGTTCCGACATCTCTCATCTTCCGCAGGCGCCCCAGCACCGGAGGAGCTCGCCCGCGCCATCGACCGAGCGCGCCCGGGCTGGGCGTGGCGGTTCTTTCGGGGGCGGGATGTGCACGTCGAGGCAGAGGTCTCGGGGGCGCTGCGGCCCGAGAGGATCCGCCACGGATGCGCCAAGGCCGCCGGTCGCGACGCATTCGTCCTGTTCGTGGTCGGGGACGCCCCGCGCGCGCGGAAGGTGCGCGCCGTGTTGGACCGTCTCGGGATCGGGCGCGACCGGGCGAACGTGTGGACGCTCCCCCTGTCGGCAGAACCGAAGTCGTAAGAGCCGACCGCGCGTCGGACCCCGCGATGCGCGAGTTCGTTGCTCTCGAGGTCGGTGACCCCGGCGACCCTCAGGGCCGGGAGGGCTCGCCCCGGCCGCCGGCCCACCTCACGCTCCGGTTCCTCGGAGAGGTCGCGGAGTACCGCGAGGAGCCGATCGCCGCGGCGCTCGCCTCCGCGGCCGCCGCGACCGCGACCTTCGACTTCACGCTCGAGGGCGTGGGGGCGTTCCCCTCGCGGAACTCGGCGCGCGTGGTCTGGGTCGGCGTGACCGCGGGCCGGGAGGAAGTGGTCGAGCTGTCCGGCCGGGTCTCCGAGGCGCTCGCCCGAATAGGATTCCCTCCCGAACCCCACGAGTTCGTTCCGCACGTGACGCTGTTCCGCGTCCGGTCCCGGGTCGAGCGACGCCGCGCCCGGGAACTTCTCGAAGGGTCCGTCCCCGCGCCGGGGCCGCGCACGGTCCACGTGACGGAGCTCTTCCTGAAGGAGAGCTCGCTGACCCCTCAGGGACCCGTTCATCGGACCCGGGGGAACTTTCCGCTCCGTGGCGGACCGGCCTCGGTGGGTTAACCCGCCGCGCGGTCGGCGCGGTCCGCGGTGAGCTTTCTCCAAAGGTACAGCGTCGCGTAGCTTCCCCAGCCCGGGTAGTGGTGCTCGGCCCAGGAGCGGACCTCGGACTCCGGTCGCGTCCGCTCGAGCACCCCATACTCCTCCAGCGCGACGCGGATCCCCAGATCGCCCGCGACGAAGATGTCGGTTCGACCCGCCCCCCGCAGCAAGGCGTTCTCGGCGGTCCACCGCCCCACCCCCGGCAGACGGTCGAGCGCGTCCACTGCGTCGGGGAGCGACATCGACGCGAGCTCGCCCGTCGTGGGCGGCCGGCCCCGCGCCCAAGCGGCGAGGGTTCGCAGCGCCGTGGCCTTTCCGCCGCTCATGCCCACGGATCGAAGTTCCGCGGGCGCGAGCGCCCCGAGCCGCGACGGAGGGGGAACGCACGGGACCTCAATCCCGCCCACGTCGAGCGAGGAGCCGACGCGCTCGAACAATCGACGCTGGATCGAGTTCGCGGCGCGCACCGACAACTGCTGTCCCACGATCGCGTGGAGCAGCGCCTCGTAGACGCTCGCGTCCCGGGGAAGACGGAGCCCCCGGAACCGGCGCTCCGAGCCTCGCAGGACCGGCTCCCGGCGCACCTGGGCATAGAATTGCTCGAGCGGGTGGTCGAGCGAGAACAGCTCCCGCGCCGCCCGACGAGCTTCGACCGGCCCCGCGCCCCAGGCCTCGACCTTCCATCGACCTCCGCGGGCTTCGACCCCGACGACCCACGGCCGCTCGGGCGGCCCCCAGGCACGGAGGAGACGTGCCCCGTCGTTCGCGAACGCGATCGAACGGGAGGAGTACTCCAGTTGCGCCCGCTCGGCCGGCAAGGACGACGGCCGCGGGGGAGTCAACCAGGTTACGGTCGGCCGGGACACCCCCTTCCGCACCGGCCGGGTCGTAAGACGCCGTCGCCCGGAGCATCGTTCACTCCCGGCCAGAGGGGGCGGCGCCTTCGGAACGATTAAACCTCGGTGGGCCGCTGCCCCTTCGTCCGTGGCCGGCGCGCGCTACGGGGCGGAGACCGGGTGTCCGCCATACCTTGGCACCGTGCATTCGTCCGACGGTCGGGGACGATCGCCATCGGCCTGGTGCTCCTGATCCTCGCTATCGGATCCGGCGCCGTTCTTCCGGCCGCCGCAGATCATTCGCCTCTTCGACCGTTCGGTAGCTCCGGCCCGTGTTCCGGCGCGAGCGACCTGCACGCGTACTCGGGCGACGTACGGATCGACGGCGCGGCGCCGATGCCGAAGGTCTCGCTCGCGCTCTCGTACGATGAGGAACTCGTGACCGAGAACTCCACGGGAGCCGTCATCTCCACCGTCTGTTCTCTCGCGGCCGGCACGGTCGCGGCGAACTCGAGCGGAACGTTCGGATTCTCGATCGGGGTAACTCCCGTGGTGAACTGCACGGACCCGCCGGGCGGTCCGGCCGAATGCACCACCGTGACCGCGCCGTATGGTTCGATCTCCGTCGCACCGACCTCCCCCAACCCCCTCGGATACCTCTCGAAGGTGACCCAGAACGGCTCGGCATTCCACGTGCTCTACTATCCGGCATTGGCCACGGTCACGCTCGACCCCGCCGGTCCCACGGTGACGTTCAGTGCGGGCGGCGTCGAGCGGGAGCACGCCGCTCCGTGGACCGGGCTCGGGTCCCCGAGCCCGGCGTCGCCCACCTACAACTGGACGCTCTCCGGCGTGGGATGGACGTACGCGTCGCCGCCCTCGGGAGACGAAGCGACCGTGAGTGCCCTCCCCGGCGCCGGTATCGGGACCCTCAGCGTGGTCGCCCGCCTCGCGGGGGCGGGAGGTACTCTGGTCACTCCTCCGGCGCAGGTCGAACTCCTCTCCGTCGGGACGACGATCTCCTCCGCCGACCTGAATCGATCGCTCGTGGATGTCGGGCAGTCAATGTCCGCGGTGGTCAACGGGACCGGTGCGGCGGGGTACTCGTACGCGGCGACGGTGACTCCCGGGTTGAACGGTTCCGCGGTGACGACCCCGTGTGCCGCGAGCCCGAACAGCGACGGCACCGTCGCCTTCTCCTGCGAGGCGACGCTCACGTACCCCGGGGTGGGCGAGACCCAGCCCACGGTCACGGTATCGAACGGCCTCTCCTCCGCGGTCTCACAACTCCCGGACGTGACCGTGGACCCCGCCCCCTCGGTCGCGTTTCTCCCGGCCCTTCCCGTCGGGTACGCGAACGCAACGGTACTGGTTTCCGTCGAGGTCGGGAACGGCACCGGTGCCGCACCGTTCGCTGAAGGCTGTCTGGCCGCGGGCAGCGGACCGGCGGTCTGCCTCGCCTCGCCCGGACCGTCCTGGACGTTCGCCCCGGTGTATACGGCACCGGGAAGCTACTCGGCCTTGGCGTGGGCGATCGACGCCACGGGAACGAACCGGTCGGCCGCGACGTCCGTGCGGATCGTGGCGCCGCTCCGCGTCGCGCTCTCGGGGAACGGGAGCGTCGCGACGGCCGGCTCGCCGATCTCTCTCGGGGCGGAGATCTCGGGCGGGGACCTGCCCGCGCGCGTCTGGTGGAACGCCACGGGCGCATCGAACCCGCTCACCTCCGAGTGGGTGAACGCGGACGGAGCGGTCAACGCGACGTTCGTTCCGTCCGTCGCGGGGCTCGTGACGGTGTCGATCTCCGTCGTCGACGGGCTGGGCACGGTCGCCGAGTCGTCCGCGACCTATACCGTCGGGCTCGGCGCCGCCAGTTCGGTGGTTCCGGTCGGACCCCCGCCGACCGCCTCGGTGCAGGTCGGCCTGCCGGTCACGCTCGCCTGGCAGGCGCTCGACCCCGCGGACGAGGTCGTGAATGATTTCGCCTCGGCGGCCGAGATCGAGCTCACGACCGGTGGGTCCTCGCCTTCGGCCTCGCCCTGGGTCAACGCGTCGGGCGTCGGGCCGCTCGCGAGCCCGTCGCCGGGATCGTTCGACGTGCCCGCCGCCGCGTGGATCGGCGGTACCCTCAACGTGAGCATCACCTCGCGAGAAGCCGGCGTGGTCGCGCTCGACCTGGTCGTCAGCTCCGGCATCTCGGTCGCGGGCGGTCCCGTGAACGTCACCGTGCTGCCGGACCTCGACCACCTTCGACTGTTCGACCCCGACACCGTCGTGGGCAGCGCCCGGTCGAACGACACTCTGTGGCAGGTGACCGACCGGTTCGGGAACCCGGCGGCCGGCGCTTCCGTCACGATCACCACCACCTTAGGGAGCGGCTCGACGGGGACGGTCGCGTCGGTGTTTTCCGAGCCGAACGGCGGGACGGCGGTCTGGGCGAACTTCACGGCTCCGGGCGCGCTCGCCGGGACGGTGCGGGTGACGGACGCCGCCGGCGACCTGCTCTTCGCCCCGATCGCAGTACCGGGGTCCCCCGGGTCGCCGACGCTCGGCGCCGCGCTCCTTCCGCTTCTCCTGGCAATCGGCCTCGGCGCCGGGATCGGCGCCGCGGTCTACCTCCGGGGTCGTCGGGCGGCGCGGAACGAAGTGGACGAGCCGGAGGACGACGAGGCGGCGCTCCAACGCCTCGCGGAGGGACGGACGACGGTGGTGGAGATCGTGCGTCGGGCGGGACCGCTCGACCTCGCGGGCCTCGCCGCCGCGTGGGGATCACCGGCGGCCCCGCCGGACCTCGCCGATTGGGTCGCGTCGCTCGTGACGGACGGCACCCTCGACGCGACCGTCGGCGCGGACGGGGTCGCCCGATTCTGTCTCGGCCCCGACCCGCGGCCGGCCGCTCGGGTCACCCTCGACGTCCACCTCTTCGACCAGGTGCAGAGCCGTCGCGACGCGGTGCAGGCGGAGTGGGACCACGACGAGCACTAGCTCGGGTCGCGACCGACGAGGTCGTAGTACCGGTACGCCGCTTCGCCGGCGGCGAAGCAGTAGTGGACGGTCGTGAATCCCGACTTGAGCTCGGCCGCGTGCGCGGCGACCTCGGTCGGGGACCGGTTGCGGTGGAGGAGGTCGTCGAACAGTTCGGCGATCCGCGTCATCTCGGGCTCCCGCATCCCCACGCGGGTCACCTCGGGCGTGCCGAGGCGGATCCCGCCGGGGTGCTTCGAGCTCTTGTCGCCCGGGAGAAGGTTTTTGTTCGAGATGACGCCCGCGTCCGCGAGACGCTTCGCAACCGACTCCCCACCGCCCTCTTTCTCGACCCGGACCGCGATCGTGTGCGAGCGGGTGAATCCCAGGTCCGGGGCGAGCACGTCGAACCCCTTGTCGTGGAGCGCCTGGCCGAGCGCCTGCGCGTTCGCCACGATCTGGTGGGCGTAGTCGCGGCCGAACTCGAGGTGTTCCGCGAGGCTGACCGTGAGGGCGGCCATTTCGTTCAGGTGGTGGTTGCTCGTGACCCCGGGGAAGGCGCCGGACTGGAGGCGTTTCGCGACCTCGGGGTCGAGCCCGTCGCCGAGGAGGATCCCGTGCTGCGGCCCCGGGAGGGTCTTGTGGGTCGAGGCGCTCATCACCGTGCACCCTTCCCGCAGGGGGTCCTGGAACTCACCGCCCGCGATCAGCCCGAGCACGTGGGCCCCGTCGTACCAAGCCCGCGCGCCGATCTCCTCGAGCGTCCCGCGGAGCTCGTCGACCGGGAGGGGGAAGAGGAAGAGGGAGAGACCGAACAGGCAGAGCTTCGGGCGGACGGCCCGGAGGATCTCGCGGGTTCGGGGGACGTCGATCGTCATCCGCTCCACGTCCCACGCGTAGTAAACGGGTTTCACGCCCCGGAGCCCGAAGGCGCCGAACGCCGCGCTCGAGATGTGGGCGCCGTCGGCCAGCCGGTTCGTCGCCACGAGGTCGCCGGGTTCCGCGAGCGCCTTGAGCACGGCGAGGTTCGCGACCGTCCCCGAGATCGGGCGAACGTCGGCGAACGTACAGCGGAACAGCCGCCGCGCCAGGTCCAGACAGACCGTCTCGACCTCGTCGACCTGCTCGTTCCCTTCGTAGTACCGTTCGCCCGGGAGACCCTCGGCGTACCGGGAGTGAAAGTCGCTGATCAGGAGCTCCTTCGCATACGGAGAGAGCAGGTTCTCGCTCGCGATCAACGGGATCGCGTGCTCGAACCGGGTCGAGTGCGCCCGGACCGCCCGACGAACCCGGGCGACGACCGCGGCCATCTCCCCGGAGGCCGCGGGGGCGGACCCCCCCACCCCCCGGTTTCCACTGGAACTTTCCGGCACGCGCGTCACGCCCACGGTGGGGAAACGAACCCGACCGCGGCCCCCACCCCATCGACCCCATATAGGGAGCGTGGGCGTGGACGGAGTCGATGCGCGAACGCCGTTCTCCGGACCCGAAGCCGTGGCGCGTCCGACGTCACTTCTCCATACCGTACCACGACCTGGACGTCCTCAACCACCTCAACCACGTCGCGTACTTTCCCTACATGGAAACCCTCCGCTGCGACTACTACCTTCCCCTCCTCGGTCCGCTCGACCCCTCCCGACTCGACATCATCATCGCCGAAGCGACCTGCCGATACCTCGCCCCGGTCGGGTACGGAGCGGAGCTGATCGGGGAGGTCGCTCCCGCGCGACCGCTCGGGACGACGAGCTTCACCCTCCTCTATCGCTTCACGCTCGCGGGGCCGTCGACAGTCGCGGCCCGCGGACGAACGGTCGTCGTCTGCTACGACTATGAGCACGGAAAGAAGAAGCCGATCCCGGCCGACCGACGCGCGGTGATGGAGCGCGATGCGGTGGACCCCGCGAACGAGGGTTGGTAGGGAATGGTTCCACTGGCAGCGGGGGGGTGGGGGGCTAGTAGCCCGGATGGACCGTGTTGTGTTGCAGTGCGGGCGGCGGCCAGACCACCGGCTCGACGAACCCCGGCTCGTCGGTCACGGTCTCGATCCGATAGAACACACCCGTCCCGTGGAGGGCGGCGTGGACCTTGCCGAGCTTCGCTCGGAAGTCCTCGACCGTGTGCCATTCGAACGCGATGTCGTGCGGCCCGATGATGAACTCCATCCCGGCCAGCGCCTTGATCCGGTCAGAAATCTCCAGCGGCGAGACCCCGTCGGCCGCGAAAAACAGGTCGACGTAGCTGTGCATAGGGGCCGGTACGAAGAAACGCTCCGGTCGGCTACTTAAACCCCGCGCCGTTCCCGGAGGCGCCTCGAAGGCCATCGGGGGATACTGTCCGCTCCCCCCGGTCCTCCTCCGAACCTGCCCCCGTGCTAGGCCGGCAGGATTGCCATCCGGACGAACGACGTGGAGACCCCGCGGACTCCTCAGCCCCGTCGCCCCGCCAGCGTCGACGGGTCACGGTAAGGCTGCTCCCGTCAGGACCTGACCCGGTGCCCGTGATGGATAACCGCTAGGGCGCTCCTCCGAGCGCCCGTCGCGATGCCCGCGGCCCAGCGGAACAGAGCTTCGACGAAGCCACGCGAGACACGTTGCTCGTCCGAACGTCGCTCCTGCCTGTCACCCCCGCTAAGGACGGTTTCGGTGTGTAAGGGGACGCCCAACCCCCCGGTCCAGCCTAGCGGAGAAACGACCGCGGGAGTCGTACATAGCGCTTGGCCCAAGGGTTGTTCCCCTGCGCCCGGACCTCCCACGCACCGGTATCGGGCGTGGGGGAGGGATCGGTCGGTACCCGCAGGGGCAGCGACCGGTTCGCGGGACTACCGGATGTGGTCGAGGCTGAACGAGCCGAGGTTGAGCGACCGCTTCGTGAACGTGTACCCGATCCACGCCCGAGACTGGGTCTCGCCAATCCCCTTCACGGAGAGGAACGTCTTCAGCTGTTCGATCTTGAGGTTCACCGAGCCGTCGACCATGTGCTCCAGCGTCTCGAGGTCGGCGTCCGAGTGCATGCCGCGGTCGAGGACGTAGTACGAGACGGCCTGGTCGATCTTGCGGCGTCCGATGAACGGCTGCAGGAAGCGGAACGTCGCGGTCGAATCCAGGTAGGCGGTGACGGTCGAGACGGATTCGAAGATGAGCCGGTAGGTCGCGAACTTCTCCTTGAGCTCCTCGGAGATCGCGTTGACGGTCTGGGCGAGCTGTTCGAGGACCCCCTTGTCGGTGGATGAGAGCAGGCGGACACCGGCCGAGGACTGCGTCGAGCCGACCCCGCGGGAGTACAGGTCGACGAACCGGACCATGCCGGCCTTCTCGGCGGCCTCGTACTTCGGGTAGAGCGCAACGAGGTCATCCCGCACCTGGCCCCAGGTCTTGTCGGTGACGACCCAGATCGAGGGAAGGTTGAGCTTGAGCCCCTCGACGGAGAAGAGACGGGCGAGGACGTCCTTGCCGGTGTGGGCCGGTCCGTTGACGAGGAGCTGGGCACCGGCCGGGAACCCACCGTAGAGCAGGTCGTCCAGTCGACGTACACCGGTCTTCACCTTGATCTCCGCGACGGCCCGTACCGCGTCGGCGTGCATCTGGTCGGCGTCGGCTTCGGCCGCCTTGCCGACGAGCTTCTCGAGCTCGTGGGTTCGCTCCCGGAGCGCGCCCTCGCGGGCCCGGAGCTCCTCTTCCTTGGCGTGGAGCTCGTGCCGCAGGTCCTCCATCCGCCGCGCTTCCTCCGAGGCGCTCACGGTCCCCGAGCCGGCGACCTCCCGCCGGAGTTCTTCGAGGCGTCGGGCTTCGATATCGAGCGCCTGCTTGCGCGTCTGGAGCTGCTGGTCGTAGGCGGAGAGTTCGCGCTCCTTGAATTCGAGGGGCGAGCGGCCGCGTTCGACCTCCTCCGCGTGGATGCGAATCTCTTCGAACCGCTGCCGCAGCTCGTTCTCGCGCGTGACGAGGTCCTTCTCGCGCTGGTCGACGACCTTGAGGCGTTCGTCGACCTCCGCCGGGATCGACGCGCGGCCCGCGAGCAACTCGCCGCGCTCCCGCATCCGGTCGGTCTCGCTCTGCAGGTTTCGGACCTCGCTCTCGAGCTGGACGGTCCGTCGGCGCAGTTCGGTCTCCCGCTCGATGTAGGCGTGCTCGCGTTCGGCGAACTCCTCGCGCAGTCGCTGGTCGATCTCGCGGGTCGCCTTCTCGACCGCGTTCGCCGTGTACCGAGGCGGCACTGCTCCGGTCGTGGCGTCCGGGATCACCGCCGCCTCCGAGCGCGCCCCGGCGCCTTCGAGCGCGAGGAGGCGGAGCCTTAGCTCCGCGAGCTCGTCCTCCTTGGCCCGGAGCGCGACCTCCTTCTCCTTCGCTTCGTGCGACCGGACGTACTTGATGACGGCGATCGAACCGCGTTTCACGTGCTCGACCTCTTCCTCGAGCTGTTTCCGCTTCGTCCGCTCGTCGTAGAGATGCCGGTGGAGGTCCTGGGTCTCCTGGATCATCGTCGCCGGGTCGAACTGGTCGCTCTTCACCCGGTCCAGGAGGCCCATCAGCCAACGGACGACCGTCTCCTCCCGCTCCGAGACCGGAGCGTTCGGCTCCTCGACGAACCGGCCGCGTCGCGGCCCCTCGAGGTCGGCCGTTTCCGCCGACATGACCGGGGTCGCCGCGGGCGCGTGCGCCGGTTGAGAGGACTGGATCCACTCCTCCATCGCGCCGTCATCGCCTTCGACCCACTTGCGCAGAGTATCGGTCGAGTTCTTCGTCGGGACCGTGATCTGAGGGCGGCGGGGACGGTCCGCCCGGCGGACGGTCCCGACCCAGCGCTGAACGATCTGGTCGTTCTCGGCCGTTCGGTCCGGCGCCGCTCCCGAGGCGGGGTCCGGGCGGCGACGGATCCGCTCGACGTCGCTCGTGGAGACGCCCAACAGTTCGAGCGCCGTCTCGGTGAGCTCGCGGACCGACTGGACGGAGGTGTAGCCGGCCTGGATGAGGGTCTCGGCGGTGTCGGCCCCGACGCCCAGCGCCTTCGCGAGCTCCCCGGCCTCGGCGGGTCGGGAGGCGGGGGTCGATGGGGCCATTCCTTCGACCGTGCCGTCGTCCATATCGAGCTTGGGGGCCGTACTAGCGCGCCGTGGGGTCTTAATAACTGGGGAACTCAGGCGGTGGTTCCCCGGCGGTGGAAGGGGGTCGGAACCACCGCCTAAATACCGCGCCGCCTCCCGGAGGCCATGGACCTCGAAGACCGGGTCGGACGCGTCGTCCGCGACACGGCTGAGGTGCTCACACCGGAGGAAGTACGCGCGCTCTTCGAACGGAGCGAGCGGCCCAAGGCGTACATCGGGTTCGAGCCGTCCGGGACCCTGACGGTCGCCCATCTGATCACCGCGCGGAAGGTGATCGACCTCGCGGACGCCGGCTGCGAGGTCACCGTGTTCCTCGCCGACTGGCACGCCTGGATCAACGACAAGCTCGGCGGCGACCTGGACCGGATCACCGCGTGCGGAAAGTACCTCGAGGCCGCCTTCTCCGCCCTGGGAGCCGACGCGCCCCGCGTCCGCTTCCGGTGGGCGCACGAGCTCACGGGCCGCTCCGACTACTGGGCGCGGGTCGTCCGGGTCGGCAAAGCGACGACCGTCGCTCGCACTCGACGGGCGATGTCGATCATGGGCCGGGACGAAGAGGAAGCGAACCTCGACACTTCGAAACTGTTCTACCCGTCGATGCAGGCGGCCGACATCTTCGAGCTTCCGGTCGACCTCGCGTACGGGGGCATGGACCAGCGCCGCGCGCACGTACTCGCGCGCGAGGTCGCCCACCACTACGGCTGGCCCGTTCCCGCGGCGATCCACTCCCCGCTCCTCTCCTCGCTGATGGGCGGCGGGCGGATGGACCCCGCCGAAGGGACCGCTGAACGGAAGATGTCGAAATCCGACGCCGGTTCGTCGGTGCCGATCCCCTCGACCACGGAAGAGATCGCGGAGCGATTCGGGGCAGCGTTCTGTCCGGCGAAGGAGGTCGACGGCAATCCGGTCGTCGAGGCGGTCCGGTTCATCGTGTTCCCCTGGGAAGGTCGGCTCGTCGTGGAGCGCGCCGCCCGGCACGGTGGCCGCGTTACGTACGAGACCGCGGGGGCGTTCCTGACTGCATGGAGCGCCGGTCAGCTCCACCCGCAGGACGTGAAGGGCGCGGTCTCCGCATCGATCGACCGGCTCATCGCCCCGGCGCGAAAGTACTTCGCGGAACACCCCGAGCTCGGCCCCGACTCGTTCCGGACCGGACGCGCCGCGCAGACGATTTGAAGACGACCCGGCTGCGTGGGCCGAGGAGTTTCGGATGGTCCCCGACCCGCCCGATGACGCCGAGGTGTTCGGGACGAAGGGCTCGGTCGGGGTCGTGGTCATCCACGAGGTGTTCGGACGCGACGACTACGTTCGCTCGGTCGGTCGGGCGCTCGCGGCCGCAGGGTACCCCGCGGCGGTCGTCGACCTGTACGGGGGCGCGTACGGACCGAGCGTCGAGGCGGCGATGGCGCTCCGAGCGAAATTGACCGACCACGACGTGCTCGAGCGGATCGAGTCGGCCCGCGCCGCCGTGACGCGTCGGCTCGTGCCACGCGCGTGGGTCGGGACGCTCGGCTTCTGCATGGGGGGCGGGTACGCGCTCCTCGCGGCGTGCAAGCGCCGGTTCGACTTCGCGGTCGACTTCTACGGCCGGATCGACCGCGCGGACGACGTCGAGGGGCTCGCGGGGCCGGTGCTCTGCCTCCTTGCGTCCGAGGACGAACGGGTCACGCCCTGGACGTTCGCGGAGCTCCTGCCGGCGGCGATGCGGTGGAAGAAACGGGTGACCGTCGAGCTCTACCCCGGCGTGCGGCACGGTTTCCACCGGCCCGGACGGGAACTCCACCATGCCGCGGCGGCGCAGGAGGCGTGGCGTCGTACGCTCGCGTTCCTCGAGGAGATGAAAGCCGCGCGGGCGTCCCCGGCCTCCGGGGGCGCGAGTTCCGTGAGCAGCGTTAAATAGCGCGCCCCGTACCGAGGCCCTACCCGTGAGCCGAGGACCCCCCGAGAACGGGGGTTCCGCTGACGCGAGGAACCATGGCGCGACCGATCTACGTGCGATTTGAGACCCCGAGCGACATCGCCGACAAAGCCCTCCAGCTTGTGCAGGTCGCGAGCGAGACCGGCAAGGTGCGCGTCGGAACGAACGAAGTGACGAAGTCGAGCGAGCGCGCCGAAGCGAAGCTCGTCGTGATGGCGGAGGACGTGGACCCGGTCGAGATCCTCGTCCACATCCCGATGCTGTGCGAGGAGAAGCGGATCCCGTACCTGTACGTACCGAAGAAGCAGCGCCTCGGCCAATCCGCGGGCCTCTCGAAGTCCGCGGCGAGCGTCGCGGTCGTCGAAGCGGGTGAGGCGAAGGGGCTCCTCGAGGAGCTCGCCAGTACGTTCCCGTCCCTGAAGAAGTAGGGAACGGGGCGGGGAGGCTCCGGAGATGGCGGAGGAGAAAGGGTCGCCGGCCGAGGTCGTCGAGCTCGTCGGCCGGACCGGTATGGCCGGGGAGGCGACGCAGGTCAAGGTCCGCGTCCTCGCCGGGCGCGACCGCGGAAAGATCATCACGCGCAACGTCGCCGGACCGATCCGGCTCGGGGACGTGCTCATCCTGCGGGAGACCGCGCGCGAGGCGCGCAAGCTCTCGGTGCGCTAGGGGTCGACGATGGTCATCAAGCGACAGTGCTCATTCTGCGCTTCGGAGATCGAGCCCGGTACGGGCGCGATGTTCGTCAAGCGGGACGGGACCGTGTTCCACTTCTGCTCGGGCTCCTGCCGCAAGCAGCAGCTCCACCTGGGTCGAGTCGGCCACCGGTTCAAGTGGACCCGGGCCCACGCGCTCAAGAAGGCGGCCGACCGCTCGAGCGCCGCCGCGCGTGCGCAGTCGCCAGTCTCGCCGGCGC
>JBARNH010000028.1:0-73746 GCA_049802875.1 Thermoplasmata archaeon | reverse complement strand
ACCTGTACCAGGAGATCGGAGAGATGGAGCTCGCCCCGGACTGGTCCCGGCGCATCCGGGTCGCCCGCGAGGCTCTCCATTGGACCCCGGAGGAGCTGGGGAAGAAGCTCAACGAAAAGAAGTCGGTCGTACTGAAGATCGAGTCGGGGGGGTTCCGTCCCCCGGACGACCTCGTCCGACGGATCGAACGAATGCTCAAGATCCGTCTGAGGGCCGACCCGAGCGTCCCTTCGTAGCGCGCGGGTCCGGCCAGTTCAGCGCTGTCGGGCCCGGGATCGGCCGGGCGGGGCCCGGACGAGGTATTCTAGGATCGCTTTCTGGGCGTGCAAGCGGTTCTCTGCCTGATCCCAGACGGCCGAACGAGGTCCGTCCATCACCTCGTCAGTGATCTCTTGGCCCCGGTGGGCGGGGAGGTCGTGCAGGACAAAGGCGTCTCGTTTCGCGAGCGAGACCAGCTTCGTGTTGACCTGGAATCCTTGGAACGCCTGTTCTCGTGCCGCCTGCTCCGACTCGTCGCCCATCGAGACCCAGACGTCCGTGTAGAGCGCGTCGGCGCCTCGGGCCGCTTCTCGAGGGTCCGTCGTGAAGGAAAGATTCGCACCGGACCGGCGAGCGAGCACCCGAGCCGAGCGGACGATCGCCTCGTCCGGGCGATAGTTCTCCGGGGTCGCGGAGGCCAGGTCGAGGCCGACCGCGGCCGCCCCCAACAACAGCGAGTGGAGGACGTTGTTCCCGTCGCCGACCCAAGCGAGCCGATGCCCGACGAACCGGCCGTTCCATCGTTCGCGCATCGTGAGAAGGTCCGCGAGGATCTGGCAAGGGTGCTCGAGGTCGTCGAGTGCGTTGATGACGGGAATGCTCGCCCAACGAGCCAGCTCGGTCACGTCCGCGTGACGGAACGCTCGAAACGCGATCGCGTCGCAGTATCGGGACAAGACCCGCGCGGTATCGGCGATCGTTTCTCCGCGCCCGAGCTGGAGGTCCTTCGACGAAAGGTAGATCGCGTGGCCTCCGAGGTCGTTGATGGCTACTTCGAACGACGTGCGGGTACGAGTGGACGGTTTCTCGAAGATCAGCCCGAGGTTCTTGCCCCGAAGTAGCGGCCGCAACGTCCCACGACGCCGCTCCTCCTTCCACCGGGCCGCCCGAGCCAGCACCGGTCCGAGATCGTCGGCGATGTCGAGGATCGAGAGGAGGTCCTTCTTCGGTGTTGCCGGGCGCATTGCCGTACGCCGAGCCGGCGAACGAACTAAAGGGTTGGCGCCCGCCCGTAGCCGGGAGCGCAGGGATTTAAGAACCGGGCTCGGTTGGCCCGCGCGAGGGGACTCAAGTGCCGGCCCGATCGAAGGCAAAGTCGACCGCCCGACGAGCGCCGCGAGCGGCGCGTCGCGAGGAACGAACCGTAACGCCGTCCACGAAGGCGCGGAACGTCTACATGGTCACGGGCGGCGTCACGAAGTTCGCGAAGGCGCACCCGTCGATGGACTTCCGACTGATGGTCAAGCGTGCCTACGATTACGCGCTCAAGGACATCCCAAACCTGACCAACGATCGGATCGATGGGACCCGGATCTCGTACTTCTCGGACCACTTCACTCGCCAGTTGAAGGCCGCGAGCATGGTACAGGATTACCTCGGGATGAATCCGAAGGGCTCCGTGCGGATCGAGTGGGGCGGGGCGACCGGCGGGGAGTGCTTCCAGGCCGCCTACGAAGCGGTCGCGAGCGGGCGGATGGACGTCTGCCTCGGGGCGGGTTTTGAAACGATGAGCCGGGTCGCGACATGGAAGGGGAACGAATTCATCGCGCTCGCCTCGGACACGAACTTCGACTTCCCGCTCGGCGGGTTCTACACCGGATACTACGCCCTGATGGTCGTTCGCCACATCTACGAATACCTTCGGCGAGGGAAGTTCGCGGGAGTGAAGGACGAGCGCGAGGCCCAACGCCTCGCGATCGCCGAGGGGTGTCGGGTCATGAGCCTGGTCTCGGTGAAGAACCACACGAATGCGCTCCACAACCCGTATGCCCAGTACCCGAAGCGGTTGACGGTCGACGATGTCCTCCGGTCGGAGATGATCAGCTATCCGCTCACTCGGGAGCAGATCTGCACGATGAGCGACGGAGCCGCCGTGGTCGTCATGTGCGACGAGGCGCGCGCGAAGGAGTTCACCGACAAGCCGATCCGCGTCATCGGGGTCGGCACTGGGACCGACACGATGCGTCTCGCGGACCGGCCCTTCGGCAAGGTCCCGTTGATGCCGCACGAGAAGGCGAGCGACTACGAGGACCTCCAGTACCCGGGCGTCCACTCGTTCCGCGCCGGGCGCGCGGCCGGGCTCGAGGCCTACAAGATGGCAGGAGTCACAAATCCCAACTCCCAGCTCGACTTCATCGAACTGCACGACGCCTACGCCTCAAGCGAGATCCAGACCTACGAGGATCTCGGACTCTGCCGATACGGAGAGGGGTACGGGTTTGTGGAGAAAGGGGACCCGTTCCTCAAGGGGATCGATTATGGCTTCCCGACGCCGCGCGCCGGGGAGATTCCGGTCAACCCGTCGGGCGGACTGATCGCCTGCGGTCACCCCGTGGGAGCCACGGGCCTGATGCAGGGGGTGTTCGCCTTTTGGCAACTCCAGCGAACGATCGCGAAGCACTTCGGTGACCCCACGCTCCAGGTACCAAACGCCCAACGAGGGGCGATCCACAGCCACGCCGGAACGGGGTCCGCGGTCACGGTGTCGATCCTCGAGCGGGGGTTCCGATGAGAGCCCGCCCGCCGACGTTCGGGAAATTCCGCGAGGTTCAGGGGGAGCTCGACCGCAGCGGAGCGGCGATCTTCCGGGACAAGGACGGCGTCGAGAGCCTGATCATCCGGTATCCGTACTCGATCAACTACATCCACAGCTACGCCGAAGACTCGCCGTTCTTCCTCGGCCTCGCTGAGGGGCGCCTGAGAGGGTCGAAGTGCCGACGCCCGAAGTGCCGGTTCGTGTTCGCCACCCCGCGCGGTCACTGCATGGTGTGCGGCGCCCCCACGGAGTGGGTCGACTTGCCGACCTGGGGCCGCATTCACTCGTGGACGACGTGCCACTTTGGCAGCGAGGCGTTTCTGAAAGAGACGCCCTACAACCTCGCCCTGGTCGAATTTGACGGGGCCGGCAGCCTCTTGCTCGTTCGGTTGAAGGATGCGGTGGAGTCGGACCTGTACGTCGGGATGCCGGTCGAGGCGCGATTCGAACCGACCGCGAAGTACTCCGTGACCGATATCTGGTTCGTTCCCAAGGGCTGAGTCGTCCGCCCGCCATTCGAGCGGGTCGCGAACTCAGCGACCGCTGTCAGAGCGTCTACGCCGCGGGATCCGCGGGCGAGAGGCCGATGAGCTCGAGCACGTCGCCGTGCCCTCGGCCGAACTCCGAACGGGGCGTGGAGCGAACCGGCACGAAGGCGAGTTCCTTCCACGGCCCCGCGCGTACGGGTCGGTCCTTCGGCCAAGGGATCTCGTAGACAAAGTGCAGGTCCCAGTGCGGGTCGTTCCCCGGAGCGCCCTCGCGCCGCTGGGTCTCAGAAAAGACGCGCGGGGCAGGGAGCGCCGTCAGCTCCAACTCCAACTGCTCCCGGGCGACCCGACGCGCGGCATCGTCGGGGGACTCGAATAGGAGGAGTTGGCTCGCCGGTAGCATCCACCGATCCTGGAGCGAAGCAAGCCGATCCGGTCCCAGCGCGGCGAGGTCATACCACGGTCCCGATGGGTCCACCTTGCCCACCAGGACTTGCTTCGAACGCCGGGAGGTCCGGAATACCAAGAAGACACTGAGACACATCCCGTTGTCAGGGACGACCGATGCGTCAGGTGGCCCGGGAGCGTCGCCCCGACGCAGTCGCGCGTAGGCTCGCGGCATGGTCTGCCCATCGACCCCGATGGGGTTCTTCAAACTTTGTGCTAATCGAGCAACCGGGGCAGAATCCGACGAGCGCTCGAGGGCCCCCGTTCGGGGGCCCCCGGGAGAAAAGGTTCGAGCGCGGAAACTCCGATGCGGCCGGTCTACGGGGCTCCGGGGGGAGGCGGAGGCGGCATGGGTTGGTACTGGGGGGGTGGCGGGGCCATACCCGGCTGGGGGGGCGGCATCCATCCGGCTCCCGGAGCTGGCGCGGACGTGGGGGGCTTCTTCCCGCGCATCACGAGCATCACGACTACCACGATGACAATAACGACGACCACGATCCCTAGGACCGCATAGAGCAGAAGACCCGAGAGGAGACTGCTCGCGGCGGCCGGCGCCGCGGTGCAACTCGTTGCGGTGCAGGTCACTCCATTGCCTCCACCACCGCCAAAGTCTCCGTAGTCGGTGCCGAGCCAGTCGTAGGAGCCGGTGGTGGACGTCGAGTACCCGGCGAACACGTCGATCGCGAAACTCGACGAAGGGCCCACGACGTTGGTCGCGATGCTCAACGTGAGCGTAGAGCCTCCGTTGCTCAGGGTGTAGTTAATCGTGCCGTACTCGGAGCTTTCCGAGGTGCCGCCGTAGTACTCTCCCGTGGTAGTGTTGTTGCTGATGAAGACCCACGCGGTCGTGTTGGTTGACGCAGTGCCGCCAAACCAGAAATCGTAGGAGTAGTCGTCGCTGACGAGATTAATCTGCCCCGAGACGGTAAAGCTAGCCGTGATGTTCGAGCCCGACGAATAACTGCTCGAGACTCCCGTGAGGCCGATAGCAGGGTACGACCCCGTGTAGGTCTGAGTGTAAGACAGATTGTACCCGCTGCCGCTCGCCGCCACGCCCCCGCTCAGGACGAGGACGGCCGCTATGGCGGCTGCCACCGAAAGTCCCAGAATCCTTCCCTTTCCGTTCATGTCGCTGGTTTCCTTCCCTCAGTTCGTATCGTTCACATCTCCGGAGGAGCGAAGCTAGCCCCGAATAGGGTGGGCCGCGCTCGAACCGGCGATTGTTCGACCGAGCCCGCCAACATCGAGGGGGGTAATGGATGTTCCGCTCTCCCGGGATAACGGCGCGTTTCGATCATATCGTTCCGGCCACGGTGGTGATACGTCTCGCGGGGCACGGCGGACAGATCCTTTTTGACGTTACGGTCACTGACGCAGGCTATCTCATTGGGCGCAAGAGGGGCACAAACGGTCGAGCCGAGTTGGCCAACGAAACAGCAGGACGGGGAGGTGCCGCGGGCCGGGCTTGAACCGGCGGCTTCAAGATCTTCAGTCTTGCACTCTCCCAAACTGAGTTACCGCGGCACAACGATTCGAGGGGTAGGCCCAGGGTATTATAGGTCTGGCTTCGAGGAACGGGTCTCGGCCGATGTGGCGTCTCGAATTGCCCGCTATGACGGAATCTCCAACAGCAGGTAGGGCGGCAGGGGGAGGCCGGCACGTTCGACTTCGCCGCGGTCAACGGCCCGCCAGGTAGAATCCAGAGTACCGCAGGCCTTTCCGCTCGTAGTCTCGGTCAGCGCTCGGACCGTCCGCGTCGTGCCCCCCGCCGGCCCGAGACGGGCTCGCGCTACGTGGGGGGGCCCGACCCTCGGCAGCCGCTCGTGGGAGTAGATCCCCGGACCGGTGCTGACCATCAGTCGACCCCCCAGCGTAAGCGCGGTCCAGTACGATACCTCGTAGAGCACCATGAAATGGAGGCCGGTGTGGAAGAGCCCCGGCCAGCCCACCTCGTCCTCCTTGGAGGTAAACGACGCGCGGAGTTCCGGGACCCCATCAGAGCCGACCTCCTGCTCGAATTGGAGCCGTAAGCCTCGCGGGTGACGAGGGCCGCATCCAAAGCACGGGTTTTCCGGAGGGTTTTCCAGCGCGACCATGGTGGCCCAAGTCGGGCGGCCTCTTGCGGTTTCGGCCGGACGCCCGGAGGGGTCCGGTCGAACGCGCGCGCCCACGTTCGAAGACCGTTTTTCTCGGCGGGGGCGGGCGAGCCTTATCTAGCCGTCCCGGCCTCTTGCAGACGTGGCCAAGCTCCGAACCCTGGTCGTCGCCGAGAAGTTCAACACCGCGCTCCGCATCGCGGTCGTGCTCTCCGACGGCCGAATGAAACGGTCGCGTATCGAAGGGACCAACGTCTTCGAGTTCGAGCGGCCCGAGGGCCCGTACGCGGTGGTCGGACTTCGCGGCCACATCGTCGAACTCGACTACCCGCCCGAGCTCAAGGAGTGGACGCTCGCGGGGCTTCCTCGACTCCTCGAGACCGCTCCGCTGAAGCGGGTGACGGAAACCGGGATCGTCACTGCGCTGCAGTCGATCGTACGGAGTTACGACCGGGTCATCATCGCGACCGACTTTGACCGCGAGGGCGAGCTGATTGGCCAGGAGTGTCTCGAACTTCTCCAGAAGGTCCATCCCAAGATCCGCGTCGAGCGGGCCCGGTACAGTGCCCTCACCCGGGACGAGATCGAGCGCAGCTTTTCGAACCTTCAGACGCTCGACACCGCGCTCGCGGAGGCCGCTTCCGCCCGACAAGAGATCGACCTGGTCTGGGGCGCGCTGCTCACGCGGTACTTGTCCCTCACCGCCGAGCAACGCGGCCGAGGGTTCCTCTCCGTCGGACGAGTCCAGACCCCGACCCTCGCCCTCCTCGTCGAACGCGACCAGGCGATCAAGGAGTTCGTTCCGACCCCGTTCTGGCAGATCGCGGCCGACGGGGAGAAGGGCGGCGAGGGGTTCCGCCTCCACCATGCCCACGGGATTTGGGAAATCAAGGCGGAAGCCGAGGCGGTCTTCCGGCGGGTGGAGGGGGCGACCCACGGGGTCGTCCGGGCATTCTCCGAGGAGGAGACCCGTCGTCGACCCCCCGTACCGTTCTCGACGACCATCTTCGTGGCCGAAGCAACGCGGCAAGGGCTCGGTGCATCGACCGTCATGCGGATCGCCGAGGACCTGTACACCCAGGGACTGATCAGCTACCCTCGAACGGACAACACGGTCTACCCTCGGGGGCTCGGACTCCGGACGCTCGTCGAGAAGTTCAAGGAGGGGCCGTTCGCCGAAGCCGCCGAGTTCGTGCTCCAGCAGCCAAGCTTCCGGCCGAGCCGCGGTCGCACCGAGACGACGGACCATCCGCCCATCTATCCGACGGGGGTCGTCGACCCGAAGAAGCTCCGGCCCGACCACGCGAAGATCTACGAACTGGTGGTCCGACGTTTTCTCGCCACCCTATCTCCCGATGCGGTCGGCATCGCAAGGATCGCGGCGGTAGAGATTCGGGGAGAGCCGTTCGAGGGGAAGGGGCAACGATTGACCGACCCCGGCTGGTACCGGGTATACCCGTACTCGCAACCCGAGCAATCGCCCATGCCGGTGCTGGTCGTGGGGGAAGAGGTCGCGATCCCGAAGGTGGAACTCCTGGAAGATCAGACGAAACCACCCCGACGGTACACTCAGGGGTCGCTGATCCAAGAGATGGAACGCCTCGGCCTCGGTACGAAGAGCACTCGGCACGACGTGCTCCAGAAACTGTTCGACCGCCACTACGTCAATCAACGGCAGCTCGAGCCGACCACTACCGGGATCGCGGTCACTGAGGCCCTGCGGGCCCACGCTCCGGTGATCACCCGCCCCGAGATGACCCACCGCCTCGAAGAGGACATGGAGCTCGTCGCCGAATCGAAGAAAGAGAAGGCTGACGTCCTCGAAGAGTCGCGCGAGATGCTGCGGGAGGCCCACGCGCTCCTGAGCGCGAACGCGGCCGGGGTCCGAGAGACGTTGACGGGGGCGCTCGACCGACAGCACTTCGTCGGCCCGTGCCCCAAGTGTGGTGGCGCGCTCCTCCTCGCGCGTAGCCCCCGCGGCTCCCGGTGGATCCAATGCGCGAACAACCCCGCGTCGTGCACTTCGACCTACGCCTTGCCCGCCGCTGGGTTCATCGAGCCGGCGCCCGAGTTCCTGTGCGCGACCTGCAAGGTCCCTCGCGTGAAGATCACGTTCCGTGGACAGCGTCCGGACCTGTACTGCGTCAACCCGGAGTGCGCGGAACATCACAAGGCGTTCCGGATCGGAACCTGCCCGAGCTCCCACGAGCCGCTCGAGATCCGGTACTCCTTCCTCGGAAAGCGGTTCGTGGGCTGCACCGGGTATCCGGTCTGCCGCGTGACCTATCCCCTCCCACAACGAGGAAAGCTCGACCGAGACCACCCGCCGTGCCCCGAGTGCGGCGCTCCGGTGGTGACCGCGATCGAGGCAGGGCGTCCGCCGTGGACCCTCTGCATCAATCCGGCCTGCCCGACCCGGGTCAAAGAGATCGCGGCCCGGGCCGAGAAGAAGGCCGCCAAGGAGGCCGCCGCGAAGGAGAAGAAGGCCGCCGGCGCGAAGAAGGCTCGTTCACCGGGGAAGTCTCGCGCGCCGACCGGCGCGCCTCGGCGGGCACGAGCGCCGCGGAAGACGGAGAAGGACGCGGAGCCGTCGTCGGGTACGCCTTCGGCCGGCACGGCGCCCACGCCCCCGTAGGGGGGCGAATCGACGGCCGCAAACCAAACTCGACGCGTCGCGCGCCTAAGAGGTCGACTCTTCCCCTGCCCAGCAGCGAGGTGTTCCTCTACCTCCGGGCCCGCGTTAAATACCGAGGGCTCGTCGTTCGGTTCGTGTCCTCATCCCGGCGCCTCATCGACCTCGATTCTCGTACGTTCGAGCGACGCCTCGCTTCCAATCCCCTCGTGATCGTCCCGGTGGGCGCCCTAGAGGCCCACGGTCCTCATCTTCCGCTGGGCGCCGACCAACTGCAAGCGGAGGCGACAGCGCACGAATTGGCCGAACGAGTCGACGGACTGATCGCGCCGACCGTTCCGTACGGTTCGGCTCCCGGGGCGCGACGGTTCCCCGGGACCGTTTCGCTCTCGATGTCGCAGCTCGGGTCGCACGTGGCGGGCGTTCTCACCGAGTTCGCCCGGAACGGGGTCCGGCGATTGCTCGTGCTCTCGGGCCACGCGGAGCGAGGTCACATGGCCGCATTGCGCGAGGCGGCCGACGAGACGATGCGTGCGTTTCCGTCCGCGCGCGTGGCCGTCCTTTCCGACTACGATTTCGTCTACGAGCTGCGCGGCCGGGAGTCTCCCCCGACCGACGGGCACGCGGGGTTGCTCGAAACTTCTCGAGTCCTGGCGCTCGCTCCGGAGACGGTGGGTTCGGAGCGTCCGGTCGTCGAGAACCGACGCAGCCCGTTCCTCCCCGGTGGCGGGACCGAGGCCGAGTGGCCCGAGAGTGTCATGGGCGATACCCGACCCGCGTCGGCCGAGCTCGGGCGTCGGGTCCAAGCTCACGTCGTCGACCGGTTGGTCGAAACCGTGCGGGCCGTGCTCCCGGCATAGAAAGGCAGGGACGGAACCGTGGCCGGAGCGTCCGACGAGATCCGCATCCGCGGGGCTCGCCAACACAACCTGAAGAACGTCTCGCTCGACCTCCCTCGAGGGAAGTTCGTCGTTATCACCGGCGTGAGTGGTTCCGGGAAGTCGTCACTCGCCTTCGACACGCTCTACGCCGAGGGCCAGCGGCGGTACATCGAGAGCCTCTCTTCCTACGCGCGCCAGTTCCTCGGCCAGATGGACAAGCCCGACGTCGATTCCATCGAGGGGCTCTCACCGGCGATCGCGATCGAGCAGCGGGCGGGGAGCCGCAATCCCCGCTCGACGGTCGGAACCGTGACGGAGATCTACGACTATCTGCGGCTCCTCTACGCGCGGATCGGCGTCCCCCACTGTCCGAACGACGGTCACGAGATCGCCCCGCAGTCCGTCGATCGGATCGCCGGTTCGGTCGCGGCCCGCGCGAAGGGCGAGAAGGTCGACCTGATCGCCCCGGTCGTCCGCTCCATGAAGGGAGAACATCGGGAGGTGCTCGACAAGCTGCGGAAGGGCGGCTACCGTCGATTCGTGATCGACGGGGTCGAGATC
The DNA here is from genome assembly GCA_049802875.1 of Thermoplasmata archaeon. Taxonomy (GTDB): domain Archaea; phylum Thermoplasmatota; class Thermoplasmata; order Lutacidiplasmatales; family UBA184; genus Lutacidiplasma. Next base: position 63,847 of record JBARNH010000028.1, on the reverse strand, counting down.
CGCCTGCCCGGTCCGGAAGTGCGGCTTGAGAAGAACAAGAAGCACACCATCGAGGTCGTGGTCGACAGTTTCGAGGTCGTACCGGGGGAAGAGAGCCGTCTGGCGGAGTCCGTCTCGCTGGCCCGCGACCTCGGGGACGGACTCGTCATCGTACGAAGGCCCGGTGGCGCTCGCGAAACGTTCTCCAGCCGGCGCGCCTGCCCGGAGTGCGGCTTCTCGATCGAAGAGCTCACGCCCCGGATGTTCTCGTTCAACAATCCGTTCGGCGCCTGCCCCGAGTGCCTCGGCATCGGGGCAACGCTTCACGCCGACCCCGACCGGATCGTTCCCGACAAGGAGAAGCCCCTCGCGAAGGCGATCGGAGTCTGGGGCCTGACCCCGGACGCGCGAGGACTCGCCGACTTCGCGGTGATGTTCAACTATCGCCCGGACCGACCCGTTCGAGAACTCTCGGAAAAGGGGTGGAAGGCGCTGATGTACGGCTCGGAGAAGAGCCTCGGCTGGTCAGTGCGTGGCCCGGGCCACTGGTGGGGCACGGGCTGGCTCCGCGAGGGGCTCGTCGCGGCGGTCGAGCGCCGCTGGAAGTCGACGAAGAGTGAGGGAGCGAAGGAGTACTACCTCGGGTTCATGGCGTTCAAGCCGTGCCTCAAGTGCGGAGGCCGTCGGCTCAAGCCGGCGAGCCTCGCCGTGACGGTGGAGGGAAAGTCGATCGCCCAGGTCGCCGCGATGACGGTTCAAGAGGCGGCCGCCCTGTTCCGCCGTCTTCCGCTCGCGGAGCGCGAGGAGCAGATCGTCGGCCAGGTCGTGAAGGAGATCCGGTCGCGGATCGGATTCCTCGAGAACGTGGGGCTCACGTACATCACCCTCGACCGTGGCTCGAGCACGTTGTCGGGCGGCGAGGCGGAGCGGATCGCCCTCGCGACCCAGATCGGATCCGGCCTGGTCGGGGTACTGTACATTCTGGACGAACCGTCGATCGGGCTCCATCCCCGGGACCACGCCCGCCTCCTCGCGACGCTGAAGACGCTCCGCGACCTCGGCAACACTCTGCTCGTCGTGGAGCACGATGAGATGACGATGCGAGAGTCCGATTGGCTCGTCGACCTCGGACCCGGCGCCGGGGTCCACGGAGGGGAGATCCTCTATTCCGGGCCTCCCTCGCGCATCGGCGGCACCCCGCGATCCGTCACCGCCCAGTTTCTCTCGGGGCGTCGGGCGATCGCGGTGCCGGAGCGTCGGGCACCGCCGGGCCAACGGTTCCTCACGATCCACGGTCCCCGCGAGCACAATCTCAAGGGAGAGGAGGTCCGGATCCCGCTCGGGCTCTTCGTCGCGTTCTCGGGGGTCTCGGGCAGTGGCAAATCGACTGTCCTCGAGGAGATTCTCTACAAGGCCGTGCGCCGCCACTTGGGTCTCGGCCACGATACGCCGGGGCGGCACGAATACATCGAGGGGATCGACGAGATCGACCGGGTGCTGTTGATCGACCAATCGCCGATCGGTCGGACGCCTCGGAGCAATCCCGCGACGTACACGGGGGTGATGACCCCGGTCCGCGAACTGTACGCGGGGCTTCCGGAGGCGAAGTCCCGGGGGTTCGCCCCGGGGCGGTTCAGCTTCAATGTCGCCGGCGGTCGGTGCGAGGCGTGCGAGGGCGATGGGGTCCTCCGGTACGAGATGCACTTCCTTCCCGACGTCTATGTCGCTTGCGAGGAGTGCGGCGGCAAGCGGTTCAACGAGGAGACCCTCGAGGTGAAGTTCAAGGGCCAGACGATCGCGGACGTACTGGCGATGACGGTTGATGAGGGGCTCGAGTTCTTCAAGCACCACCGGCGGATCGAGAGCCGATTGCGCCTCCTCTCCGAGGTCGGGCTCGGCTACGTCCGGCTCGGTCAGAGCGCGACGACGTTGTCGGGCGGGGAAGCCCAGCGGATCAAGATCGCGTTCGAGCTCGCGAAACCTCCGACCGGTAGGACCCTCTACCTGCTCGATGAGCCGACCACGGGCCTCCACTTCGCCGACGTCGAGCGCCTCCTGGCGATCCTTTTCCGCCTGCGTTCGGGTGGGAATACGGTCGTGGTCATCGAGCACAATGTCGAGGTCCTGAAGTCGGCGGACTGGCTGATCGACCTCGGGCCCGAGGGCGGTGGCGCCGGGGGTCACGTGGTCGTGGCCGGGACTCCGGAGGACGTCGCGCGCACCCCGGCGTCGCACACGGGCCAGTTTCTCCGGCCCGTGCTCTCGCTGCCGGTCCCGATGATGCGGACTCCCCGTCGATGACGGCGGAGCGACCGGTCGACCTGCCGGCGTTCGTCCCGGCGAGCCAGCTCGCGGCCGCGACGGGCGAGGGGTTCCGGACCGGGCCCGACGCGCCCGGGGTCTACCTCTTCCGTTCGGCGCGCGGGGAAGTCGTTTACGTCGGCAAAGCGCGCAGCCTTCGGCGACGCGTCCTCGATCATTTGCGAGCGAAGATCGAGAAGGACGGCTCGATCGTCGCGCAAAGCTCCAGCGTCGAGTTCGTCCCGACGGCGACCGAGCGCGAGGCGCTCCTTCTGGAGGCGAGCCTAGTCAAACAGTACCAACCACCGTACAACGTGCTCCTGAAGGACGACAAGAGCTACCCGTACCTCGCGGTCACCGCCGGAGAGGAGTTCCCGCGGATCATCCTCGTGCGCCGCCCACGGCGCCGGCCCGGAACGCTGCTCTTCGGACCGTACACCAGCGCGCGGGAGGCGCGGGGGGTCGAGCGGTTGCTCGGCGACCTCTTCCAGCTCCGACGGTGCGTTCGCCTCCCGAAGGAGGCGTGCCTCTACTACCACCTCAAGGTCTGCAGTGCGCCGTGCATCGGCGCGATCGACCACGACGCCTACCGGTCCCGGATCGACCGGGCGGTCGCGATCCTCCGGGGCCAGGCCTCGCTCGTCCGCCCCGAGGTCGAGGCGGAGATGCGCCGCGCCGCGGCCCGTGAAGAGTTCGAACGGGCGGCCCTCCTGCGGGACGCGCTCGGCGGACTCGGGGCGCTCGCCCAGCGCCAGTCGGTCCTCGGACGCGGGTCCGGTCGCGCGGACGTACTGGCGCTTGCCTTTCCGCAGGACGCGGCGACCCTCCGGGTCTCGGTCGGGCTCTTGCGGGTGGAAGACGGAGAGGTGCGGCAGACCGAGCCGCATCTCGTCACGATTCCGCCCGACGATCTCCCGGAGCCCGGCGAGGTCCTCCGGCAGTTCCTGAGCCAGTACTACGGCGGGCGGATCGAACTGCCCGACCGGATCTACATCGTCGGCCCGCGGCCGGCGGGGATCGACGCGACCCTCGACGAGCTGTTCGCGACCCGTGGAACCGAGGTCCAGTTCCGTCCGACCGGACGGTACGCGGCGCTCGGGCGGTTGGCCGAGCGGCTCGCGCGGGCGACCGTCGACCAGGTCGTGGCCCGACCGGCCCCGAGGGAGGTCTTGCTCGCGGTCCAGAGCCTGCTCGAGCTCCCGACGATCCCGAACCGGATCGAGGGGATCGACATCTCGATCTTCCAGGGGTCCGAGGCGGTCGGTTCGCTCGTCGTCTTCGAGCGGGGCCTCGCGAAACGTTCCGAGTACCGAAGGTTCCGCATCCGTACCGTCCCCGGGATGAACGATTTCGCCATGGTCGCCGAAGTCGTCCGTCGCCGGTACCTACGTCGCCTCGCCGAGTCCGAAGTGCTGCCGGACCTCCTCCTCATCGACGGCGGCGCGGGCCAGCTCTCCGCGGCCCTCTCGTCGCTCTCGGCACTCGGGCTCGCGGACCGGATCCCGACGATCGGACTCGCCAAGCGCGAGGAGGAGGTCTACCTCGCCGACCGCGCGACCCCGTTGACCCCGAACCCGAACGCCTCCCCGATGCTACTCCTGCGCGCCGTGCGCGACGAGGCCCACCGCTTCGCGGTGACGTACCACCGCACGCGGCGACGGATGCGGCTCCGCGAGGAGTTCGACGCGGCCGCCACCCCACGGTCTCCGCCGGCGGCGAGTTGACTAACGCTTCCGGCGCCGGGCCGGCGTGGGGCGACGCACTTCGATCCACGTCATGTTCGGGGAGGCGAGGTCGTCCTGCCAGAGGGCGCCGATGACCTCGCCGAGGTGGTGCGCCTCCTCCAACGTCGTCTGGTAGATCGCGTCGCGGACCGTGTAAACCCCGGGCATCCACGGGGCCTTCACGCGCCGTTGGAGGGACCGAGGGGTCAAGCCGCGGACGGTCGCCTCCACACCCTTCCAGACGGAAGCGGAGTAGGTGTCGAACGCCTTCCACGTGGTCGGGCTCCGCGACGAGGGGTCGCGAAGGACGGCCCGAAGCGCATCGAGGCGCCCCGGGACGATGTAGACGAGCCATGCTTCGTGGACGTGGAGAATGTGAACGAGGGTGTCGAACAGCGACTCGTGGCCGATCCCCCGCCGACGGATCGCCGCCCTCCACGGTAGATGGCGAACACGGCGGACGAACCGGTCGAACACCGCCCGGTTGTACTCGACGATCGCGAGCGCGCCTCCCGGCGAGAGATCGAGCGGACGGGCCATGGGCGCCCCAGGGCGCTCTCCTCTTTAGCGCCGACGCGCGGGCGGCGCGCTCAGCGTCCGTTCGACTTCCGCTCGGGAGTCCCGATGAACGGAAGTCCCTGCACCCGGCGGGCGACCTCGGCGGCCGGGAGGCGTCGGAGCTCGCTCTCGGGCTCGAGGATCGCGGCATCGAGTGCCTCGGGTTGGAACGGAGTGGGCGAACCCTCAGCGACCGCTTGGACCGCGAGCTTGAACGCGGCGTCCTCGTCGAGCTTGCCGGTGACCTTCTCTTCGAGGTAGTCCGCGACGGCTCGGCGGTTGCGGCCGATCGCGTAGGCTTTCCAACCGATCGTCGCCCCGCTCGGGTCGAGCTCGACCAGCCCGGGGGTCTGCCCGTTGAAACCGCCGAGGAGCAGAGAGACCGCGAACGGTCGGGTGCCGCCGAACTGGGTGAATTGCTGGAGCAACGTACCGAGGGCGTGGCCCAACAGCGTGTACGGCGCCGGTTCCCCGAAAGTCAGGCGGTGTCGTTGAGCCTCGACGCGCAGGAACTCGACGAGGACGCGAGAATCGGCGATGAGGCCCGCCGTGACGCAGCCGAGGCCGCTGTCGACCGCGAAGCTCTTCTCGACGGACCCCGCGTCCGCGAGCGAACTTACCGGGAGATTGCGAAAGGCGACGAAGACGATGCCGGTGTCATAGGTCACTGCGACCGCAGTGCCGCCCATCTGGATCGCCTGAAGGGCGTACTCCACCTGGAAGAGCCGGCCGTCCGGCGAGAAGACGGTGCTGGCACGGTCGTACGCCATCTGGCCCGGTTGCATCTCCATCGTCGAATTCCTCCGAAGTCGGCGGCGCCCATCCGGGCGGGGGATTTGAGCCTGCGCCCCGATGCTCCCTCGGTCTCACTTGGTGGCGTCCGGCCACCAGCGGAGGCGGGCTGCCCTGGCGCGAGTGGCCGTTCGGGCAACGCTTTTACCGCGCGGCCGGCCTCCCTCCGCCTCCATGGAGTCGAACGGCCTCCACCTCCTCCCGATGGCGTCGAGCCACCGGGGAACGCTTTCCCCGGCATGCGTTCAGTGCGCGGAGGGCCGAAAGATGGTCCTCTTCGTCACCGGGCTCTGTCGGTTTCGCTGTTTCTACTGCCCCGTTTCCCCGGCGCGGAATCAGCTCGACGGAATCTACGCGAACGAGCGGCGAGTCCTCACGGACGACGACGTTCTGGAAGAGGCCCGCGCGATCGGCGCGGCCGGTACCGGGATCACGGGCGGCGATCCGCTCGGGGTCGTCGATCGCGTCGAACACTACGTTCGGCTCTTGAAGGGGGAGTTCGGCGCCGAGCACAACATCCATCTCTACACGCACGAGCCGAACCCGGAGAAGCTCCGCCGGCTGGCGGCCGCGGGATTGGACGAGTTTCGACTGCACATCCCGCATTACCTCTGGGGCCCGCTCTCGGGGGGCGGCGGCGCGTACCGGGCGGTGTTGGAGACCGCGCCCGAGTGGGGGATCCGCCGCGGCGTGGAGATCCCTGTCCTCCCCGAGAAGGAGGCCGAGCTACGTCGGTTGCTCGTCGCCCTGGACGAGATCGGGGTCGATTTCGTGAACCTCAACGAGCTCGAGTTCTCGGAAACGAACGAAGATCAGCTGCACGAACGCGGGTATCGAGTCGATCCGCGCAACGGGTGGGGGGTCCGCGGGAGTCGCGCGGTCGCCGAACGCGTCGTCCGTGAGGTCCGGCTGTCGATCCCGGTGCACTACTGCTCTTCCCGGTTCAAGGACGGAGTGCAGCTGCGCCAGCGACTCCTGCGGCGAGCGGAGCGCACCGCGCCTGCGTTCGCCGACCGCACCGCCGACGGCACCGTGGTTCTCGGCATCGTGGAGGCCGCGGCTCACGGGGACTTCGCACGATGGACCGCGCGCGTAACGAAGCGCGTTCGTCTCGGGCCGAACGATTACCGCATCGACCGAGAGCGGCGTCGCGTCGAGCTCGCTCCCGACGTCCTGCGGCGCGTCGCCCGTCGCCTGCCCTGGCCCGCCTTCGAGGTGGAAGTGTATCCGACCGAGGACGCCCTCGAAGTGGAACGCAATCCGCTCAACGAGTCGGCGCGGGTCAAGACCGGCGCGGTCGTCGGCGGAACGTAACCCTCGTCACACTCGTGCCCGCCCCAGGTAAGATAGCGCCGATCCCCTCGCCGATGCTTGATCGAGCAGGGACCCCATCCGCCGTCCTCGGCGCCGTACCACATCGGGCAATCCCGGCAGTGGAGGGGGCCCTTCCCCCCGGTGCGTCCCGGGGGTGGAGGCGAAGCGGTCGCGTTCATCGGACGGCCCCCGGAGAGGTCTGCAGATCGCGGGCCCGTACCACGCCCGCCATCAGTTCGGCCACCGTTACGGGTCCCACTCCCCCGGGAACCGGGCTGAGCGCGGCGGCCCAACCGTCGAGCGACTCGGCGTCGGCGTCCCCCGCCGCCCGCACTCCGCTCTTCGTGCCCGGGTCGGGCACGCTCGAAAGCCCGACGTCGACGACCGAAGCCCCCTCGGGCACGACGGAGCGGTTCAGCAGTCCGGGGCGTCCGACGCACGAGAAGATCGTTCGCGCGCCGGTGAGCGCGCGGGCAAGGTCGGGCGTCCGCGAGTGGGCGATGGTGACGGTCGCGTTCATCCCTTCGCCTCGGCCGGCGAGACAGATCGCGAGCGGGAGCCCGACCGTTTCCGAGCGCCCGATGACCGCCACTCGTTCCCCCTCGACCGGCAAGCGGTAATGACGGGCGATCGCGATCGCGGCGCGGGCGACGGCGGGCACGTGCACGGGCCTCTGGGCGACGAGCCGCCCCAGGTTCGTTGCGCCGACGCCGTCCACATCCTTCTCCGGCCTCAGCCGCGATACGGCCCCCAGGAAGTCGAACGGAGGGGGTAACGGGTGTTCGAGCAGCACCGCGTGGACCGAAGCGTCGCGGTCCAGAACGTCCATTCGCTGAGAAAGTTCTGCGGGCCCGTCCGCAGGGTCGATCGGTTCCTCGCGCATCTGGATCCCGACCGCCTCCGCCGCCTTCGACTGGCGTTTCACGTAGAAACGAAACGGACCCTCGATCGCCCGATGGACGCTCACCAGCGAGGGGGGAGCGGCTCCGGGTCCGGCGGCGCGGATCTGAGCTCGAGTGTGCGCGTCGATCGCTTCCGCGACCGGTTTTCCCTCGAGCCGAACGGTCACGATTGGCGCCCGGCGCCGGAGCCCGGGTTGATAGATAACAAGCGACCCTGCGACGCGCTCCTCGAGGGTTTCCCGAGGAGTCCGCGTTCGCAGGTTACGCCGTCCTCCCCTAAGTGATTTATAGAGACCTCCCCATAGTTCGGCCGGCGTAACGCCCGCGAAGGCGAGCCGAGACGCCTGCATGGCAGAAGGCGCGGATACACCGTCGAACGATTCCGCCGAGCCTGCGTCGGCCAACGAGCTGGAGGAGTGGGGGAAGACCCTCCCGTTCCAGTCGACGGCTCAGATCGAGGTTCCGCCCCGGCTCCTCGACCAGGTGATCGGGCAGGACGAGGCCGTCGAGGTCGCTCGGAAGGCCGCCACCCAGAAGCGGCACATGATGCTGATCGGCGAGCCCGGCACGGGAAAGAGCATGCTCGCCCGGGCGATGGTCGATTTCCTGCCCAAGGAGCAGCTCCAGGACATCCTCGCGTACCCGAACAACGAGGATTCGAACGAGCCGAAGATCCGCGTCGTACCGGCGGGCAAGGGCAAGGAGATCGTCGCGGCCCAGAAGCTCGAGGCGGCGCAGAAGAAGGAGCAACGGACGATCCTGTTCATCGTGCTGTCGCTGGCCGTTTTCGCGTTCACGCTCTATATCGTGCTCACGACCCACGACCTGACCGCGCTGCTCGTCGGGATACTGATCGTTTTCATCATTTACGCGCTCGTTCGCTTCTCGGGCGGACGGAATGACTCCGGGGTCGGAGTGGCCAAGCTCCTGGTATCGCATTCTCCCGATGACCGGCCGCCGTTCATTGACGCCACCGGGGCGCACGCCGGTGCGCTCCTCGGGGACGTCAAGCACGACCCGTTCCAATCGGGGGGACTCGAGACGCCTCCGCACGACCGGGTGGAGGTCGGCGCGATCCACCGGGCGAACGGCGGGGTGCTGTTCCTCGACGAGATCAACCTACTGAAGATCGAGAGCCAGCACTCGCTGCTCACCGCTCTGCAGGAGCGCAAGTTCTCGATCGTCGGCCAGTCGGAGCGCTCCGCCGGTGCGATGGTCAAGACCGAGCCCGTCCCGTCGGATTTCGTCCTCGTCGCGGCAGGGAATATCGACAGCGTGCAGACGATGCACCCAGCCTTGCGCTCACGCATCCGGGGGTACGGGTACGAGCTCTACGTCAAGACGACGATGCCCGACACGCCGGAGAACCGGATGAAACTCGTTAGGTTCGTGGCCCAGGAGATCCTCAAGGACAAGAAGATCCCGCACTTCGACACCCGGGCGGTCCTCGAGGTCGTTCGGGAAGCGCAGCGCCGGTCGGGACGTTCCGGCCAGCTCACCCTCCGCCTCCGCGAACTCGGCGGCCTGGTCCGCGTCGCGGGCGATATCGCGCTCTCCGAAGGGATCCCGATGGTCCACGCCGAACAGGTCGTGCGGGCAAAGCGGGCGAGCCGTTCCCTGGAGCAGCAGATCGCTGACCGGTACATCGAGCGCCGCAAGGAGTACCGGATGTTCTCGACCGAAGGGTCGGCTGTCGGCGTGGTCAACGGGTTGGCCGCGATCAACGCGCAGACGGGGATGGCGGAGTTCTCCGGGATCGTCCTTCCGATCGTCGCCGAGGTCACGCCCGCTCAGACGAGGGACGGCGGCGTCGTGGTCGCGACAGGGAAGCTCGGTGAGATCGCGCGGGAAGCGGTCCAGAACGTCAGTGCGCTGATCAAGAAGTACACCGGCGAGGACATCTCTCGCTACGACATCCACATCCAGTTCGTCGGCACGTCGGACGGAGTCGAAGGCGACAGTGCGTCGGTCTCGATCGCCACGGCCGTCATCAGCGCTCTCGAAGGCGTCCCCGTCGACCAGTCGGTGGCCATGACCGGATCGCTTTCGGTACGCGGTCAGGTACTGCCCGTCGGCGGCGTGACCGCGAAGGTCGAGGCAGCGGCCGACTCCGGCATCAAGCGCGTCCTGATCCCCGAGGATAACGTCGACGACCTCGTGCTCGAGTCGCGGTACCGCGGAGCGATCGAGGTGATCCCGGTCGGGACGCTGCGGGATGTGCTCAAGTACGCCCTCGTGGGCCAGGGGTCCAAGAAGGAGTCGTTGCTCGAACGTCTGGCCGCGATGGTCCACGCCACGAGCCGCACCGGCGAGGAAGTGCCCGCGGTGCCCGCCGTCACCGCGCCAACGCCACCGGGACGGCCGGCGGGGTCGTGAAGGGGACGTTCCGTAGCCCGGTGCACGCGCCCCTTTCGTCGCGTCCCTTTTCGCCGCCCGAGCCGGGGGATGACGAGGACGAGGAGGATCGGTTCACGAACCGACCGTGCTACGAGTTCAATCACCAGCTCCTTCCGTCGTGGAACGACAAGCACTGTTCTCACTGCCGCCACTACCTCACCGCCCGGTGTCCGCACATCGATGAGTTCTTGGACGACGTGGAAGATTTGAGCCCCGAGTGATATCAACGCCATCGTGCGCGGGGTACTCATCGGACGATTCCAGCCCCTCCACCGGGGGCACCTCGCGGTCGTCCGAGAGATTCGTTCGGCTCGCCCCGACGACGAACTGATCCTCGGGATCGGCAGCGCCCAGGAGTCGTACACGTGGAAGAACCCGTTCACTTCCGGGGAACGGGCCGAGATGATCGCCCGTGCGCTGCGGGAGGCCGAGATCGACAGGGTGGTCGCCGTGCCGCTGCCCGACATCCAACGCCACTCCCTCTGGGTACGGTATGTCGAGTCGCTCCTCCCCCCGTTCGAGCGCGTCTACACCAACAACCCCCTCACGCGGCTCCTTTTCGAGCAGGCCCGGTACCCGGTCGAGAGTCCGTCGCTGGTCGAGCGCTCGAAGTTCGAGGGAGCGACGGTCCGAGATCATCTCGCGCGCGACGAAGGGTGGAGACCGCTCGTGCCACCGGCGGTCGTTGAATATCTCGTCGAATTGGGTGCCCCCGCCCGCCTCGCGGTACTCCGGCAAAGCCCCGACCGCGCTTCCGAAACGGCCCGGGATTGACCCTCGAATTGCCCGAACCACCCCCACGTCCCCGGCGGAGCGGCCCCGCCCGATTCGCGTTGGGGTGGTCCCTCTGTGCCTCCCGCGCGAGGGTAATTGCCCCAGCGGAACGCCCTTCGGTCCGTCAGCTCACGGAGCATGGCCGCCCCGGCACGGCGCGTTAGTTCGGGGTCCTCCGACTCCGACCGCGACGAGGGCCCGGTAGGTCCGGCCGTTGAATTCAGAGACCCGGTGGGGCCCCATCGGTGACTTCTCGTCGCCGAAGCACGATCCAACGGACCAACGGAGCCGCCATCATTATAGTCCGCCTCCTGTCGTGCGGAGGTTGGCGCCACTGTAGCTCAGTTGGCAGAGCAGCTGATTCGTAATCAGCAGGCCGAGGGTTCAAGTCCCTCCAGTGGCTGGCGCTCCCGAAGACCACCCGGGATTGGTCGGTGCGGAACGACGGTCGTGAGAATCGTTCGTCCTCACCGACCTTATACACGGATTGGAGTACTAGGGCGAGTCGACCCGGTCGCCGCAGAGCGGCGTCGGAAGACTCGAAAGACGATGTTCGACCACGTGAACGCTTGCGCCCTGACCGTCCGCGACGTCAAGAAGTGCGCCGAATTCTACCGGGATAAGCTCGGATTGAAACTGCGGGAACTTCAGGACGGATTCGCCTACCTGACCTTCGGTGACAAGGGGGGCCGGGGGTGGCGCTAGTCTCGGCCGCGGGGCTCGCCCGAGAGATCCCCCAGGAACGGGTGCGACCCGAGGAGAGCCCCTTGCAGCGAAACTACTTCGCGGTCTTTCTCGACGACGCGGACCGCGCGTACGAGGAGCTCCGTCAGAAAGGAGTCAAGTTCGTGCAGGCTCCGGCGAGTCGGAGCGATGGGCAACGGTTCGCATTCTTCGAGGATCCGGAGGGGAACCTTTGGGAAATCTCTCACTTCCCTAAGAAGTAACTCGGGGCCTCCCGCCGAGATTCGCTGGGGGAACCCCCCCAATCCGCCTCCCGCTGGGGCCATCGACCCGATTTCCGTAGGGGGGGCGGGCGACAGGACACAACGGGCGGCTGAGGCGCCGAGGACCCCCCTCGGGGGCCAGCGACAGGTATACAAGGTGGGGGTAGGCGTGTTATACGACGGCGAACCCCCGTGGCAAGCCCGTTATACCATCCTCGTCCACGTCCGCCCGGAATCTACCGGGCGGCCCGCGCCCTCCGTCGGGCGTCGGCGCTGGCCCTGGTGCTGATCATCGTCTTCGTGGGGATCGTCGCGTACTCGGCCGTCCAGGTGGTCAAAACCCGCCCGAGCGTCGGCAGCTCGACGGTGGCGCTCGAGTCGAACGACACGATCGGCATCACGACGTCCTTCCACCTGACGAACCCCGGCATGTTCACCATCCAACAGTTCGCGCTCCACTTCCGTGTACTGAACGGCACGGAGGCGCTGCTCCTCGACTCCACGGCCGGCCCCGTCGATATCGCCTCCGGCTCCAACGAGAGCCTCCCGGTCGCGTTGTATATCCCGATGACCGCGGCGGGCATGTCGCTCCTCACCCAGAGCCAGTCCCTCGATTGGAACGTCTGGGGCAACGCGAGCTACGCGTACCTGTTCTCGGTATCGGTCGACATTTCCACTCAGAAAGCCTGGGGGGCGCCGTTCGACAACCTGACCGCCAGGGTCGGCGCGCCCGAGATGGTGAACGGGTCGGAGTCGGTCCCCGTAACGATCGCCTTCTCGGATGACGCGAGCTTCGCCGATGCAGGCGCGCTGGAATATCAGGTGGTGCCGCCGACGGGGCCGGATTGCGCTCAAGGCGCGTTCTCGATGAACGTGCCCCCCGACAGCCCGTACTCCAATACCCAGTACGCTGCGCTCGCTTCGGGGTGCAACCCGTCCGGCGGGCAGGTCGACTCGGAGTTTGTCGGGAGCGGGTTCGGTGTCTCGTTGCCCCCGGAGGCGATCCCGTGAGCGTGCCCACGGCGACTACGACCGCCCCGACGGTCGCGGGCTACCGTATCCCGCCGCTCGGGTGGCGGATCCTGGGCGGGGCGTTGCGGTTGATCCCGTTGGTCGTCATCCTGATCGGGCTGCCGGTCGCGGTCCTGACCTTTCTCTCGGTGCACGGGATCCCGCTGCCGATCCCGATCGCCACCGTGGAGGTGGCGGGGATCGCGATCACGGCCCTCGTCATGGCCCGGTACATTCTGAAACCCACGGCCGCCTTCGGCCCCCTCTCGGTGGCGACCGCCGTCGTGACGCTCGCCTACCTCTGGGTGGTCCTGGTCGACGCGACCTACGATCTGGCGATACCGGGCGCGGGGGTCGCCCTCGCACTCGGATACTCCAACCTGATCCTTTTGCTCCTTATCGTTCCGGCGTTGGCCCTCGGGGCGGGGGCCTTGACCTTGATCGAGGACAGCACGGCGCCGAAGGAACGTCTCCCGTTCGATTTCCCACCCTGAGGTTCCGGGGGCGGGTCACCCGCCTTGGATCGAAGCCTCGAGGATCCGGACCGGCGTCCGGGGTCGGTCGCGGGCGTCCCGGGGCACGTTCCCGATCCTCTCGATGACGTCCTGCCCGCCGGTCACGCGACCGAACACCGCGTGTTTTCCGTCGAGGTGGGAGGTCTTCGCGAGCGTGATGAAGAACTGGCTCCCGCCCGTGTTGGGGCCGGCGTTCGCCATCGAGAGTACGCCGGGTCCATCGTGTCGTAGGGTCGGGTGGAACTCGTCCTTGATCTCGTAGCCGGGTCCTCCCGTCCCGTCGCCTTTCGGGTCCCCGCCCTGGATCATGAATCCCGGAATGACTCGATGGAACAGGACTCCGTTGTAGAACCCCTTCTGGGCCAGCGTGACGAAGTTCTCGACGGTCTTCGGGGCGCGGTCTCGGAACAGCTCGATTCGGATATCACCGAGCGTCGTCTTCAGCGTCGCGGTGGGATTCGCCATGCCGTGCCGACTCCGCTGGGGGCTAAAAGACGCGCGGGGCCCGACGACGACCGGCGGCTCGGTGGTTCGCCGGACCGCTCGAACGCGGATTTAAGTGGCCTCCGTCGCTAAGAGTTCTGAACGGCGGCCGAGCCGCCCGATTGGCGCTCCATGAACCGTTCGATCGTCTTCATCGGGGTGGGGATTTTCGTCGTCGGCCTCGCCCTCATCTCGTTCCCGATCGCGGTCACCGGCCAGGAACAGTTCGACCTGGAACAGGAGTCCGGGCTCTTCTTCATCGCGCCGGCGATGGCGTTCCTCCTCGTCGGAGCGATCTCCGACGACCCCCGGGTCACGACGATCGGGGGGACGTTGGGCAATCCGGAATTCGACCGGAAGCCCGACGCCGTCGACCGTCCCGCCGCGCCCGTTCGGTCCGCGCTCGGGTACAACCCCCGCGAACCGGTCCGATGTCGCCACTGCTCCACGATCATCTCCTTCGACCTCGCGCAATGCCCGCGATGCGCGCGGCCACGGGAGTGCCGGGGGTGCGGGCGCCCGGTCGGCATCGTGCTCGATCGGGTGACGTGTCCCAGCTGTGCACGGGAGGAACCGTTTTGCAACTGTCCGCACCTCCCGCCGCGACCGGTGACGGCGAGCGCTCGCAGTCGCCGCGTGTAGGGGGCGTCGTTGCTCGATGAACAGATCCCGCGCGGGGTGACCACGATGGACGGCCACGGGGTACACGTCCACTTCGACGGGGCCTGCCAGCCACCGAAGGGACCCGGGATCGCCACGTTCGGGTTCACCGTCGAGGGGGAGGGGCTCGATCATGAGGAGTACGGTCTCGCGACTCGCCCGTACTCCGAGCACTCCACCAACAACGTGGCCGAGTACGTCGCTGCGATCCGCGCCCTCGAATGGTTGCGGGGACAGGGCTACCGGGGGACGGTGATCGCTTCCGGCGACAGCCAGTTGGTGATCCGGCAGATGCGCGGTGAATATCGCGTCCGGACCGAGCACGTCAAGGAGTACCATCGCTGGCTCGCGCGGCTCGCCGGCGAGTTCGCGACCGTCGAGTGGCATTGGATCCCGCGCGAGCAGAACACCCGGGCCGACGCCCTCTCCAAGGTCGCGCTCGACGCGGCCCGACCCGACGCCCGGCGACTTCGTTCCCGAGCGACGGCCGCCCCCCCCCACGGGGAGAGGGAGCCGGGGCCGGATCTACTCGACTAGCCCCAACGAACGGTGTAGACGAGCGTCCGACCTTCGACCGCCGCCCGCGCTCGGGCGGAGTCGACGTACGTCGCGAACGCCGCCGCGGCCTCGGGAGAGAGCTTGGGACGTACCCCGTAGCCGCGCGGGGTCGCCTGGCCGAGAAAAACGTGCGGGGCTGGGGGAGTGGGTGCGAGTGTGGATTCTTCTAGGGCAAGGGGCTTTCGGAACGACGGGGTCATTCGCCCTCGTCGCGTTGAGGGTAGGTCGGGAACCCGTTGCGGTCAAACCGTGGTCCCAAGCACGGGATCACGGCGAGAGGGAATCGGGTCGTCTCTAAGCTCCAGCTGCCCAACGGCGCCGCCGCCAGGATCTCCCGAGAATCGGACACGTCCGACATGGTTCAGCGGAGGTTGTCAGACGTCCGTCATACATAAATGGAGAGCCTCGACAGGAAATGGGGGGGTCCATGAGGGAGCCCCGATAGGGAATTCTGGCGGACATCCCGCTGACTTCGTGCGGACTCGGCTCGATTCTGCCCGACCCTTCTTAAGGCGGCCGGGACTGGCGGGAGGCTACGGGATGGGCGTGAGCGGGGGGTTGTCGTCGGGAATCGGCGCCTTCCTTTCCCGGGCCGAGTCGCGCCTCCTCGACCTTTCCATCGAAGCCCAACAGTCCGGCTGGGTCTACGCCACCTACATCACTCCGGACAGCGAATCGGTCGCGGCCAAGGCCTACTCCCGACTGATCGGTGCGACCATCGAATTGGCGAAGGAATCGACGCTGTACCCGACCGACCGTTCCTCCCCTGAAGAGGCCCGGAAGACCAAGTTGCTCCGACTCTCGCTGCCGCTCATCGCCCCGTCCGACCCCACCGAGTCCCAGGAGTTGACCGCGCGCGTCGCCGCGATGCAGAGCGCATACTCCCGAGGCCGCCACACCCCGGTCGGGGGAACGGAGCCCGTCGACCTCCAGGTACTCTCCCGCCTCCTCACCGAATCCCGAGACCCAAGCGTCCTCGAAGACGCCTGGGTCGGCTGGCATCGGGTCGGGCGATCGATCCGGGGAGACTTCACCCGATACGTGGAGCTCGCCAACCGCGGCGCTCGGGAGCTCGGGTTCGACGACACGGGCGCCATGTGGCGTTCCAAATACGACCTGCCGCCCGACGACTTCTCCCGCGAGGTCGAACGACTGTGGCAACAGGTCCAGCCGCTGTACCGCTCGTTGCACGCGTACGTTCGACATCGGCTGAGCGAGACGTACGGAGCCGACCGGGTGCCCGAGTCCGGACCGATCCCGGCCCAGTTCCTCGGAAACATGTGGGCGCAGACGTGGGACGGGATCTATCCGATCCTCGCGCCCCCGGACGAAACGAAACCGTTCGACCTCACTCGGGCGCTCGTCGACCGTGGGACGACCCCCGAACAAATGGTCCGGTACGGGGAGCGGTTCTTCGTCTCGCTCGGGCTCGACCCGCTGCCGGCGTCGTTCTGGGAACGTTCGATGCTGACCCGACCTCGCGACCGAGAGGTCGTCTGCCACGCGAGCGCGTGGGACCTGGATTACGTCGATGATATCCGGATCAAGATGTGCACAGAGATCACGGAGGAGGATTTCCAGACGGTCCACCACGAGCTGGGTCACAACTACTACCAGCGCGCGTACGCCCACCAACCGTTCCTCTTCCGGGACAGCGCGCACGACGGGTTCCACGAAGCGGTCGGCGACACGGTGGGGCTCTCGGTGACGCCCGAGTACCTCGCCCAGGTCGGCCTCGAAGGCCCCGGCCCTCCCCAGGACGACACCGGCCTCCTCCTGCGTCGGGCGCTCGAGAAGGTCGCGTTCCTCCCGTTCGGACTCGTCGTCGACCAATGGCGCTGGAAGGTGTTCTCAGGAGAGATCGGACCGGCCGACTACAACCGTACCTGGTGGGAGATGCGGACCCGGTACCAAGGCATCGCGCCGCCCGTCCCTCGCACCGAGGACGAGTTCGATCCGGCGGCCAAGTACCATGTCTCCGCGAACGTGCCGTACATGCGGTACTTCCTCGCACACTTGCTGCAGTTCCAGTTCCATCGGGCCCTCGTGAAAGTCGCCGGAGCGACCGGGCCCCTTCATCGGGCATCGATCTACGGCTCGCGCGCCGCCGGAGACCGCCTTCGCGCGATGCTGGAGATGGGGATGAGCCGCGAGTGGCCGGACGCGCTCGAGCAGATCGCCGGTGAGCGCCAGATGGATGCCTCCGGTCTCCTCGAGTACTTCGCTCCCCTCCAACGATGGCTCGACGAGCAGAACCGGGGCCGGCTCGTGGGCTGGTGAGGACCCCCCGACCGCCCCGAGGGGATCCTCTCCCGAAGGAGGGAGGTCGATTTCGCATCGGCTTGGTGGTCACGTTCCGCGGCCACGCTCATATGCCACGCGCGAATTGACCGGCGGGCGCCGTCGCATGCTGTTGCATCCGGGAGAGAGCAAGCTGCGCAGTGCCTACGCCGTCCTCGAAGGGTATGGGCCCTCGGCCCATCAGGGTCCGGGCGTGCTCTACCTGACGACGCTGCGCCTGATCTTCGAGACCTCCGTCTCGCAAGGGGTGGTCCGCGGATTGGTCCGCGGAAAGGAGACGGTGACCGTACTCGAGGTATCGCTCTCGCAGGTCCGCAACGTCTCGGTCCGTCGGGGGCGTATCGGACGCGACCGCTTGCAGGCGGAGTTGACTGCGGGCCGCCCATCGTTCGACGTGCTCGACCCGGATGCGTGGGTCGCCGCGATCGCGCTGGCGAAGCGATCGATGGCGGCGCCGTACTCGGGGTCCCCGGTCGCCATCCACACGATCGAACGACAGGTGGTCAAGGTCCGGTGCCGCTACTGCGGGGGGCTCGGCAACGAGGTCGACGGGCGATGCCCGACGTGCGGAGCCGCGCTCTGAACGTCGTGCCCGGCTAGAAGGGTAGCTCGCGGAACAGCCCCTCGAACCCCGAGCGGGCCAAGCCGTAAGCAGCCGCACCGACCGCGAGGGCGATCCCGGCGGAGGCCGCCGCGAACGCGACCGTAGTGCCGGACGGATCGACCACCGCGAACGCCCCCGGGACGATGATGACCGCGAGCAGCGCCACCCCCGAACCGGTCGCCGCGATCATCGCCGTGGGTCGGAGGAACTGGGGGCGAGGACGGTCCTGGAAATCGGAGTATCGGCTCGCGAACACGAGACCCCATAACGAGAGCACGGCGGCGGCTCCGACGGTCAGGAGAACGAGCGCCAAGGTCGAGAGGGCCGCGAACCGGGCGAACAGCCCGACGCCGAGGGACATGGCGAACGCGCCGACCAGTACCGGCAGGAGCACCGAGGTCGACTTGGCCCGGAACACGTTCCGAGCCGAGAGGGGGAACGCGAACAGCTGCTGGATGGAGTGTCGTTCTTGCCCGAGCGAAGTGACCGCCAGGAGGAGCCCGAAGAACCCCGCGACCCAGCCGACCCACAGGACCGTGCCGTAGGTTCCGAAATCGGCGCCCTCGATCAGGAGCAGGAGTACCAGCACCACGGGGACGACGAGGAGTGACGTCATCTCACGACGGCGGACGAGCCCACGAAGGTCCTTCGAGACCAACGCGGTCTCGGGGCGCGAGAGCCCGACGTGCGAAAGGAGGCCCGGCTCGCCCGTGTACCGGTGCTCCTGCATGCGGATCTCCGCCGGTGACGGTACCCAAAAACGCATCCGGAGGCGGCCAGCGATCGCTCCCAGGAGAACGACGAACGCGACCTGACCGAGGGCAAACGCGGAGGCGAGCACGTACTGCCCCGCGATCCACTCCGACAGCGCTCGCGAGGACCAGAAGAGTGGGATCGCGCCGGACAGGGTAGGAAAGGCCGACAGCCGTTGCACGGCCCCCAGGAGAAATACCGGGTTCAGTGCGAGGTCAAGGACCAGAATGATCAGCACGAGCAACACCGCTCTCACCACGAAGATCGCCGGACCTCGTCGGCCCGAACCCACCGAGCTGGCGCGGGTGGAAACGGAGCGGATCATCTCGACCAAGACCCCCCCTTCGAAGAGGGCGAGGCCGGTCAGGAGTACGGCGAGGACGTACGTCGCGATCGTCCCTTCGACGATCGAGAACGCCAGCAGGGCGCCGAGGAGGAACGCGACGGCGGGGGTGTAGGTGTACGCGATCGCGCTCGAGGACGACGCCACGTACTCCCCCGGCGTGATCGGCATCCAGTTGACCGCGTCGCTGTTGGCGAATTTGGCGGTCGCGGTCAGCTCGAACATCGTGCCCGCGATGACGACGATGCCGACCGCCGCCAGCGGGAGGAACGGGATTACTCCGTTCGCGGCGGCGAGGAGTGCGTTGGAGCCGAGCGGGAGGGAGCTGACGATTGGCCACGCGATAGCGAACACCGCGAGAAAGACGATCGCGTCGACGGCCGCGATGATGACCGGTCGGCCGAGAAAGCTGCGCGGGTCACTGGTGCTGCGCCCGGAGCGCAACTGGGAGGAGATCAGCACGGACGCAAGCCGACGGACCTTGTGGAGTTCCAACGTCCCGTCCCCCTACCGCTCGAGCGCCGCGACGACGTCCCCCAGGTCGCCGGTCTCGGTCAGTGCGAGGAACACTTCCTCGAGTCCGGACCCCGCCAGGCCTGCTCGCTCTCGTAGCGCCGCGACCGTGCCCGCCGCGAGCACGGTACCCTTATCGAGGATCACAATCCGGTCGCAGATCGCCTGGGCGATCTCGAGCACGTGCGTGCTGAACAGGATCCCGACCCGGTCCTTGGTCGCGCGGTTCCGTAGGAGGTCCTTCACCACCCGCGCGGCGCGGGGGTCGAGTCCGTTGAGCGGTTCGTCCAGCACGAGCAACGGAGGATGATGGAGCAGGCCCGCGGCGAGCGCAACTTTCTGTCGCATCCCCTGGGAGTAACTGCTGATGAGGGAGTGTTCGTGACCGGCCAGCTCGAGGCCGTCCAGATACGGTTGTATCCGTGCCCGACGCGTCGACGGGTCCAGCCCGTACATGTCGGCCACGAAGTCGAGATACTCGGCCCCGGTCAAGAACTCGTAGACCGAGGGGGACTCCGGGACGTATCCGATCTGACGTTTCACGGCGACCGGGTCGGACTGGACGTCCTGGCCGTAGACACGGATCGCCCCGGCGTCCGGTCGTACGAGACCGAGGATCGCTTTCATGGTCGTCGACTTCCCCGCGCCGTTCGGGCCGAGCAGTCCGACGATCTCCCCTCCCGCCACCGAGAAACGGACCCCGGAGAGCGCTTGCGTTCGGCCGTACGCCTTTGATACGCCGTCGACCTCGAGGGCCGTCCCTCCCGCCGCCCCCGTCCGGAGGGAGGAAGGCAGTGCCGACATGCACCCCCGAGAGGTGGCTCGCCGCTCTTTAGCCTACGCGACGCGCCCGGGAGACTAGTTGTCGACGTTCTCTCCGGTCCCCAACGGGTGCGTCGGGCCGAAGAACGCGACTCCGCCCGCTGGGGCCGAAGGCCGAAGGGCGCCCACCGCGTGGCCAAGGAGTTCGTACGCCGCTTCCTCGGCCTCGCCCGGGTCCCCCTCCCCGTCCTCGTCCGGAACGTAGACTCGGAGAGTTCGTCCGTGGATACCCAACAAGACGTATTCCGAACCGTCCCGCCGTGCCCAAGCGAGGAATCGCTGAGAGGGCCGCTCGATCACTCCGACCCAACGGAGGTTCCCGAACCAGTGGCCCGCGAGGCGGCCGAGTACGCTCTCGGGGGGAGTGCCGAGGGGAAGTTCGACGCGGGCGATCGGGCGGAGATGGTTCGACGCCGACGGATCCACCTGCGGCGCATGAGTGAGGGCGCGATATCCCCCCTCGGCCCTTTCGACCAATCCCTCCCGCTCGAGACGGCGCAGTGCTCGCGAAAGCGATTCCGGATGGGCCCGAAGGACGCGACGAAGCCCACTGAAGGCGATCTGGCCGTTCAACTCCTGGAGCGTGACGAGCACGCGGTCGTCGAGGCGAGACGAGCCCGCAACGGCGTTCGCCGAGGAGTCGGGAGGCATCGTCGGGAAACCGGTCGGACGGGATTTAACCCGTCGGTAACGCTTCCGCCACCAGGTACGTAGGGGCCGCCCTCGGAGGTCGGTCGCGACCTCCACCGACTTCGTCCGACCGAGTGTGACCGACCCGCCCGCGACCCGGTCAATATCCTCGACTGAGCCGTAGGTGCACTCGGAACGGTGACCGTTCCGGAGTAAAGAACATGACCGACCACCGAGGAGAGAGCGAAGAGACGGGGGGCCGCGAGCACTACGGCCCCTGGGTATGGAGCGCCTACCGCGCGTACAACGAACTACTGCGCGAGAAAGTGAAGAAGCGGTTCGACGCGCAAGAGGGCCCGTGGCTTGACAAGGTCGCGGACCTGCTCGTCGAGATCGTCAACGCTCGCTGGGAAGGCGGCCGAAAGAAGGACAAGGAGCTCGAGCAGCTCTACGCGAAGCTCGCGCAGCTCCTCGAGGAGTAAGGGAGCGGCAGATGCCGATTCCCCTTGCACCAATCCCCGCTCCGCCGCCGATCGGTCCTCAGCCGATCCTTCCGTGGCCGCAGCGCGCCGTGACGTCGGAACCGTAGGAGGCCCTGATGCCGCTCACGGAATTGGAGTCTCGGATCACGACGACGATCGACGCGGTCGGGCCCGGCGTCGCGTCCGTCGAAAGCCTTCGCCTACAATGGCGGAGACACCGAGGTAACCCATTCGGTTCGCAGTCGCAGGCAACGGCCGTCGTCATTGACCCCGCGGGCTACCTCGTGACCAATCAGCACGTGGTGGACGGGGCGGCCCAACTCCGAGTGCAGCTCTCAGACGGCCGCGAACTCGCCGGAGAAGTCGTCGGCGGCGACCCGGTCACGGACCTCGCCCTCGTGAAGGTCGACGCGACGGGGCTCCCTTCAGTCCGGCTCGGGCGGTCCGAGGAACTTCGCGTGGGTCAGATCGTTCTCGCGATCGGGAACGCCCTCGGCCTTCCGGGCGGCCCGACCGTTTCCACGGGCGTCGTGAGCGCCCTCGGTCGCCCGCTCCCGGGCTCCGACTTCGTCTTTGAGGGACTGATCCAAACCGATGCGGCCATCAACCCGGGCAACAGCGGCGGTCCGCTCGCGGACCTCTCCGGCTCGGTCGTGGGGATCAACACGGCGATGGTTCCGTTCGCCCAGGGCGTCGGGTTCGCTATCCCGATCCACGCCGTCGCGCGGATCGCGGAGGAACTGCGATCCAAGGGCCGCGTCGTACGGCCCTGGATGGGGGTCACGGTCGGGGAGCTCCGTCCGGAAGTTGCGCTCCGGTACGGTCTCGAAGTAGGATCCGGTCTCCTGGTCGGAGAAGTGGTGCCCCGGTCGCCGGCGCATAAGGCGGGACTGAAAGCCGGTGACGTGATCACCCGCGTCGGTCCTTCCGAAGTCCGCAACGTGCGCGACCTGGTCGGCGCGCTGGCCAACTTCCCGGTCGGCGCGGACGTTGAGATTGGCTACCGCCGCAAGGGCTCGTCCTACGCCACCAACGTCCCCCTCCAGGAGAGTCCCGAGGCGATCGCCGTCGAGGAGTGAACCCATTCTGCTGGGCCGTGGGTCCGCCCCACCGGCCCGGCCCCTGCGGGCTGTCGTCGAGGCTTCTAAGAGCTAGGACAGCTTCCCGCTCGGAGGGTGCGGGCCGTGGTCGTCGACTTCAAGCTTAAACGTACGCCGAGTTACCGTGTCGCGTCGCTCTCCTGGAAGGGACCCTGGAACGAGCGACGGATTCGCGCCCAGTTCGACCGCATCGCCAAGTGGGCGAAAAAGTCGGGGCTGCGAACCGGTAAATGGATCTTCCGCGAACCGGGTTCCCGCACGTGGGAAGTCGCCATCGAGGTCCGCGGGGCCGCCCGCTCCGACGGGGCGATCCGGGTGCGTACGGTGCCCGCAGCCACGGTGGCGAGCGTCGTGTTCGACCCGGACGTAGTCTCCCCCGCGGTCGTCTACCACGGGGTGACGGACTGGCTCAAGTGGCGGAAGCGGGACAAGACGATCCGGTCCGTAGGAACGTATCGAGAGGTCTATGACGGCGACCCGTGGCGGGTCGCGAGGTTCTGGGCGCATACGGACGTCCAGATCGTCGTTCGAAAGTGACCCGGCCCCACGCTCCGCTGCGGCGAGCGGAAGGGACCTACGTTTCTGTCAGTCCGCGAGTCGTCCGAACGCTACCGGCCAGCGCGAGCCCCGGGCCAACGAGGGCGAGCAGCGGGGCGAGGATCAGAAGGTACGACGTGTCGGGGATGGAAACGAACAACGACACGAGCGGGACAATGAGGATGACGAGGAGCAGTCCGTAAACTACCCCACTCCCCGACAGTGCCCGGGCTCGGAATCGGCTCCCCGCCAGCAGCAGGCCGATGACGATACCCACACCGCCGATCCAACCCAAGAGGAAGCCGACGAGCCCCGTGACCGCACCGAGGGGCTGCCCCGACTCGAGACAGGAGAGGGCGTGGCTCGGGTGTCCGTGAGCGCAGGAGAGGAGACTCGAGACGTTTCCCAGGGTCACGGCGGCGGCGATGAGGATCAGGAGGAACCCAATCGAACCCAGGATGCAGAGGATGGACGCGGCGTAGAAGCGTGGGTCGACCTTTCGCAGCGCCGCGAAGCCCCGGCGGTAGACGAACAATGACAGGAGGAGAAGAATCGCCCCCGTCAGAATGAGAATGCTGGTGACCTCGATCAGCATCGAACTAAACGTGAAGAAACCGCCGGGAAAGGCGGTCACCACAAACAGGAACGCGAGCGGCAACACGATCGCCGCGATCGCCCCGGCGAAACCGAGTCCCGCGCCTAGGCCCAGGCGTCGGACCCCTTTTTGGTCGAGTACTTGCGCCGGAGTCTTGGACGGAGTCGACACGGCCGGGGCTCCCCACCGCGCACAGCGGGACGACTATCTAACCTGCGCTCACGAAGTTCCGGCTCGGGGTCCACGGGTCGGGCTGCGGTAGGAGAACTCGGTGACGGCCGACCGAAGGACCGGTAGGCGCTCCCGGAGTGCCCGGATCAGTCCCGTGAGCTCCTGTTCGGCGATCCAACCACGGAGGTCGATCGTGATCGAGTGTCGCCGCTCCCGATGCACTCGCCGAACCTCGAGGTCCGCACGGATCTTCGGGTGGCCCGAAAGGCGCACGGTGAATCCTCGGGCGCCCGCGAGCCGCTCCCACTCGGAGCTCTGGAGCGCGCGGAGGAGGTGTCCCACCGGTTCCGCGAGGCTCGCGTGGGTCGGCTCCGGGAGGGCGAGCCATCCGCCCGGGTCGACCTCCCAGTGATCGACCCGCGAGAAGCCGCGGGCCGAGAAAGCGTGGAGCGCCCCCGCGCTGAGACGCATCAGGTCCCCGGGTTCCACTACGGAACGTTCCCGCAGCAGTCGTTCGAATTGTTGCAGTACCGGAATGGTCGGCTCCTGCAGGTGTTCATGACGCAGGTCGATTGCGAGCCGAACGTGCCCGAAGGGCCGGGTGTTGCGGCGGTGCCGCCGGGTCCCCGCGGCCGCGAGCGGCCAATCCAAGAACGAGATCGGACCGGTCAGGTCCGGCGCCGACATCGGGCAGAGCCCGGGGGGAGGGGGTGGTGCCATGAGCGGTTGGGAGCGGGACACCGCAACTCCTGAGTTAAGCTATTGCGGGGATCGGCGCTGATCGAGCGATGGCCTCCTTCGAACCCCTTCCCTCCGGGACCTCTCCCCCTCCCAGCCGACGGAAAATGATCGGGACCGTGGCGGCGTTCGCCGTGGCCATCGCGTTCGGCGTAGTGCTGTTCAGCGGAAATTTCCCGGGGTTGGGCGGCCACATCTCCTCGAATGTGAAGCTCAACGGTCGTGAGTACTACTCGGACCTCTACTTCCTTCCGTTCCCGCCGCTGGGCAACAACACCACATCGCCCACGACGGTCGAATTCCACGACGTCAGCTTCCAGTTCTGGTTGAGCGGGTGGGGCAGCCTCGCGGGAAGCTACGTTCATGGGACCGGGACCGAACCGAACGGTACCTCGTACCCGTTCCTTTTGGGAGGAATGGCGAGTAGTGCGAATCGTACTGCGCTCTACGTTTCGCCCGACGATGAGTTTGCCGCGGCGTGGAGCGGAGAGTTCACGCTCCAGCTGATGGTCGAGGTGTGACCCGGCGCAGGCGCTGACGACGTCGGACCGATCGTTCTCACACGTCGCTCGTGGTGCCTTCGGGCTCGTCCGTAACCCGGATCCGGCCGAAGTGAAATCGTCTCGAACGAGCCGTCCAGGCCCGCCGGACGAAGTTCGCTTGAACCAACGCCTCGCTTCGGGAGAAGGCGAGACAGACGTACCAGGCGGCCGGAGCGTAGAAGAGGATCGAGACCAAAAACAGCGAGGGGTCGAAGACGGCGCCGGGGAGCACCTCCACCGTCAGTACGCTCACCCCCCCGACCACGAGGAGCAGGGCGGCGAGCCAGAGGAGCGGGAACTCGAGGGCGTCGGTGATTCGAGTGCGGAGCCGGCTCGCGAGGAACCCGGCCGCGGGCGCAAGCAGAACGGCCAAGAGGAGCCCCGCGACCAGCTCGTCGACGAAGAATACGAAGGGGCGATCGAGCGCGAGGTTTGGGGAGAGCTCTCCTCGACGAACGATCACGATCATGAAGATCAGCTCGAAGCCGATCGCGACGAGCAGGAGGATTCCGAACCGGCCCCAAACTTCTCGTGCGGAGTCGGGGCGGGTGGGTGGAGAGATGACCACGTGTCGCTCGAGTCCGGGAATCCGCGAGATCAATAGCAACACGCCAAGGGTGACGAACTCCCCCAGCACGAGAGCGGCGCTGTAGGCCGCCGCGAACCAAGCGATCGAGAACGCGAGCGTGATTGCCAGGAGGAGGACGGTGATTCCCACGAGCCTCGAGTCGGTCCACCGTGCCTGGTCATGGAAGAACAGGTCGACGAGCGCGACGTAGGACAACACGAGAAGGAACGGAACAACCCATAATGCGAGGGTCGGCAGCCGCGACGTAGCCGCCGGCAGTTCCGGAGGGAGCGGGACGGAGGGACCGTTCGGAGGAACGACCGCCGCCACCGGTAGGGCGGAGAAGCTCCCCCTAACTAATCGTGTCGGTGGAAGCGCGGGGTCGGACCTCGCCCTCCTATCTCCCGCAGGAAACGAGGGTGGGTAACTGACGAGGCCGAGAGAGGAGAGACAACCCCCAAATACCCCCAACGCGATGCCCCCGAGGCCGCAAGGCAGAGGAACGAACCATGGGCTGCGGGCGAATGAAAGTCGCATGCGAGGACGGATTCGAAGTCGTGACGAAGGACAAGGGAGAACTCGTCGCTATGACGCAGTGGCACGTCGACCACTCTCACCACAAGAAGGTGACTGAGGCCGAAGTCATGGCGATGTCCAAGCATCCCTGATTTCGAACTTTCCCCTCGAAACCAACCCGTTCCCGGCGCTGTGAAGTCGCGGCCCGCGGCCGTTGTTGTAACTTGTGTAGTCTACAATAGTTCAATTGACCCGATCCCTTGAGACGATCGGCCGCGGAGCGGCCCCGGGAGCAAACCATGGGATGCGGGCGCATGAAGGTGGCGTGTGAGGATGGATTCGAAGTCGTGACGAAGGACCAGGGCGAGCTGGTGGCCGTGACCCAGTGGCACGTCGACCACGCTCACCACAAGAAGGTGAGCGAGGCCGAAGTCATGGCGATGTCGAAGCATCCGTAACGAAGCGCCTCGAGCGAACCCCTTCCGCCCTTCCCCCTTTTCTCGGCGTCGAAGTATCCCGCCGGCACGGTGCGGAACTGCGACCCCCGTCCCAAGCGATGGGTCCAGTTGACCCGCGGCGGGACCTATCCCGCCTTCTTCGGAAATCGTCGTGCGTGTTCCCAGATCGCGCGAAAGTACGCCAGTTCGGCCCCGACGAAATCCTTCGTGTCGGTCCACACCGCGATCTGGTCGGTGGCCGAACTGACCGACTCGGGAACGAGGAACACGAGGGCCTCGCGCTGGTCGATGATGGTGAGCCGCGCTCGCTGAGGTTGGATCGCGCGCACTACGGAGTTGGGAAAGCGGTGGGACGCGGCCTCGAAACGGCGGATCAGCGAGGCGACCCGCGGGTCGGGCTCGACCAGAAGTCGGAACTTCCCGCCGGACTTGAGAAGTCGCGGAAGCTCCTCATACAGACCGAATCCCGCGGACTCTCGGAGTGCCTTCGGAGTGATCATCACGAGGGCTTCGTGCTGCGCCCTCCGGAGCATCTCCCGCAGGTACGGGTAGATCGCGGCCGCCCCGGTGATGAGCTGGAACCGGGGACCGCCCCGGGTCACCTCCTCCGTCAACTTTGGAAGGCGTTCCGAAAGCTCCCTCGCGAGCGCGACGTCCTCCTCCAGTCCGCGCCGCCGTTCGAACAGGCTCCGCTCGAACAGCACCCGGGGCGGGATGGCCACGTACCGTCGGGGCCGCTCGGCAGTGGTCTGCACAAGCCCGCGGGAGCGCATCGCGTCCAATGTCCGGTAGGCGAGTACCCGGTCGATCTGGGAATCCCGCGTCAGGTCGCGAGCGGTCGCGCGTCCCCGCCGCAGTAGGAGCAAGTATAGTTTCGCCTCGCGTTCCGCGAAGCCAAACCGACCCATCGCGGTGAGGAGGTCGTTCCACTCCACTTTTTCGAATCCCCTCGGGTCTCCCCAGAAGTGAGGGGCAGTGTCCGAGCCGATAAACGGTTGTAGTGGTGCATAGTTACAACTCGATACATATCTACGGACTCTCAGCCCGTTGAACCCCGCCGGGCGCTTGGGGCGGACCGACCCTTCGGGGCACTACGTCGAAGGGAGTTCTTGGAAGGTCGCGGGAGCACCATCAGTCCCTCCCCGGGTTCCCCGATCATGAGGGCGCGGCGGGCGAGGTAGCGTCGACCGACCCATGCGATCGTCGCGGCGTCCAATTCATCGTGGGTGAGGCTCCGACGCGTGACGTCCCCGCTCAACCCCAGACGACGCAACCCTCGACGAAGTGCTGCGAGTCCCGCTTGCTTTCGGGGAAGCCCCAAGAGGTCCTGGGAGGCGCCGGGGTACCCCTCGACTACTTCGAAGCCATCCGAAGCGAACTCGGCGGCCAGACGCATTCCCCGTACCGTGAGCATTCGCATCGGGCCGAGGGTCAGAGGAAAAAAACGGATGCCCCGGCGAAGCAATTCACGATCGCACTGCCGCAGGTGAGGGCCCGATCGGTCCTCGATCGTGCGTCGACCTCGGGGGAGGGAGAGCGGAGCATCGATGATGATCACCGCGGGTCGAGTCGTGGACACGAGCGCTCGGATCTCTTCGTCAGAGAATGCGACCGAAGAGCGGATCCGATGAGCACCGAATAAAACAGCGCACCCGGTCCTCCGTTTCGGCGACCCCGCAAGATCAAGGCCGAGTACCGGCCCTGCTTTCCGGGACCGACGCGCGGTCATCTTTCTTCCCCCGTTCCGGTCATTCGAGACCCTCGGGGGCCCGGCGACGGTGCTCCGAGAAGTCTCGCGAGCGCTCCGGTCCAAATAGCCCTCGGAGGGCGGGGGTTGAAGTACGAAGTCGCCGTACCTCTTCTTGCTATGCCCGGCAAGAAAGGCAAGAAGAAGGCCAAGAAGAAGAGGTAACCCGTCGGGTTTTCCTCTCGCCTCCCAAGGGATTGCCTGCGCGGATCTATCGCAACCGTCGAGCGACGGCTGGACGTCCGCGGATCCCTTCCGGCCTTCTTAGATCGACTCGAGCAACGCCTCTCGGGAGAGGATCCGTCGCGACTCCTCCTCGGGGTTGCCCGGAGCCGCGTCGAGCTTGCCGAGCGCGCGAAGGTCGAGCGCGAGCACGCGAGCCTGCAGCCACTCGTACTCGTGGAAGATCAGCGGGTCCCCGAGGTCGTGCCGGAGTCGACCCACCCAATCGACCGGGTTCCGCAGCGACCACCAGTAGGCGGTGATCCACGTACCGAACGCTTCCCAGACCAGTTCGTCGTCCAGCACCTTGCGGTGGGTGAGCGTGCCGATCAGCTCGAAGAACGTGACGACCTCCAGACTGGCGATGTCCTCGTGGTGTTGCTTGAGAAGCCGCTCACTGATATGGCGCCGTACGGACCGCATTCGGGTCGAGTCGAACTTGTCTCGGAGGCTCATCACCGCGTTCGCGGAGTTCAGGACCTGAGCCTGCCGGACCTGCCACAACAGGATGATCAGTGTACCAATCGCGAGGACGTAGGTGCTGATCGCCGTCCAGATTGCGACGCTCGGCCAATCGATGGCTGCCATCGCCCGGTTCTCCCCTTCACCCCCCGGAGCGTTCTCCCGCACGTTCTGCTATCAGGATAACGTTGCGCCGCACTCCACGACGCCGCCGCGCCCGCGGGCCGTCGACCCGTCTCCGCCCTGAAGACAGCGGCCGGCGCCGTCTCGCTGCGTCCGCCGGCCGATTAGCTGCCCGAGTGGAACTGGGCTCGATGAGTTCGGAGGGACTCCCGCGACTCGAGGGTCCGATGGCAGGTGGAGCACACGCTCGGCGCATCGGCGGCGCTCGAAGTCGAAGGGTCCTCGAGGCCGGCATGGCTCTCCGCCCGATGGGCGGCGAGGTCGTCCTCCGACCGGAACATACGTCCGCAGTCGGAACAGATCGCCTCGACCTCATCATATTCTACGTATGGCATTCGCCCGGAGCCTCCGCGTCGCCCCACTCTCCGCCGAGATCAGTGAATCGTGGTCACTCCCGTAACGGAGCCCGGGTCTAAGCGTTTGGGGAGGAATCGCGAAAGGGGAGACGGTCTCCCCGGAAGGGAGCACGTATTTTCCTCGGAGCATCTTGCGCCGTGCTGTCGCCGGATTCGATGCCCAAAGAGGGCGCGCCTTGAGGGAACCATTGTCGATGTCGATTCGGCGAATTTGAGGTGGGTGTTCGTCCGTGATCCGGTACGTCGCTTTCCTACGCGGGATCAACGTCGGCGACCGCATCGTCCGCATGGAAGACCTTCGACATCGATTCGAGACTCTCGGCTTCGACAGAGTCTCCACCTACCGTGCGAGTGGCAACGTGGTGATCGATGGAGCCCCGGGAGACGCGGGAGATCTGCATCAACGGGCGGAGCGGGGGCTCAGATCGCTCGTAAAGGGGGAGGTCGAGGTGTGCCTGCGATCCGCTGCCGACCTCGAGGAGATTGCGCGGCTCGACCCGTTCCGAGCGCCGCCCGACCCTCGAGCCATACCGTACGTCGCATTCCTTCGCGAACCACTCCGAGTCGACCTCCGGCTCCCGATACGTTCTCCAAAGTCCGACGTCGAGGTCTTCCGAGTCGAGCGCCGGGAGGTGTTCTCGTGGGGGCTTACCGTGGGAGACCACTTCGGCTTCCCGAATCGCTTCGTCGAGGATCTCTCGAAGAAGCCCGCGACCACCCGGAATTGGAGCACGGTCACCGCGGTCGCATCGCTGTCAGCTAGCTCCGCGCCAGCACGCGCGCCTTCACGGAGCCGCTCGACCCGGCGTCCGGCTCCCCGCAGTCGTTCCTCAAAGTGAGGCGACCGAAACGGGCGGACACTCGAGGCTCCTCGACCCCGTCCGCTCACGCCGACCTAGATTGGACCAACGTGCTCATCCGAGACGAGCCACGGACCGTCGGCGTCGATGCAAGACCCCATGACCTGCCGCCGCCTCGCCTCCCATCAGAGGAACCGAAGTCGAGCCGTGCCGACCTCCGAGACGCGTGTGGATGTTCGCACCGCGGGGGAAAGCGACGCGACATCAATCGCCGCCATCTACAACGATGCCGTCGCGGCTACCGTCGCGACGTTCGACACCGAACCTCGAACGCTCGACGACCAACGAGGCTGGCTACGGGAGCATGCGCCCCCTTACTTCGTCCTCGTCGCGCGCCGGGAAGGAGAAGTCATCGGCTGGGCGTCCGTCAGTCGATGGTCGGAGCGTAGGGCCTACGCAGGGACCGCCGAAGTCTCCGTTTACGTGGACGCCCGTCATCGCGGGGCGGGGGTGGGTCGGACTCTGCTCCTCCGGTTGGTAGCGGACGGTCGCCGCTCGGGATTTCACACGCTCCTCGCTCGTGTCGCGGACGGCAACGCCGTGAGCCTCCATCTTCACGAGGCGCTCGGATTTCAACAGATCGGGGTCATGCGCGAAGTGGGAAGAAAGTTCGGGCGTCTGATTGACGTCCACCTGCTCCAACTCATCTACGACGATTCGAGCGGGCCGCAGGTCGGTTTCCGGGATTGACCGGCGCGACCAGCGGCCGATTCGACCGAGGGTTAATCGTAGGTCGCGTCCGACGCCATCCGAGTGATCACGTTCCCGCACTTCGGACAGAGCACCAGGCGCCAATCGGGGGCCACCGGGACCAGCTCGGCGCATTGCGGACACCGCACGGCCCCGCTTGGATCCGTCATACGGGATTCCGATCGACGCCACGAGGAGGGGCCGTCCGAACAAAACGATTCGCCAGCGCGGACGAGCCTGGGAACGATAACCGCCGGGTTACCGGTGCCTTTAATCGGCCGGCCGATTGCCGCGTTCGATGGGGATTCCCCGGTCGACCGTCGATCGCCTCCTTCAGGAAAGCGCGGAGCACGAATGCCCCGGCACGCCTGAAGTCTGCGTCAGAGTGCTGGCGATTGCGGACCTGCCCACCCGGTTCGGTGACTACCAGGTCGCCGCGTTCTGGAATACCCTCGACCGCAAGGAACATGCGGCCTTCATCCACGGCAACGTGGTCGATCGGGAGGAGGTGCCGGTCCGATTGCATTCGGAGTGCCTCACCGGGGACGCGATCGGCTCACTTCGATGCGACTGCCGTGACCAGCTGCTCGAATCCCTCGAGCGGATCGGGAAGATGGAGTCCGGAATCGTTCTGTACCTCCGACAGGAGGGTCGGGGAATCGGCTTCGTGAACAAGATCAAGGCCTACCAGCTCCAGGACTCCGGTTACGATACCGTTCAGGCGAACGAGGCACTCGGCTTCCGGGCGGATGAACGGGACTACGCGATCGCCGCCCACATGCTGGGCACGTTGCGAGTCCAGTCGATTCGGATCATGACCAATAACCCCGACAAGATGAAGGACCTCCAGGAGCACGGCGTACGGATCGTCGGGCGGATCCCGGTGGTCGTCCCCCCGAACGATCACGACCGCGCGTACATGCAGACCAAGCAGGCGAAGCTGGGTCACCTGCTCGGAATCGAACAGGATGACGACCTGCTCGACCCTCCGGGCGCGGGTGCCTAACGGCGGACCACCGGTCTCCCTGGCCGGAACATGAGACCGGGCCCGGAGGGAACCCGTCCCTCGTCTCAGAAGCCCTCGAAACGAAGGGGGAGATTGTTTAACCCCCTCCTGTCTGGGCCCCCGCGTCATGGCCGGCATTGCCTCTCTGCAAGCGAACCAGAATGCGACGATCGACGCGACCATCACCGCGATCTCCGCGGTCCGGGATGTGACCACCTCCCGAGGGGCCTCTCAAGTCGCCGACGCCACCCTCCAGGATGAGACGGGCACCATCACTCTCACTCTCTGGGGCGAGGACACCAAGCGCTATTCGGTCGGACAGAAGGTCCGTATCACCGACGGCTGGGTCAAGGACTTCCGAGGAAAGCTCCAGATCTCGATGGGCCGGTCGGGCAAGATTACCACCCAGCCCTGAACCGGGTGTCTCCTTGGCCCGCGGTCGGAGCGAGACGCCCGCGTCCCCCTACGTCTGGATCCACCACGTGTAGTACGTGGCGATCCCGGCCAGCACGACCGCCCACCAGAGAATCAGTTCCGTACGCATCCAGAGCTTGTAGCGCCGAAAACGAAATCGTTCCGGCACGAGGTTGGTGCCGGCGACCAGAATGATGTAGATGCCCAGGACCTCCGCGACCGCTCCCGCCACCAGCATGAGGGTGGGGAACAGAAAGAACGACTGACCGAGCGAGCCGGGGAGGCTCGGCCAAACATAGTTCCAGTAGTCGGGAACCATCAATGCCAGCACGATGGGGATGTTCAGCAGGACCATCGAGCTCTGAATCGCCCGATGCGCCCGCACGTGACCCAGCCGGACGACGAACATCCCGATGAACAGCAGCCCCGCGATTGTGACTTCCACCGCGAGGACGATGGTCTCGAGCTGCAGTGTGGGGGCTGGAAGGTACCCTGTCATGCGCGGCCGGAGCCGCCCCCATTAGCGAGCGTGCCTTCAAGCGAGTTGGGTTGGGACCCGGAGCCTCCCACTATTACCGCGGACCGACGCTGTCGTTCACCGCGAGGTTGAATGCTGCTCGGGTTTTCAGGTGAGACCCCCGTACCCTGTCGGGCATTGGCGGGCGTCTCCCTCTCCGAACCGGTCGGGTCGGGGGAGCAGGGGCTCCCCGCTCTTCGTACGGAGGCAAGCGCCGATCGCTGGTTCTGTGCAGACGCCGAGGTCGTGGTAGGTCGACTTAGCGACCGCGCGACGGTCGGCTCGAGCGGTAATCCTTCTCGAGCGCGTGCGCGAAGTTCCGCCACGCCTGGGTGGTCGATTTTTCGATGACGCGTTTCGACACTTTGGTCGTCGCGAGCGGGGTCCGCTTGCGCTTCCACCGGAGGTCCAGTCGTGTGCGATCTCCCGGCAGTGGTGTGAGCAGATAGTCGATCGAAAGGGTTCGGTGACTCCCCACGCTGTCCGAGTGCCAGCGATTCGGTGGGTGGAGGGTCACGACGTGACGCGCCCAATTCCAGCCGCGGTCCGAATCGACGAGGTCCTCGAAGATGACCTGTCGGCTCGTCCGGCCGATGACCTTGCGAGTGTACTGGTCCCTTTCCCGTCGGTCATCCTGGGGGTCGTAGTCCGTGCACCACGAATATACGTACGACAACGGGGCTCGGAAGGTCGCCGTGACGTGATACTCCGGACCGGGCCACCGTTGCGTCGATTTCGCCATCGTCGCTCCGACTACTCATAAGACCCGACCACCGCTCAAAGAGGTTTCGCCAGCGTTCTGTAGTCCCCGGCTCTTCGCTGATCCCCGTAGGAACGTGAGGTGAGTTACGTTCTTATCAGGGTAGGCGGGTCAGTGGACTATGTCGCCGAGTTCGATGAACGGGACGACTTCGGCGCACTTCCCTCGGTCCGACCTGTTCGGAGGCCTACGGCGCCGGGTTCTCGTATCGCTCGCTGCGAGCGCGGCGTGGCTGAGCCTCACGCTGCTGTACGTCGCGTTCTGGGCCCACGGGTTCAGTATCTTTCAGAGCGTCGTCGTGGTCGTGGTCTCGCTGATCGTCCTCGGAACCGTCCTCGCGGGTACCTGGGTGTCGTTCGGGCTGGGGTGGGTCGGTCGCTGGGGCGACTGAACCGCGAAGGCTCCGCGGAGCGGAAGCGATTCCGCTAGGGGGACCGCGGGACGGCCCCTAGGTCCCCGACGGCGGGTTCCCCGACCCAACGTTCGAACGCATCGAAACTGAACTCCCGCCCGAGGTAGGCTCGGATCAGCTCGGCCGCCGGCCGAACACTCCCGGCGGTCAGGATCTCCTTCGCGTACCGACCTGCGACCTCGCGGTCGGTCAGCGAACCGCGCTCGAAGAACGGAGACAGGAGGTCGCGAGCGATCACCGCCGACCAGCTGTACGTGTAGTACGCCGCCGTGTAGCCCGTGAGGTGCCCGAACGCAGCCTGGGGGTGGTACTCCTCGGAGAGGGGCCGGGGGTAGTACCGCTCGAACGCCTCACGATAGACGTTGGAAGAGTCCATGCCGGCGGGATCCCGGTCGTAGAGTTCGAGCGCAGTGGAAGCCAGGGCGATCTGGCGCAGATATCTCGAAGCTCGGTCGAGCGCCGCTGCCCCGCGCAGTCGTCGCAGTATCTCTCCCGGTATCCGTTCGCCGGTGTCGGGGTTGACCGCAAATCGAACGAGGGTATCGGGGTCGCGCGCCCACTCCTCGAACAATTGCGAGGGCGCCTCGACGAAATCCCATTCCACGAACTGTTGTCCGTTGAACAGCCAGCGGGTGTGCCCGGACAAGAGGGCGTGAAGCAGGTGCCCGAACTCGTGGAAGAACGTGACCACGTCGCCGTATTCCATCCGGGCCGTTTCGGGGGGAGTTCCGGGGTCCAGAAAATTGCACACCAAGGCCGACTGCGGGAGTTGGATCTCGGCCACCCCGGAGCGGATTCCGAAGCACGCCGCGTGGCTGTACTTCCCCGCTCGAGGGACCAGATCCAGGTAACAGCGTCCGACCGGTATCGTACCTTGCGTGACGTCGTAGGCCTCGACGCTCGGATGCCAGACGTCGGCGGAGGGCACCCGGCGAAACGAGAGGCCGAAGAGCTCGGAGCAGAGCGCGAACAGGCCGTCCCTCACCCGGACGTAGGGGAGGTACGCCCGGAGCACCTTCGTATCGACGCCGAACTCCTCGGTCCGGATCTTTCCATCGTAGTACCCTCCGACGAGAAAGTAGCCCCCGTCCCAGAGCTCCAGGCGATCCGCGCCCGGGACTTCGCGACGCTTCCGTTCCAGAAAACGTCGGAACTGCTGCTCCGCGGGGTACCGCAACAATCGCTCGAGTCGCTCGAGGAACGCGCGCGCCGCCCCGGTGGTGGCCATCATCTTATCCTCCAGGGCGTAGGCGGCATGGCTCGGGTACCCGAGGGTCCGAGCAAACTCCCATCGGTGGGCGAGCAATCGGTCGAGAATGGGGAGGTTCTCGGGGAACGCGACGTTCAAGAACTCGGAGACCAGCCGGCGGCGCAAGTCGGCGTCGTCGGCGTAGGCCACGACCGGGAAAAAGTCGGGGTAGCGCGTCGTGATCCGGACCTTCCCTCGCGCGTCACGCGGGTGGGCGGCGACGTAATCGGCGGGGAGGCCGCGGAGTCCGGTCGCGGCGTCGACCTCGACTCCGCGGACCGATTTCGCGATGTTTTCGCTGAATTGATTGGACGTCCGGTCAATCTCGTTGCTGAGCGCGAGCAGTCGATCCCGGACGGAGGGCTCCCGGTCCGCCCCCGCCCGTCGCATGCTCCGCAGCATCTTTGAGACGGCGAACCGGGTGGCGTCGTCCTCGGTCCGTAGGTCCAGGGCTTGGAGGGCAGCGTAGACACCCGGGTGGACGAGCAGAGTGTTGTACCATCGATCGGCCGCCTCCAGCGCATCCCGTCCCGCCGCCCGGGTCGCTTCGTCCGGATGAACGCAGAAGATCAGTTCGCCGTGAGTGCTGACGCTGCGAGCCCCGGTGAGGATCCGGTTGAGCGGCTCGAGGAAGGTGACGACGCTCGGCGGGGGTTGGGGAGCGAGGAGGTCGGCGATCTCGCGCTCCGCTCGGCTGAGGAGACTCTGGGCTCGGTCCCGGAGCTCCGACGCCGGGAGGTCGAACGGCAACTCCCCAAGTGAAGCAGTGAGTCCAGAGTCCGGCGGCCGAAGGGAAGACACGGGGGCCGGCCAGCCGGCGCCTCGGGATAGCTTCTCCGGGGTACGCCGGCCGGTGGGCCTCAAGGAGGGGGGCTCGACCGGGGTTCGGGGGCGAAGCGGCGCCCCATCAGGACCTCTCCCGAAACGAGCCACATTCGACTTCTCAACCCCCAGGCGCCGAGACCCCCCTCCCGGTAGCCGAGCTCCTTCCGCTCGACCGTACGAAACCCTCGAGAGAGGAACAGGGCGATCGATCCCGTGTTCTCCGCCTCGGCCGCCCCGTACACGACGCGCATCCCGTCCCGGACGAAGATGGCCAAAGCGTCATCGAGCAGGAGCGCCCCGATCCCGTGACGCCGAAACTGCCTGAGAACGGCCAGATAGTACACGTACCCGACCTCCGCCGTCAACCGCTCGAGCATCGCGACGCCGACGATCTCGTCCTCGACTTCCGCCGCGCGCACAAGGGAAACCTCTCGTAGGGTGCGCTTGGCGTGCCATCGGTAGATCCCGACAAACCCGTCGATCAGGACCGGGATCGCCCGGTCACGGTTCGCTGCCGCTAGGTCGACTAGCTGAGGAGTGGGGGTCTTCGCCATCTAACGCTCTCCGGTGACGGGTCCGACCCGAGAACGCGAGCAAGGTTCATCAATCCCCCGGCGAGCGAGAGGAGTCCCGCCGGGAGCGACGGCGCTGTCTGGCGACCGGTCCGGAAGAGAGCCGGCCCCGGAGCTCGCCAGCCCCAACTCCGGCGCCGGGATCTCGCCCGGTGATCTCAGCGTGACTTCGAGGTGGGCGGGTTGGTTCCCCGGAAGGCTCGGTCGGCGTCACCGCCGGACGCTGAGTCGCGCTCGCTTTACGCCGGGGCGAGCATCTCCCGGTTCACCTCGGAGACTTTCGCCCGCCCGGAGATCGCCAAGGTAAGGTCGAAGTCCGCGTGGAAGTTCTCGACGACATTCCGTACGCCCGCTTCGCCTCCCACGGCGAGCCCCCAGACATACGGTCGGCCGAGGAGCACGGCCCGGGCGCCCAGGGCGATCGCCTTCACTGCGTCCGCCCCGCGTCGAACGCCGCTATCGAACAGCACCGGAACCTGTCGCCCGGCCTCCTCCATGACGGAGGGGAGGGCGCGGAGAGCCGGCACGCTGCCGTCCAGCTGCCGCCCACCATGGTTCGAGACGATGAGACCATTCGCGCCGGCCTCCATCGCTTCGACCGCATCCTGAGGGTGAAGGATCCCTTTGACGACGATCGGGAGGCGGGTCCGTTCGCTGAGGAACCGCAGGTCGCTCCAGGTGAACGTGGGGTCACCGAGGAGCCCGACCGCGTGTCGAACCGCGGCGGAGATATCCTCCTCCGGCGCGGCGGTGAGGCGGGAACGAACCACCGGGTCGCTCAGGTAGTTCGCGATCCCCACCCCGCCGAGGAACGGGAGGTGACCTCGCTCCAGGTCCCGTTCGCGCCACCCGAGCATGCGCGTGTCGAGCGTTACGACCAGCACCGAATAGCCGGCCTGCTCGGCCCGTTGGACCAGGCTCAGGTTGACGTCACGGTCCGGCCCCCAGTAGAGCTGGAACCAGCGATTCGCCGGTCCCATGGCCGTGGCGATTTCCTCGAGCGTATGGGACGTCATCGTGCTGGCGACCAGGGGAATCCCGGTCGCCGCGGCGGCTCGAGCGACGGGTAGTTCCCCGTCGGGATGGACGATCCCAAGCGCACCGACCGGCGCGAGAAGCAGCGGCGCCGGTAGGGTCTGTCCGAACAGTTCGACCCGTGTGTCTCGCTCCCGGACGTCCGTCAGCATCCGCGGCACGAGGAACCAACGAGCGAATTCCGCGACGTTCGCTCGGGCGGTCGCTTCGCCACCCGCGGCGCCGGCAACATAATCGTACGCGGGGGGATTCAGGACTCTCGCTGCCGCCAATTCCAGCTTTTCCGGAGAGAGCGGGCTGACGGGAGGGTGGCCGGCGGCCCCCGCGGCATAGATCGCAGCCTGCCGTTCGGACCCGAAACCCCCGTAATTCTCTCGCATCGGGAGAGCATTGGCCCCGGGAGATAAGGGATGTCGGACCATCGGAAGTGGCCCGCGCTGCGGGGAGGAAGTTATCCGTCGGGCCCCCAGCTCCGAATCCAAAGCACGCGAGGTTGGGCTCACCCGTGCGAAACTCGACGCTGTCCAATCCCGGTGACGAGCGTCAATCCGACGATAATCAGCGCGAAGCCGGCGACCTCCCACCACTGGAACGGTTCGCCGAATGCCAGGGTGCCGATGGAGAGTGCCGCGATCGGATTGACGTAGGCGACGACGTTCGCTCGGCTCGGCCCGACGCGGTGGTGCAGGGCGAAGTAGAGCGTGTAGCCCACGACCGACGGCATGATCACGAGATACGCGAGGGAGAATACCACCGGGTTCGTCAGAGGCAACGACGAGCGAGGCTCTAGGAGCGGGAGGGCCACCAGGAGGACGCCCGTCGCGACCGCGAATTGGACCGAGACTCCCCAGAGGGTCTCTCCTTCGGGGCGCTTCGCTCGGAGAAGCACCGAGCCCACCGCGAAGCTGGCTGCCGCCCCAACGACGGCCAGAGGCCCCCAGATGTTGCTCGCCAGCGTGACTCCCGGGGGTGGGAACACGAGAACGAACACGCCGACGAAGCCGACGGCGAGCCCGAGGTACCCGGCGCGGCGCAGGGATTCGCCCGGGAGGACCGGGAGCGCGAACAGGGCGGTCAGGAGCGGGGCCACGCAGATCAGTACCGCCGAGAGGCCCCCGGATGTGGTTTGCTCCCCCACGTAGAGGAGGAGACCGTAGACCCCGACGATCGGGATGCCGAGCGCCGCGGACAGCGCGAGCGCCCGCGCGTTGGGGCGGTGCACTCGAGTCGTTGCGGCGAGGGCCGCGAGCGCTACCGCGGAGATCGCACAGCGGGTCGCGGCAAACTCGATCGGCGTCGCTCCCGCGACTATGCCGTACCGGATCACCGGATACGCCGAACCCCAGATGAGCCCGAGGACCACGAGAAGCACGAAATTCCGTCGATTGTCGTCCGTAGTCCGCACGCTCGTCCTCGCCCGATTTCCAACCTCGGAGTGGCTCAGCGGAGGGGCGGGGAGGAACTCAGAACAGTGGTAGTACTTGGACCCGACCCCATCCGGCCGGCTCGCCTGACCCGGGACGTACGCGGGGGTCCGGCCGCGGGGATCCCCGGAAGGTCGTGGACTGGGACCCCTCCGCCGTGGTGCAGACGTAATAGGTTCCGACTCCCCGTCCCTAGCCGGAGGGAGACTACGGCCGTTTCCACGGAAGCATTCGGCCCCGCCCCTACCGGCCGGACCCGCGCCGAACGCCTCTCTGCGGGTCGCCGACTACGACAACGCGTTCCCCGGTCTCGCCACGCCCTTTGGGCCGCTCCACGGGACCGGCCGGACCCCGTCGACCTGATCAGGGAGTCTGACCGCACCCGGGTGCCAAGCCTGTTGCCGATCCGTTACGGTCGGATGTCCGCGTCACCGTTCGCCTTCCTGAGGGGCTCGGCGGGCGTCATGGCCCACGACTTGGCGACCACCCCCACGACGGGGATCCGCACCCAACTCTGCGGCGACGCGCATCTCGCTAACTTCGGGGTCTTTGCCACGCCGGAACGAGACGAGGCCTTCGACGTCAACGACTTCGACGAGACCCTCCCCGGACCCTGGGAGTGGGACGTCAAGCGGCTCGCGGTGAGTCTGGTCGCTGCGGGTCGACAGAACGGATTCTCCCGACGCGACGGGCGAACCGCCGCGCTCACCGCGGTGCGCTGCTACCGCGAGTCGATGAATGTCTTCGCCCACATGCGATACCTGGACATCTGGTACTCGCATATCGACCTCAGCAACCTGACGAGGCAGGTGAAGCGAGCGGGCCGGAAGTTGTTCGATCGAGCGATGGAGGAGGCTCGACAGCAGACCAGTCTTCACGCCTTTCCGAAGATGGTCCGCAAGGTTCGCGGCGGCTTTCGAATCCGCGACGACCTTCCGTTAATCGTCCACTACAAAAACAGCGCCGATGCGGAGGCCTCCCGAACGTTCTTTGACCGCTACTTGCGATCGTTGCCGGACGAGCGCCGTCGCTTGCTCGACCGATACCATGTGGCCGACGTCGCGCAGAAGGTGGTGGGCGTCGGGAGCGTAGGAACCGTCTGCTCGGTCCTGCTGTTGCTGGGGGATCCGGACGTCGAAGACCCGCTGTTTCTTCAGTTGAAGGAAGCCGACGCCTCCGCCTTGGAGCCGTACGCGGGTCGCAGTGCCTACCCGAACCACGCCCAACGGGTCGTGCACGGTCAGCATTTGACCCAAGAAGCGAGTGATATCTTCCTGGGATGGAGCTCACTTCGCTCCCGAGACTTCTACGTGCGTCAGCTCCGGGATATGAAATTCTCTTCCGACCTCACGACCCTCGGCCCCCGTGCGTTCGTCGGGCAGGCGGAGCTCTGCGGAAGCGCCCTCGCTCGCGCCCACGCACGTTCCGGGGACCCGGCCCTGATCAGCGGGTACCTCGGCGCCCGTGACGTCTTCGACCGGGCGGTGGCCACGTTCGCCGAGGGGTACACCGACCAGACCGAACGGGATTACCGAGTACTACTGCGGGCGATCAAGCGGGGCCGAATCGCGGCCCGGACGGACGCGTAGCCGAGCCGCGCGAGTTCCCGGGGCGCCCCGAGTCACCGCGACCGGCCGCCTCTACCGGTAGAAGAGGAACCACACCCAGACCACCACCAACGATGCGCTCCACAGGCCGAGGAAGGTGAGCGGAAGGATCTCGGTCAGTCGCTCGGGGTTGACCCGATCCATCCACGAGATCGGATTCGAAGTCGAAAACCGCTCCTCGTGGGCTTGGAACGGCCGGAGAAGGTCCAGCGGGACGGTGTCACCGGAGCGCAGGGTGATGGGTGCGCGGAATTCCCCCGGTATCGGAGGGATCTCCTGCTCGATTCGTAGCGCGGCTTCGCGCCACAACGCTTGGGCATCGTTCGTTCGGTGAAGCAGCACCGCCCAGACGACGGAGATCATGATGCCGAGGGTGGCGAGGAGGGTGACGACGATCGCGAGGATTACCGGCACTCCCATGAGGTCGGCGATCGCGATGAGTAGGCCGGTGAGGAGGACGGTCCCGATCGCGGCGTAGTACGAGGTTCGACTGCCCGACAGCTGTCCCTCCTCCGCGGCCAAGCGTTCGTACTTGTCGTGGAGCCAGTGTCGGTCCTCCGGGGAGATGGCGGCCGGGGTCCCCGACCCCGAGGTGCGAGCGTTCGGCAGTCCCACGGGCTCCGGAACGGTGCCGGGTTCTAAGAGTATCGATGACCCCGAAGGTCCCGGCGACCGAGGGCGGACGTCTACGCTTCCGCGGTCGCGGGTTCAGAACGCTCGGGAACGGACGGCACCGCCGACGGCCTCTCGGATTGGATGCGTGCCGGAACTGTCCGAGCGCGGGCTCGTGCGACTTCGAGCCAGAGCAGGTATTCCGCCAACTCCTCCTCGGGGAAGTCGCACATCGACTCACCGAAGAGCCGCCGGGGGCAAGAAGCTTCGGGTGCGCGGAGTCCGGGGGCAATCGCCTCCGCCAAGAATCGGATGGGCTGAAATGGGACCGCTCCCGGTCCACGTAGGTGCCGCGGGTTCGAGAGTTCCATCGAGGCGCGAGGGCCTTTTCGGGGAGGGACAACGAAGTCGCGGTCGCCGGGACGGGCGTTTCCTCTGCTTCGAAAAGAACTATACCCCGAACATGGCACCCGTTGCCGAGGAGCTCCGCCTCGCGGACCCTCGATGCCCGTAACCGGGAACCACGGGTGCACCGGGATTGACGATCGACGAGCTTGCGATACTGGACCTCAGCCGAGTGAGGAAGGGCGAATGGGTCCCTCCCATCGGCGCCATGGGGGGACCCCCGGCCCACGAGCTGTACCACGACCTCGTCCTCCACGCGGGTCTCCGCCTGCTCCGGGACGGTGAGGGGATGCCGTGGGTCGAGATGCAGGACGGAGAACACCGTCGATCGTTCCCCGTTCCGAGCATCGAGCTGCGGGCCGCGCTCGACCGGTTCCGGATGCGTCGGAACCTGCGACCGGTCCCGGAAGGAGACATCGAGGAGTTCGCCCGCGTGATCGAAGCGCGCGTATCGGACCCGGATATCGAGATCCCCGGCAACGTCGACCGCGCTCCGCCGGTGGGGGAGCCCCTCGCTCGAATCCCACCTCGTTCGACCGACCGCGGTCCTCCACCGAGGGCCGGGATCGGACGGGCCGTCGAGGAGCTCGACCAGCTGATGCGCGAGGTGGACTCGATCCAGGGGCGGGCGCCCGCGAATCTCTCGGATGAGGTCTCGTCGCCGTCCTGGGTGGGAGCGGTTCATCCGGTTCCCTTGCACAGCCGTCTCCCGCATCGCTGGCATACCGGAGTCTCCGGGGGCCGCAGCAGCGAACCCCTCGGAGACGGTCGGCTCTCGCGATACCTCCGGGTCCTGAGAGAGCTCGTCCAAGACGGGACATGGATCGGAAGTCTCGCGGAGATCGCTCGCCGGACCGGCGACGACACGGACGAGGCGTTCGCCGCGTTGCTGCGATTTCACTCGGACCTCGTCGGAAATGACCTCGTGGTCGCCCCGGTGGAGCTGGAAGATGGCTGGCAGTGGCTCGTGGTCGATCGGGGCCGGGCGCGTACTTCCCCGGACGGGACGATGCCCGGGCGTTAATCCGCGCCGGATCGCGCGGGCTGGAGGTCATTCCGCCCCGTCGCCCCCGCCAGGGTACTGGGTTAGACCGGGGGTGCTTCCACCTCGAAGGTTGAGTGGAGGATCCCGAACTCGTCCTCCATCGTCTTCCGCAGCTCCTCGACGACGGCCATGCCCTCTCGGACCGACATGTCCCGGACCTGGACGTGCGCGGTCATGCAGACCAGCGTGGGGCAGAC
The DNA here is from genome assembly GCA_049802875.1 of Thermoplasmata archaeon. GTDB lineage: Archaea > Thermoplasmatota > Thermoplasmata > Lutacidiplasmatales > UBA184 > Lutacidiplasma. Next base: position 20,659 of record JBARNH010000028.1, on the reverse strand, counting down.
CGCCCAGACGTGGAGATCGTGGACCTCCGAGACGTTCGGGACGCGAAGTGCGGCCGCTAGGATGGCGTCGATCGAAAGGTGTCGAGGCGTGCTCTCGGTCAGGACCTCCCAGCCTCCTCGGAATAGCGGCAACGACTCGTACACCAACACCGCAGCGATCAGCAGGGCCGCGGCAGGGTCCGCGACGGACCAGCTCGGTCGCAGCAAGAGCACGACCCCCGCTCCGAGCAGGGCGACCGTGATGACCAGGTCGCTCGCGAGGTGCAGGAGGACGCTCTTCAAGTTCAGGTCGCGGGCGCGAGCCGGTATCCGCCCCAACGTCACGAGGTTGAACGAACGAAGTGCCAACGTCGGAACCGCGATGAGCAGGACCCAGTAGGCGTTCACGGGACCCGCGAAGGTTGTCCCTCGCAGCAGGAACGTGAACGCCTCGTAGCCGAAGATCAGCCCCGTGCCGAGGACGATCGACGCGTTGAGGAGCCCGGCAAAGACCTCGAACCGGTGGGCACCAAAGGTGAACTTGTCACTGGCCCCCCGTTCCGCCGCCCGAAGGGCGCTCCACGAGATCGCGAACGCCAGTATGTCGGGAACATTGTGGATCGCGTCGACGGTGACGGACAGGCTGCGCGAGAAATACGCGCCCACCACCTCGATGACGAGGATCACGGCCGTGACGCCGACCGCAAGACGAAGGCCTTGCAGCACGGCTCGCTCCGCCTCCCCCTCCCCATGGACCAGCTCCGACATCGACCGCGGGTCGGGGGACGCGGAGGATGAACTTAACCCGGCATCGGTAGGCCGCGTTACCGGCGGAACCGGGGGCGGAGCGTCGAATCCCGATGTCCGCGGGAGGGTCCGGGAATCGTCACCGAGGGGGGAGTCGTGGAGAGTGGGTCGCCCCGGCGGCGCGGCCAGTTCGAAGGTTTATAGGGCGCCTTTCCGTTCTCCTCCTCGGGGGAAGTGTCCGGCGCGGCGCCCGGCTCGCGGCGAGGGCCGAGCGCACCGGACGAATCGAGACCGTGAGGCCGAAGAGAGCGAGGCCGGTGTCGCGCGCACGGGTTCGTCCCTCCATCGCAAAGCTTCGGGAGGCCGCGCTCACGTCGGAACCCGCCCGGGGGTCATACGCCCTCTTTCGGGTCTCGGCGCAGCTGCAGGAAAGCACTTGGGGTTTCCAGTTCTCTCGAAAGTACCCCCAGTTGCGAATGGAATTGCTGAATCGGCTCGAACTTCGGCCCGGAGAGCTTCTCGTTGAGTTGCGCCTACTCGGGGCCGGGGCCGAGCGGCTGGGCGATGAGTGGCGCGAACTCCCCGGAATCCTCTCGCTCGAGAGCCATCGAGAGTCGGACGTCAGCTTCCTCTATCGCGTCACCTCCGACACGCCATCGATCCACGCGATCACCCAGCGCCACCGCGTCCTGACCCGCTACCCGATCGTCGTGCAGAACGGCTGGAGTCGGTTCGAGACGTTCGGAAGTCCTTCCCAGATCCGGGAATTCCTCGATGACCTCGCGCGGCAGGTCGGCCCGAACCGGGTCGAGTCGCTCCGCCAGGGGTCGGCGTCGCTCCGCAGCCTCGGGTTGACTCCCGCCCAGGACTCGGTCTTCCGTGCGGCCTTGTCGACCGGCTACTTCGGCGCTCCTCGAGGGATTTCGGTGACGACCCTCGCACGGCGACTCGGCCGCAGCAAGTCGACGGTGTCGGTCACCCTCGCCAAGATCCAGCGTCGGCTCGCCGATTCGGCCCTCCAGATCGACCTCGCCACCACCACGCTGGCACCGTAACATCGCTCGCCCGAAGCGTCTCGGGGTACGAACCCGTTCGTCGGAGCGAACCGGTTCGCCGCGCGCTGAACCACTCGGACGGGCATAGGTCCTCCGCCCGTAATGGTCGAGCCCCAAGGATGAGCGAACCAACCCCGACTCCGAAAGACCCGGCGACGTTGCCCGACGAGCTGGCGGTGTTGTGTCAGGGTGGTCGAGCGAAGATCATCGCCGTTTTGGCTCGACCGGGCGTCGAACGGCTCGCACTGACCACGGCCGTCCTGCAGACACTCACGAGCCCGGGGGTGGTGGTCGCGACCCGGGACGGCGCCGATGCCTACCGCGAGTTCTTCCGGTCCTGGAACCCGACCCGGTCCGGTCGCTGGACGGTGCTCGAAGGAGGCAATTCCGAGGGGGGCATTCGCGCCGTCGCGCGCGCCCTCGCGAGGGCAAGGGACCTCATCGACGACCCGAACCGGGAAGAGTCCCTGTCGGCCCTGTGGCTGCCCGCGCATATCCTCGAAGCGTTCGGACTCCTCCCGGCCGACGGCGCCGGTTTGGTCGTCATCGATTCGTGGGACGGACTCCTCGACGAGTATCTTTCCGAGGTTTCGCCCACCGCCGACCCGTGGCCGTCCCCCCATCAGCTGGAGAAAATCCTGGTGCGTACCCTGCGGCAGTACGCCCAGGCGCTCGTCGTCGTTCTCGTCGACTCATCTTCCCAATCCCGACTGGCGGAGCTCGCCGACGGCGTCGTCGAGGTGGTCGCCCGAGGTGACTACGGGACGCTCGCGGGGTCGATACTTGTGACCCGAAGGTCAGAGGGTCCCCACCCGGCTCAGTCCCTTCGGTTCCACTTGGAGGGCGGGACGATCCGATGGCATCTGAACCGGTAGGCAGAGGCTCGCCGGCGCGTATTGGATGGCGGTCCCCGGCCCGGAAGACGAGCTCCCGCAGCGAGGAGCTTGTGAGCGCGGGAGCTGGCATTCGCCCACAGCCTCATAACCCCCGAACTCCGTCTCGGGAAGGACTATGGCCGTGCTAACAGACGAGATGAAACGCGTGGTGCGTTCCGAGCGGCTCGGGTATATTGCGACCATCTCCCCGGACGGGGGTCCGAACCTCTCCCCCAAGGGATCGCTGACGGTGTGGGACGACCACCATCTGATCTTTGCGGACATCGAGTCCCCCCACACGATCCAGAACCTCGCCTCGAACCCCCGAGTCGAGGTCAACGTGGTCGACCCGTTTACTCGAAAGGGGTTTCGGTTTCGGGGGAACGCAACGGTCCTCCGGTCGGGAGACGACTATTGGAAGGCCGTCGAGCAGTACAAGGAGGAGGGCGCCGACGTTCGACGCATCCGGGCGATCGTGCGGATCGAGGTACTCGAATGCGCGGTGCTCGTGTCCCCCGTGTACACGCTCGGGCTCAATGAGGCCGACGTGCGCCGCCTGTGGGAAGAGTACCGCGTCAAGAGCCACCAGAAGACGGTACTCGACCTGATCCCACCCAACGATTTCTGAGTCGCGCGATCGGTACGCTGGACAGGTTGTCCCACCCTAGGCGGGGATCCGGGCGCACGGTGGGGCCGCTTCGAGACAGCCCTGCGCGGCGCGCCAAGTTGCTGCGGAGTTGGTCAGGCGCTCGGTCCGCGCGACTTCGTCCCGCGACGCTCAGACCAAGCTTGGTTGCGCACGGCCAGCCACTCGAAGTTTTCGGCGAGGGTCGGCGAGCCGATCGTGCGACGTTCTCGTTCGATCGTCGGTTTGAGGAACTGCCAAACGGAGCGCACCATCCACCGTTCGTGGACGATCTCTTCGTTCAGGACGTGGAACTTCACGAGAGTTCCCATCGTCTCGAAGAGCTCGACGAACCGAGTGACGTAGACGAACTCGGGCGCGTCGCGAAGGATCGGGTGCATGTTCGGGGCGTCCGAGCCGAGGTGGGTCGAACGGAACCAATCGATCGCCTTTCGGGTTTCGTCGCGGGACGCGAGCTCGTCGAACCTCAGGAGGAGGTCGGCGTCTTCCCACGTCGGTGCTTTGGTCGGCATTATCCCCTTCCTATCTCCCGGAGCGAATCGCTGCCTCAAGGAGGTTTCGTTCTATCCCCGGGTTAACCCTTCGGGCGAACCGTTTCAGAACCTCTCCGCGCCGGTTTATGCGGGGAGCGCCCCCCTCGAGCGGGGGGAACCCTATGAGCGGTGAAGTGGTCCACTTTGAGATCCCAAGCGACGACACGGAACGTGCCCGAAAGTTCTACGCCAAGACCTTCGGGTGGAAGATGACGCCGATGCCCGGGGCCGACTACACGTTGGTGGGGACCACCGCAGCCCGGGACGACGGGCAGCCAGAACGTCCGGGAGCGATCAACGGAGGGCTCCTCTGTCGCCAGACCCCCGTCCGCGCTCCCACCGTCACGATCCTCGTGGACGATATCGACCGCGTCGCGAAGATCATCGAACGGAACGGCGGCACGCTGGTGGAGCCGAAGGCGCCGATCGGCGATGGGAGTTCGGGCTACGCGGCCTATTTCCAGGACACCGAGGGGAACGTCCTCGGCCTGTTCCAGCCGAGTCCGGGGTGAGGCTCAGTCCTTCGGCGGCGGCTCGGAAACCGACGCGGTGGGCGCGGGCCGGCGATTCCGCGGCCGAAGGGCAAGCCCGAGCAGTTTCCCGAGCGCCCGGAACTGCGCAGGGCCGGACGAGGCCGTCACCCAGTCGTGGTAATCGTCCACGCGACGGAATCCCATGCGTTCGTAGACACCCCGGCCCATGAGGCTCGCCTGGAGATAGCAGACCGTCGCCCCCTCCCGCCGCGCCGCCTCAATCGCCGCCCAAGTCAGCGCGGTTCCGTAACCTCGTCGTCGAGCCTCGGGTACGGTCCCGACGAAGTAGACCCCGCCGATCCCGTCACGAGTGAGCAGGGCGGAGGTGGCGACGGGCGAGCCCTGGCAATACCCCACCCAGAAGCCGAGTCGAACCCCGTGAGCGTCGAGCGAGCTGGGGAGCTCGGGAATCGCGATCCGGAGGATCCACCGCGGAATCTGGAAGCCCCGACCCCCCGCGAGCCGGAAATCCCGCAGCCCGGCCTCGGAAGTGACCGGTCGAATCTCAAGGCCCGCCGGGACCGGGGAGGGTTCAGGGATCGGTCGCAGTACCATGCGGGGAACCGGAGCGGCCGGCTGCATTCCCAGGTCCAAGGCCACCGGTCCCACGGAGCCGGCCAGCCGTTCCGGCGCCGTTACCCTCCACACCGAATGGGGTCCAAAGAACTCGCGAGCATTCCGGATCAACTGATCCGGGTTCCGGGGCGTCGCGGTGACAAACAGGATGTTCAGTGTCTCGTTCGGGATGGCGCTCCCGATCGCGGTCGCATCCGGCCAATCACGCCTTCGCGCGCCCGGACCCAGCTCGTTGTTGAGCCAATGAAGTTCCAGGAGATGGCGGTTCATTGCGTCGAGGAGTTCACTCGACAGCGGGTCGGGAGGGGGCGGCGCACCCGATCCGAGCGGGGGTCCTACCGTGGCCGCGGCTCCTCGGCAAGGTCGAGCCGGATCGCCTCGCGGAAGAGGGCGATCAACGCCGGGGCGGTGGCCGCCGCGACCGAGCGAAGCTTGACGTGACGCATGTTCTTACCGGTCCCCTCGAGGAGGTGATGCGGGTCCCGCAGGCTGGTTCCCCGCCAAAATTCGACGGCGACATGTCGCTGGAACGTCCCCACGAGAACGACCAGGTCCCGGCCGGTGTACCACGGCATTCCCCACTTCTTCACAATCGTCAGGTCGGGGCCGATCGCACGGACGACCTCGTGAACCGCCTCGCTTACACGGCCCAAATCCCCTTCCGGCGCCGTGCTCCTGGCCACGTGTTTCCGGGAGGGCATGGGGTCTCGTCGCCGCGAGCGCGGTCCGGTATGTAACGCGAGCGACGTGGCGAGGAGCGGCGGAGCGAGCCTCGACTTTCGATGAGAATCAAACCATGGGTTTAACGCTGAGTTTCCGTGCGCCGGCCATGGGACCTCCCGGGAAGAGGGCTGTCGGCCGTCCTGGAGGGATACCGGCGCCACCCTCCCCTCCAGTGGATCGGCTGCTCATCGGGGGGGTAGTCGCCTACAACGAGGAGCGCCACATCGAGGCCGCCTTGGACTCCCTGTTGGGACAGACGCTCCCCCGGCCCTGGCGCTGGGGGACCGTCTGGGTCGTGGCGAGCGGTTGCACCGACCGAACCACGGAAATCGTCCAGGGCGTAGTCGCGCGCGATCCGCGCGTGCGCCTGATCGTCGAGCCCGACCGAGGGGGCAAGGCGCGCGCCATCGGTGAGATCCTCCGTCGGGCAACGGGGGACGCGCTCGTGCTGTTGAACTCGGACGCCCGGGCCGCTCCGGGAGCCATTACCGAACTGTTGCGAACCGCCGAGGGCCACTCCCCGCCGTTCGGCGTCATGGGTCGTCCCTCGCCGTCCTCGGAGGGTCCTGACCCCGTCGGTGGCATGCTCCGACTACTCTGGGATCTCCACGCCGAGTTCCACCGGGAGATCCTGGCCGATGGCGGGGGAACTCATCTCTCGGACGAACTGTTGTTGCTCAGCGTCCCCCGGGATCTCTCGTTACCCGAAGTGATCATCAACGACGGATCGTTCTTTGGGGCCTGGCTGGCTCGTCATCACGGAGACCGATTGTACTCCCCCCGGGCGGTGGTGGAGACCGACCCGCCAACTTCCTTTCGTGATCACCTCGTTCAGCGGCGTCGTATCCGGGTGGGCCACCGGCAGGTAGCGCGGCTTCTCGGCGTCGTGCCCAGCGAATTGTCCCGCTACTCGCTCGCGCACCCGCGGGCGGCTCTCGGGCTCGTCCGGCGCGCGTTCGCCCAAGGGCACTTCCGTCTCCGTGACCTCGCCTACCTCGTGCTCGGAGAGGTCGCTGCCACCGCCCTCGCCGAGTGGGACCGGATCCCTCCCCGACGGGACCACGTTCGTTGGGAGCGGATCACCTCCGGAACCCCCGCGACCCCGATCGATCGGTCAGTTGGCGACTCCGGGATCGCCCTCCTCCCCCGGGGGGGCGAGGCAGTCCCCCACGTAGCGGCCTCGACCTCGTTCCTTGACCTTCGCGTGGAGTCATTGCTCCGGGTCGCTCGCAGGTTCCGCACCGGTATTCCGCTCGAGGAGCTGGGTTCACTCCTACCGGCGGAAGGTCCGTCTGACGTTCACGACCTTCGGCGGTGGCTCGATGCCCGGCCCACGCTCGCGCGCGTCGATGGCGACCGCGTCTTCCCGGCGAACGACCTCCCCGCTCGGCTGAGCGAACGCGAGTCCCGTGCGACCGAATACCGGCAAGCGGCCGAGCACCTCGTCGACCACCACCTTCGTCCGGTGCTTCCGTGGGTCCGGTGTGTCGGGATCACGGGTTCGACCGCGTACGGTGTTCCCGAAGCTGGAGACGACCTCGACCTCTTCGTGGTCACTCGCACCGGCTCGCTCTGGGTCTTCCTCGCGTACACCTACGTAGCTGTCCGGCTCGGCTTCCGTCCGATGGCCGGGACGGCGCGACCGCCCCCGTGCTTCAACTACGTCCTCGAGGACCGACAGGCCGAGACCGAATTCGCCTCCGCCCGGGGGTTCTTGTTCGCCCGCGAGGCGTTGACGGCCCGGATATTCCGCGGGGAGAACTACTATCAGGACCTGCTCGCGACCGCGCCGTGGTTGGGCACCGAGATCCCCCGACTCTACGCCCAACGAACCTCCGGGGTCCCGCCCCGAGGCGAACCGCCGGCCCCCTGGGTCGTTCGTCTGGTCAACGCGGCCCTCTTTCCCCCACTCGCAGCGTATCTCCAACTCGCGGGACTCCGGCGGAATGCGCTCCTTCGTTCCCGAAGGGAACTCGACGCTCGGTTTCGGACGGTGACCGCACCCCGTCGGCTCGCGTTCGTCTCCGAACGATTCGACCGGCTCCGCGCCGACCTCGCCCCCGCGACGATCGCGGCGCGGGAGGAACCTTCGATGGGGGGTCCGTCTAGATTCCCCACGGCAAGGTGAGGGAAGCGCCGAGATGACCGAGGTCGCTCCGACGTTGCCCCCCTTCAGCGGGGCGGACCGCCCGGAGGCGCCCCCTCGAACGGCGGGGGGCCCCGAACTTCCGCGCGACGCGGTCAACCTCGAGTTGCTCACGCCGGCTGGTCCGGTGGCGCTCGGATTTGTCGCCGAAGGGTCCGCCGTGTTTCTGGTCGGGCGGGAGCGCTCCGCGCGTTGGCCCGTGACGACGATGCGGGCCGGAACCGCTCACATCCGCTTTCCCGGCGGAACGACCGAGGGACCGATCTCGCTCATCACCGACCCGGCGGAGAAGCGGCGGGTCCTCGGCCTCTTCCGAGCAAAATACGGGGATCGACGCTTCGAACGGTGGTACGACCACCCGGCGCGGATTCTTCGACTCGAGACCCGTGGCGGACCTACGTCGATGGGGTTCGAGACCTCGCCGTACTACGACTGGTTGACCGCCGAGTTCGATAACGTCGCGGACGATTACGACCACCACATCACCGGAAACCGGATCAACCTCTTGCTCCGGAACCGTTCGCTCGCTCAACTGCGCCGGACGTTCCGTTCGTCGCGTTCGCTGCTCGAAATCGGATGCGGCTCGGGAATGGAGACGCTCCCGCTGCTGGCGGACGGCCACGAGCTCTTGTGCGTCGATATCTCCTCCCGGATGCTCGAGACCGTGCGGTCGAAGGCCCGGGCCGAAGGCTCGATCGAGCGGCTCCGAACTCGGCGGCTACGAGCTTCGGACCTCGGGACCCTCCTCCGCGAGGTCGGGGAGGCCGAGTTCGATGGAGGGTACTCGACCTACGGCGCCCTCAACTGTGAGGAGGATCTCTCACCCATCCCCCCGGCACTCCACTCTCTCTTTCGACCGGACGGTCGGTTCGTCGCCGGGGTCTATAATCGATGGTGCCTTTTCGAGACGGTCGGCTATGCCCTCTCGGGTCAACCCGGACGTGCGTTCGGCCGGACCCACCGTCCCGTACCGGTGGGGTCCTCTCGTTTCTGCGTCGACATCTTCGCGCACTCGAGCTCGGATTTTCGGCGACTCTTCCGCCCCTGGTTCGAATCGGAGCGGGTCGAAGCGATCCCCGTGATACTTCCCCCTTCGGACCTCGTCGGCTATGCGGAGAAGTTCTCTCGACATTTCGATCGGCTGGCCGCGTGGGACCGGTCGATCGCTTCGCGATGGCCGCTCCGTGAATTGGGAGATCATTTTCTCATGACGTTCGCCCGACGCGAGCTGACGGCGTCGACCCCGGCGGTCGCCGGGGCGGCGAGTCGAGGCTGATCCGCAGTTCACGGTACGCTACTCGAAAGTGGTGAACGCGCGGGGACGTTGGAGTCCGCGGCGACGCTACGGGGCGGCCGCGATCGGATCGTCTTTGTGGATTCGGCCCTCTTCGAGCACCTTCGCGTACCAGCCTCGCCGGCCGAGCATGACCCGGAGGAACTCCGGCCCCCGCTCTGGCCCGATGTACGGGAGACCGAACAGGTTGTCGCACGGCGTGCAGGCTTTCGTCACCTCGAGCAGCACCTCCCCAATTCGGAATCGACCGCCCGGAGCGAACTGGTCGTACCCCACTCCGACCGAGGTGACGTTCTCCCCGAGGTCCCCGGGGCGAACGGGCCATCCCTCTCGATTGAGTTCCTGGAGGGTCTCTAACGGGACGATGAGGACCGCCATCCCGGGGTCGTCCCCCGCCACTTCGTGCCGATAGACGTTGAAGTCTCCTTCGAAGCCGGCGGTCACGACCCGTGCTTCCGGAACGGGTACTTTCGGGAGTCCCCGCTCCCCGGGAGTGAGCGACTTTCGGTTCAACTGGTAGACCCGTCCGGCGGGCCTGGTCGACTCCCCCGTCGTTCCGCGCCTCCCCGGACGACCTCAGGGGTCGGAGGTCTAAACAACTTCCCGACCACGGCACCCGAGGGGTCGGGCCTCCCCGCCGTTTGTGCCGCTCAAGGCTTGGCAGTCAGCCGAGCCGCCGTGGCACCGCGGGCGCGAGCGCGGACCGCCCCGAGAGCACCGGTGACCGCCACGATCCCGCCGGCCGCGGCGAGACCGACGAGCGATCCGAATAAGGACGGGTCAGTGCCCAGGACCAGCGAGATTCCTGAGGCGGTCCATACCAACCCCGCCACGCCCAGTGCGGTCGCTGGTTCGGTCCGCTCAGCGCCGGCGAGGACTGCGGTACCAAAAAAGAGGGCCACGCCGACCAGGGTGACGGTCTCCCCTTCCCCGGCACCGACCAGCAATCCGGCGACGAACAGCAACGCGCCCAGGATCGCAAGGGAACTCCACCAGGCGACCGTGTCTTCGAGGTCGACGATCGACGAGGGGCGATACGCCGAGGGAGAGACGAGCCGGCCATCCACGACGATCACGGGGCGGTCCCGGAAGTTGGTCGTACGTTCGGACGTGCCCGTACATTCGCCCGGCCCTCTTAGGCTCCGCCGTAACCCTGGGCATCGGCGGGGCGACGAGAGAGCGCCCGTGCCCGAGTTCACGTCCCGGGGTAGTACAGGTCGAACTTCCCGCACTGGGGGCAATAGTAGAGACTGAACGATCGCAAGTTCTCTGCGGCTGCGTTCCAGCTGCCGACGAGCACGCCGGCCCCCCCCGTCCAGCCTCCGGTCCGGAAGGAGACCTGCCCCATTCCGGTCATCTGAGTCTTGCAGTTCACGCAGCCTCGGGCGCGGACACCCGGATTGGGTTGGACCGAGGGGACCGGAGGATTGGTCGGAGGGAGCTGAGGAGAGGGCGGCGACGGTGGGGAGGGAGGCGAGGGGAGAGGGTTGGCGGTCGGGGGAGCGGACGCGGGGGCGGCCGCAGGTGCGGACACAACCCTCGTGCCGCACTGAGTGCAAAATGCAGAGTTCGGAGTCAGGGCCTTGCCACACTTCGGACAACTTTGCGCGGCCATTGGCGCGGCTACGCCTCCCGGCAATTCAAGGTTCCGACAGGAGATCGGATTCCACCGTGAATCCGAGCTCGACGCGGTGCCTCGCACTCCTCGTCCCATCGCGCATCGGGCGGCAACAAGAATCTAAGCGGGGGAATTCACCCCCTGCGGAGGGATGGGTACGGATTACGACGTTGCCTTCCTGTTCGGTCTCGCGCTCGGGTTCTCGTTGACGATCCCCCCCGGACCGATGAACGCGCTCATCGCGTCCCAAGCCGTCGGCTCGCTGCGCGCCGGGATCATCACGGGCTTCGGCGCAATGAGCGCCGATCTGGTCCTCGGGATCGTCGCGTACGCGCTTCGCACCGAGATCGACCTGGGTTCGGTCCTCCGGTGGGTGTACGTCGTCGGAGCGGTCGTGATGGCGGTCTTCGGTTACCGCTTGCTCCGACGGCAGTCGGACGGGGTGGTCGCAGAGGTCAGCGGGATACGGACCTATTCGCGGGCGGTCGCATTCGGGGTCTCCAATCCGTTCCAGATCTTCTGGTGGCTGACGGCCGGCATCGCCTTCGCGTACCTGGGGGGCCTCGTCCTGTTCGTGGGGCTGTTCCTCGCGGTCACGATCTGGGTCTTGGCCTTCCCGTACGCGCTCCACCTCGGAACCCGGCGTCGCCCCGGTGTTGCGCGGGGAGTGCTGTACGCGTCCAGCGCAATAATGTTCGTCTTCGCGATCTACTTCGCCATCCTGGCGCTGTGATCAGTGGGCCACCGCACCCGGGGTTTTCAACCGGTCGGCGTACTTCGAACGGAATTTCGCCACTTTCGGCGCGATCACCATCTGACAGTAGCCGCCCGAGGGATTGCGGGCGAAGTAGTCGCGGTGGTATTCCTCTGCGGGGTAGAATGCCGTGAACGGAGCGACCTCGGTAACGATCTTCTTTCCCCAGATCTTCTCGCCCTGGATTTCCCGGATGACCTGCTCGGCGGTGGCCCGCTGACGATCGTCATGATAGAAAACGACCGATCGGTACTGGGTGCCGACGTCGGCGCCCTGCCGATTCAAGGTTGTCGGATCATGCACCGTGAAGAAGACGGTCAGCAGGTCGTGGAAGGAGAGGATACGAGGGTCGAAGGTCACCTGGACGACCTCCGCATGACCCGTCCGGCCCGAACAGACCTGCTCGTACGTCGGGTTCCGCGTCGTGCCCCCGGCGTACCCCGAGTCCACTCGATCCACCCCTCGTAGTTCGGTGAAGACCGCTTCGGTGCACCAAAAGCAGCCTCCCCCCAGCGTCGCCACCTCTCGAGCCGGGTCGGGGTACGCGCTCTCCATGGTCCCTCCGCGGCTCGCGTACGCTGCTGCCGCATAAACCGTCTCCCGGGGCACTGGGGCGGCCATCGGGGGCAGGGCGCCCCCTTTTGAGGTCTCGCGGCTCCTTCACTCTCGGTGGACGACGTGAGTACGTGCCCGGGGTGCGGTTCGGAGGTCTCCTACGCTGTCCAGGAGACCCGGGTGCTGACCGGCACGTGCGCCGACTGCCACCGCGTAACGACGCTCGTCGAAGGGCCACTTCCTCTCGGGACGGCCGTTGCCGCGTCGGGAGAGGCGACTCCCGCGAGCGAGGACTCCTCCCCGGAATCCGGCGGCCCAGAGTGCGCAGAGTGCGGCTCCCTCCTGACGGTTTCCGCACGAGAGGACGGAATGCTCGAAGTCAGCTGCGCCGAATGCGAGACGACCACCACCTTCGTCCCCGAAGGGAGCTCTCCGCCTCGGGCACCCCGGGACCGCGGGGATCGCTACGAACGACCGCGTCGCCGGGACGACGCCGGCGGTGCCGGTATGTCGAACGCACGCCCCTGTCGACAATGCGGGGCCCCCCTCAAGTTCACCACCGACGACGAGGGGGTCCTCACCGGTGAGTGCAGCTCTTGCGGCAACCGGTTCACCCTGCCTCCTCGACGTGACGGAGGGTTTGGCCGGACTGACCGAGGGGGTGGAGGCAGCTACCGCCCCCGCGGACCTCCGCGATATGGCCGGAAACCGGGAGGGTGGTCGAGCGGTGGAGGGGCCGGCGGACGCCCGCGGTACGGAAGCAGTTCGGGCGGGTATCGGCGCCACGACACGTCCTCGGATGACCGGTCCTCGGACGACGACTCCCGTCGGCGGAAGCGGCCGCGCCACGAGTGAGTGGTTCGATTCCCGGCGGTAACCGCTAGAAGAGCCGGTCGATAGCTTTCAGTTCCCGAGTTCCTTGGCGGGAGCATGACGGACCGGGTGCGCCTGTTCTACCATCCAATCAGTCATTACTGCGTCTCCGCGGATCGGATGCTCCGGTTCAAACGGGTCCGATTCGAGACGGTCTACACCCCGTACCATGACCATCAGGAGCTGCTGCGGTTGAGCGGACAGGACTATATCCCGACCCTGGAGTGGAACGGGAAGTGCATCCTTTGGAATGACATCCCATCGTTCCTGGACCGCACCCGCGACCGGCCGCCCTTGATCCCTGCGGGGAAGGCGGGCCTGGCTCGCGCCCTCGAGAACTGGGGTCACCTCGTTCTCGAGGAGCGGGTCTGGAGGGCGGTGGTCACACAGGTCCCCCCCACCATGAAGGACGCCCGCGAGCGCTGGGTATTCGAAGAGATGCAGACTCGAGCTCGCGGACCTTGGTCGGTGCTCGAGCATCGTCGCAAGGAGTTCGTGGAGGACCTGTTCTCCTACTTCGAGATGGTCGAATCGATGCTCGAGGGGCGGGAGTGGATCCTCGACGAACCGACGGTCGCCGATTTTGGGATTTATGGTGGCCTCTCGCCCTGGCTGACGGTCGGAGAGAAGATCCCTGCCCGCTTCCCCCATGTCGCCCGGTGGGTGAACCGGATCAAGAAGCTCTAGGCCGAAGCGAGCGGGCGGATCCACGGCGCGGGCGTCGGACTCAATAGGGGATTCGGGTCGGTGTCTCGATGTCCGGGCGACGAAGCCACCCCCACGTCGCCGGGGCTCCCTACTCTCTGACCGCGCGGGTCTACGACGAGATCTACGCCTGGAAGGACTATGAGGCGGAGGCTCGCCGGGTCCGGCGGCTGATTCGAGAGTACGGGCTCCCTCATTCGAAGACTCTGCTCGACGTCGCGTGCGGAACGGGGGCACATCTTCGCTACCTCTCTCGCTGGTTCGACGCGACCGGACTCGACTCCAGTGCGGGGATGCTCCGAGAGGCGCGGAAGAGCTTGCCCCACGTGCGATTCGTTCGTCGTCGGATGGAAGAGTTCGACCTCAGGATGAGATTCGACGCGATCACCTGTCTGTTCTCGGCCATCGGGTATGTGAAGAACGTCCGCGAGCTTCGCCGGACGGTTCGCAATTTCGCGGCCCATCTCACTCCGGGCGGGGTGGCGATCGTCGAACCGTGGCTCACTTCGAGGACGTATCGCGCCGGTTCGCTCCACCTGCAGTCGTTCGGCTCCGTAGCGTTGCCGATCGCCCGCATGAGCCTCTCCGAGCAGCACGGAAACCGGTCGGTACTCGACATGCATCATTTGGTCGGCACCCCGGAGGGGGTCCGCCACTGGGTGGAGCACCACGGTATGGGCTTGTTCGAGGTCCCGACGTACTTGGCCGCATTCCGGGCGGCCGGCTTTCGCCCCCGCTTTATCCGGCGCGGGCTCATGAAGGACCGTGGGCTCTACGTGGCGGTGCTCGGCGGCGACCCCGGGAGACCGGTGCGGGGTGCCTCCCGACCGCGGAAGGGGAACGCTACTCGACGACGATGGTCTTCTCGGCCGGCGCGCGGAAGTTGACCTTCCGGTGAGTCCCGTCGCAGAACGGTTTGTGCTCCGAGTGGCCGCACCGACAGAATTCGACGTCCGCCTTCCCGTCGACGAGAACGAGGTTGGGGCCGTTCTCGATCGAGTGAACGACTACCTTCGCCATGGGTGCTCCCCTTCACGCTCCCGAGGAGATAACCTCCCGGTGAACCCGGCCTCGGATCATTCCGTCCACGGGTGAGGGCCCCGTCGGCCCGGCGGTCTCACGTCTTCGTTGGCGGCGGAGGGTCCGGGACGAAGAGGAGGGAGATCGAGTTCACGCAGTGCCGCGTATTCCGGGGAGTGAAGCGCTCCCCCTCGAAAACGTGACCCAGGTGTCCTCCGCACCTCGCGCACCGAATCTCCACCCGTTCCCCGTCACGGTCCGGGATCCGTCGAATAGCGCCCGCGATCTCCTGGTCGAAGCTTGGCCAACCGCACCCCGCGTCGAATTTGTCGGAGGAGCGGTACAGCGGAGCTCCGCACTGCTTACACGTGTACGTACCGGCTTGAGAGAGATGCTCGTACTCGCCCGAGAAGGGGGCCTCGGTGCCCCCGTGCAGGATGACCCGCTCCTCCGCGCGATTGAGTTTCCGGAGCTGGGGGATGGGTTCGGTCGCCATAACCCAGCACGGTCACGGTCGGATATTAGGGGAGACTCGCGGTCGCCGGTCGTGCTCGAAACCCCCGGCTGATCCGTTCGACCCACAGGCTCGGCAACAGGCCGGGACCGAGCCGGGGAAAGTGGACCCCCTTGTTCGGCGTCGACTCCGGCACCCGGGAGCTGATCCGCTCTATATTTACCCCCGGCCGTTTTGTGCGGCGGATTCCCCCGATGCGGAGGGGTCGGTGAGCTCTAAAGCATTGGGACCGAATCGGCAATGGCTTTTCGCTCAGCGGGCGGAGGGCCCGATCGGGCAACACAACTTCCGATGGGTGGAGTCCGGTGCGATCCCCTCACCCACCGAAGGACAAGCCCTCGTCCGGAACCTCTGGATCTCGTTTGCTCCCACCAGCCTTCTCCACATGTCCGCTCCGCCCGAGCAGGGAGGCATGTCGATCGGGGACGTGATGCAAAGCCAGGCGGCGTCCGTCGTGATCGAATCCAGGCATCCGGGGTGGGCCCCCGGCGACCTCCTCGTAGGGTTCGTCGGCTGGGAGGACTACTCGCTCACCGACGGCCACGCGTTCATCGACACCTACAAAGCCCCCGCCGGGGTCCCGCCGAACCTCGCGGTCGGAACCCTCGGGATCACAGGGTTGGTTGCCTACTTCGGGGTGCTCGACGTGGGGCGGCCGCACCGGGGCGAGACCTTTGTCGTGACGGCCGCGGCCGGAGGCGTGGGTTCGATCGCCGCCCAGATCGCCAAGATCCAGGGACTCCGGGTGATCGGGATTGCGGGCGGCCGACAGAAGTGCGACTGGCTCCTCGACACGGCCGGCATCGACGCGGTGATCGACCATCGCACCGAGAACGTAGCCGCGCGGCTCGACGCCCTGTGCCCGGACGGGATCGACATCTTCTTTGACAATGTGGGCGGAGCGATCCTGGACGAGGGCCTGGGCCGACTCCGGCGAAATGGTCGCGTCGTTGTCTGCGGCGGCACTGCTCTCTATGGGCAAAAAGTGCAACCTCCGGGCCCGCTGAACTACCTGAATTTGTGCATGGTGAACGGGCGAATGGAGGGCTTGCTGGGCCGGGATTACTTCGACCGGTTTCCCGAGGCGATCGCCGTGCTCCGGGGTTGGCTCGACACGGGGCAACTAAAGTCGAAGGAGGACGTCGCGGTCGGTCTGGAGAACGCCCCGGACGCGCTGGCTAGAATGTTCCGAGGGGAGAACATCGGAAAGCAGCTCCTCAAGATCGCTGACCTGGCGGCCGAGCCCTCGAATTGACCGCCGCGGGCCCCCAGAACTGACCATTCGACCCCAGGGGACGAGTGGACACGGGGGTTTTGAGCTGGAAAGGGTTCGAAGCCAGTGGTTCTACCGCCCCCGGCGTCCCTTCTTGCCCCTCCTCCGACGTGCGAGGGTGTCGGGTTTATGGGCGGATCGCTCTCTGTGTAGCCCCTTCCTGTGGAATAGAAAATAGCACACCGGGGTCCCGAAGTAAGCATTATGGACGGTAGCCGACATGGCACCGGAGTCATGGTGTCCGCAGCCGCGAAGTCGCCCCACAGAGACGACCGCGCCAGGAAGGTTAGGCCGAATTCTGAGAGTAACCACTCACCTTTCCGGACCGCTTGAGAGCCCCATACGTTACGAACGATAGTACTTTCCGGTGAACTGCTTCTCCCTCATTCGAGGGGGAGGTGTACGCCCAGGACGCTGCGGAACTGTTCCCCTCCGACGAGGACGACGAGTCGATCACCCTCGACCCGGAGGAGCGGAAGGCCGTCCGCAAGCGCCTGGAAAAGGCCAACGAGTTGGAGAAGGAGGTCCGCGAACTTCGCGAGAAGAACCGACGGCTCCAGGAGGAGCTCCGTCGCATCAAGGCCTCCGCCCCCTTCCTCGCCGCTTCCGACCTGACCGCCGAGGCCGGAGGGATTCCGTCGAGCCGAGTGTTCTATCGACGACCCTCCCGACCTCGCGAGCCGCAGCCAACGGGCGGCCAGCAGGGCCACGAGGGACGCTCGCGCGAGCGCCCCGTCCCCAACTCGCCTCCCCTCCGACTCCACTTGGAGCGGTGTGGCGAGTGCGGCTCACACCTCGGTGAGCCGTTCGAGATCCGTCGTCGGACAATCACCGACCTCCCTCCGTCTCAGCCCTTGATCTTCGACGTGGAGATCCCTCGCTACACCTGTCCGGGATGTCACCGTCGAGTCGAGCCCCCATCGCCCTACCCTCGGAACCGTCCCTTCGGGTTCGCGCTGATGGCCCGAGTGGTCCACCTTCGGATGCTCGGGCGGAGCGTTCCGAAGATCGTCGACGGTCTGAGAGAGAGCCACGGGGTCGTCGTGAGCCCCGCGGCCGTGCTCCAGATGGAGCGGCAGGCCGCCGAGGCGCTCGGGCCGCTCTACGAGGGCCTGAAAGAACAAGTGCGCACCGTCCCCGTGGTCCACGGGGACGAGACCTCCTTCCGGATCGGCGGCCAGAACGGCTGGATGTGGGTGTTCTCCCATCTCCAGGCCGTCGTCTATCGGATCGCCCCGAGCCGCGGCCAGGATGTGGTGCACGAGATGCTCGACGGGTTCGAGGGGACCCTTGTGCGCAATGCCTGGGACCCGTACGACTGCCTCACGACCGCGACGCATCAACTCGACCTCCTCCACGTAAATCGGTGGCTGGAACGAGCGGAGTGGACCCATCGAGTGGAGCCGCGGCCACTCCTCCGTGCGGTCGAACCCAAGCTGATGAGCGCGGGCCGTCCCCACGAGGAGTTCCTTCGGTTCGCCGACGGAGTTCGGAGGATTCTTCGAGGAGCGATCCACTGGTCCGAAGGAAGCCCCCAGGCCCCGCCGCGATTACGACGTAGGGTGGAGCGATCGGCGAGGCGAGTGCTCACCCGCCTCCTCAACGAGCCGTGGAGGGACGCCGATGCGACCCGGATCGCGAAGGAGCTCCGACATCGTCGGGGGCAGTTGTTCACCTTCGTGATCGAGCCCGGGGTTCCGTGGCACAACAACGAGGCCGAGACCCAGGTGAGGCAGGGCGTGCTGTTCCGGAAGATCAGCGGAGGACGCCGCTCGTGGATGGGCGCATGGGTGTTGGAGCGACTGTTGACGGTGTATCGAACTTGCCGGAAGCGGGGGATCAAGTTCCTCGATGTAGTAGGCAGCGCACTCCGGGGCGATGGCTACCCCGGGTTCGGAGTAACGTCAGGCGCTCCAGAAAGCTGAGTGCCTACACCGTCGGTCGCATCACCTTCTGGGCGGGGGACCGAGGGGGAGACGCCGCGTTGAAACAGAACTTCGCTGATCCCGAACCGTGCGAAGAATCGCGCCGCCTTGCGCCCGCCGCGCGCGAGCGTCTCGGCCAAGCCTTGCGTGGTCGTGACCACCGCTCGCGCCGCCTTCACGCGGGTGCGCAGCTCCCTCCAGTCACCCGGCTGCCACACTTACGGAGGAGTAGAGTCGCGGAACGCCGATCCTCCGCCGGGGAAAAACGATGCCGCCCTGACGAAGCCGCCTCGGTGGTCTCGGTGTCTGCGAATGTGCCTTTCAGGAGAACACGGTCGATCCGAACAGGGGAAGCTGGGTGGTAGTCGACGTTACGTCCAGCGAGTACCCCGAGACGTTCCAGCTCGAGGGTACGATCACGGCCAAGCTCTCGTTGCTGGCGAGCGGAATGACGGGGTAGTCCCAACCGGGCCCGGAGGGTGAAGCCCCGAAACTTCCCTGCCAGCCACCGTTCCCAGAGATCAGGACTGCATACCAACCGGATGAATTCGCAGCGCAGTAACCTAAGGACGGAACCCAAGCAGAGCAGCCGGAGCCAGAAACCGCTACCCGATGTCCGCTACCACTGGTCAGATTCAGGCTAATCATCCAACTGTTGATCCCTAAGGAACCACTCGGCGAATACGTCGAGTTCCATATCGAAAGAAGCTGGAATGCCTGACGGAGAGCCATCGTGGTAGCCCCGTTGTCGACGGTCGAGTTGAAGAACTTCATCTCCACAGGAATTGCAGTGAAGTTGTCGTACGTCGGCGTGCAGCCCAACGTATAGTTGAACCAACCCGTCACATCTGCAGTATCGTACACGTTCGTGAAGACGTCGAGACCCTGGGTCACGCCGGCCGAGCCGACCGTGCCACACAAGAAGAACTTAGTCTGGGTTCCCGCGGGTTGACCCGATCCAAAATTCAGATCTCCCATGTAATACATTTCAGTTGGCTGCTTCGCCAGCGACGTCACGAAGCTCTCTCCTACGGCGTTCCACGCCGAGGCGGCCATCGCCGGAGAGTTGGCCGGGAACGCCCAACGATCGAAGGTCCAGGAGCTCACCCAGGGCTCAACCCCCAATCCGGAATACATCGCACAGGCGCTCGACATAGCGATAGGAGAGAATACGTGGACGACGTCCAGCACGTCGGTCCCGACCAAGAGTTGTTGGGACACGTTGGAGAAGTAGACGAGCTGCCAGAATGGCGCAGTTCCAGAATTGAAGGTGCCGTCGAACAGGGGTATCGAACCGTTCCAGATGGTCAGTCCGTTGAACGCGGCTTGACAGCTGCTAAGCGTCATGGGATAGGAGCCAGGCCATCCGAACACGCTCGGGCTCGATGGCACTGGAGTCGCGATCCCAAATACCTGAGAGAGAATCCAGGGACCCCCCATGACATCGGCGACCGACAAATTGACACTCCCCAGAGCCTTGTAGAAGGTCGGGCCGTCGTCCACCGTCACGACTCCCCCGCCGCCCAGATGATTCAGAATGAAGTACCCTCCCAGCCCTCCCGCGAGAATTACGAGGGCGGCAGCCCCAATCGCAAGAGCGCGGTGCTCCGCGAGTCGTTTGCCAATCGTCATTCTCGCACGCGCGATGGACGCGCCATATTGGTTCAAGTAGGAATCGGACAGCTATACGTTCCGCTGGAGTCGGTGGGAGCATACCCCCAGATGCGGACGGCATCCGCAGAAGTCGACGAGGACGAACTCGAACCGCCTACTCCGTAGACAGTGTAGCAGACTGGAACAGTCAGACTGTTTCCATAGAGGCTCCACTTAAGGGTCTTGGAGGAGGTGGAGGAGCTTGTCTGCGACCAGTGATCAGATACTATCGTCGAAGTAGTCGACACCCCGTAAAGGTCGACCCCGACGTCGACGCTAAATCCTTGGACCTGATAACTAGTGCTCGTAGAACTCACGGTGACGTAACCGCTCACTGGGGCGGTTGAGTACACCATCACTCCTTCGTCAAATTCCCCTCCCCACGCATACAAGAGGTAGAGGCTGCTGTTCCCCGGGACCAATGTATCCGTTATAGAGTAGGACACAGGTTCGTTGACGGGCGGGGCGTATCCCTGATAGTAGACTTCGGAAGTGATACTCCACTGCCGTGAAAGCGAATCAAACAGAACGGTCCCCATTGCCCATAAGTTAAGCAGCCTCACCTCGACCAGACTTCTCGCACCGGCGGCCGACGGACGTGCGAAGTGAGGGCGCACACCGTCAGCCGGTAGTTGACGTCGTTCCACTCCTTCTCGGAAAAC
>JBARNH010000027.1:0-32168 GCA_049802875.1 Thermoplasmata archaeon | reverse complement strand
CTCCGGCGGCATCACCCCCGCGACCGTCGCCCGGTACCGGCGCGTCGGGGCGGACGCGGTCAGCCTCGGGTCGCTGACCCACTCCGCGCCCGCGCTCCCGTTCCACCTCGAGCTCCGGCCCGCCCGCTTAAGCCCTCGGCGTTCCTAGAACGTCGAGGTCTCTCGTGTCGCTCGAAGCCGAGGTCGCCCGGCTGAAGGAGGAACGGAACGCCCTCCTCCTCGCGCACAACTACCAGCGGCCCGAGGTCCAGGACGCCGCGGACTTCGTCGGCGACTCGTTGTATCTCTCGCGGAAGGCGATGGAGGCGGACCGGCCCGTGATCGTCTTCGCCGGCGTTCGGTTCATGGCCGAGACGGCGAAGATCCTGAACCCGTCGCGGACCGTGCTCCTCCCCGACCTCAAGGCCGGCTGCGGACTCGCGGACTCGATCACCGCCGAGCAGCTCCGGGACTGGAAAGCGCAGCACCCGGGCGCGGTCGTGGTCGCCTACATCAACACGTCCGCCGACGTCAAGGCGGAGGCCGACTACTGCTGCACGAGCTCGAACGCCGTCAAGATCGTGGAAGGGATCCCGGCGGACCGCGAGATCCTGTTCCTCCCCGACATGTTCCTCGGCGACTACGTCCGTAAGCGGACCGGGCGCGCCATGCACCTGTGGGTCGGAGATTGCCCCGTCCACGCCCGGATGCGCCCGGAGGACATGGAGCGGGCCCGCCGCGACCACCCGGGGGCGCCAATCGTCGCCCACCCGGAGTGCGGTTGCGCCTCCCAGGCGCTCCCGCATGTCGACCGGGTCCTCTCGACCGACGGGATGATCCGGTTCGCCGAAGAGACCCAAGCGCCCGAGGTGCTCGTGGCGACCGAGGTCGGCATCCTGCACCGGATGCGCCGGTTGAACCCCACGACCCGGTTCGTTCCCCTGGACGAGGGGACGGTCTGTCCGTTCATGAAGGAGATCGACCTCGAGGACGTCCGCGATTCGCTCGCCGAGAACCGGTACGTGATCGACGTTCCCGAGGCCACCGCGGCCCGCGCCCGACTCGCGCTCGAACGGATGGTCGCCGCGTAAACCGACCCGGTGCGGGATCTCGCCACCGGCGGAGTGGAAACCCGACCGCTTAGAGGTGGGGCACGAGGGGCCCCATCTGGTGCAACCAGAGGATGTAGGCTCCACCGAACAGGATCAGGGCCCCCAGGAAGACCACGCCGATCGCGAGGAACGACGGCTTCTTCGAGAGGTAGAACGTCGGACTGAGGGGGTTGAGCCGGGTGGAGAGGAGCGATCCGGCCGATACCAGGAGCAGGAGGCCCAGCAGCACGGTCAGGAGGACCGTGTACGTCCCGAGGTAGAGCCCGAGGATGACCACAACGACCGCGACGGGGATCGCGGCGTTCGAGCGGTGCGATTCGAGATCGACGGCCCGCACGCGGCGGTTGCGATACGGACGAGCGACCGACACGCCTCCCGTTCGTTCGCCGCCCTACATGAACCCGGAAGGTCCAATGGAAACCCGTGCCCCAGGACAAGTCCATATGTGGGGCGGGCGTCTCCCCTCGCGGTGCTCGACCCTCCCCGACGTCGCCCGGCGAGCCGCCCCGGCGTCCGGTCCGCTCCGTCGGCCCGTGCTCCGCGCGGTCCCGAACCCACCGAAGGACGTCGCCCCCTTCCCGAACCCCCGGCGCTTCGCGAAGACCCCCTGACCTCGCCCCGAGCGTGCGTCAACTGCGCCGCCCCGGTCGCTTCCCCGACCACCACGCCCCGCTGCTGGGGATGTGGCCGCGCGCTTTGCCCCGATTGTTATTGGCGCCACGGGTACGTCCCGTCCGTCCACCGCTGCACCGCCTGTCTGGTCGCGTTACCGGTCGACGTCACGGCGATCTCCGGCGGTCGAGCCACCGCGGAGCGCGAGGGGTTCACCCCCGCTTCGTTTCCGACCAACTTTCCGTGACCTCGGCCGCGGGCCCGGCGTTGCGTACCTCGCCGGTCGCCGTGCCGGCACGTCGGGCGAACCCCAAGGCGACCGCCGCGAGGGGGTCGTCGTCCGGCCGGTCGACCCCGGTGGGCAGGAGCAGCGGGACCTTCGACTCGCGGGCCGAGCGCGCCGCAGTCGAGTCGAGCCGATCCGGTCCGGGACCGACCTCCATCGCGGCGCCCGATCGCCGGGCCCACGCGATCCATTCGCGGGCGGGTTCCTCGCCTCCCACGTGCGTGACCAGCGCCGCATGGGATACGTCCGATCGACCGGTCGGCGGCGCGGACGCCGTGGCGGTCGCCCGGACGATGACGAGGTCGGGGTGCATCTTCGCCCACCGCTGGGCGTTTCCGCTTCCCGCGATCTCGACCGCCCGCCCGACGATGAGCCCGCGGGCCCTGACCGTCTCGAGGTGGGCGAGCACGGAAGCCGAAACGGAGAACTCCGTCCCATCGGCGCCGACACCGCCCACGACGCAGGCCAGGTAGCGGAGGCCCCGGTGGCGGGCGGAGGCGACGAGCGCGTCGACGTCGCGCTCGCCCGCGTCCGGCGCGAGGTGGCAGTGGAGGTCTCCGGTGAGGTCGGTCCGCTCCACCAGCGGAGGCAACGCTCCCTTGGCCGCCGCCTCGATCTCCCCCCGGTCCTCCCGGATCTCGGGCGGGATCCAGGCGAGCTCGAGGGCGGAGTAGATCTCCTGCTCGGTCCGGCCCCCGACGCGCTCCTCGCCGCGGAACACTCCGTACTCGTTGATCTTGAGCCCGCGGTCGCGGGCGAGCGAGCGGAGCCGGACATTGTGGTCCTTCGAACCGGTGAAGTAGAGCAGCGCGGCACCGAACGCGACCGGCTCGACGACGCGCAGGTCGACCTGCAGGCCCTGGCTCAGGAGGACCGTCTCTTTGGTCCCCCCTCGCAGTTTGACCTCCGCGACCTCCGGGAGGTGGGAGAAGGCATCGAACACCCTCTCCGGTTCCCCCGACGTGACGAGGATGTCCAGGTCACCGACCGTCTCCCGACAGCGGCGGAAGCTCCCCGCGATCTCGATCTCCTGAGTCCCCCCGGCCGCCCGAAGTCCGGCCACGAGGTGCTGCGCGATCGGGTAGGCGATCTCGATCGGAAGGCGCGTCTCGGACGGTCGCCCCTCGGCCCCGACGAGGGCGAGTCGGATCTGTTCGACCTTCTTCGGACCGAACCCCTTCACTCCCGCGAGACGACCCTTCCCGATCGCGTCCGCGAGTTCGCCGGGGCCTTCGACCCCCAACTCCAGCCAGAACCGTCGGGCCGTCTTCGGGCCGAGTCCCGGAATCTTGAGGAACGTGAGGATCCCCGGGGGCACTTCCTTCTGGAGCCGGTCGTAGTAGTCGACGTGGCCTGTCCGAAGGTACTCCCGGATCTTTTCCTCGATCGCGTCGCCGACGCCGGGGATCGAGCGCAGCTCGTCGCGCGCCGCGACCTGGGCGAGTCCCTCGGTCAGGCTCTCGATCGACCGGGCGGCGCGACGGTACGCCTCGGGCTTGAACCGTTCCCCGAGCACGTCGAGGACGTCCGCGATGCCGCGGAACAGCGCCGCGGCGTCGGTGTTCGTGGGCATGGGTCCGCCCCGTAGGAGACGTACCGGAGTTTAGGCGTGTTGGCGGCCTACGGCTCCAATCCCGCCCCGGCGTCCAGCCAGACTCGACGATCGCGCAGTCGGAAGCCGGCCCGCTCGTAGACACTTCGCGCGGCGGGTCGGTCCGCCCGCACGAAGAGCGCGACCGTGGCTCCCTCGCGAACCCCCGCCTCGAGCGCGGTTCGAACGATCGAGACGCCGAAACCGCGGCCGCGGGCGCTCGGGTCGACGAACACCCCGCCGAGCAGCCACAAGGTCGGAAGCCGGACCACCGCGCGTGCGACCCCCCGGAGGCGTCCCCCCTCGAAGCACCCCCAGACCGCCTCCTGATCGGGGTCGATGTGGGAGTACTCGGACACGACCATCTCGCCCCGCCGGGACGCGAGCGCGACGAGGGCGGGACGGTCGGCCCGGGTCAGTCTTCGGACTCCTTCCCGGCGCTCCTCTGTCGGGGGGATGGTCCCGCGTTCGATGACGAGCAGGTGGAGCGAATATGCGGTGACCGGGCCGCGCGCCCGAGCGACGTCGGGTCCGACATCTTCCGGCACGATGGCGACCAGCGGGCGCGGAGGGAGACCTTCGGCCAGCGTCGGGGCGTCCTCGACCCTGCCGAACCAGTGGACGATCGGGGCCGTGGGATGCCCGAGCCAGAGGAGGAGGTACCCGACGGTCTCCTCCCCTCGCACGGCCGAGACGAACCGGATCCGATCCGGGAAGTGATCGAGGTCCCAGAGCGCGAGCGCGTGAGCGATCGGGTCCGACTGCGCCGCCCGCTCCAACCACGCCCGATCGATCGTCGGGCGCAGGCCCACGGTCGTCAGCGCCACGCTCGTGCGATGTATCGGGTGTAGTTAGCGCAACGGGGTTGCGATCTCGGCGACGGCGAGCAAGCGTAAATTCACCCCGACGGTCGTCCGGTCCGATGCGCCCGCACCGGCCGACCCCGGAACTGCCGCAGCACCTCGCGCAACTGTACGCCCGGTTCGCCTTCGACCGATCGTTTGGCGACGACCCGATATCGCCAATCCGCGCGCTGGCGACCGATGCCCGACGGGGGGAGATCGCCGCCATCCTTGGGGCGACGCTCGCGATCGGGAACACGACCGCGATCCGCGGAGCGATCGAGCGGGTCGCGCGGATGGCCGGCGGCGACGTCGCGTGGCTCGTCGACCCCGCTCACACGAAGGAACGTTCGGAGCGGTTGCGCGGGTTCCGGCACCGGTGGATCCGCGGCGACCAGCTCGACCACCTGTTCCGAGTGTTGTCCGAATACTACGGGGACCACCGATCGCTCGAGGAGTCGTTCCTCGAGGGCTGGTCGTCGGGGGGTTACGCCGGCGGTCTCGACCGCCTCGCGCGGACGCTCCGAGGGGAGGGACGGTCGTCGCGGGTCGGGCGGGCCCCCGCCGGGTACCGGGCCCTCTTCCCGAGTCCGCTCGACCGCTCCGGGAGCGCGTGCAAGCGTCTCACCCTCTTCGTTCGATGGATGGTGCGCGACCGGTACCCCGACCTCGGGTACTGGAGAGCGGTCCCGACGGGAGAACTGCGGATCCCGCTCGACCAACACGTGCACTGGATCGCGTACCATCTCGGGCTCACGTCGCGGCGGTCGCGGTCGTGGACCACGGTCGAGGAGGTCAGTGAGGCGCTGCGCCGGATCGACCCCATGGACCCGGTGAAATACGATTTCGTCCTCTGCCATACCGGAATTTCCGGCGACTGCCCTAAGGAGCGCGATATCGCGGTGTGCGGCCCCTGTTCGGTCCGACCCGACTGTAGCCTCTGGCGCGGGCAGAAGGTCGCGGCATGAGCGAGCCCGCTGACCCGGCGCCCATCGACCCCGGACTGCTGGCCCGATATCGAGACGCCGGCCGCCGGATCGCGTGGCGACCCGCGCCCAAAGGGTCCAAACGACCGTTGGGCCGTCGGGCGCGGATCGCTCACCTCAACGACGAGGAGGCCCGAGTGGAAGAGTGGGGGACCGGTACACGGCGAGGGATCGCGGTCGATTCGGGCCCGGTCGGGGCCCTCGTCGTGCTGCTCGAGATCGACCGGCGGGGCGCTCCGACCGCGCTCGGGGCCGAGAATGCGGGGAGAGATGCCGCCTTCCCGTCGGGAGCGATCGTGGCGGCCTGGGGAGAGGTCACGGTGCCCACCGATTCCCGACCGCGCGTCCAGGACTTGGTCGACCTCGCCCGCTACGCCCTCGCCTAACCGCGGAATCGTTATATTCTCTAATTATTAGGCATCCTAATACTTAGGAGTCCTCATGGTCGCTTCCACTGCCCTAATCCGACCCGCCGCGTCGGCGGGGGACGCCGAGGAGCTCGCCACCTCGGTCCATGAGGTGATGCGATCGGTCCTTCACCGGATGCACCCCGCGCTCGAGACCGAAGGGATCTCCATGGGGCAGTTCTGGGCCCTCCACCTGGTCTCGAGCCTTCGCTCGGCCTCCGTGAGCACGGTGGCGCGTCACCTGTCGGTGTCCGCCCCCACCGTCTGCGCGAACGTCGACCAGCTCGAGGCGGCGGGGCTTGTCACCCGGCACCGTTCGGAGCGGGACCGTCGGGCCGTGGCACTGTTGCTGACCGCGAAGGGACGCCGAGTCGAAGCCCGGGTCTGGACCCGGATCGGTCGACTCATGGGGGACGCCGCCCGCGACCTGCCGCGAGCGGACGTCGCGACCGCGGTCCGCGTCTTTCGGGAGATGAACCGTTCCCTCGACTCGGCCGAGGGTCGGGCGGGAGGTTCGTCGTGACGGTCTCCGGCCCGACCTCGCCCGCGCCGAGAACGTACGATAACCGGTACGCTTGGACCGTCCTGCTGATCCTCGCCGCGATGGCCATCATGGTCACCTATGTGGAGACGATGGTGCTGCCGGCGTTCAGCAACTTCGAGTCGTTCTTCCACGTCACCACCGCGAGCACGATCGCATGGATCCTCTCCGCCTACCTGCTCGTCGGGGTGGTCGTCACCCCGATCTTCGGCAAGCTCGGCGACATTTACGGGAAGAAGCGGATCCTCCTCGTCGCCATGGGCGTCTACGCCGCGGCGGTCAGCGTCGCCGGATTCACTCCCCAGATCGGCGCCGCGTTCGGGCTCAGCCTCCCCAACCAGATCTACGTGCTGATCGCGGTGCGGGCGATCCAGGGGGTCGGGATGGCGATGTTCCCGCTCGGCTTCGCGATGCTCCCCGAGGTCTTCCCGCCCGCCCGGGTGGGGCAGGCCCAGGGGCTGCTCTCGGGAATGTTCGCGACCGGGGCCGCGGCCGGGCTCGTCGGCGGCGGCTGGATCGCCCAGAC
This sequence comes from Thermoplasmata archaeon, assembly GCA_049802875.1. GTDB lineage: Archaea > Thermoplasmatota > Thermoplasmata > Lutacidiplasmatales > UBA184 > Lutacidiplasma. Next base: position 25,286 of record JBARNH010000027.1, on the reverse strand, counting down.
GTACGGCTGGCAGTTGACGTACCACACGGTGATCCCGATCGCGATCCTGGTGTTCATCCTCGCGGCCGTCTTCATCCGCGAGTCCCAGATCCGGCTCCAGCGAAAGATCGATTTCCCCGGCATCCTGAGCCTGGGGGTCGGTCTCACGTTCCTGATGCTCGGCATCACGGAAGGCGCGTACTGGGGCTGGACGAACTTCACGGCCGTTTCGTTCGGGAGCGTTCCGTGGGGGGTCCCCGAGTTCTTCGTCATCGCGCTCGCGGCGTTCGCCGTCTTCCTCTACTGGGAGCCGCGGGCCCCGAGCCCGGTCGTCTCGTTCCAGTCGCTGAAGGAGCGGAACATCCTGATCTCGAACCTGAACGGGATCTTCGTGGGGATGACGATGTTTCTCCTGTTCACGGTGCTGATCATCCTCGGGGAGTACCCGTCCCCCGGCTTCCACCTCACCGAGCTGAACGCGGCGCTCGTGTTCATCCCCGCGGTCCTCGGGATGATGGTCACCGGGCCGTTCCTCGGTCGCGCGATCAGCCGCTTCGGTCCGAAACCGGTCATGATCCTCGGGTTCGGCATCATCGCCGTGGGGGCGCTCGGGCTCGTCGCGCTCCACTCGACCACTCTCGAGCTGGCCGTGCTCGCGATCCCGATCATGGTCGGGAACGTGGCGGTCCTGATCGCGATGACGAACGTCATCGTGCTCTCGGTCGACCCGAAGACGATGGGCGTCCAGACCGGGATGAACCAGACGTTCCGGAACTTGGGCTCGGCGATCGGGCCGGTGCTCGTCACGTCGATCCTGGCGAGCTACGCGTTCAACCAGACGTTCCCCTCGCCGGTGGGACCGGTCTCGTTCCTGAACTACCACATCGTGGGCTACGAGGTCGTCTTCGGCCTGGTCGCGGGGATCGGCATCGTCTGTGCCCTCCTCTCGCTCGGCCTCCGGAACTTCCGCTTCCTGGCCGACGGCACCCGCTCCGGCCAACAGAGCGGAGCGCCGGCTCCCGCGGCCGAACCGGACGCCGCGCCGTCGATCACGGCGAGCCGGCCGTAGAACCGCTTCGCGCGGCCGCGGACCGGGACCCTACGAGCAGCCGCTGGTCGACCCGCAGACGGTGCATGCGTAGCACGTGCCCGACCGGACCATGATCCCACCGCAGATCGCGCACGACGGAGAGTCCTCGCTGACCCCGCCCGCCGGCTCGCCGGCGAAGGTGTCGAGGACCCGGGTCTCGAACTTCACGGTCTGTCCCGAGGCGGACGCTTTCGCGGGCGCCGGGCCTCCGTGGCCATTCCCGTTCCCGTTCGAGTCGGCCGCCGGTCCCTCGAGGCCGATCGCTCGGCGCTCGTCCTCGGTCAGGAACTCGATCGCGAGCCACCGAGCGACGTAGTCCGGGATCGATTTCGCGAACCGGATCTTCGGGTTGTTGGTCGCCCCCGCCGGTTCGAACCGGAGGTGGGCGAGCTTCCGCACGAGGTCCTTCAGCGGCACCCCGTGCTGGAGCGCCATCGACATCGAGATCCCGAGCGAGTCCATGAGGCCGTTGACGGTCGACCCTTCCTTCGTGACCCGGAAGAAGATCTCGCCCGGCCGGCCGTCCGGGTAGAGCCCGACCGTGACGTAGCCGTCGTGACCTCCGACCGAGAAGTGGTGCGTCAGCGCGTCCCGCTCATCGGGAAGACGCTCGCGGGTCGGCCCGCGCGGTCCGCCCGGCGCTCCCGCCCGTCCCTTGCCGGTCTCGAACGGTTGGCTTGCCTTGCAGCCGTCGCGGTAGAGCGCCACCGACTTGATGCCGTGCCGCCAAGCTTCGAGGTAGATCTTCTCGATGTCCTCGACGCTCGCCTCGTTCGGGAGGTTGATCGTCTTCGATGCGCCGCCCGAGAGGAACGGTTGGACCGCGGCCAGCATCTTGAGGTGCCCCATGGGCGGGATCGTGCGGGAGCTGCCCATCGGCGCCAGCGCGCAGTCGAAGACCGGCAGGTCCTCGGCCTCGAGGCCCGGAGCCCCCTCGATCGTACCGACCTTTTCGATGTGCTGAGTGACCGCGCGGATCTCCTCGGGAGTGTAGCCGAGGCTCGAGAGACCGTCCGGCACCGTACGGTTGACCATGCGGAGGACGCCGCCCCCGACCAGGTTCTTGATCTTGACGAGCGAGAGCTCGGGCTCGAGGCCGAGGGTGTCGCATCCCATCAGGAGCCCGATCGTCCCGGTCGGCGCGATGACGGAGATCTGCGCGTTCCGGTAGCCCCACAGTTCTCCGGCCTTCGCCGTGTCGTGCCAGCGGTCGATCGCCGCCTGGACGAAGCTCGTGATCCGCGGGTCGTTGAGCGGGATCTGTTCCGCCGCCTTCGCGTGCTTCCCCATCACGCGGAGCATCGGGGCCCGGTTCTTCTCGAACCCGGCGAACGGGCCCATCCGCTTCGCGATCTCGCTCGACATGTGGTACCCCTCCGCCGAGAGGAACGCCGACACCGCGGCGGCCAACGTTCGGCCCGCGTCGGAGTCGTAGGCGAGGCCGTAGTGCATGAGCAGCGAGCCCAGGTTCGCGTAGCCGAGCCCAAGGGGCCGGAAATCGTGGGAGTTCTGCGCGATCGACGCCGTCGGATAGCTCGAGGCATCGACCAGGATCTCCATCGCGAGGATCATCGTGCGCACCGCCTGGCGGTACAGCTCGACGTCGAACTGGCCCTTCGGGTCGAGGAACTTCATGAGGTTGATCGACGCGAGGTTGCACGCCGTGTCGTCGAGGAACAGGTACTCGCTGCATGGGTTCGACGCGTTGATCCGGCCCGAGTTTGCGCTCGTGTGCCAGTCGTTGGTGATGTCGTCGAACTGGACGCCGGGGTCCCCGCAACGCCACGCCGCGTAGGCGAGCTTGCGCCAGAGTTCGCGTGCCCGGAACGTGCCGGCGATCGCGTGGTCGGTCCGGTTCTGGGTCTTCCACTCCCCGTCGCGGATCACCGCTTCCATGAACGCGTCGGGGATCCGCACGGAGTGGTTCGCGTTCTGGTAGGCGATCGACGCGTACGCGGAGTCGGGGTCAGTCCCATCGAAGTTCGAGGAATACCCTTCCCGGATGAGGGCGATCGCCTTGTCCTCCTCTCGGACCTTGCAGTCGACGAAGTCCTGAATGTCCGGGTGATCCATGTTGAGGATGACCATCTTCGCCGCGCGCCGGGTCGTGCCGCCGGACTTGATCACGCCGGCGAGCGCGTCGAAGGCGCGCATGAACGAGACCGGACCGGAGGCGATGCCGCCGCCCGCGAGCTTCTCCCGGCTGCCGCGCAGGCTCGAGAGGTTCGACCCCGTTCCGCTGCCGCCCTTGAACAGGCGGCCCTCGCTCGTCGCGAGCGCGAGGATCGAGTCCATGTCGTCCGCGACCGACTGAATGAAGCACGCGGAGCACTGGGGAGGGTCCCGCACCCCGACGTTGAACCAGACGGGGCTGTTGAACGCCGCCATCTGATGGACCATGAGGTACGCGAGGCTCTCCTCGAACGTGGTCGCCTCGTCGGAGGTGTCGAGGTAGCCCAGCTCCGCGCCCTGTTGGGCGATCCAGTGGCAGACGCGCCGGATCATCCCGTCGACGGAGTTCTCCCGCCGACCCTGGATGATGCGGAAGTATTTCGACGCGGCGATGTTGACGCTCGTCTCCGACCAGGAGACCGGCGCCCGGATCCCCTTCTGCTCGAAGATGACGGCCCCTTCGGCGTTCTTGATCACCGCGTCGTGGGTGCGCCACTCGACGGTGTCCAACGCGGTCTTGCCGCGGGGAACGAGTCGCGAGACGGGAATCGGTTCTCTCCCGATCCGCGCGGCCGCTCGGCCGGTCGACTCCTCGGAGGCGGGGGTAGGGCGCTTTCGTGCAACAGCCATTGAGGCTCACTCCTAAGAGGGCGCGACCGGGTCTGCCCTCGGTCGAGACGTATCACCGGGCGAGCCCTATCCCACTGCCGGCCAGTGAGCGAAACGCCCCCGAAGTGGGGCCGTTTCCCGCCGGCCGGCGGTAGAACGGGACGCAACCGGTGCCGCTCGGGACACCCGTCGAGAACCTCCGCGTTGCGCTTAGTGCGATGACCTATAAGCTCTCTAGGTCGGAGATGAGCGTCAAACGCGTCGGAGCGTGTCGCCTGAAGCGCACAATCCGTTCCTCCGGAAGAACCGTTCCGTCTTTCCGTCGCCGAGCGGGGGCTATGTAGGGGGTGGACGAACGAACGGCGTGCGGAGCCAGGTGTCGAGCGTCCCGAGCCCCGGGCGAGTCGGCCGGGCGCCGGTTTCCTGGGGCGGCGGCAGTACGCGCATCGTACACGGCATCACGCTGCCGCAATCGCCGCAGTAGAGCCCCTCCTCGGCGACCCAGAGAAAGGCGCCACAGCGCTCACACTTTCGGGGATCGTCGGGGTCGTTTCGACAGCTCACGAAGCTCTCCGAGGGGGTTCGAATATATGGGACCGAGGGCGGAGTCCCTTGGGCGAGCGCAAAAAAAGGGGGAGAGGGAGCCCTCCGGAGGGAAGGCTCCCGGAAAGGGTGCGCCCGTTCAGGCGTTCTTCATCTTGGCGCGGGAGATGAACCCCTTCTTGTCGAGAAAATACATGTAGCCGTCTTGCCGCACGATCTTCTCGGTGCCGACACGCGCCTTACGGCCCGACTTGTTCAGCTTGGTCGGCGTCTTCCACAGATATCCGTCCTTGCCCAGGTAGTACAGATATCCCTTCTCACGCTTGATCTGCTCCTTGCCTACTTTTTCGGCCATTTGGCGACCTCTATCGCCGAGAGAGAAAGGGGTCCTATTTAGATGTACTGACGGAGTTACGAGGGAGAAACGCATTTTCCCTGACGATAAACTCGGGCCGGTATCGCGTCGAAACGGTATCCCAGCTGGTCGACCGATCGAACAGGGAAGACGACGAAATCGGCCGGCATTCCGGGCACCAGTCGACCCGCGCTCTCCAGGCCGACGGCGTGGGCGGAGTTGACCGTCGCCGCGCAGAGCGCTTCGGCCGGAGTGAGTCGGGCGCCGTGGACCGCATGCGCCAGCACGAGCGGCATCGACTCGACCCAGGAATTCGGTGAGCAGTCGGTCCCGAGGGCGACGGGTACCCCGGCGTCGACCATCTCTCGCCCTGGGCTCCGACGGCGGGGCGAAGCGGTGAACGCGGTGACCGGGAGGAGAACGGCGGTAACGCCGGCGCTCGCGAGACGCCGCCGATCATCGGCCGTGGAGCTCAGCAAGTGTTCGGCCGAGGTCGCCCGCAGCCGAGCGGCGAGCCGGGCGCCTCCGGAGAGGGCGAACTCGTCCGCGTGGACCTTGACGCCGAGCCCGAGCGCCAACGCGGCCCGGAGCAATCGCTCGGATTGGCGCACCGAGAAGAACCCGGGCTCGCAGAACACGTCACAGAATCTCGCGAGGCGCTCCCGAGCCACCGCCGGCAACGCGTGCCGAACGAGGAGGTCGATGTACGCGTCGGCGCGTCCCACGTATTCTGGCGGCACGGCGTGGGCGCCAAGGAACGTCGGGACGAGCGTGACGTCGAGCCGTCGAGCGAGGCGCGGGAGGAGTCGGAGCAGTCGAAGTTCTCCGGTGACATCGAGCGCGTACCCCGATTTCACCTCGATCGAGGTCGACCCGTTCGCCTTCATCCGGGCAAGACGTCCGGCGGTCTCGTCCCGCAGCAGCGCGTACGGGGCCGCCCGGGTCGCCCGGACCGTGGAGTACAATCCTCCGCCACGGCGCGCGATCTCTGCGTAGCTGGCGCCCGCGACCTTGAGGGGAAGCTCGAACGCGCGGTCCCCCGCGAATACCGCGTGGGTGTGCGCATCGACCAGCCCGGGGACGACCACGCCCCCCTCGGCCGACACGGTGGTGCCGCCGGGTCGGAGCCGCACCTGACGGGCGCGTCGGCGGGCGGGGCCGACCCAGGCGACCCGACCGTCCGCTATTGCAATCGATGCATCGTGGACGAGGCTCAGCTCGGCCATGGCGGCGCCGGTCCGGGGCACGGCTCCGCGGGCGAGCGTGGCGGCCTCGGCGATGTCGGTGAGCAGGAGGTCCGCGCGGATCATGGCTGGTGGACCAGTTCGTCGAGCAGGTCGCGTGCGGCCCGCGACCCCGGGAAGACGACTCGGGCCTCGTTCTCGAGGGGTTCGAGTTCCTTGTACCGCGAGGAAAAGTGGGTCAAGAAGAGGGCCCTCGCTTCGGCGGAAAGCGCGAGCTCGGCGGCCTGCCGGGCTGAGGAGTGGCCCCACTCATTCGCTTCCGCCTCGATCTCCTGGCCGACCGTCGCTTCATGGATCAGGACCGTCGCCCGGTGCGCGAGCCGTCGCACGTCGTCCGAGGGACCCGTGTCTCCCGAGTACACGATCGATCGCCCGGGGCGGGCCTCCCCCATGACGTCCGATGGATGCACGACGCGCTCGCCGACTCGGACCGACTCCCCGGTCTCGAGCCGGCGAAAGTCCGCTCCGTGGATCCCAAGCGACTGCGCCCGTTCGGCATCGAACCGCCCGCGCTTCGGTCCTTCGTCGACGCGGTACGCCAGCGACGGGACGGGGTGCTCCGCATGGGCGGTGCGAACCGTGTATCCGTCCAGTTCCACGGACTCTCCGGGCGCGAGCGCGTGCACCTCGATCGGGAACCGGAGGGTGAAGTATCCGAGCGAGAGCGCGCGGGCGACCATCTCCTTCGCATCCGGAGGACCGTAGACATCGAGCGGCTCGGTCCGATGGTTGAGGCACATACTCTGGATCAAACCCGGCAGGCCGAGGAAGTGGTCCCCATGAAAATGAGTGAGAAAGATCCGCCGGACCCGCATGAACGAGGCGGACGATTGGAAGAACTGGCGCTGGGTGCCTTCGCCGCAATCGAGGAGGACGAGTTCCCGTTCTAGGTCGAGCGCAATCGCGCTCGCCGAACGCTCCTTGGTTGGCCACGAACCCGCGGTCCCGAGGAATGTGACGCGCATCCCCGAGGCCAACTTCTCCCGGGTAAAAGGAGGACGGGGGGCGGCGGCGCCACGGCTCGTGACCGCTGTCCAAGGGTAAAGACCAATAGGGGTAGGGGGGTGGGAAAGGGGATGGTCGATTGGGACCGGGTCGAACAGCTCCGGTCGAAGGGATGGGACTGGGACCGGATTGCCGCAGACCCCAAGGTCGGGTTCCATCCAGAGACCGCCGTTCGTGACCAGGGCCGTGCCCTCCGGGCACTCTATCACCGGCACAAGTCCCGGGAAGGTCGCACGGGCAAGGAGGACGCCCCGGCCCGTCCATCGAAGAAGGACGAGGAGATCACCGAGCGGAAGTGGAACCTCCCCCGGATCGGCTACCTGCTGACCCCGCTCCTTGGAGGATGGTTCCTCATCGCGTACGTTGCACCCTCGCCGGTCGGGATTCTGCTTCCCGCGATTCCCTGGCTCGGTATCGGCCTCGCGGTCGCGGCGTTCATCCTACTATTCGGTCTACTTCGGAACCCTCGGAAGCGCTGGACGCCCGTTTTCCGGACCACGCTCGTCGGCGGGATCGTGCTGGGACTTTTGGTGGCGGGGTCCGCCGGGCTTGTCGGGTACCTCGCCTTCGGATGTCCCTACCTGCCCCCGCCGGCAGCGCTCACGAGCGAGCCGGGGGGATGGGCAAAGGTGAACGTCAACCAGTGGACGGAAGGGGGCCTGCCGGTCGTCTACTTCTACGGCGCAACGTGGTGCCCCTACTGCTCGGCGAGCAGCTGGGCGATCTGGAAATCATTGATCAGCTTCTCCTCGAGCGTTACGAACGTCCCGACCTCCTACTCGTCGGATGATCCGGCCGGCCCGTACACTCCCGAGATCGTCCTCGCGGGTGCCCAGGTGAACTCCCCGTTGATCGCTTTCCAAGTAACCGAGGACACTTCCGGGGTGGAGGGGAATTTCCCTGGCACGACCAACTGCTATCAACAGGCGTACGTCGGAGCTTACTCTGGGACCTCAATCCCCTTCGTGGTCGTCGGGGGAGTGTACGTCCACGCCCAGTCATCGCTAGTCCAGCCGAGCAGCTTGTCGACCTGGGCCGACGGCGCCAACGGGGGAGCGGCGACCGTCCAATCCTCGGTCTCAGGAGAAACCAACACGCCCTGGTCGGCCGTGCAGACCCCGGCGTGGTGGATGATGGCGTACATCGCCAAGGTCACGGGCGTTCCCGTGTCGAGCCTTGCGAGCACGTACCATTGGTCAACGTCGACTCAGGCCGCCGTCACGTCGGATCTGCAGCAGATTTCGTGAGGAATTGTGCGGGAGCGAACTCTCCGCTCGTTTCTCTATTTCGTCGCCGGAATCGGCCTGATCGTCTCGCTGTTCGCCGCGGCCGAGATCCTCGACTCGGCCCTCGGAGCCGTCTGTACGGTCAACTCCTTCGTCAGCTGCGGGAAGGTCGCTTCCAGCGGTCTCACGACGACGCTCGAGGTCCCGGACTACCTGTGGGGGATCGGGGGGTTCGTCCTCATCCTCGTCGTTGCTGCCCTGGCCGAGCAACGTCCCGACGACCGCCGGCGAACCTACGCGCTCCTTTCGGTCACTACGCTCGGGGTCGTTCTCGCGGGCTACCTCCTCTACGTGGAGCTCGCCGAGATCCACGCCTTGTGTTTGGTGTGCGCGACCGCCTACGTGCTCAGCGGGTTCGCGTGGGTTGGGGCGATCGCCCTCGCCCGTCGCCCCCCGGACGACGCGGGGGAGCCTGCCGTCGAATCCGACGAGGAACCGTAGCTCAGCGGGCCGTTCGGCTCCCCGGCCGGCGCGCTCCGCACACGTCCCTCTCGCCCTCGAGCCGGTCGCGGTGCGTGGGGCTATATACCCTACTTTTCTCGGCCGCCCGGGTCTGCTTCCATGGTCTCTGACACGGTAACCGCCGCCGAAGCCATCGCCGCCGGGATCGCGATCGCCGGTGGTCTCATCGGAACGGGGATGGCCCAGTCCGGAATCGGCGCGGCGGGGATGGGGATCATCGCCGAAAAGCCGGAGAAGTTCGGACAGGTCCTTTTCTTCTTCGTCATTCCCGAAACGCTGTGGATCATCGGATTCGTGCTCGGGGTCGTTCTTCTTTTGAACGTGCTGTGAGCGCCCCGACCGGGACCGCGCGAGCGCCATGAGCCTCGAGAGTCTCGTCGAGGAGATCCGCCAGCACGCCGAGGCCGAGCTCAAGGCCACGATCGACAAGCAGAAGACGGAAGGCGTTCGCATCCTCGCCGATCGTGACCGGCGTATCGCCGAGATCCGCACTGTGAGCCAGCGGGCGACCGAGAGCGAGGTCGCCCGCGAGCGAGCCCAACGAGTCGCGGCCGCGAAGTTGGAGGCACGCAAGATGCTCTACGAGGCTCGCGAGAAGCGCCTCGAGGAGGGCCTCCGCGAGACTCGCGCGCTCCTCTCGGAGTACACCGCGTCCCCGCCCTACCCCGCGGTCCTGAAACGCATGGTCGAGGTTGCGACCGCGTCGCTCGGTCGACAGATCCGGATCTCCGGGCGCTCGGAGGACGCCGCCGTGCTCTCGAAAGCGGCCGGGAAGGCCTTCGACCCGACCCCCCAATCGATCGTCGGCGGTCTCATCGCCGAGACGACCGACAAGAGCCGGCGCCTGAACCTCTCCTTCGACGAGCTCCTGCGCCTGCGCGAGGACGAGGTCCGCGAGATCCTCGCCTAGGACGGACCGCATGGCCGCCTCCGCGTACGCGAGCGCCCTCGGGCGCCTGAAGCCGGAGTTCACCGCCTTCCTCTCGAAGGAGACGTATGCGCAGCTCACGAACGCGAAGGACCCGAACGAGGTCGCGAAGATCCTCGAGGGTACTCCCTATGGCCCGGACGTGCAGGCAACGCGCGCCGCCTACCAGGGCGCCGCCCTCGTCGAGATCGCGATCAACCGGACGTTCGTACGCCGCAACCGCCACGCCTACGAGGCGACCCCGTACGCGGGCCGCGGCGTTGTGGGCGCCTACCTCACCCGCTGGGACCTTCAGAACGTAGAGCTGATCCTCGCGGCGAAGGCGCAGGGCCGGTCGGTCACCGAGACGGAGGACCATCTCGTGTCGAGCCGCGAGATCCCCGCCGGGCTCTACGCAGGGGTGCTCACGCTGGATGACTTCCGCCAGCTCCTCGCACAGCCGACGGTCGAGGCGATCGCAACCGGCCTCGTCCGGTACGGCTACGGCGCTACGGTCCTGCCCCTCGTCGAGGCGTTCCAGCGGACGCACGACATCTTCCCGATCCTCCACGCGCTCGACCGCGAATACTACCACCGGGTGCTCGAGGCCGCGCGGTTCTTCCAGGGCGACGAGTGGGTCGTCCGGCAGTTCCTCGCGAGCGAGATCGACGTTCGCAACGCCCTCCTGCTCCTCAAGGGAAAGGCGGCCGACCTCCCGATGGACGAGGTCGTTGCGCGCTGGTTCGAGGGCGGGACCCTCCCCGCCGCCCAGGTCCCGGACCTCTACGGCGTCCGCGGGATCCCCGAGCTCGCCGACCGCTTGAGCGCGCGGTTCTCCTCCATCGCGGAAGGAACGGCCGAGTACACGAGCGCGCAGAGCCTGACGGGCTTCGAGGCCGCGCTCGCGCGGGACCGGGCCATCGGCGAGCTCCGACGACTCCGCACCTACCCGCTCTCTCTGGCCGTGATATTCACCTACCTGCTGCTCGCGGAACTCGAGCGCGAGGACGTGCGCCGGATCGCGTTCGCGAAGCTCTACGGGATCGCCAACGACCGGCTCGGGCCGTTGCTCGTCTCGCCGCGCCTCTAGGGCGGTCGCGGTCCTACGTCGGCGGGGACTGCACGAACGGCCCCGCCGGAGCCCCCTCGGGCGTCAGGCTCGAGGCGGTATGCGTGCGCGCGCCCCCGAACGGGCGGAACGGCTTCCCGTTCCCCGAGTAGAACTTCGAGAAGTACTCGACGAAGATCAGCCGCGCACCTTGGATCCCGGGCTCGAAGACGCCAAGGATCACGTTGAACGACTGACCGACGAGGATGATCGCGAGGCCCGCGATGATCCCGACCACCGCGCCGCCCCCGATCAGGCCGCCGCCGACCGAGTTGATGACGAGGGCCAGGATGACGCTCGCGAGCAGGATCCCCAAGAGCCGGGTGTAGGAGAGGATGTGGCTCACGATCTCGATCAGGCTCATCATGCCGGTTTGGATCCCCTCGCCGCCGATCATCATCACGAGCCCGACCGCGAGGACCGCGAGGTAGAAGTCGAAGAATGGGCTCGAGAAGGAGCGCGACTTGGTGAGGGGCCCGAGCGTCTTCACCATGATGACCGAGAGGCCCATGAACGCGACCCCCCAGGAGAACGCGATCCCACCGGCCTTCCCGACGACCCCGCGGGGGTGGTGGTGGAAGTACTCCTTCAGGAGCCCGAAGAGGAAGCCGACCGTCACCATCGCGAGCCCGATGAAGCCGGCGATTATCAGCAGGGCTCCGACGTCGTCCGACCGGAGCAGGTCGACCGGTGCGCTATAGCTGAAGAGCCGGCCGAAAAGGTGGTAACCGAAGAACTCGTCCCAGTAGACCCCGAGCCCGATCGCGATGGCGCATCCGGGAAGGAGCGCGTACGCGAGCTGGCGCATACCCTGGGGACCCATGATCCGTGATACGAACGTCCGCCCGAATTTCGGGAGGTACCGGACACCGGGGAATCCCGCGATCATCCACAGACAGATCAGTAGTATCGTTAGACCGTAGCCCCAGTCGCCGAGCATAAGGCCGAAGAAGATCGGGAAAACGATCGCGAAGACGAGCGTAGGGTCCCACTCGTCCGACTGAGGTAGCGAGTAGAACTTGATGAAGAACTCGAATCGGCGAATGCCTCCGGGGTGGCTCATCAGCGTCGGCGGCTCCTCCTCCGTCGGCACCGAGTAGAGGTACGCGCGCCCACCGCTCGCCGAATCGATGACCTTCTCGAAACGCGGCATATCGCGACTGGGGACCCAGGCCTCAAGGGCGAAAGTGGAACGTCCCGCACCGAGCTTCGCGAGGACCTCGACCTTGCGGTTCTCGACCTGGAGCGCCTCGTCGATCGCCGCGACGGTGGGGTACCAGTCCCGTGCGAGGGCGCCGAGTCGCTCGGCGATCGCGACCCGACGTCGAAGGATCTCCTCTCGACGGAGCCGGAGGTGCTCGAGCTCCTGTGAGGCCGTGCCGGAGAGCGGCGGAACGGCCGAGAGGTGGACTCCGCTCGTTTGGGCGGTCCGGGCGAGGAGGTCGGCGGAGTTCCGTCGGAGGCTGATCAGGAATCGTCCGGAACCCGTCGGGTCGTTCAGGAATTGGGCGTCGGCGCTCAGCGGTAGTGCCGCGCGCAGGGCGGTCGTGGCCTCGGGGTCTCCCTCTCCAAAGAAGCTGACGAAGCTCTGAGCGCGCAGCAGGTCGAGACGGTCGGAGTAGAACCCGAGCTTCTCGAGCAGCGAGATCGTCTCCTCGGTCGCCTGCCGCTCGGAGAGGAGACGGTCGTTCTCCCGGGTGAGTTCGCCGACCTCCGCGTCGATCGGCACGGTCCGGGTTGCGGCGAGGATGTCGGCGAGCGAATCGAAACGACGCGGCGCGCCCACCGGGACCGCGGGCAGCGCGGTCTTCAAGCCGCGGAAGCGGAGCGCCTCGTCACCGATCGCCCGTTGCGTCTCGGTACCCCGCTCCGGAGCGAGTCCGGCGAGTGCTGCCGGCGAGAGAGGCTCCACCTGCGCAATCCGGAGGTCGTGCAATACCGTGAGGACCCGTTCTCGGTCCTCCTTGAGACCGAGGATGCCGACCTTCGTCATCCGTTCCGGGCGTAGGAGTCCCATGTCGCTACCGCTCCGTCAGTCCTTCAGGAAACCGGCCAGCACGACCGCGACGATCGCGGCCTCCTGGTCGGCGGGACGCTTTCCCTCTCCTCGTGCGGCCGCCTCCGCAGCGCGAGTTCCGGCTGAGAGAATCTCGCCGGCTTCGCGCTCGGCCTCAGTTCGCGCGGCCTGGACGAGTCGCGCCCGTTCGGATTCTGCCGTTGCTTGCGCTGCTTTGACCGCGGCTTCGCTCTCCGATCGCAATCGCTCGATCGCTTCCTCGGCCTCGCCACGGGCCGTTCGGAGCCGCAGTTCCCAATCACTCTCGGCCTCCTTCACGCGCTTCAAGGCGTCGATAGAGCCGAGGGGTGTGCCGGTGGGCCCGGTGGCGGGCGGCATCTACCGGCCTCCGACGTATACGACGATCAGCACGAGGATACCCGCGAGCACCGCGAGCTTGACGATGATCGATACGCCGCGTGCGATGCGGAATCGGCGCTCCGCGGAGTTAGACGCTGGCGGCATCGGCCTCCATCTTGCGCTTGACGCTCTTCAACATGCTGAACGAGTCGCGCTCCAGCTCGTCAAATCGGAACTTGATGTACCGAACCGTCCCCTGGAGCCGCGGGATCAGCACGTTCTCGATCGCGCTGGCCCGCCGCTTCGTCTTCTCGATCTCCTTCAGGAGTCGCCGGAGCGCGTTCTCCTTCTCCGCGATGTCGAGGACGACCGAGTAGATCCCCTGGAAGTGGCGGATCGATTCGTTGACCGATGTGGGCAGGTCGAGGAGCTCGGGTGCTGCGACGGGTTTGTACTCGCCGCGGTCGACTCGCGGGGTGCGAACGCCCATCACGTTCTTTGTGGCCACCTGCACCGGGCGGACGTCGGGTAGCAGCATCGAGATGCTCTCGAGACGGGTCGGCCCCTCCATCATCTCCGCCATCCGGATCGACTCGTAACCGCGGGCGATCCGCGCCTGCAGGTCGCTGCGCAGTTTCATCGCCTCCTTCGAGATCGAGAAGAACTCCACGATCAGCGCCGTCCGCTTCAACTTGAGGAGGTTCAGTCCCTTCTTGGCGACGACGATCCGTCGACGAGTGCGCAAGAGCTCGAGGCGCGTCGGGCGGACGGTTTCGGCCGGCACCTCTCCCCCTCTCCGGTCTTACGTGACGGTGCTCTTCCGGACGCGGTACTTTTCGACGAACTCGGGTTTGATCCGCTTCAGCTCCGAGTCCGGGAGGTCCGAGAGGATGTCCCAGCCGATCGAGAGGCTCTGGTCGATCGTCCGGTCCTCGTCCGGACGTTGGTTGACGAACTCGGTCTCGAACCGGTCGGCCGCCTTGAGGTACAACCGATCGACGGCACTGAGCGACTCCTCCCCGACGATCGCGGAGAGGGCGCGCTGATCCTTCCCTGTCGCGTAGGCCGCGAACAGTTGGTCGGCCACTCCGCGGTGGTCCTCTCTCGTCCGGGTCTTGCCGATCCCTTGGTTCATCAGTCGAGAGAGGGATGGGAGTACGTCGATCGGAGGGTAGACGCCGCGGCGTTGCAACTCGCGGCTGACGTAGATCTGTCCCTCCGTGATGTAACCGGTGAGGTCGGGGATCGGGTGGGTCACGTCGTCCGCCGGCATGGTCAGGATCGGGAGCTGGGTGATCGACCCTTTGCGCCCGTGGATCTTCCCCGCGCGTTCATAGATCGTCGCTAGGTCGGTGTACATGTAACCGGGATACCCGCGTCGCCCCGGGACCTCATCGCGCGCGGCGGAGACCTCACGCAACGCCTCGCAGTAGTTCGTCATGTCCGTCAGCACGACCAGGACGTGCAAGTCGCGTTCGTAGGCGAGGAACTCGGCCGCGGTGAGTGCCATTCGGGGCGTCACGACACGTTCCATGGACGGGTCGGAAGAGAGGTTCAGGAAGACGACCGCGCGCTCGAGCGCACCGGTCGACTCGAACTCCTTCAGGAAGAAGTTCGCCTCTTCGCTCGTGATCCCCATCGCGGCGAAGACGACGGCGAATCCCTCTGTGGAATTCCGCAATTTCGCCTGGCGAACGATCTGCGCCGCGATCTGATTGTGGGGAAGGCCCGCGCCTGAAAAGATCGGGAGCTTCTGCCCCCGGACGAGCGTGTTCATCGCGTCGATTGTCGAGATTCCCGTTTGGATGAACTCGCTCGGCTCCTCCCGCGAATAGGGGTTCATCGCGTTCCCAACGATCTCGAGTTGGGTCTCGCTCACGATCTTCGGGCCACCGTCCTTCGGTTCGCCGAGTCCGTTGAAGACGCGGCCGAGCAGCTCGTCCGATACGGGCAGGGTGGCGACTTCGCCAAGGAACTTGACGCTGGTCTCCTCGATGTTCATCCCCATCGTCGGTCCGAACACTTGGACGATCGCCAGCCCCTTCCGCGAATCGAGCACCTGGCCCTGGCGACGTTCGCCGTTCGGGAGCGCGATCTCCACAATCTCGCCGTAGGCGGCATTAGCGACGTCGCGAACGAAGAGCAGGGGACCGGTCACGCGGTCGACAGTCCGGTAGTCGATCGGAATGTCGGGGATCGGCTTCGAGGACGCGGCCCCTTTGGCGGCCATCGCTCAGCTGCCTCCGGTCGCGGTCACCGCACCGACGGCCTCACCGACCTCGGTCTCGAGCTGGTCGAATTGACCCTGCAGCTCCGCTTCGGGAATCCACTTCATGCGCGAGAGCTTAGTACGCACGGGGAGCCGCTGCAGTTGGGCGACGGTCGCGCCCTTGCCGATCGCTTCCTGCTCTCGTTCCCCGAATGATAGGATGGCGCGCAGCATGCGGAACTGCTTCTGGATCGATGTGTACGTGTCGACCTCGTCGTAGGCGCTCTGTTGTAGGTAGTCCTCCCGGAGCATCCGGGCCACGTCGAGCACGGCCTTCTCCCGCTCGGGCAGGGCGTCGACGCCGACCAACTGGACGATCTCCTGAAGCTCGGACTCCTTCTGGAGCACCTCGAGCGCTTTCTGTCTCAGCGGGACGAAATCCTTTGAGAGATTGGCACCGAACCATGGTTCGAGGTCGTTGATGTAGAGCGAGTAGCTCTGCAGCCAGTTGATCGATGGGAAGTGGCGACGAGACGCGAGGGAGGCATCGAGCGCCCAGAAGACCCGAGCGACGCGTAGCGTGTTCTGGCTGACGGGTTCCGAAGTGTCTCCACCCGCGGGAGAGACAGCACCGACGACCGTGATCGAACCATTGCGCCCCTCGGGGGAGAGCGTCGCGACCCGACCTGCTCGTTCGTAGAATTCCGCAATCCGACGACCGAGGTAAGCGGGATACCCTTCCTCACCGGGCATCTCCTCGAGCCGGCCCGAGATCTCCCGCATCGCCTCGGCCCATCGGCTGGTGGAGTCGGCCATGAGCGCGACGTCGTAGCCCATGTCCCGGTAATATTCGGCAATCGTGATTCCCGTGTAGACGCTTGCTTCACGCGCCGCGACAGGCATGTTGGAAGTGTTGGCGATGAGGATAGTCCGTTCCATGAGCGGACGCTTTGTCTTCGGGTCGACCAGGGTCGGGAACGTCGCGAGAACTTCCGTCATCTCGTTGCCGCGTTCGCCGCACCCGACGTACACGACAACATCCGAGTCCGCCCACTTCGCGAGCTGCTGCTGAATCACGGTGTTGTGCAGGAGGAGCCCGCCGAACCCGCCGACGAAATTGCTCCCGTATTCGGGGAGCGAAAAGTCGTACACGTCGAACGGTCCGTCCTTCTCCTCGCGGACCTCGACGACCTCGTCGCAGTAGACCGACTCAAGAAGTTCCACCAGGCGAGAGGCCCCTGGGGCCGACGCCAAGCTGCTACGGTCCTCCCCAGGAGTCTGCATGAAACGGACGAAGGTGGCAGCGCCCATTCTCTCCCCGTTCCCGATGTAGTTGTGAATCTCGATGCCTTCCTTGAGCAAGGCGGAGTAACTTGTTCGAGTGCGGTAGAGCCGGTCGATGGCGTCTGGCGAAAGGGGCACGACGTCCGTCGAGGTATAGGTGGTTCGCTTTGAGTCGACGTAGCGGGCGATTGCTGCGACCCTCGGGGCGTCGGAGTCGAGGAGCCCGTGCAGCGCGGAGAGGTGGGCGGTCCCCCGCACGAACAACCGATAGTACTCGACCCCCTCGATCACCCTCCGACCCATCGAGGAGAGGATGCCGAATCGGCTGAGCGCGTAGGCCAGCTCCGTCTCGAGGTCCCGGCTGGCAGTGCAGAACTCGACTTCACCCTCGGAGAACCCGCCGTCACCGAGATAGTATCCCCGCAGGAACGCTCCCAGCACGGCGTCGCTCGAGGTCAGTACCGCGCTCGGGATGTGCTTCTCACCCGAGGTTCGTCCCGTGCCGAGCTGGTTCAGAAGGTCCACCACCGATTTGCTCATCACAAGAACGTTCGGAGTTCGGTCCCTGGGGAGTTCCAGCTTGCCGTCAATGCCGAACAGTTCCCGGGTGAGGGAGATGAACCGGTTCAAGAGGCGGTCTTCGGAATTCGTGAAGACGACGGTTCCTCTGCCCCGAACGTACCCCTCGGCAACGAAGAGACCGAGGAACTCGGCGAGATCGGGAGTCATGATCTCGGGAACACGGATCGCCTTCCCGTGCCGGAGGAGTCGCGGAAGTTCGATGTGCAATCGCTGATCTCGCTGGGGGGATGGGAGCTTTCGTACCGAGGTGACGTACTGCCCCGGCCGGAGGTCTCGCGCCATCGTTTCCGTAAGGTTACCGTACGGGCCGATCGTGAACAGGCGGTGTACGGGGGTCACTCGGACGGTTCGCCCGCTGCGCGTCCGAACGCGCACTATGGAGTCGCTCTTTCCTCGGTAGAGGGTCTGAGTTCGGCTCTTCACTAGTCGGTTCCCTACGAGGGAGTAGAGCGCTATCGGGGAACGCGGCGTGACCCACTCGTCAGGGCCGTCGACCCGGATCGTGCCGTCCCTTCGCGCCTCCGCGTAGATTTCCTCGATCGTGGAGATCGCACCGCTCGCCAATTGGACCGGGGTATCCCCGGATATGCACTTGCCGGACCCGAAGGGCCCCGGAACGCAGGCGGTGCCGCCCTTTGCCACGGGAAAAAATGAATCGATTACTCGTTGTCCGGTGACGAGGGGTATCCCGGGCGCGAGTTTCTGCTGAACTGGTCGCGGGATTCGGACGACCCACTTCTGGCTGAGCCAGAGGGGTTGGGTGCCCGAGGCGCTCTTGATCGAACCGATCGGCTCGCGGATCGTGTAAGTACCGCTCTCCAGCTTCGTGATGGTCCCTTCTACCCCCGGGGGAACCATGATCTTGTGGAGGATGAGGGGGGTTTCCTGTACCGTTCCGAGTATCGTCCCCGCCGTGACGGATGCCCCTATTTCCGCGGTGGCTGTAAACTCCCACTTCGCCTTTTCGTCGAGGGGCGGTGCGACGAATCCCCGCGTGATGAAGTCCCCGAGGCTCTTCTGGATCACATCGAGCGGACGTTGCACGCCGTCATAGATCGATTTGAGCAATCCGGGACCGAGCTCAACGGAGAGAGCCTGGCCAGTGTTCTCGACCGGATCGCCCGGGCGGATACCCGTCGTATCCTCGTAGACCTGTACGGTCGCGGTCCCGCCAACGAGCCGGATTATCTCTCCGACCAGGCCGAGGGAGCCGACGCGGACGACGTCGAACATCTTTGCGCCCTCGAGACCGTCAGCAATGACGACCGGGCCGGAGACGCGACCGACGACTCCCATCGATTTCCTCCGCTAACCGGGAACGGCGAGGGTGACGCCCAGGACGCGCTTCGCCAGCGCGTTGATGCTTTCGACCTCGAACTCGCCCGTAGGGGTGGGCACGAAGACGACGAGGGGTCGGAGTGACGCGTCGGCGTGGGTCCGTTGCGCGTCGGAAAGGCGGGCACGGATCGATTGGCTCGCGATCACGAGATTGTAGCCCCCGTCGTTCATCACCCGCTGGAACTCCGAAACCGACGTCTCGGGGGTCACGTCGATGACGTCCTTGAGGCCGATCAGGCGGAAGCCGATAGCGAGCTCCCGCTCGCCTAGTACTACGGTGCGCCCTCCTTCGATCGGCGTTTCGGGCACGGCGTCATCGGCGGGGCCGCGGCCTATTTAACGCCTGCCCCGGGAAGGGGGGAATTCGTGTCGGAAGGCCCCGTTCCGAGGCGGTCGAGGCGCTACTTGTACGTCGACTGGTGCACGTGGTTCTCGTCGTCGGTGATTAGGATGCATTCCCCTTCGCATTCGAACAGGCACGCCTCGCAGACGATACATTCCGGGCCGCGCACGGCGAGGGATTTCTCTCCACGGAACTGGAACTTCGCCGCGATCTCCGGGTCGTCCACGACGTCGGGGATCTCATTCCGCGGTCGGAGCTCGAATACGTTCACCGGGCAAACATCCCGGCAGTGGGCACAGCCGGTGCACTTGGCGATATCGATGTCGACTTGGACCATCCTGTACCCGACCGTCAACGGAGTGGGGAGCCTCTTATCGATTCCCCCGTGAACGCAACATCGGTTGGAGCCGCCCTTTGAGGCGGGGCGGCCGAGCACGACGACCGTACAATCGACGAAGCGGTCTGCGGCCCTCGCCGAGGTCTCGATGTCCGCCCCGACCGAAGCGTAGGACTAGCGGTCTCCTAGGAGGCCGGCGCCGTTGCCGGAGGCGTGGGTGCTCGTCGGATTGCCAGAGCGCCGACCACCGCCGTCACGATGTAGGCGGCCAGCAACAGGTCGTACAGCCACGGGATGTAGTAGAGCGCCCCGGGGTACGGGGTGACGCCGAAGAGATACTGCTCGAACTGACTCATGTTCGCGAACCCGACCTGCGACCACGTGGTGACGATCCCTACGCTCACGACGATGGCGACGATCGTCCAGACCAGCGCAGCGATCACGCCGATCCTTCGAACCGAACTCGACATCTGTTGGGCAACCGAGGGGGACGACGAAACGAGGAGCGCGAGCGCGACCACGAGGTCCACGATCGCCATGGCGAGCACCCCGTACCAATGCAGATAGTACGCCGAATGAAACCCGAAATCTGTCTGGAGGTTCTTGTCGGTCACAAGCATCACGGCCGACAGTACAAAGTCCACCAGCAACAAGACGCCGAACGCGGCCATGCGTTTCTCGCTCACCGTTCGCTGCTCCTGGGGACGGACAGGTCCTTAGGGGGCGGGAGTGTGCAACGACGGTATATCTAGACCCATCGTCGTTCTCTCGGACGATAATCACCTTCCACCCGCAAGGCAGGACTTAACGCCCGCGACTCCTCCAGTAGTCGGCGGGTCTGTGGGCGCGGTTCTTCTCGGCACGAGCGGTTGGGACTACCCCGAGTGGGTCGGTCGGGTCTATCCACCGCACGGCGCATCCGACAAGCTGCGGTACTACGCGAGCCTGTTCCCGATCGTCGAAGTCAACTCGACGTTCTATCGTCTCCCGCCCCCGTCGGTGGCGGCGTCGTGGGTCCGACGGACTCCCGCGAAATTCCGGTTCGCAGCGAAGTTCCCGCAGACGATCACGCACGACCTGCGTCTCGTCGGTACGGACGAGGAGCTCGGCCGGTTCCTGGCAGTGATGAAACCTATCCGCGACGCGGGGAAGTTGGTCGCCACGTTGCTGCAACTCCCGCCGTCACTGCCGTTCGACTCGGGCACGGTGCGCACATTCTACTCCTCGCTGCCGCGCGACCTTCCGGTTGCGGTAGAGTTTCGCGAGCGGTCGTGGCTCGTCCCCGAATCGTATGCGCTCCTGGAGGAGTTCGGCCTCGCCTACGTGATCGTCGACGGGCCGCATCTCCCTGTCGAGCTTCGGGTCACCGCGCCGTTCGCCTACGTTCGCTGGCACGGGCACGGGGACCCGACGTGGTACGACTACACGTACTCGGCCGAGGAGATCGCCGCCTGGGTACCGCGCGTCCTCTCGCTCGCCGAGACCGCCACCATGGTCTACGGATTCTTCAACAATCACTTCCGCGGCGACGCGGCGACGAACGGTCGCTCGCTCGCCGAGCAGCTTGGTCTCCCGCCACCTCCGGGGAGCGTGCGCCTCGATTCCTAGAGACCCGACAGTAGGGCTCGCAACGCCCGGGAACGCCCCGTTCCCGGACCCGTTTCAACGCCTCCCGAGCCGCCGCTTTAGAGCGGTCCGCCCCCTCGACAGGGCCGGTGCCTATCGATGAACGACGCGTTCGACATCGAGCCGGTGCTCGCCCCAGACGAAGGGGAACTCCTCGACCCGATCCCGTTCGAGGAACCGTCGATCCCCCGAACGGTACCGGAGTCGGCGGTCGCCCCGATCCGCTTCGCTCCGCGCTCCCGCCGACCCCGCGCCGCGTCCCTCCTCCCGTCCGACCCCGCGCTCTTCCCGTGGCTCGCCCGCCGGTTCGCTCCGGGAGAGGTGACCCTCTGGACCGGCGCCCGGGTCGCCGTCGAGCCGATCCTCGAGCTCCTCTACGCCGGGAGCGCGCTCGCGCGCGGTCGGGTCTCGCTCCTCGAGGGCGCGAACCGGTTCCATCCGTACCGCGTCGGTGAGCTCGGTCGGTCGCTCGGGGTCGACGCGACCGAGACGCTCCGGAGGATCCGGCTTGCCCGGGCGTTCACCGCCTACCAGATGGTCGCGCTGGTCGACGGGTGGGCCGCGGAGGCCCGACGGCATCCTCCTACCCTCCTCGTCGCCCACGACCTCCCGGCCCTCTTCGCGGCGGACGAGGTCCCCGACGACGAACGCGCGGCCCTTCTCCGTCACGTGGCGCGGACGCTGCGCGCGCTCGCGGACGTGGTGCACGCACCACTCCTCCTCACGCTCGACCCCGGCGGCCTCGACCGGTTCCCCGGCCTCACCAACGAGGGGCCGCGTTGGTGCGACCTCGTCTCGTTCGTACGGAGGCCGGGCACGCTCAAGTTGCGCGCACTGCGCGACGACGCCCGTCTTGCGATCGTTCCCCGCGCCGGAGGGCAGCGGGGGATGGAGGAGTTCGGCGGAGGCTCCGCCGAGGAGGTGATCGCATGGGGCGCACCGCCCCGACGTACCGCCAGGCACTCGAAGAACGGATGAAACGCTGGGACGAATTCGCGCGACTCCTCACGACCCCCGAGGAACGTGCGGCGTTCGAGACGCTCCGTACCGGGGCCCGCCGCTACGCGGCCCAGGCGACGTACGTCGGGAGCCCTGACCTGCTCGAGTCGATCCTCTTGTCCGTCCTCCTCGACCTCGCCCGGAGGCTTCCGACCGAGCCGGCGGGTCGACCGAGCGCGCGCTGACCGTGGACGGGGCGGCCCCGACCGCGGACGGCTGGCTCCTCGACATCACCGAGAGCGACGACGGCCGCTCGGTCGTCCTCTGGCAAAAGGAGCGTCGCTCGGGCCGGGTACGGCGCACGGCGGTTGAGTTCCGTCCGCCGTTCTTCGTCGACGGCCCGCGCGACGCGGTCCGCGACCTCGAGCGTCGCCTCCGGGACGACCGGTCGGTGGCGATAGTGGAACGGCAGGTGCTCTCCCCGTCGCTCTACGACCGCCGACCCCGCACGGTCCTCGCGGTGACCCCCGAGCGCAACGCTCGGCGCCGCGCGCTCGCCCGGGCGGTCGACGCGTTCGGGGGATTCGAGCGGTACCGACTCTACGACGTGGACCTCGTTCCTCCGCAACTCTACCACCTCGGCCACGCGCTCTACCCGTTCGCCCCGGTCGCGGGACACGGCGCGGCTCTCACCGCGACCGAGCCGGCGGAGACGATCGATTACGTGACCCCGCCGCTGCGGGTCGCGCGGCTCGAGGTGCACATCGCGGGAGAGCGCCGGGGTCGGATCCCCCCGCCCGACGGCTGGATCGGGGCGATCCGGCTCGGGGACGTGACGCTCGAGGGGGCCGAGGAGGACCTCCTGCGCGCGCTCGTGGACGAGCTCGCGCGGAGCGACCCCGATGTGATCCTGACCCAGGGCGGCGACGGATTCGACCTCCCGTGGCTGTACCGCCGGGCCGCGGCGTGCGGTCTCGGCCCCGACGCCTTCCAGCTCGGCCGAGAGCAGACCCCGTTCCGCCCGTCCCGGGGGGCGCGGTCGTTCGAATCGTACGGCCAGGTCTACTACCGTTCCGCCGCCTACCCGGTCCCCGGACGGTTTCACGTCGACCGGGAGAACTCGTTCCTGTTCGACGACGCCGACATCGCCGGGCTCGTCGACGCCGCCCGGCTCTCACGTCTCTCGCTCTCGACCGTCGTCCGCCAGTCGCCGGGGACCTGCTTCACCGCGATGGAGATGGCCCACGCGCTCGCCCTCGGCGCCCACGTACCGTGGAAGAAGAACCGTCCCGAGATGTTCCGGCGCGGCGACCACCTGGTCCAAGCGGACCGCGGCGGGGTGATCTTCCTCCCACCGGTCGGCGTCCACGACCGGGTCGACGAGTTCGATTTCGCGAGCCTCTACCCGTCGATCATGGTGCGGAACAACCTCTCCGCGGAGACGCTCGAGTGCCGATGCTGCCCCGCGAGCCGGATCCGGGCGCCGGGGCTCGGCTACCGCTCGTGCACCCGCCGGGTCGGCCTCATCCCGCGCACGCTCGCCCCCCTCCTGGCCCGGCGCATGGCGTACAAGGCCGCGATGAAGCGGCCCGGGACCCCGCCGGACGAGGCGATGCGGCTCAAACGCCGGGTCAAGATGCTGAAGTGGATCCTCGTCACGGCGTTCGGTTACCAGGGGTACCGGAACGCCCGGTTCGGGCGGATCGAGTGCCACGAGGCGATCAACGCCTACGCGCGTCGGCTCCTCGCCGACCTGGTGCCGGCGGCCGAAACCGCCGGCTACCGCGTCCTCCACGGGATCGTCGACTCGCTCTGGTTGCGGCCGCTCGACCCGGACCGGTCCCCGGATCCGGAGGCGTTCGCCCGAGCGATGAGCGAACGGTTCGACCTGCCGCTCGGGTACGAGGGACGATACCGGTGGATCGTCTTCTCGCCGGCGACGACGCACGGGCTCGGGGTCCCGAACCGGTACTACGGGCTCTACGAGCACGGAGAGTTCAAACTCCGCGGGATCGGCGGGCGGCGGCACGACACCACGACCTTCGTGCGCCGGTTCGAGGGAGAGGTCCTCTCCCTCTTCCGCTCGGCTCGGGACGCGGACGGGGTCCGGGCCCTGCTGCCGCGGGCTATCGCCCGGGCCGACCTGTTCGCCGAGCGGCTCGCGACCGGGGCGTGGCCCGTCGACGAACTGCTCATCGCGCACCGGATCGGGCAGGCGCCCGGAGCGTTCGTCACCTTCACCGACTCGGTCGCCGCGATCCGTCAGCTCGCGGAGGCGGGAGCGCACCGGGAGGCGGGCGAGCTCGTCCGGTACGTCGTGCTCGACCGGCGGAGCCGCTCGTTCCGCCACCGGGTCCGGGCCGCCGAGCTCCTGCGCGGCGACGAGTCGTACGACGTCGGGGCGTACCTCGACCTGCTCGCCCGGGCGGCCGAGACGCTGCTCGCGCCGCTCGGGGTCGACCGCGCGACCCTCCTCGAACGGTGGGATGCGGAGCGGCCGCCGGAACGGGGACCGTATCGGTCCCCCGAGGGGATCGAACAGTCCGTGATCGGGGACCCCCTAGGAACCGGGGGGACGTTTTAGCCCCCCAGCGCGTCGAAGGGGGGTGGCTCCCCGCCGTCGCCCCTCGCGCACGACGCGCTCCCGGGCGGCTCCCCGACGAACCCGGCGAGAACCTCGAGAATCCCCCGCGCGGCGCGCGGCGAAGATCCGCGAGAGCGTCCGCCGAGGACGCCTCGACGACCTGACCCCGCTCCTCGTCGCGCTCAGCGACCCCACCCCGGGCCTCCGCCAGACCGCCGCGATCGCCCTCGGGATCCTGAAGGATCCCCGAGCCGGCAGCATCCTCGCAGCCGCCCTCACCGACCCCAACGAGGGAGTGCGAGCGAGCGCCGCCGAGGCGCTCGGGGCGATCGGACGGAGCGAATACCTCGAGCCGCTCCAACGGGCGTTGCAGGATGCGGACGCTCTCGTGCGGACCCGGGCCGCGGGGGCGCTCCGTGCGCTCGCCGACCCACGGTCGATCCCCGCGCTGGCGGCGCGATCCGGCGACGCTTCCCCCGAGGTTCGCCAGGTCGTCGCCTCGGCGCTCGGAACGATCGGTACGGACGAGGCTGCCCGCGCGCTCGCCCCGTTGCTCGCCGACCCGAACGACCGGGTCCGTCGCGAGGCGGTGCTCGGGTACGGTCGACGGAGCGACCCGGACGCGGTGGCGACGGTTCGGACGTTCCTCGGCGACCCCGCGCGTCGAGTGCGGGTCGCCGCCGCCGTCGTCCTCGGCCGCCATCGCGACGTGGCGAGCGTTCCCCTCCTCCTCGATCGGTTGACGACGCCCGAGACGTGGGAGAAGCCGGCCGTGCTGGTGGCGCTCGGTCGGATCGGGTCGCTGGACGCGCTCCCGGCCCTCGTCGCGGCGAGTGAGCACCCCGCGCACTGGGTCCGCGTCTGTGCCCTCCACGCCCTCGGGGATCTCGGGGTCCCGGCGGCCCGTGACGTGGCGCGGCTCCATGCC
>JBARNH010000026.1:0-6064 GCA_049802875.1 Thermoplasmata archaeon | reverse complement strand
GGTTGCACCGAGCTCGAGGGACGCAGCGGCATCCCATAGACGTTGCCGAGGCCGGATGAAGGGAACTGCTTCCAGTGGAAACGTCAGTCCGTCGTCGGCGGATTGGCCCTTAACTTATCGGCAATGGCCGGTGCCTCCACCTGTCACTGGTGTCGCACTGATAGACACCGGGGAGACGATCACCGCGGTTGACTCCAGTGTCGTCCCTTACTTGGGCATCAATCTCGTAGGAGTGATCCCAGTTGGAACGGCCGGGGGACCGACAAAACAGCCGGTTTATCCGATTCGTTTGCAGATTCAAGGCGTCGGACTCGTTATGGATTTCAACAGCGTCACGGGCGCTCCGTTGAAGGGAATGGGTCTCGTCGCACTCCTTGGGCGTGACGTTGTGACGAGAATGATTCTGATCTACGATGGCCCAACCTCAGAGTACACGATTAGCCTATGAAAAATCCAGTCGCGCCGTTTCACCTCGGAGTCAGTTAGGTTGCCCCCGCAACGCTCTCGAACCCAAAGGCTGGTTGCAAAGAGACTCGCAACTCTCAATGGGCTCGCGCGCACGACGGGAGTGGCATGCGCACGAGGGTAGATTCCCTGCGATAAGCGTCATTATCCCGACGGCTTTGCTGGGTCATGCGAGTCAAGAAACTCGGACGGACCGGGGTTCTCGTCAGCGAGCTCTGTTTGGGCACGATGACATTCCACTGGAAAGCGTCGGAGTCCGTCAGCCGTAGTATCTTGGACAGCTACGTCACGGCCGGCGGCAATTTCCTCGATACCGCGAATGTCTACTCTGCCGGAAAGTCGGAGGAGATCATAGGAAAGTGGCTTTCGAGCCAGGACCGACAATCCATTGTTCTTGCGACCAAGGCCCGGTTCCGAACCGCCGAGGGACCGAACACGGTCGGGCTCTCCCGAAAGCATCTGTTCCATGCGGTCCGAGATAGCTTGCGAAGGCTGCAGACAGACTACATCGATCTGCTTCAGCTGCATGCGTGGGATCCTCTCACCCCGCTCGAAGAGACCTTTGGCGCCTTGAACACCCTCGTGGAGTCCGGCGAGATCCGGTATGTTGGCGTCAGCAATTTCCGTGGCTGGCAGTTCGAGAAGGCCCTCCAGCTTTGCCGTTCGCGCGGGTGGAGTGAACCAATCAGTCTCCAGCCCCAGTATAGCCTCTACGCCCGAGCACCCGAGTTTGAGCTTCTGCCGATGTGCGCGGCAGAGAACGTCGCCGTCCTGCCCTGGAGCCCGCTGGCCGGCGGGTTCCTGACCGGCAAGTACAATTCTGATATCCAGAGTGCACGGCCGGGGACTCGCATCGGAGATAGCGAGGATCGCTCCTTCTACACTGAACGCTTCGATACCGAACGCGCGAAAAGGACACTCGCCGCCGTTGAAGATGTCGCCACTGCCCAGAACAGAACTCCTGCGCAGGTAGCGCTAAACTGGCTGTTGGCGAATCCCGTGGTCACTGCGCCCATCGTCGGCGCGAGAACAGTGGATCAGCTCACGGACAATCTCGGATCCGTCGGGTGGTCGCTGACCCCAGATCAGGTTGCCACATTGAACGAGGCCAGCGCGCTCGACGTCACCTACCCGTACGATCGACGTGCCGAAGAGCAACAGCGAGATGGTCGCAGCTTGACCTGACGGCTTGGCTGACAACACTGGTTCGCTCCGTGACCACGGTCGGGGCCAGGTGCCCCATGACTTGCACCCACATCGGGGGCAAGTTTCACCGTCGATCGGTCACGCAGAGTTTAATAATTATAACGGCATTATCATGTAACATGCCCGAGTTCGAAGCACGGTTGCGAAGGGTAGGGGACTCAATGGGGGTGCTCATCCCTCATCGCGTCGTCGAAGAGCTCGGAGTGAAGGTCAATCAAAAGATCCGAATCGTCGTTCCGCCGATTATCGACTGGAGCGAAACCTGGGGCAATTTCAAGTCTCAGAAGTCGACGGATGAGCTTCTGAGATCCGCCCGCACGAAGCGCGATTGATGTACTTCTACGACTCGTACGCGATCATTGAGATAGAACGCGGAAGCCCGAACTATCTACCCTTTCGACGAACCGAGGGCGTGACATCCAAATTGAATCTCCTGGAAGTCTACTACATCTTCCTCCAAGAAGGCCAAGAGCCCCTAGCGGAGGAGTGTTTCCGTACCCAGACTCGGAATGCGATTGACTTCCCGGGGGAACTCATACCCATCGCCGCTCGGTT
This sequence comes from Thermoplasmata archaeon, assembly GCA_049802875.1. Lineage (GTDB taxonomy): Archaea > Thermoplasmatota > Thermoplasmata > Lutacidiplasmatales > UBA184 > Lutacidiplasma. The sequence continues at coordinate 3,838 of JBARNH010000026.1, read as the reverse complement.
TCGTCTAACTCAACTCGGAGCGACCCGACGTCGGTTTTCCTACACGGACGCCCTCGGCTACACTTACGCCCGAGCCTCGGGCTTCAGATTCCTGACGGGGGCGCATGAGTTCGAAGGTTTCGCGGGAGTCGAATTCGTGAGGTGAGCGCGACTCCGGCGTGGATGCACACATCATTGCAACCCGGGCGGAGTCCGACGGAAATGCGCGCTTGTATGTAGATGATGGTTGATGGCGCCACGCCATGGTACGCGGGCCCGTTCGGATTGCAGCCATCCTCGCGCTGATCGTGATGTTACTCTGCTCTGGAGTTCCAGCCGTCGGTTCTGCCCCGAGTCTTGCGGCCACGGCGGTCGCGCACGAGACTACCGTACCGAACGTCATCCCCGCCATGCCCCCTCCCCCGCCGGGTCCTTTCTGGACCGGCATGCCGGCGAGCCTCGTCCTGGGGGAGCCGAACTTCACGGCCGACTGGAACACGCCCAACGCTACGACGTTCAGCTCGTACCCGGAGTACGCGACCTTGGATTCCCATGGGGACATGTGGGTGACTGATTTTGGAGGCGATAGGGTCCTCGAGTTTCTACCCCCCTTCACCGACGATGAGGCCGCCTCCCTGGTGATCGGACAGGATAATTTCACCCAGGTCCAGTCGGGCGTGTCTCCCACGAACCTGACGAGTCCCGCGGCGGCCGGCTTCGATGGAAAAGGAGACCTATGGGTCACGGACTGGGGGAACAATCGCCTTCTCGAGTACGTGCCGCCGTTCCACTCTGGGATGTCCGCCTCCGTGGTCCTCGGCCAATCGTCCTTCACGGGTAACCAACCCGGGACCAGCGCGGTCAATGTTTCCGAACCCACCGGCTTCACATTCGATGCGCTCGGAGACCTGTGGGTAGCTGACCAAGACAATAACCGCGTTTTGGAGTTCGTACCCCCCTTCACCACAGGTATGCGAGCGAGCGTCGTCCTCGGCCAGTCCAACTTCCTCGGATACCAGCCGGGACTGACCAGCACAAATCTGTCGGTGCCAATCGACGTCGCGTTCAACGGGAACTGGCTCTGGGTCGCCGACCAGGGAAATGATCGCGTGCTCGGATTCCAGATTCCGGTCACAACTGGCGAAGCCGCCTACGCCGTTCTCGGGCAGAGTTCATTTACCACCGACTCCGCCACCGGGGAGGCGGCGTTGAAGGCCCCGGAAGCCGTCAATGTCGATGCCTTCGGCGACCTCTGGGTGTCGGATACGTACGACGACCGCGTGCTCGAGTTTACGCCGCCATTTTCGAACGGTCAGGATCCGGCCGTAGCCCTCGGACAGTCGACGTTGACCGGCACCGCCCCGGCCGATACCCGGACGAACCTGTCCCGGCCCTGGGGGGTCGCGTTCAACGCGTCCGGGGACCTTTGGGTCACCGATTCACAAAACAATCGACTGCTCGAGTACGTCCCGACCCAGTTCACCGTGACTCTTACCGAGGCCGGACTTCCCGCGGGAACCCCTTGGACCGCCATCGTAAACGGGGAGGCTCGTTCGGGAGTCGGCGCCCTTCACTTTTCTGAACCGAACGGATCCTTCACGCTCGAAGTTCCTGCGGCCCCCGGCTTCGTACCGAGTCCTTCCCTGGGAACAATCACCGTGCAGGCCGGTCCGGTGTCCCAGTCAATTCAATTCTCCGCCACTCCTCCCAACCCGTACTCAACCGGGTTGGCGGCGTCGGTAGTGATTGGACAGCCGAACTTCAACACCAGCTACGAATACTCGCCCAGCCAACTCACCGCGAACGACACAGCGAACGACTGGGATGCCACGTTCGACTCCGCCGGGGACCTGTGGGTCGCGGATGCGGACTTCAACCGAGTGCTCGAGTTCCGGCCGCCGTTCACTGATTTCGAGGGGGCGAGTCTTGTTCTGGGGCAGTCGAGCTTCTCCGGTTCCCACGCCGGGGACGGTGCCGCGAATCTCTCCCGCCCGGAAGGGGTGGCGTTCGATGCGTCCGGCAATCTCTGGGTCTCCGACTCTGCTAACAATCGAGTGTTGGAGTTCAAGCCCCCCTTTAGCAGTGGCATGTCGGCGGTCCTTGTCCTCGGCCAACACGGCTTTGGCCCAAACTCTGCTGGAAACGGGCCGGCTCAACTTAACTTTCCGTTCGGGCTCGAGTTTTTCGATGGCAATCTCTGGGTCGCGGATTCCGGAAATAATCGGGTCCTGGAGTACCCCTCTCCCGTCTCCGGCGACGAATCCGCCATAACGGTCCTTGGGCAGGCGACGCTCTCGGGAGACGGGCAGGGACTCTCCTCGACGAACCTCTCGGAACCCGAATGGATCGCATTCGATGCTCAGGGAGACGCGTGGGTCAGCGACTCCAACAATAACCGGGTGCTGGAGTACCCCGCACCGCTGACTACCGGGGAGGCAGCGACGGTTGTCCTCGGGCAACCGGACATGACCTCGAGCAGTGCCGAATACCCCAACAGTTTCAACGACGCAGACGGAGTCGCGTTCGATGCCCGTGGCAATCTATGGGTGGCCGATGAGGGCGACAGTAGGGCCTTGGAGTTCATGGGGCCGGCCGATACCATCGTAACCAACGAAACGCCCTCGATCGTTCTTGGCCAGGCGAATCTTACGTCAACCTACGGCAATACCTCGCGGACCGGACTCGACGAGCCGACAGATGTCGCAATCGGGCCGAACGATAGCGTCTGGGTCGTCGATGCCGAAAACTTCCGCATAGTGGGCTACGTGCCGAGTGAATATCTGCTCAACTTCACGGCGACCGGGTTGCCGGGGGGCACGCAGTGGAGCGTGACGGTCAACGACTCTTCGAGTTCCGGCTCGGGCTCGAGCATTTCCGTGCCGGGAGAGAACGGAACCTACGATTGGAGCGCGACCCCGATTGCGGGGTGGGTCGCTTCCCCCTCCTCGGGGGCGGCCACGTTGAACGGAGCGAACGTGCACATCGCGATTACCTACGCACCGTTCAGCTACACGGTGACGTTCACCGAAAAGGGGCTTCCTCTGGGTACCGGCTGGTCGGTCAACGTGGACGGCGGGATCGACTCGAGCACCGGCACATCAATCACAACCCAGGAGCCCAACGGCAGCTATTCCTACACAGTCTCCCCGGTCTCGGGGTACGCGTCCACGAACACGACGGGCGATGTTGAGGTCAGCGGAGCGAACACGGCGGTTTTCATCACATTCACTGAGGGCCCTTCCACGGGTCTCGGGCCTGGCGGCTCGAGCGGGTTGTCTTCGCTCGACTTAGTGCTGATCTTGGTAGTGGTGCTCGTCCTGGCCGCTGCGTTGATGGCCGTACTATTGGTGCGTCGGAAGAAGACAAGCCCTCCGCCAGCACCGTGGACGCCTCCTCCGCCCCCACCAGCCGCTGGCGGAGGACCTCCTCCGGGCGCACTGTGACGGCCAAGGCGGTGGGAATCCAAGTACGCTCCGAGGGGCCTCGTAGGCCGCTTCCCCGAGGTTCCGTCGTGCGCAGGCAGAGAAACGTCCGGGGCGGAGGTGCAAAGATGATTGCAACTACTTCTGATCGGACCTAGAGTGCCTCTCGGTATCAGTGCCGAGATGCCCGCGAGGAATGAAGGGCACCCCGTCACTGGCGTGCCTTCCCACCCCTTGCGGAGTCAGGATAGAATTCATTGCCCATAAGTTAAGCAGCCTCACCTCGACCAGACTTCTCGCACCGGCGGCCGACGGACGTGCGAAGTGAGGGCGCACACCGTCAGCCGGTAGTTGACGTCGTTCCACTCCTTCTCGGAAAACTCCTCGTAGCCGAGGTGGGCGAGCAGGCAACCCAGTACCGCGCTCCCGCCCTCCCT
>JBARNH010000025.1:0-34800 GCA_049802875.1 Thermoplasmata archaeon | reverse complement strand
CCCCCTCCCCTCCCGGCGCGCGCGAGCGTCCCCGCGGAGCCGCTCCCGATCGTCCCCCGGCCGCTCTCGCAGTGTTTCGTCTGCGGGACCTCGCTCGAAGGGGGCAAGTGCCCTCATTGTCGGATGACTTGGATCGAGTGACGGGTCCGCCGCGACCCCCCGCTCGAGGCCTAGCGTTTTGAACCCTTCCCGCTCCCGACAGCGGTATTCATGGCAGGTTCGAAGTCGGTAGAGGCCGAGCTGGACGGTCTGGAACACCGGATCGTCGATCACATGTTCGAGTTGCAGCCGTCGTACGCCGTAGGACTCGGATTGCACCGGTATGACGGGGTCGTCCCGGACCTGTCTCGCACCGCGACGGACGCGTGGACGGTATGCGCGGACGAACTGCTGAGCCAATTGAGCCGGCTCGACGACGCCGATCTCCCGGAGTCCCGTCGCATCGACCGTTTCCTCCTCCGGCTCATCCTCGAGGGCCCGTTGTTCGACCTTCGCGAATCGAAGGACCTTGACCGCAACCCGATGGTCTACGTCGGTTCGATCTCGCTCACTTCGTACCTGGTCCGGGACTACGCTCCGGTCGCGGAGCGCGTCGCCGCGATCGTTCGGATTCTGGACGACGTACCCCACCTCCTCGAAGAGGGACGCCGGCGGCTCCATGGTCCCCTTCCCAAGCCGTTCGTGGAGCTTGCGCTCGCGATCGGTGGGGGACTGCCGCAGCACTTCCGGGAAGCCGAAACGTTCGCCGCGCGCGCGTCGATGGCACCCAAGGTCGCGTCGGCTCGGGCCACGGCGGAAGCCGGGGTGGCATCGTTCCTCACGTGGCTGCGGGACGAGTGTCTCGCGCGCGCCACCCCGGAGTTCGCCCTCGGCCCTCACCGATACCAGCGGCTCCTGTTCGTCCGAGAAGGTATCGAGGCGCCCATCGAAGAGATCCGAATGGCCGGCGCCGCCGACCTGGCCCGCAATCAGGCACGTCTCGACGAGATCGCCCGGGAGGAGAAGGTCTCGCTGTCGGAGCTGCTCCAGCGATTGAACCGGGACCATCCGGCCGCGGCCGACGTCCTCGGAACTGCTCGAACCTACGTGGAGGAAACGCGAAAATTCGTCGAGCAGCGGGACCTCGTTTCGATCCCCGACTCCGCGGTGTGTCGCGTCGAAGAGACCCCGATCTGGGGCCGCGCGCTCTCCACGGCGAGCATGAATCCCCCGGGTCCGTTCGATACCGGCCCGATCGAGGGGATTTACTTCGTTACTCCGGTCGACCCCGCCTGGACGCCGGTACAGCAGGAGGAGTGGCTGCGCTCCTTCAACCGCTCCCTGCTCCGGAACATCACCGTCCACGAAGTGTATCCGGGGCACTACCTCCAGTTCTTGCACTTCCATCGTACCGCGGGGAGCTTGGCGAGGAAGGTCTACCTCTCCCCCTCGTTCGTCGAGGGATGGGCCCACTACGCGGAACAGCTCGCGATCGAGCAGGGCCTGGGGAAGGAGAACCACTCGGCTGAGATCGCCGAGATCCACGACGCGCTGCTCCGGGACTGCCGCCTCCTCGCGTCGATCGGCTTGCACACTCAGGGGATGACCCTGGGCGAGGCGACGCAGCTGTTCGAGCGCCAGGCGCACTTCGAGCACCTCCCCGCGGAGCGTGAAGCGATCCGGGGGACGTTCAACCCCGAGTACTTCTGCTACACTCTCGGGAAGCTGGCGATCCTCAACTCCCGGACCCGCTTCCTTCAGAGTCGGTTCGGGGGGAACCTGAAGTCGTTCCACGACGCCGTGCTCGGCTACGGCTGCCCGCCGGTCGGCCTCCTGGACACGCTGCTCGCGGGTCCGACGGCCGCCTAGTCCGTACCGACGGGCGGTCCCACCCGGCTCTCGATCTTCACGCCTTCCCGCACCGCGCCCGAGACGGTGCAGAAGTCCTCGAAGATCTCCACACAGTGGTCGAATCGAGCTCGGTCTCCTTCGTCGACCGGTCCGGTTTCGATCTCGACGTGGAGCTGCTGCACGCGACGGCGCCCTCGGGCGTTGACCCCGAGGGTCGCGCGGACGGTCGTCCGCAGGGGGGTCACCGCGACGTGCGCTCGTTCGAGCGTGTTGACGAGGGTAGAGCTCATGCAGTGACCGATCGCCATCGCGAGCGACTGCACCGGATTGGGGCCGGCGTCCCCGCCCACCGGAGGCGGCTCGTCGACGCGGAGACCCGCGAAGGGCGCGTCCACGAACTTCACGGTGAACTGGTATCGCTCAACCTGCTCCAACTCGACGTGACCGTCGGGCGCCGACATGCCTGGGGAGAGGCCCGGGAGGTTACTTGAATGGTCGGGGACGCTCGCGCGCTCCTCCGCTGCGTCGGGTTCGGGACGCCGCGCCGCACGGCCCGGGCACGGACCCTCCGGAGATTGGAACAAGGCGATAAGGCGGAACGCTTCTGCCGACCGTGAGCGATTCGATGGAGCTGGCGAAGAAGGTCTTTCTGGTCGGTGGCGTCGGCACCGGCCTCGGTACCGCGTTGGTGAGCACGCTCGCCGCGGACGGCGCGACCGTCATCGGGATCGCCCGGACGTCCCAGGCGCTCGAGCGGATCGAGGCCCACGCTCAGCGCCGGGGCTGGAAGTTCTCCGCCCGTACCGCGGACCTCCTGAACCAAGCGGACGTCGATCGGGCGGTGCGGAGCACGCTCGACGAATTCGATCATCTGGACGGGGTCTCCATCAACGTCGGGCACTGGGTAGGTGGGGAGACCCTGCTCCATCGAATGTCGGAGGGGGAGTGGAGTGCCGGCATCCGGGACAACACGGAACCGGTCTACCGCGTCGCGCGGGCGACCCTCCCCCATCTGACCGAGCGCGGGAGCGGTTCGATCGTCCTCGTCTCCGCCGCCCCGAGCGTTCGGTGGGCGGGGAGCGCGTCGTATGCCCTGGCCAAGGGGGGACTCGCCGAGTTGGTGCCCAAGCTGGCGCGAGATTATCGGCCGTTCGGAGTACGGATCAACGCGGTCCTTCCGGGATCGATGGAGCAGAACGTCGGTTCGCTCGACCCTCCGGCGGCGGTCGGACCGGTCCCGCTGACCGAGACCACGAACACGAGTGCCTGGGAAGTGGCGCGCGCGATCCGGTATCTCCTTTCCGACGAGAGCCGGTGGGTCACCGGCAGCCTGGTCCTGGTCGACGGAGGGTCGTCGACCGGCGGCGCGGAACCGGTGGCCGGGGCGCCCTAAGAGCACGAACCACCCCTCGAACGCCGGGGCCGTCGCGAAGGACCCCGCGCGATTCTACGACCGCGCAACGTTGAACCGCTCGCCGGGACTCACGCCGGTCACCGATGTCGCCCTCCCCTCCGGTCCTTGGTGTCCGCCGGCTCGACCGCGGCGATCTCGACCGCGTACTGCTGCTCTTCGGGGCCTACCGGGAGTTCTACGAACGGAAGCCGGACCCCGACCGAGAACGCACTTTTCTGCTCGAGCGGCTGGACCGCGACGAGTGCGTGATCTTCGTCGCCGAGTCCGGACGCCGGGCGATCGGATTCACCTTGCTCTATCCCCTGTTCTCCTCCCTCTCGCTCCGGCCTACGTGGGTCCTCAATGACCTCTATGTCCTCCCGGAGCACCGCCGCCGCGGCGTCGCGGCCCGACTGCTCATTGAAGCACGTGAATTCGCGCGAGCCACGGGCGCGGAGTATCTCACCCTCGAGACGGCACGCGAGAATCCCGCGCAGCGTCTGTACGAGGCGGAGGGCTGGAAACGGGACGACCTCTTCCTCCACTACGAACTGGTGCTGTGAGTGGCCGGGCGGTTCGGCCACGACGCTCGCGGTCGACCCGCGCGAGACAGGTCCCCCGGCGGGGAGTGGATCCCCCCGGGGGGGAGCGGGAGGATCGAGCGATCGTCGCCGGCAGGATATATCTCGGCTGACCCATGATCCTTCGGATGACGAAGGTCAGAGTCCAATTCATCTACAGTGGTCTCCGGGTGCGCGATCTCGCGCGGTCGCTGCGATTCTACCGCAGCCTCGGTTTTCGGATCCACAAGCGCGGCACCATGGGGCACGGGGGACGCTGGGTCCACCTGACCTTTCCCGGGGCGGCGCAACGGGTCGAACTCAACTTTTACCCGCGGTCGAATCGTTACTACGAACCGATCCGGAAAGGGACCGAGTTCGACCACTTCGGGTTCCGGGTCTCCGACGTCGAAGCCTGGGAAGCGGAACTTCGCCGTCGCAAGCTTCCGATCGTCGCCCGCATTCGAGAGACGTACGAGAACATCGTCTACACTCGCGACCCGGACGGTAACTGGCTCGAGTTCTTTGGTCCAGTGCCGGACGCTACTCCGTCGTGACCCGCCCATGACGGCACCTCAAGCCCCGCGCGAGCGGGCGCTCTTCCGCCCAGTCCCCCCTTCGCGGTGAACTCGTAGGCCCGGTCGATCGGTTCCCGGCTCTTCGCTCCGCGCGCGGGTGGAGAGGATGCCGGGGAATCACCGACGCACGGAACTCACTTTTCGGATCCCTGACGGGGAAGAAGACCCGGGAGTCGGAAGAAGCGGCCCGGTTACCAGCTCCGGAGCGCTTGAGCCACCTGCTTTCGGGCGGCTTTGGTCTGATGGCCCGGTCCGGTTCGAGTGTACGCAGAGCATGCGCAGGCGCGGCAATGACCGTCGGTTCGATGGAGCCGGCGCTGATGGAGGCAGCCGGGCGTCTCGCACTCCGTCGTCATGGGGACTTCAGAGTGGAAACACCGCTCCCCCTATAGAACATGGCGGGGGGGCCGTCGAATCCGCCGGGCCCAAAAGTTGGGCCGGGCGGGTCGTGCGCGCTGACCGTTCGGGCGCGGGCGCCGCCCGCCGGGCTCCTATCCTCTGGGAGCGAGAGCGCCGCGTACCCGGCACGTCGAGCATCGCCCGGGGAATCAGGCCATCGGAGAGGCGGCCTCGCGGACGTCGGTCGTTGCTTCGTGGGTTGGGCGGCTCGGTCGGTGTCGTCCCCGCGGGGTCGCCGAGCTCGCGGCGGTCATTTCGCGAAGGGTCTTCTGAATGTACGAGCGCTCGAACACATCGCTCAGCGAGCGCGGTCGGCGGTCCGCAAAGACCTGCTCCGCGTACCACTTCGAGCCAAAGTTCACGAGAGTCATCAGGATGGGGAGGGCATCCTCTCCCTTCGCCGTGAGGCCCCACCGCGTGTAGTTTCGGCCGCGTTCGACGGCGCGGATGAATCCGGCGCGTTCCAGTTCCTTCAACCGCATCGCCAACACTCTCTTCGTCAGGCCCGGAGTGATCCGCAGCATCTCGTTGAATCGCTGGGTCCGATAGAGTCCAATGTTCCGGAGCACGAGGAGCGCCCACTTGCGGCCGAGGACGTCCAAGCTCGCCTTCACCGGACACCCGGCGAATTCGACCCGTAATTCTCGAGGCGACGACCGAATGGTTTCGACGCGCATACCAGCAACCTCTCTCCTACCCACCGATTGACATGGTTTAAATTTGATACCTGGCTGACCCCAGAGGGTACCGAGCGGCCAGATGGCGAGGGTGGGCTTCGCGAGCGAGCCCCGGTCGGGGGGAGCGGCCTTGGTCGGGTTCGCGATCGGCCGTGGCGTCGCCGGCCGCCTCCCCCGCTTCCCCGAAACGGTCTTCCGCGGCCGTTCCTCGTCGAGGCGATGACGCCCCCCCGCTCCGGCCGAACTCCGGCCGCCCCCGGGCTCGAAATCCATCTGGACAGCTGGCTCCGACAATTCGGCCCTCGGAGCAACGAGACGGTCGCGGCCGATTCGATCGGCCAGTTGCTGGACGTCCTGGAGCAACGGTACCCGGGCCTCCGGTTCAAACTGAGGGACGAGACCGGACGGCTGCGTAGGTACGTGCGGGTGTTCGTGGACGGGGAAGACGTCAGCGAGACGACGGGCGTGACCACCTCGCTCGTGGGCGCCCGAACGATCGATATCCTCCATTCGATCGCGGGGGGTTAGATCCTTGCCCGCCGGTCGTTCTCGGTGCCCCTCCGGAAGCCCGCAATCGAGGGCGGGTCACGACTCGTTGATGACCTTCGTCTCTTTGATGAAGTCGCCCTTCTGAAGCTCCGCGAACGCGCGCACGATCTCCTCTCGGGTGTTCATCACGATCGGGCCGTACCATGCGACCGGCTCTCCGAGCGGCTTCCCCGAGACCAGGAGAAATCGGAGTCCTCGGTCCCCGGCGACGATGCGGACCCGGTCCCCGTCGCTGTAGAGCACGGTCTCTCCCTTTCCGCACGTCGCGTCGTTGGAGGGGTCCAGGTCCCCCGTGTAGAGGCGCTCGGAGTCCGATTCGACGGCCGGCATTCCGAGCGGGTCGAACGACCCCGACCCCTCGACCGTCTGCGCGAAGACCGTGTAGCCCCGTTTCACGGTCTGCTCGAAGGTCGCGTTCGCGGGTAGGCGGACGTCGATGTACAACGGGTCGACGGGGATGTGCCGTACCGGTCCTTCGACTCGCTCGTATTCCCCGGCGATCACGCTCACCGTCCGCCCGTCCGCTTCCTTCAGGATGGGGATGGACGAGGCGGTGACCCCGCGGTACGCGGGGGTCTCCATCTTCCGTGCGTGAGGGAGATTCACCCACAGTTGGAAGCCCGAGAGAAGGCCCTCGGTGCGCTGCGGCATCTCCTGGTGCATGATGCCGCTCCCCGCGCTCATCCACTGGACGTCGCCCGAGTCGATGACGCCCTTGTTTCCCAGGGAGTCCTCGTGCGCGGTCCGGCCGTTCATCATGTAGGTGACCGTCTCGAGCCCGCGGTGCGGATGCCACGGGAAGCCCGCGACGTAATCCGCCGGATTGGTGGAACCAAAATTGTCGAGCAACAGGAACGGGTCCAGCAGCGGAACCTCCGAGTTTCCGAACATCCGCCGCAGCCGGACTCCGGCGCCTTCCATCGTCTCGGTCCCTCCGAACTTCCGTTCGACGGTCCGGACGTCGACCCCGGAGTTCGTTCCGGCTCGGAGCCGTTTCGTTACCGACCGTACGCGATTCGGCACACCGCACCCCGGACTGCCCATCCTCAAATTGAGTAAAACTCCACCGGGTCCGTCTTGGGGAACGCAGTCGCCGGCGGGGGCCGCTACTTAATTTAACGAAATCCGTTCGCGAGTCGTGGCTGCGACTCGCCGACTCGCCGCGATCATGTTCACGGACATGGTCGGGTCGACGGCGATGGCCCAGACCAACGAGGCGCAAGCCCTCGCGTTGCGGGACGAACAGGAAGCGATCGTCCGTCCGTTGTTCGGGGCGCATCACGGGCGCGAGATCAAGTCGATGGGCGACGGGTTCCTCGCCGAGTTCGAGAGCGCTCTCCGAGCGGTCGAATGCGCGATCGCGATCCAACAACACTTGCACGAACGGAATTCCCGGACCGGCGTTACGCCCATCCAGCTTCGGATCGGGGTCCACCTCGGGGACGTCGAACGTCGCGGCAAGGACATTGTGGGCGACTCGGTGAACATCGCCTCCCGGATCGAACCGCTCGCACCCCCGGGGGGGCTCTGCATCTCCGCTCAGGTCTTCGACCAGGTCCAGAACAAGATCCCCCACCGGTTCGAGAAGCTGGGGCCGCAACTCCTCAAGAACGTGCGGACTCGCATCGAGGTCTACCGCCTTGTGTTCCCTTGGGAGGGCTCGGGACCCTCCGTGCCGACCGCGGCCGGTCCGCACCTCGCGGTCCTTCCCCTCGCCAACATCTCTCCTGACCCGAACGACGAGTATTTTGCGGACGGTCTCACGGAGGAGCTGATCGGGGCGCTCTCCCGGATCCAGGGCCTCCGGGTCATCGCGCGCACGTCCGTGGGCCAGTACAAGGGCACGAGGAAGACGGTCGCGCAGATCGGCGCCGAGCTCGGCGTCACCTCCGTCCTGGAGGGCAGCGTACGGAAGGCGGGCAACCGACTGCGCATCGCGTTGCAACTGATCGACGCCGGCTCCCAGAACCACCTGTGGGCCAACACGTACGACCGGGAGCTGCGGGATGTGTTCGCGATCCAGACCGAGATCGCGGAGAAGACCGCGAGCGCCCTGCAGCTCCAGATCCTGGGCCCGGAGCACGGCGCCCCGGGACCGGAGTCCACGCCCGACCTCGCCGCGTACACGCTGTACCTGAAGGGAATCCATGCCGCCCGCGGCTCCTTCGAGGGCCTCGAGGAGTCCATCCAATTCTTCGAGCAGGCGATCCAGATCGACCCGGCGTTCCCGCAGCCGTACGCCCTGCTCGCGCACGTGCTGATCAGTCTCGCGGGCGACGCGCTGCCCGTGGGAGAGGTGGCGCCCCGCGCCCGGGAAGTGGTCACCCGAGCGCTCGAGCTCGACCCCGATTCGTCCGAAGCTCACACCGGGCGCGGCAACCTGGCCCTTCAGTTCGACCACGAGTGGGGCGTGGCCGAGGCGGAATTCCGACGGGCCCTTCAACTCAATCCGAGCAACGCCTACGCCCACCACTGGTATGCGTATCTCCTGAGGACGGTCGGGAGGTACCCCGAGGCGATGAAGGAGTACAAGTTGGCCACCGAGCTGGACCCGCTCTGGCCCTCCCCCCAGGTCGGATTGTGGTTGGTCCAATGCCTCGCGGGCGACTTCGTCTCCGCGACCGCCGCGGCCGAAGCCGCCCGGGACCGGGAACCCGGGAATCCCCGCGCCCACATCATCCTCGGGCTGATCTACGCCGAGGCCGGACGGCGGGCCGACGTGCTGAAGGAAGCCGAACTCTCCCTCGGTCCCGTGAACCGGTGGGGGGAGTGGACCCGGGCGATCCTGTGGGCCCATGCCGGGCGACCCGAAGAGGCTCGACTCACGCTGAAGAAGCTCGAGGCGACCTCGCGGACCCAGTACGTCAGTCCGGCGTGGATCGCCGAGGTCTATGCCGCGCTCGGCGAGACCGAGGAGGCGTTCGAGTGGTTGGGGCGGAACCACGAGGAGGGGGCCCAGTCGGTCTGGTTCCGCTACCAGGACAGCGCCTTCGACTCCGTCCGGAACGACCCGAGGTTCCGTTCGATGCTCGCGCGGCAGAACCTCCCGTCGAGCATCCCCGCGGTGCGGGGCGCCGGGGCGAGACACTGATCGGTCCTCGAAGGCGGGATACGGTACCCGGCCGGGGTCCGTGTGACCTCCGGGGGCCCGGGCGCGGCCAAGTGGCGCGGGCTGCACCGAGGGAATCGAAGTCGGCCCCAGCGCGCCGCGGTACGCTCGTTACGCTCGTGACGAGTCGGAGGTCTTCGCGAGAATTCGCGCGGCCAGCGCCTCGACGACCTCGTCCGCGTCGTTCGGCATCGGGATCCGCCGATACTCGATCCCGTGTTTCTCCGCGAACTCCCGCACCTCGACGTCGAGGTCGAAGAGCACCTCGAGGTGATCGAAGACAAAGCCGAACGAAGCGACGACCTGCCGGTGCGCTCCGCGCCCCCGCCAGTCGAGCATCACCTCGGTGATGTCCGGTCCCAGCCAGGGTTCGGTGGTGTTGCCGGCGCTCTGGTATGAGAACGACCATCGCTCGAGGCCGGCCGCGCGGGCGATGGCAGCGGAAGTCTCGCGGAGGATCTCGGGATAGGGGTCGCCCAGGTCGCGCATCCGTTGGGGGAGACTGTGCGCCGAGAGGAGCACCGCGCTCTCCGGGGCGGGATGCGCGGCGAGTTCGGCTCGGATCGCTCGGTCCCAGTACCCGATCCAGTTCGGGTCCAGGTGCCAATCGAACCGCACGTCGACGTCGATGGACGCGGCGGCCGCCCGGACTCCCTCGGCCACTCCCTCCCGGTAGGGCTGACTGATCCAGGTCGAGGCGTAGGGGGAGAGCGGGACGGCAATGAGGTGTCGAAACCCGTCCTTCGCGGCGCGCGGGATCACCTCGCGCAACGCGGGGTGACCGTGCTTGACCCCGAGGAACACGCGGACCCCGGGTCGTTCCCGGTCGAGCCGTCGCTCGAGTTTTTCCCGGAGCGATGCGAGGATCCGGTTCTGGGGAGAGCCACCGATCCGATCGTAACGACGAACGTACTCGGCGACCGTGGCCGCGGACGGAGGGCGTCCGTGGAGCACTTCCGTGAGGTAAGACGGCAGGTCCTCGGCCCCGTTCGGGCTACCGTACCCCATCAGGAGTACGGCCGTGGATTCGGGGAACGACATCGGCGTCATCTCTTCCTCGAACCGCGTGCCGCTTCGTGCACGTACTCCACGAGTTCGTTCACCCTTTCCGGGTCGGTCGAGGGCAGGACACCGTGGCCCAAATTGAAGACGTGGGCTCGGCGGTCCGGGATCTGGTCCAGCACGAACTGAGCCTCTCGGCGCAGCTGCTCGCTCGTCCCGAGCAGTGCCCCGGGGTCGAGATTGCCTTGAAGCGACACGCGGCCGCCGGTCCGTTCGCGCACGCGGCCGATCGGTTCTCGCCAGTCCACGCCGAGCGCGTCGGCTCCCGTGCGTTCCATGAGCTCCACCAGGTGGGACGACCCCGTAGAGAAATAGATCGTCGGCCGCCCGAGGGTCCGTACCTGCTCGAAGAGGGTTCGCAGCGGTTCGAGCAGATGTCGCTCGAATACCGTCGTCGTGACCGCGCCGACCCACGAGTCGAACACCTGCAGGACCGCGGCCCCGCTCTCCGCCTGAAGGCGGAGGTAGTCGACCGTCATCTCCGTCAGTCGAGCGATGAGCCGGTCGAACGTCGAGGGGTCGGAGTAGATCATCCGCTTGGTTTCCACGTACTCTCGCGACGGTCCGCCCTCGATGAGGTAGGCGGCGAGGGTGAAGGGACCGCCGGCGAACCCGATGATCGGGCGTTCCACTTCGAGTTCGAGGAACCGCTCGATCGCCTTCCCGACAAACGGCACGGAGGCGCGAGCATCGAACTCGGTCAGCGACTCGACCTCCTCCCGAGAGCGGAGCGGGTGCTCCACGACCGGGCCAACGCCCGGGTCGATCGAGAAGGGAACGCCGAGTCCGAGGAACGGCAGGGAGATGTCCGCGAACACGACGCCGGCGTCGACGTCGTAGCGGCGCACGGGCTCCAGGGTCACCTCCGCCGCCAGCTGCGGGTCCTGCGCGATCTCCAGCAGCGAGTGAGTCGCCCGAAGCCTTCGGTACTCGGGCAAGTGTCGACCCGCCTGGCGCATCAGCCAGATCGGGGTCGTGTCGGTCGCCTCGCCACGGAGGGCTCGCACCAAGCGGTCCCGCCTCATCGTCGCCCCGCACGAACGGCGCGGAAGCCGGCACGGAACGCCGCTTCGGCCCGGACGAGGTCACGGGTCCGGATGGCGGCGGAGACGAACGTGGTCTCGAGAGCCGAGGGAGGGAGGTACACCCGACGATCGAGGGCCGCGTGGAAGAACCGGGCGTACCGGACCCGGTTGGATCGCTCGGCCCCCCGGTCGTCGACGATCGGGCCCGGCGCGAAGAAGAGCCCGAGCATCGAGCCCACTCGCTGCAGCGTGAATGGCCGGACCCGTTCCTCCTCGGCCGATCGGACCAGTATCTCCTCCAGGCCCGCGCCCGTCTCCCCAAGGGTCCGATAGACCTCGGGCGTCAGGCGGTCCAGCATCGCCGTCCCTGCGGCCATCGCGAGCGGATGGCCCGAGAGCGTGCCCGCCTGGTACACCGGCCCGAGCGGGGCGACCGTTTCCATGACCTCCCGGCGTCCCCCGTAGACGCCGATCGGCAACCCCCCTCCCACGACCTTGCCGAGCGTCACCAGGTCGGCCTTGAGGCCGAGGGATTCGTGGACCGTTCCTCGACGGAGTCGGAAGCCGGTGATCACTTCGTCGGCGATCACGAGAGCGCCGTGACGATGGGCCAACACGGAGAGCGTCTGAAGGAACCCCGGCCGAGGAGGGATGACCCCCATGTTGCCGGCCACCGGTTCGATCACCACCGCCGCGATCGATGGGCCCGACCGTTCGAGGAGCTCGGCCAGCCCCTCCCGATCGTTGAAGCGTCCGACCAGCGTCTCGCCCACGATCGCGCGGGGGACTCCGGCGGAGTCCGGGAGCGAATGGGTCGCGACCCCCGAACCGGCGCGGGCGAGCAGGCCGTCCGAATGCCCGTGGTACCCTCCGGCGAACTTGACCACCTTCGTCCGGCGGGTGAACCCCCGCGCGACGCGCACCGCGCTCATGACGGCCTCCGTCCCCGAGCTCACGAACCGAAGGCGCTCGAGCGCGGGGGCGGCCGTTCGGATCTTCTCGGCGAGTTCGTGCTCGAGCGGCGACGGAGCACCGAACGTGAGCCCGCGAAGCGCGGTTCGTCGGACCGCCGCGACCACGTTGGGGGGCGCGTTCCCGAGCAGGTTCGCTCCCCAGGAGCTCACGAGGTCGAGGTACCGGTGATGGTCGACATCGATGAGATACGCGCCCTGCCCGCGGGCGAAGAAGACGGGCGACCCCCCGACCGCCCGGAACGACCGGACGGGGCTATCGACGCCCCCGACGAGGACCCGGGAGGCGCGACGCCATAGTGCGCGGGAACGGCGACCCGGTGCGCGAGGGCTCACGGGAGGCCTTCCGCCAGGTCGAGCATACGACGGGCGGAGGTGAGGATACACGGGAAGATCGGGGTCTCGAGCGCCGTGTATCGACTCGCTTCGGTGGGGCGAAGCTCGGTGACCAGGTCGAGAAACTCGGCGGGGGTCCCGGCCTCGAACGCGAGGATGAACTCCATGTCATCGAGTCCGAACGAATATCCCGTGTGGATCCGGACCTTCGGGTACTTGTGGCCGATCCGGAAGTGCTCTCCCATGATCCGTCGACGCTCCTCGAACGGGAGTCCGTACCACTCCCGTTTCTTCACGAACGGATAGACGAACAAGTACGGGAGGTCGAACGGGCGCCGCCGCACCTCCGACCCCTCCCCGCCGTGGGCGTGCTCTCCCAGGTACTCCGACCGCTTCGCCATGCCGAGGTACGAGTACGGCGTCTCCAGGTATCCCCCGAGCGGGGTACCAAGGAGTCGTGAATGGAACTCTTGCAGCGGGCCGAGCTCGGGGCCGATCGACCAGACCATCATCTCGGTGCTGGCCTTGAGTCCGGTCAGCGAATACGCCCGCACGACCACCTCCTCCGGAGGGTGTTCAACGACGCGGGCGAACGCGCTCTTTCCTTCCTCGCGCACGTCGGCGGGAAGCCGCCTCCATTCGGGACGCACGTGGAAGAAGGCGTATCTCACGAAGTCCCGGGGCTCCTCGGGCGGGTCATTCCCGGCGTTCGCCGACCGGGCCGGCGCTCCCGTCATGGCCGTTCGCGCGACCAGCGCGCGACGTCCCGGGCGAAGTAGGTGATGATCAGGTCCGCCCCGGCGCGACGGACGGCGGTCAACGTCTCCTCCACGGCGGCTCGCTCGTCCAGAACTCCCCGGGCCGCGGCCGCCTTGAGCATCGCGTACTCTCCACTCACCTGGAACGCAGCGAGCGGCACGAGGAATCGCCGGCGAGCTCGGGCGAGGAGGTCGAGGCTCGTGAGCGCCGGTTTCACCATCAGGAGGTCAGCGCCCTCGGCGGCGTCGCGGTCCATCTGGCGCAACGCCTCCCGCGCGTTCCGGAAATCCATCTGGTAGCTCCTCCGGTCACCGAACGTCGGCGTCGATTGCTCCGCGTCCCGGAACGGGCCGTAGAACGCGGAAGCATGCTTCGAGGAGTAGGCCAATATGCCGGTCTCCTCGTGTCCGGCGCGGTCGAGCGCGGTACGAATCCGAGCGACCTGGCCGTCCATCATCGCGCTCGGCGCGACGACGTCGGCCCCCGCGTCAGCGTGGGCGACCGCGATCCGGCCCAGCCGGAGAGATGATGGGTCGTTGTCGATGACGCCGTTCCGGACTACGCCGCAGTGGCCGTGGGAGGTGTACGCGCACAGACAAACGTCGGTCGTGACCACGAGATTCGGCGCCGCGACCTTGAGGGCGCGTACGGCCTCCGGGACGACGCCCTCCGGCGACCACGCATCGCTCCCTTCCGCATCCTTCGTACGCCCCACCCCGAAGAGGAGCACTGCACGGACTCCCTCGTCCTCGAGCTCGTGGGCCAACGAAGCCAGATTCCCGACGGTGTACCGTGGGACCCCCGGCATCGAAGGGATCGGCTCCGGGCGGCCGCGACCCGGTCGAACAAAGATCGGGTAGACGAGCCGCCGCAGTTCCACGTCGGTCTCCGCGACCCAATCGCGCAGGGAAGCCGTCCGACGGAGTCGACGCAGGCGTACCGGAGGCGCCGCGATGGGAGTCTCGCGGGAGGCGGCGCGCCTACTTCGAGGCATTGCGAAGCTCCCGGAGCAGGTGGCGGGTAAATCGTTGTGCCGTCGTCGACGGCGCGAGCGAGCAGTGCCGGAACCCGTGGCCGCGGGCGGCCCGTCGAGAGCGTTCGCCGAGAACCACCAAAGGGATAGTGCGCGAGAGTCGGGCAAACGTTCGCCGGTCCAGCCGACGCCGAAGGCTCGACAGACCCGAGGGGCTGGTCACGACGAGGAGCTTCGCCGTCGAAAGTTCCCGACGTTCTCGGACGGTCAGTCGTGGAGGCACCTTGAGCCGATAGACCACGAGGTCGATGACCCGGTGCCCGCGGTCCCGAAGGGCGCGGGCGACCCGCGGTCCCGCGGCGTCGGAACGGAAATACACGATCGACCGGAGCGGCGATCGACCGAGCGAATTCACGATGGCCATGGCGCCGAGAGCCCGGGGGCGACGAACCCGGCGGACCCCGGCGCGTCGCAGCGCCTCAGCGGTTCCGGGCCCGACCGCCCAAAACTCGAGCGACTCGGGGAGCGGTCCGGCGGCTCGTCGCCAGGGACCGACCCCGGCGGAGACGGCGGTCCGGCTCGTGACCACGACGGTGTCCGGCGTCGGAGTCCGGCGGAGCCGTTCCAGCCAGACGATCGGGTCCACCGGACGCGGAACGAGCGATGCGAGTCGGACCAGTCGAACTCCGGCGTCCCGCAGCAGTGGGTCGATCGCCTCGAGAGTGCCGGGAGCGGAGAGCAACGCGACGGTCGAGGGAGAGCGCCGGGTCATGAGCACCTCATGAACGCGAAGGGGACAGAAGGTCGAGCGCTCCGTGATCGAGCATCGACCGACCGAGCCGCGAACCGATCGCTTCGGGGGCGGTAGGTATACCGCGTCGACGTACCCGGAGGCTCCTTCGACCGTCCGGGGTCAGCACCTCCCCGAGGAGGGTCAGCGTTCGCTCGCGCAGCGTCGCGAGGGCCCCGAGGGGGACCCGACAATCCCCTCCCAAGGCGGCCGCGAACGTCCGCTCCGCGGTCACGCACGCATGGGTTGCGGCGTGGTCGATACGTCGAACGATCGAGGCGAGCGCGGAGTCCCCCGTACTGGCCACGACCGCGAGCGCCCCCTGAGCGGGCGCCGGAAGGAATGTCTGGGACGGGAGAATGCGGCTGATCTCGTCCGCGCGCCCGAGGCGAGTGACTCCGGCCACCGCGACGGCGGCGGCATCGATCTCTCCTTCGCGGACCAGGCCGATCCGAGTATCGACATTCCCTCGAATTTCCATTACGCGGAGGTCCGGTCTCCACCGGAGCAGCTGGGCCCGGCGTCGGAGGCTACTGGACCCGACTCGGGCCCCTCGACGGAGCGGGAAGCGCCCGAGCGGGGAAGCGGCGACGAGACAGTCCCGCGGGTCCGCGCGCCGGGGGCATGCCAGGAGAGCGAATCGATGGTCGAGCGTGACCGGAAGGTCCTTGGCGCTGTGCACCGCGAGGTCCACCTCACCACGAAGAAGGGCCCGGTCGATCGTGTCCGTAAAGTCCGGGGAGCTCCCGACGGATCGGTCCCGGTCGCCACTCGTGTCGACCGGAGTGGTCTCGAACCTCACGTCGGGGGCGGCTCGACGAAGTCGAGCGATAACGAACTCCGTTTGGGCCAGCGCCAGTCGACTCCGCCGGGTTCCGACCCGGAACCGGGTCGTCACGGGTCGGGCGAACGAGGCCGCAGCAGCTCCACCGCGAAACGACGCTGGAGGTCCCCTTCGGGGCCTGGAGGGAGGGACCGAATCCGTTCGGTGGGAGGGAGCAGGAGACGAGCGACGAGCCTTCGCGTGAGGCGCTCGATCGCGATCTCCTGGTTCGGGTCGAGATTGCCGAAGAACGACCGGGCGTTCTCGAGCTCGGACCGTCGCACCTCTTCCGCGCTCCGTCGGAAGGCGTCGATCCACGGCTCCAACAGGAGCGGCGCGAGTCGGTCGGAGAAACGGTCGGCAAGTTCCATCGTGCGCAGCGCGTGGGTCTCGGTGGGGGAGAAGTTTTCCGAGCAAGCGTGAAGCTCCTGAAGGTCTACGAGTCGAGCATTCGGGAGTTCCCGGACGTTCGGGTCAATGTTGCGCGGCACCCCGAGGTCCACCAAGACGAGGCGACGGTTTCGGGGGAGGTCGCCGGCCCGCAGACCGTGGTTGCCGAACTTGGCGGCAGTGACCACCGCGTCGGAGGAGGCGAGTTCCTCTCCCAAGCGGTCGAGAGGCACGGCCCGCGCGCCCATGGCGCGGAGGAATGAATCTTCCGGTGGGCGCTGGTGGAAGACAACGGTCACGCGGGCGGACGCCGCGAGACTCTCCGTGACCTGACGCCCCACCGTGCCGGACCCCACCACGAGCACTCGAGGGTGCGGTTGGCCCACCAACCCCAACAACCGGGTGGCCGCGACCGAAGCGATCGACCGACGGGTCGGCACCGACGGATAGACTTCCTCAGCGGCGGCCGCGGCGCCGCTGAAGAGCTCCCGGAGCACGGGTCGGGAGTGGCGACTCTGGATCGACTGGGCGGCCGCGCGGACCTGATGACGCACCTCCGCCTCGCCGACCGCGAGCGATTCCTGACCGGCGGCGACCCGGTATAGATGGTGTACCAACTCCCGTCCCTCACGGACCGTCCACGAGTCCCGACTCCCTGGGAGGACCTCCCGCCACAGGTCGAGCGCCTCGGGAGAACGTACGAGAAGCGCGAGCTCCACCCGGTGGCAGGTGGCCAGCAGGGCAACCTCCTCGGTGCCCCGGAACCGAGCGAACCAGTCGCCCACCTGCACTTTGGTGACGAATCGGACCACGGCCTCCAGCGAGTCGAGGGAGGCGGTGTCGAGGCTAAATTCCAAGCCGAAGAGGGAAAGGGGAGCCGTGACGGTCTCGGAACTGTCGACGGTATCCTGGGGTTCGGCCGACGGCGCGAGGGGTCGTTCGTGAGATACGGGGATCGCGGCCACGAAGAGTCCGTCCGGCAAGGCTCCACGACGGCAGGGCGGCTTTTTGAGGCGATGTACGAACCTTTGCGGCGGTGACGGGTCGGTTACGATCTCCTCAGCACTCTCCCCCCTCGCCGCGAGATGGTCTGCCCGGTGTTGATGTCGAGTCCGACGGGTCCGATCCGGTACGGGTGCAGCCGGATATCGTGCGAACTGCCCCGGAACTTCTCGACACCGATCGCCCGCACCGTCGACCCGCTCGACTCCCATCGAAATAGCCGGATCTCCCCTCGGGCCAACGACCGCTCCACCGAGTCGACCCCTTCCAGGGGAGATTCGACCGTGAGCAAGGCCGTGACCTGGAGGTCGGTGAGGAATCGAAGGAACGTTTGGGCTCCGGCGGCCTCGTCGAACCCTTTCATGCAGAAGTACTGCAACGCCGTGAGGGAGTCGATCGCGACCCGGGAGTACCCGCAACGGGCGACCTCGCTCCGGAGCATCTGCTCGAGCGCGGCGATCGTCACTTCGACCCCCGTGAGCTCCGGGGTCCGTCGAATGACGAACGGCACCCGGCGGAACGGCATCGCCGATCGGACCGCGGAGATGTCCTTGTACGGTACCCGTTCGTAGTGCATGACGTCCGGGATGGCGTCGAACACTTCGACGCCCTCGAAGTCCGTCCCCAGGTTCCGATGATTGAGCCGGCACTCGTTGGGGGGTTCCTCGAGGGTCACCAGCAAGCAGCGCTCCCCGCGTCGGACGCCCTCGCAGAGGAATTCCAGGGCGAGCGTGGTCTTGCCGGTCCCCGCGGGTCCGACGAGGAGATACGGCCGCCGTGCGATCAGCCCTCCGTCGAGCATGGAGTCAAGGCCGGAGTTGCCGGTCGAGATGCGAGGCTCGGCGACCGGTAGCGACGACTGATTCGCGGACGCGGGGGACCCCCTACGGCGCTCCGCGGACGGAGGGTCGCCGCGTCGTTGAGATGCACCCCCCCACCTCAAGTAGTTTCGGCAGGGGCTTCGCCGCGTCGTCCATTTCCTGTAGGGACGTGTCGGCGGGCTCGGTTCGAGACGCCGGCGAACCCGAAGCCCGATGGTCGGCGATTTCGCTCGGTTGTTAGCTCTAACTGGTATCCTTTCACTCACCTACCTTTTCATAGGGTGGGGCTTGGGTACGACTGCGGGGCCGGGCGCGGACCGCGCCCGCCCGATCTGGGAGCGGACGGAGCATGGCAGACAAGAAAGTGCGGGTCCTGGTGGGGACTCGGAAGGGTGGGTACGTCGTCGAGGGAGACCTTTCGCGGAAGAAATGGAAGGTCGCCGCGCACATGCAAACGGCGAGCGAAGTCTTCCATCTCAAAGCTGACCCCCGCCATCCCGGGGACCTCTACGCGTGCGTCAATTCTCCGTTCTGGGGTCCGATTCTCTATCGATCCCGTAACTACGGCAAGAGGTGGTCCGAGATCGGAACTCCCCTGATGGCCTCGACCAAGACACGGCCCCCCCGTTTTGACGGCAACCCGGACACCCCCGCTCCCGTCTACCCAGTGACGAACCTCTGGCATCTCGAACCCGGGCACGAGAGCGAACCGAACACCCTCTTCCTGGGATTGGACCCCTACTCACTGCACCGGAGCGACGACTTGGGGTCCACGTGGGCACCGGTGCCGGGTCTCAACGAGCACCCCACGAAAGCGAAATGGAACCCCGGCAACGGCGGCCCCTGCCTCCACACCATCCTCATCGACCCGACTCGTCCCCATCGGATATACGCCGGGATCTCCGCCGCGGGCCTCTTCCGCTCGGACGACGGCGGGGAGCGTTGGGCCCTCGCCAATCAGGGCGTGGAGACCCCGTTCCAGCCCGAGAAGTACCCCCCGGTCGGGCAGTGCGTCCACAAGGTCGCGCTCGACCCGGCTCGGCCCGACACCCTCTACCGCCAGGACCACGGAGGGATCTACGTGAGCCACAACGCGGGAGACAAATGGGAGCGGATCGGGAAGGCGTTAGACGACGATTTTGGATTCGTCGTCGCGACCGCCCAGAGCCTCCCCGGCCGTGCGTTCTTTGTCCCGCTCATGGGCGAAGCCCGACTCACCTCCCGAGGGGGGTTCCAGGTCTACGAGTGGAAGGAGTCGTCCAAGAAGTGGAGGACCCTCATGCCTCCGGACCGGTTCCCCGGAGATTACGGGATCCACCGGGAGGGAATGGCGTGCGATACCGTCGACCCGGCCGGGATCTACGTCGGGACGACGTCCGGCGACCTGTTCGTCTCCCCGGACGCCGGCAAGACCTGGAACCTGATTCCGTACCGGTTCCCCTCCATCCATTCGGTCTCGGTCGCGGGCCCGGCGGGATAGGGAATCGCCAACTCGGACGGCCAGACGCCGGGGACCTTTCTGCGGCACGGCCCACGGAGGGCCCGAGTTACGGCCTTGGCGGACTGCCGTTTCAAAATCTATTTATGACTCGCCACGTGACCCGCGCGTCGGACGGCCCATGCCCTGGAAGTACACCGAAGAGTACTACCGCGAATACACGCGGACTACGTGGAACGAGAGTGCCGAAGCCTATCTTACTCTGCTCGGAAACCTCGAGCCGTTTCGTGCCGATCTCATCCAACGACTTCGGGTTCGGACGGGAGAGAAGGTACTGGACCTGGGGACGGGACCCGGAGAGCCGGCGCTGACGATCGCCGAACGGGTCGGCGCCCCGGGGCGGGTAATCGGTGTCGATCTCTCGGAGAAGATGATCTCGATCGCTCAGCGGGTGGCCTCCGCTCGGTCGATCTCCAACGCAGAGTTTCGAGTGATGGACTGCTCGGCGCTGGAATTCGGAGACAACCTCTTTGACGGGGCGATCAGTAGCTTCGGTTTCCAGATCTTTACGGACCCCGAGAAGGCGGCCCGAGAGACCCTTCGAGTGCTTCGCCCGAACGGGCGGATCGCGGTCTCCGTCTGGAGCACGGGCGACCGCGTACCCTGGATTCATGCGGTCGTCGGACCGATGTTGAAGCACGCCGAGCCCGACGAGACAGGATACATTCCGACGCCGTACGAGCTCGGCGCTCCGGGCGATATGGTCCGTTTCCTGGAGGCGGCCGGTTTTCGGGAGGCGCGGGAAGGTCGGTCCACGCATTCGATGCGCTGGGGCAATGAGGAAGAGTATCTTCAATCGATCCTGAAGGCGACCCCGATCGGACACTCGCTGTCCGAGGAGACTCCGGAAGTCCAGCAAGACGTACTGCGCGAAGCACGATCTAACCTCGAGCAGTGGAGAACCGAGGAGGGCCTATCGATTCCGAGCGAATGCGTCTTCGTGACCGCAACCAAGTAAGTTCGCGCCACGGCCCTAAACAGCTAAATTACACCGGGAAGTCCCGAGCTTTCCGGATGACGGACGCCGCCGGAAGCCGAACACCTTCGATTTTGAAGCCGGGTTCCCGGGCACCGGATTTCACGCTCAAGAGCACCCCCGACCAGAGCGTGTCCCTTCGAGATTTCCGGGGCCGGCCAGTCGTGGTCGCCTTCTACCCTGCGGACTGGAGCCCGGTCTGCAGCGACCAGATGGGACTCTACGCGCAGGTCATGCCCGAATTCAAGAGATTCAACGCCGAAGTGCTGGGGATCTCCGTCGACGGCATCTGGTCCCATCTGGCCTTTGCGAAGGACCGCAAGCTGAACTTCCCGCTCCTCGCCGACTTCGAGCCGAAGGGCGCGGTCTCCCGGTCCTACGGAGCGTTCGAGGCGCGGGTCGGTGAGTCCGCGCGAGCCCTCTTCGTGATCGATTCGAAGGGCTCCATCGCGTGGAGCTTCCTCTCTCCCGACGGCGTCAATCCCGGTGCGGACGGGATTCTGTCGGCGCTCGAGAAGCTCGAGCGGGGCGCCGCTCGAAGCAAATCGCCATGACCCCACGTTACCAGGCGCCACGACTCACCCTGCCCGTCGGGGCAAGAGACCACGCCGACGGCCCGTTGGGCGCTCGGATGGTGCTCGTAGAGTATGGGGACTACCAGTGCCCGTACTGCGGGGCGGCCTACCCCATCGTGAAACGGATCCAGAAGCACCTGGGAAACCGATTGCGATTCGTCTTCCGGAATTTCCCGATCACGAACGCGCACCCGCAAGCTCAGTGGGCAGCGGAGAACGCGGAGGCGGCGGCCGGTCAGGGTAAGTTCTGGGAGATGCACGACTACCTGTACGAGAACCAACGGTCGTTAGGGGACGAGGCGTTCTTCGCGCGGTTTGAACGGAAGCTCCAGCTGGACATGGCCCGATTTGAGCGTGAGGTCACCCAGCACGTCCACCTGGACCGGATCCAGGAGGACTTCATGAGCGGGGTCCGGAGCGGAGTCAACGGCACGCCCACGTTCTTCATCAATGACCTGAGATACGACGGATATCCCGAGTTCGCTCCGCTGATCTCCGCGCTCGAAGAGGCCGAGAAAGGGTCGCGCTAACGTTGGGCCGATCGGCGGGACCACCGTCGGTTTCATCTCGATCGACGGAAGGTGTCGGCGGTGGGAACTCCGCGAAGGTTCCGATTCCCACCCGCGCGGCCGCGAATCACCGCGATACCGCGAGGAACGTCTCCCAGGTCCCTTCGACGCCCTTGAACCGGCGGGACCCTCGTTCCTCAAATCGCACCTCCGAACCTACCGATAGGTCTCGGACGGTTCGTGAGGTCACGATCTCGCCGCCGCCCGCCGAGTCGCAGATGCGGGAGGCCAAGTGGACCGCGATCCCGACGACGTCGTTGTCGGCCGTGAGGCACTCGCCCGTATGCACTCCGGCTCGAAGAAGGAACCCCCGCTGCTTCGCCTGCGTCCGAGCGGATTGCGCGAAGCGTACCGCCCGGGTCGGCCCGTCAAAGGTGGCGAGGAACCCATCCCCGGTCGTTTTCACCAATCGGCCCTGGAAGCGGCCGACCTCGGCCCGGGACGCGGCGAGAAATGAATCCAGAATCTCCCTCCACCCGTGATCGCCCAGGCGGGAGGCGAGTTGGGTCGAATCGACGATGTCGGCGAACACTACGGTCTTGAGCACCCGGTCCTCGTCGGGCAGATCCGACGGCAGGTTGGCGAGGAACGATTTTTGGGCGACGAGGGAGGCGCCGTGAGCTTCGGGGCTCGCCCAGAAGAAGTGGTCTCGCCCCGGCATGGAGACCAACTGAGCTCCCGCCACCCGCGCGGCGACGTAGTCGGAGTTCTCCTCTCGAACGACTCGATCGCCGGGGCACTTGAGGATGAGCGTTGGGACATGAACCGCGGGGAGAGCCGCCCGAACGTCAATATCGAGGTTCATCCGTGCGAGGGAGGCGGCCGCGGAGGGCGACGAACCGAACCGGATTACCCGCCCGTACCATCGTTTGAACTCAGGGTCCGTTAGGCGACTCGGGGCTTGGGTCGACAACAGTCGGTCGATATGCGGCGGGGTCCCCCAATCCTCGTCCGAGACTCGGATGGACTCTTCCACCTCTTCGCGCGTAGGGGCGAAGGGGAAGTCCGGTGCCCACGCACCTCGGACCATCGGTTCGATCAGCACGAGGCCGAGGGTACGCTCCGGGTAGGTCGCGGCGAACAGAAGGGCCATCGCCGCCGTATCCGTGGATCCAAAAATGACCGCGCGCCGACTCTGCGCTGCGTCCATAACGGCTCGGACATCGTCCATCCGGTCCTCGAGGGTCGGCGTCCCCACCGCTCGATCGGAGAGGCCCACTCCGCGCTTGTCCCACAGGATCACGCGGGCGGCCTTCCCCAGTTCCCGGAAGTATCTCGCGACGTTCGGCTCCTCCCAGACCAGTTCGAGATGGGAGATGGCCGTGCGACCGTAGACGAGGTCGACCGGGCCCGTCCCGAAAACCTCGTAGGCGATGCGAAGGTTGCCGCTCCGAGCGTACCGGACTTCAGGAACCTCCATCGCCCACCGGACGGAGTCGAACACGAACGGGGTATATCGACTGTCCGGGGGTTGACGGGAGGGGACCGTACGCCCCGATCCGGAGACGGCATTACGGGACTCTCATTCAACGTCGGAGGGGGTCACCACTGAATTCTTCATATCCCCGACAAGAGGCTCAGCAGGACAGCGGGATTGCGCGACTACCCGAAGTGGAGGAATCACGATGGCAAGACTACGCGGTGCGGCTGGGTTGTCCGAACGCCCGATACCCTCGAAAGATCAGCCGGCCCAGCGCCTCTCTCAGGAACCGGGGCGCAATCCAACAAACGCGGTTCCCGGCCGTGGCCTCGATCCGCCGACTGGATGCGCGGTCGACAGGTATCGCCTCTTCCGACGCCCGGTTGCCGCAGCCCTCGTCGTTGCCGGCCTTTTGGTCACGTATCCGCCGGCGCTGGGCCGTGGGTACTTCGGGTCGGTCCACGGCATGTCCTGGTGCGCGAGAGGATTGTGGTCGTATTCGAACCACCACACGCCTGTGTAGGGCGGTTCGATGTCGTCCTGCCAGAGCATGCAGAGGATCTCGCCGTGGTGGAGAAAATCCTCCTCGACCAGATGCCATAGCACCTCTCGCGCCGTGACCGGATACTTTCCGGACCTCAATTGGAACAAGCGCTTTCGGTCGAGGCGGTCCGGGCGAAGCTGGCGAGAGACCGCCTGAACGGCCGCGTCCACCTTTCGGTCGATCTCGCGCATCTGCCGGACCGAGCGGATTCGCTTCCAGCGGGGCTCCTGGAGCTGCGCGAGGACCGGCCGCAGCTTCCTTTGCGTAAAGAACCGGGCCAGCCAGGTGGCGTACACCGCCATGACGTGCAGGTGAACGTTCCGGATCGACTCGAAAGTGGCCGCTCTTTTTCGGGTCAGGACCCGCCACGGCAACCGCTCGAAGAGATCGAGGTACTTGTTCCGAGCCCAGCGGTGGTAGACCAGTATCCGTTCAAGGTCGGTCCGAAACTCGGGGTCCGAGACTGGCATGTGGCGGAGGAGGCAAACCCGGGGTTTAGATTCATGGGAGTCCATTCCGACAGGGCCGTTGTCGAGTCCAGATTCCTCCCGTAGAATGGGTCCAACTTCGTCGTCTCTCGGCTATAAGTCGGTGACAGAAGTGGGAGGGGGACACTACTGAATTCTTCACATCCCCAACCCGATCGTCCTCAGGAAAGCGAGTTTGCGCAACTACGTGAACGCGAGATGACGCCACTTTCGCGTCCAGCGGGCCTCCGGAGCGGGGGCGCACCATGTGTACCCCGGCGGCTCGGTGAATAAGGTGCACCGGGCCCTTCTCCTGGAGGGATCGGGGCCCGGCACCGCACGATCCGTCCGATTCTATACCGGGCTCTTGGGCGACCCACGTCTCTGATCGAGGGACCCCCCCCGATAGACAATGTCCTCGTGAGAAAACGATGCGAGCGGACGACTTCGGGCACTCTTGTTGCAAAACGAGCGCTTAAGTCGACCCCCCGATTTCCGCTCCCGATGCCCGAACGGGGCCACCGGTTGTACGGCACCACCCGGGTTCGCTTGTCACTAGTGATCCGCGCCCCTTCGCGATACGTATACGAGTGGTGCACGGACTACCGGACCAGTGACTCGCGGCTCGCGACGGCACGTCCTTTTCCGACGTTTCGAGTGATCCGAATTTCGCCGCGTCGCGTGCTCCGAGTCCGAGTTTACCCGGGTCGCGGGGTCGACGGCGGTCGTGACCCCGCGATCGCCGTCGACCTGGTGCGTCTCAATCCGCCGCACTCGTGGCACCTCGAGCAGATCGACGAAACCGATCGGCAGTCGCTGGATTATCGTGTGACCCCGATGGGCCGAGCGCGGACACGCCTTCACCTGCTCTCCACCGAGAGCTGGCTCACGCCCGACCATCCGACGAAGGAAGAACTTCGCGCACAAGTGGCCGCCACTTGGGCCAGATTTGGGGCGGCCTGCGAGGTCGATTACCGAGCGGGACGGCCCGCGAAGGGACACTAAAGGACCCTTTCGCACGGCCCACGGGAAAGGGGATGCCTGTACCACTCTCGGGCTCAACCGCCCTAGATGAGGGGGTTCGGAAACGACCGTTTCCGCAGTCGATCCGGATGAACCTCGTGCGCGCTCATCGAACGTGTCCGACCACTTTTCTTCGAATGCGGAGGGATTCACGCCTACGGACTTCGCTATCTCTCACCGGTGAAGCGTTCGCTCGGCTCGAGACCCCGTTGGAACGAGTATTCCATACAGATCGAGGAGGACGCGAACGAAAGGAGGATTCCGCGCCTGCCGAGCTGAACGTTCACGTTCCATCCGAGGGGGCAACTTAGACGCTACAAATTGTTTCGGCCACGACCGAGTGCCTACTTCCCCGAACGACTCGCCGATCCCCGGGTCGTAGAGCGACAAGAGCAGGGACCGCGTGTTGAGCACCCCAGTAGTTGGACCTGAGGCGTCAACCCCGGGGTCGGTCGCGTCGAGTTCTTATTCAGCGGCGGCTTCGCTCGTCAGGTCGAGGCGGTTACACCGCTGGTCGGGAGGAGAGCTAACGTTGAGTGAGCCGATCTACGATGAACGTTACTCTCGGCCCGGTTTGTACTGGGGAAGCAAGCCAACCCAACTGGCACGGGACGTCGTTCGCGTAGTACGCTCACTTCCGCGCCCGCCCCGTACGTTGGTCGACCTGGGTTCCGGCGAGGGCCGAGACGCGATCTACTTTGCCCGGCGAGGCTACCGGGTCTTGGGCGTGGACATCTCGAGTGTGGGAGTCCGAAAGGCGGAGCACCGGGCGTCTCGTCTCGGGGTCAACGCTCGATTTCTGGTCGGGGATATGCGGACCTACCGACTGGGTCATCGAGCGGACGTGGTGTTTTGCTCGGGTGCCCTGAATAACCTCCCTCGTCGAATTCGGACGACCCGATTTGAACACTTCAAAGCGAACACCGCACCCGGGGGAGTCAACGCAATGAACGCCGACGTATCGAAACCCTACATCCCACCCCAGACGACGAATCCATTTGCGTCTCCGTTCCGCTCGGGAGAGCTGCTGGGCTATTACTGGGATTGGCAGATTTTGGACTCGGGGCAAGTGGAGTTCATTTCCGACGCAAGCGGCGTTCCGCATCGGAAGGCGATGGACGTGGTTATTGCGGGGAAGCCCGCTCTCGGGTCGTATTGACCCCCCCTCGTTCAGCACGTCGGGCCTTGCTCCGGAAGCGGTAGCTCGGCGAAACCTCCCGCGACCGGGTTCCCGAACGATCCGCAGCCTCCCGGTCGCGGAGCTCCGGAGGGAGCGCGCATAGCGCGATCTCCTTCGCCTCGAGGTTTCGGGGACCATATGATTCGCGCGGGCGCGCAGCTCCTCTGAGCTATCTCCCTCCTACGCGCGATCCGCGGATCCCCTAGCGCTCTCGAACTCAGGACTTTGAGCGTATCCCCACGGTGGGCAAACCACCCCTTTCCGAAAGGGCCGTTGACGGGTTCAAATCCCGTCCAGACAACTGGTCGAACTTCGTCGTTTCTCGGCGATAAATCGGTGAAAGATGTCGGAGGGGGACACTACGGAATTCTTCATATCCCCGACAAGGGGCTCAGCGAGACAGCGGGATGGCGCAACTACGTGAACGCGAGATAACGCCACTCTCGCACCCACCGGGCCTCCCGAGCGGGGGTGCACCTTGTGCACCCCGGCGGCTGGGTGTGTGAGGTGCACCTAGCCGCTCCTCCTGGGGGGATCGGGGCCAGGCATCGCATGATTCTTCCGACACTATACCATGCGCTTAAGCGACCCACCTTCCTGTTCGACGGACCCCCCCCGTTACAGAACCCCCTCGTTAGACAACGGCGCGAGCGAGCGACTTCGGGCCCTCAAGTCACAAGACGAGCCTCTTTCGTGCGGGGGGATCGGTCCTGATGTGAGCGAGGGATAGAACGCACCACCGCGACCTTGATTTGGAAACCCGCGTTCGATCATGGGACCGTGATGGGCGCGCGGGACGGACGGAGCACGAATGCAACGCAAGGGAGTTTGCTACGACGTCGGCCGGGTGATGCTGGGGCGCAACTGGCGCCCGGACTTCGACCCCAAGGTTGTCCACCGCGAGTTGGAGATCATCAAGAACGACCTCCATTGCAACGCCGTTCGTGTCCAGGGATTGGACCTTGATCGGTTAGTCATCGCTGCAGAGGATGCTTTGCAGCAGGGTCTCGAGGTCTGGTTCTCCCCGGAAATGTGGGACCGCGAGCAGGAGGATACGCGAGCCCACGTCGTGAAGGGTGCGAAGAGGGCCGAGGAACTGCGCGTTCGGTGGTCGGATCGCGTCGTCTTCAGCGTTGGAAGTGAAGCGACTCTCTTCACGCAAGGATTCCTTCCGGGGAATAATGTCCTGGAGCGGTTGGCGAATCCATCGCTGTGGGAGACTCTAAGGGCGGGAAAGCACAACCCACTGCTGAACTCGTTCCTTGCCGCCACAAACTCCAGCGTCCGGGAGGTCTTTCACGGAAGAGTTACGTATGCTTCGGTTGGGTTGGAGACTGTCGACTGGTCGCCGTTCGACTTCGTGGGGGTCGACCTGTACCGAGAGAAGCGCAGCCGAGAGATGTATCCAAACCTGATCAAACGATACCTGGGCTTCGGCAAACCCGTCGCCAACATGGAGTTCGGCTGCTGCACCTTCAAGGGCGCTGATGATCTCGGGGGTCGGGGGTGGGATATTGTCGACTGGGGCAAGACGCCCCCCCAGCTCAAGGGCGACTACGTTTATGACCAAGCGACACAAGCCCGAGAGGTCGGAGAGCTACTGCGCATTAACCACGAGGCAGGGGTCAACGCGACATTTGTCTTCACTTTCGTCGAACCCGGCGCAGGGCTTCAGGACGACATGGAACAGCGGCTTGCCCGAGCGTTGAATTTCGACCTCGACATTGTCAGATACAGCCTGGTGAAGAGCTTCCTTGATGGGCGCCACGGGAGGGCTTATCCCGACATGCCGTGGGAGCCGAAAGAGTCCTTCAAAGTTGTTGCCGACTTTTACGCGAATCACTGAGCGTAGTGTTGCCGGCAAGAGATTGAGACCGGGGACGCGGCCACGTCGCCTTGATGCAGAGCGCCTCCGCCTCCCTTGCGGAAACTCACTCTTTTCCGGAGGGGCCGTTGCCGGGTTCAAATCCCCGGCACACAAATTACCAAATGTTGCCATTTCTCGGCGAGAAATCGTGAAAAGAGGTCGGAGGGGGACACTACTGAATTCTTCATATCCCCAACAAGAGTCGGCAACTCGAGTTGCGCGGAAGGCTGCGGACGAGCGCTCCCAGTCCTGTACCCGTGTTGGAGGAGGAGCCGGTGAAGGCAGAGATCAGCGTCATGTTCAACGTCAAGGATGTCGATCGTTCGGTGAAGTTCTATGAGACCCTCGGGTTCGATGTTCGATGGGCGTGGAAAGGCGACGATGAGAAACTGGATTACGCGGGAGTCGGGATAGGTAGCGCGGTCATCGCGCTCGGACGAATCTGGGAGGCGGGAGCCTCCGGCGGGGGCTACGCGGACTATCACGAATGGGTGAAGGGCCCGCTGGGCGGGGGAGTCATCGTCAACGTAGAGCTCCGCAGCGTGGAGACGATCTATGCGAGAGCGAAGAGGGCCAAGGTGAAGATCGAGTCCGGCCTTCGCGATTGGCCGTACGGGAAGGCGTTCACCATCAACGATCCCGACGGATACGTCGTGAAGTTCCTTCGACCCAAGGGCGAGTTCGCGTAGCCCGATTCGCAACGAGGTCATTAACGGGTTCAAATCTCGTCAACGCGAACGGTCGAACTGCGTCGTTTCTCGCCGAGAAATCCGTGGAAAATTTCGGGAGGGGGGCATCCTCGGATGGCTCGTATCTCCGACCTGGCCGCCGTCAGGACGAGGCCGTACCGTTACCCTGGGGATGGGTCCTGAGTCCTGGATCCTGCGCGAGATCTGAAGGAAGCGGCTGAGAAGCGGACGCTAGTGGTTGCCGTACTTCGCCTGCCCGGACCGGCGGGGTCTACCCGTCGCGTGGAGACGCAGCTCCGCGGGGGTGGGTGACCCCTCCGGAGCAGCGGGAGCCGACGCTCCGTGCGCCGGAGGTGGGTGTTCGAGCGACTGATGTCGAACTATCGGAACTTCCGGATCCGAGGACTCCGCACGGTCGAGCCAGAACGCGACAAGCCTCGCGGCCAGGGTCTTGCAACGTCAGGAGGGCCAGCCGGGTGGCGACGATGGTGAACGCTTACACTTGCGAGAGGGCTATCGCGGCTCCGCATGCGTCATGAAGTACGGCGCAAGGGCGTTCATCAGTTTAGTTTCCGCTTTCTTTCGATGATCCTGGAAGGTCGTTCTTGGAATGTGTGCCGCGTTCGCTATCTTTCCGGTAGAGGTGTGACGAGGCAACTCGTAGTAGCCAAATCTCATCGACATCGCCAGAGCTGCTGCCTGCTTGGAGGTCAAATCCGAGATCGGGTTGATGAGCGGCATGACAGAGGATAATCCAGACGTGTCAAAGTTGATCCGTCTCTCTCGTTCTAGTCTCGCCTCCCCCTCCATGTTGAGCCGTTTCATCAGTCGCTTAGAGTCTCCCTTATCGAATGCTAAGATGTGTAGGAACTCTCGTCCGGCGGAGATAACAACGGGGAAGACGAGAAAGCATCCGCTCTCCGCCACCAGACTGACAGAAGATCCCTTGCTCTCGTGTTCGAACGTCATCAGTGCGGACCACTCACCTTTCGCGTTCACCTTCTTTTGCAGGACCACGCAATCTTTGCCTCGTTGAAGCTTCCTCAGCTCGATACTCATCGGACGAAAGTCCTCGGGCTTCTCCGACTTTATCTCGATGAATCCTCTGTGAACATTGTCCCAAAATCGGAAGTCAGCCGACGGAAACTTGGACGAAAGGTCGCTTATCGTGCAGTGGTGGTCGAATTCGATAGCTATCTCGTACATCTCCGCTCACCCGTAGATTGTTTCGGTTCTTAACTAAGGCGTCTATTGACGGTTCAGAGTATATTCTCGGCCACGCGTTTCAGTGGCCGGACGTGGTGACGTTGAAAGCAAAGATCCTGCTGTCTGCCCTCCTCGCACTGATCGTCGTGCTCGCCTTGGTCGCTTCGCAGGCATCCTCAGCGCCGTCCCGGTCGCCGCAGGTGTCTTCGATCACGTTTTCCTCACAACTGTCGCAGGTCTTCTTCGTTGCCTCCTCCCCTTCGGGGAGCGGACACAGTGGTGGCTCATGCAACTCGCCGGGCTATGATTCAGTCCAATCCGCTGTTTCGGCAACGCCGGCGCGGTCAGTCATCTTCGTCTGTCCTGGGACCTACAGGGAACAGGTAACGATCAGCAAGTCTCTGACGCTGATCGGTTCGGGTCCCTCTCGGACAACGATCCTTGCGCCCTCGACGCTCACGGCCGATAGCTTCGGTCTTCAGAACATTCTGGAAATCACGGGGCCTGCGACGCAAGTGACTCTGTCCGGCTTTACGATCTCTGGTCCCGGTCCGGCAGGCGTTGTCTGTTCGATCGTGTTTGGCATCTTCGTAAGCGATGGTGCGACCGCGAACATTCTCGCCAATTCCATAGCTCATGTCAAAGATGACCCCATGTCGAACTGCAACAGTGTGGGGTTCGGAGACGCGGGAATCGGCGTGGGGTGGATCAACCCGAGCACGGGCGCAAGCCTGACCTCCGGCCACGCGACCATCGCTCTCAACGCCCTCTACGATGACCAGGGCAACGGCATCAACATCTTGGGGGCGGGCTCGACTGCTTCGATTGTCGGAAACACGTTGGTCGGAATCGGCCCTGCGGCGTTGAGCTACCAGAACGGAATGGAGGTGGACACCTTCTCTCCGTATGCTGCAAACCCGGCGGTGGCGACGGTTTCTTTTAACACTGTCACGGGATACGAATGCCCCCTTGGCACAAACGTCGGGGGCGGCGTCCTTTGCGGAGGCGACTTGGAGACGGCAGAGCAGGACCTGGGCATCATCGTCTTCGGTCCGAGCACCGGAACGGTTGTCTCCCACAACAATGTCTACGGCAACGATGCTGGAATCGGGGGAAGCGCAGCCGGGGAAGCCCTGGCTTCGGGAATAACGTACTCTCAGAACTATGTCCACGACAATCTCTACACCGGCTTCTTCTTTTACGGTGCTACTAACGACGAGATCTGGCAAAACATCGTCTATGTTACGGCCTCGACGGCGTCCGGTGTTCCCTGCCAACCGGGCGACACCTGCTATCCCTTCGATTACACACTCGGCATCGATCTGCTAGGAGGATCCGCGAACAATCTGCTGTCACAGAACACTGTGACGGTAACGGCAGATTCGTATGCGATTCTCCTGGATTCGCTGAGCACGGGCAACGTCGTAACCTACAACACGCTGTCGGCGGACCACGGCGCCGTGACCGGCAATGCCGCAGTTCGGGACCTCGGAACGGATACGGTCACTCACAACCACTAGTCCCGTACCCTGACGTCGAGGTGGACCTTCCCGATCCCGTCCGCGCAGCGACTTGCCGGGAGAGTCGTCCCCCTATTCCGAGTGGACGACGACCGGATTTCCGCGAACTTCGCCGTCGGACGAATCGGACTTCGGGCACGGCCGTAATCCGGCGCCGGTCTCCGGTCGGAGAACACAGTCGGCGTCTGGAGGAATCGATTGGCAGCAATCCACACTTTCAGCCCGGCTTCGAGGGCGTGACTCGAAACTGGTGCTGAATTGCCGGGCGCATGCTTCACCGGCGCCCAGCGATACTCCACCGGCAGTCCGGATGAAATCCTTTCGGAGACGAGGGGGAGACAGGGAGATGAGTCCGCGGGTAACGGGTTGTGCGGGATCGTCCTCGAGCAAATCGGGGAACGGTTCTGTCACGGTGTGAGTAGGGTAGGGGTCGATCCCTCTCCGGAGACGAACCGCGAGGTTCAGGTGTCGGAGGGGGACACTACAGAATTCTTCATATCCCCGACATGGCCGCCAGCGAGAAAGCGTGACTTCGGGGCTACACGAAGTCAAGTAATCGCGATCGCAAGACTACCAGATGCGGTTGGGCTTTCTGGGCATCAGATGTGCTCGATC
Source organism: Thermoplasmata archaeon (assembly GCA_049802875.1). Lineage (GTDB taxonomy): Archaea > Thermoplasmatota > Thermoplasmata > Lutacidiplasmatales > UBA184 > Lutacidiplasma. The sequence continues at coordinate 2,604 of JBARNH010000025.1, read as the reverse complement.
AGTTAGCCAGCCCAGCTCCTCCTCAATGAACCGGGGCTTAATCTAACGAGTGTCGTTCTCGAGCTGTGGCCTCCACGCGCCGACTTGCCGCCATCATGTTCACCGACATGGTCGGTTCCACGGCCTCGGCCCAAGCCAATGAAGCGGAGGCCCTGAAGCTCCGGGACGAGCAAGAAGCTCTCGTTCGCCCCCTCTTTGCCACCCACCAAGGGCGCGAGGTCAAATCGATGGGCGACGGCTTCCTAGCCGAGTTCGATAGTGCCTTACGGGCGGTCCAGTGCGCGATTGACATCCAGCGAAGGCTTCACGAGCGAAACCTTCGGCCGGACGTGGCGCCAATCGAGCTGAGAATCGGGGTGCACCTCGGAGATGTCGAACAACGAGACCGGGACATCTTCGGCGACGCGGTGAATGTGGCCTCCCGACTCCAAACCATAGCAGAACCGGGAGGGATCTGCGTTTCCCACGCCGTCCAGGAACAGGTCCGGAACAAGATATCCGATCGACTGGAGAAGCTTCCTCCTAGTACGCCCAAGGGCTTGCAGTCGGCCATGGACCTCTATCGTGTTGTCCTCCCGTGGAAAGCCCCTCCGGCTCAAAATGGAGGTCCAGCTCCTCCTCGGCTCGCCATCCTACCTCTCGCCAACATCAGCCCGGACCCGAAGGACGAGTACTTCGCCGATGGTCTCACGGAAGAACTGATTAGCGCCCTCTCTAAGATCCGGGACCTCCGAGTCATTGGACGCACGTCGGTGGGTCAATACAAGTCAACGTCGAAGACCATTTCGCAAATCGGCGCCGAGTTGGGCGTCACCTCAGTTCTTGAAGGCAGTGTGCGAAAGTCCGGGAACCGATTACGGATTACTTTGCAGTTGATTAATACCGGCACCCAAGATCATCTCTGGTCAGATAGCTACGATCGCGACCTCGACGACGTATTCGCGATTCAAACGGAGGTCGCAGAAAGGACGGCTAGGGCACTCCGGCTCGAACTTCTTGGACCTGAGCCCGGATCGATCAGGACGGAGCGCACGCCCAATCTTGCCGCTTACAACCTCTACCTAAAGGGGATCCAGGTGTCTCGCCGATCCGCGCACGAGGGTCTTCAAGATTCGCTCAGCTTCTTCGAAGAGGCGATCCGGAACGACCCGGGCTTTTGCCCGGCGTACGCACGCTTGGCGAACGTACTGATCACCCTCGCCGGCGAAACCCTCCCGTCGGGTGAAGCATTTCCGCGTGCCAAGGAGCTGATCGCCAAGGCAATCGAGTTGGATGTCGACTCGTCCGAGGCGCATGCCGCGCGTGGCAACCTGGCCCTCCAATACGACCACGACTATGAGGTCGCTGAGACCGAATTCCTGCGGGCCGTCTCGCTCAATCCCAGTAACGCCAACGCCCACTACTGGTACGCGCATCTTCTGATGATGGTCAAGAAGTTCGGCGATGCCGCAAGGGAGCTCCGCACGACCATCGAACTGGACCCGCTGTGGCCGGGTCCCAAATATTGGTTGGGCACGGTTCAGTCCCTCTCGGGAGATTTCGATTCGGCGGTGGCCTCACTTGAAGAGGCGCGGGACACTCAACCCGGAAACCCGGACGCACACGTCCGCCTTGGCCTTATTTTCGCCGACGCAGCCCGAATGGCTGACGCCCGGCGGGAGGCAAAGCTTTCGACCGGTCCTGTGAACAAGCATACCCGGTGGAACCGGGCGATTCTGTTTGCCCGGCTCGGGATGCTCGAAGAGCCCCGAGCTGTGGTGAGCGAATGGGAAGATGCATCGCAAACCGAGTACGTCAGCCCCGTGTGGATTGCGATGATCTACGCCGCGCTCGGCGAAAAGGAAAAGACAATCGGCTGCTTGGAGCGGGACGACGGAGAAGGGGCCAGAGCTCTCTGGCTATACTATCAAGCGCACGAATTTGATTCGATCCGAGAGGATCCGCGGTTTCGATCGATGCTGGCGAAGTTGAACCTCGCTTGACCATCGTCGCCCCGTCCTCGGTCACATCGAACAATCCACCCCGTTCCGGGGGCGGCAACCTCCTTGCTCAAATCCCTTACATGCGAATCATGTATTGTCCCTGTTTCTGGGGGAAAAATCGGTCAAAAGTGTCGGAGGGGGACACTACCGAATTCTTCATATCCCCGACCTGACCATCATCAGGAGAGCGGGATTGCGCAACTACGTGAAAGCGAGATGACGCCACTCTCCCATCCAAGGGGCCTCCGGAGCGGGGGTGCACTTTGGGCACCCCGGTGGCTGGGTGCATGAGGTGCACCTACCGGCTCCTCTGGGGGGATCGGGGCCAGGCACCGCACGATTCTTCCGATTCTATACCATGCTCTCCGGCGACCACCTTCCTGATCGAGGGACCCCCCCGTTACACGACCCCCTCGTTAGAAAACGGTGCGAAGGGACGACTTCGGACCCCTTCGTCACAAAACGAGCCCCGTTAAGGAAGGGCCACCCTTATTTTGGGCCGGTCTTCAAGTGGAGCGTCAAGCTAGCCGGCTCGAGGAAGATCACTGCGTAGGCGGGGGAATCGGAAATGGACAAGGCGATAGTTAACGAGGTGATCGGTGTCGCCGCCCGAGTAGTCGCC
>JBARNH010000024.1:0-106415 GCA_049802875.1 Thermoplasmata archaeon | reverse complement strand
GACGGACGTGCGAAGTGAGGGCGCACACCGTCAGCCGGTAGTTGACGTCGTTCCACTCCTTCTCGGAAAACTCCTCGTAGCCGAGGTGGGCGAGCAGGCAACCCAGTACCGCGCTCCCGCCCTCCCTAAACTCGATCGACCACATCATCGGCGTGTAGCGGGGTTTCAGCTCGGGCGGGGCGCGCGCCCGCACGAGGTTGTACAGTCGACGACTGGCGACCAGGGTCAGCAGCGCCGCCCAGATCAACGCCTCGACGACGTCCGCGTTCGTCGTCCGGAACGCGTCGAGTGCATACTGGCTCTTCAACTCCTTGAACGTCAGCTCGATCTCCCAGCGCATCCGGTAGAGACTCGCCACCTCCTCCGCGCTCAGGATCTCCGGGCCGATGTTCGTCAGGTAGGTGTGGTACTCCCGGCCCACCTCGTCCCACACCGCCACGAGGCGGAAGCGCGTGGTGTCCCCGGCCCGATGACCGTTGTAGACCCGACGCTTGAAGGAGAGCTCGACCTGGGCGTCCAGGACGCCCCGGTCGAGGCGGGGGAGCACCTCCGAGAGGCGCTTCCCCTCGAGCGCGATCGCTCGTCCGCGGTGAATCGTGTAGGAGCGCACGAACAGCGGATCCGCGCTCGCCTTGGCGCGGCTCACGAACGATCCCCCGTTCTCCGCGATCTTGACGAAGAGCCGGTGCGAGTAGAACCCGAGGTCGGCGAGGAGGATACGGTTCTTCACCCACACACCGACCCGCAGGAGCTTCACCTCCGGGGTCCGCTCGCCGACCAGGGCGAGCGTCTTCGGGCCGTTCGCCCGAACGCTCACCAGCGTGTCGACCTTCACGCCCGCGGCGATCTTCCGAGAGCGGGTGGCCGGCCACTTCGTGGCGAGGCTCGCGTGGAGGCGGACGACCGTCGAGTCCTTGAGGAAGATGTCCTCGAAGGCGGCGAGCTTGGGGTCGAGCTCGCGCCCGGGCTCGTGGGCGAGCTCGCCCATCGCGTGCTCGAGGCACCGCTTCAGGAACTTCGAGAGCTCCGGGGTGAAGCGGAGGTAGAACCCGGGGTAAGTGATCCGGGCGAGGCCGGCTCGTTTGTCGTAGCCCTTCTTCAGCTCGGCGAGGCGTCGAGTGAGGCGGGTGCCGAAGTGGATGACGAGGACCCAGAGGAAGGCGACGGGCTGGACCTTCCGCTCGCGCTCGACAAAGCCGGTCTCACGGGCGAACTGTTCGATCTTCTCGGAGGGGAGGAGGCGGGTGAGCGCCTCCTCGACCTCGCCACGCTCGAAGGGAACCGGTTGCACCGAGCTCGAGGGACGCAGCGGCATCCCATAGACGTTGCCGAGGCCGGATGAAGGGAACTGCTTCCAGTGGAAACGTCAGTCCGTCGTCGGCGGATTGGCCCTTAACTTATCGGCAATGAATCCTAGTGAGGCTACCTTCCTACGTCAGGTGTCTCGCACCTAATCCCGTAGGATCTCGAACCCGACAATGTCGCGTGACACGGGCAACTCCTCCTCGCGTTCCACGGTGTGCGCGTGACTGGCTCCGCGATGACCCCTCACGTCGCGGAGGAAGGCCTCCACGGCTTCGAGTGGGCCCTGTACGTCGATGAAGACCGTGCCATCGGCCCGGTTCGCGACCGTCCCGACCACCCCGTGACGCCGGGCCGCCTCAGCGACCCGCGCGCGGTAGTTCACGCCCTGAACGCGGCCGCGCGCGACACACTGCCAGTGCACCACCTGGCCCACGACTTGCTTGAAGCGTTCTTCCCGGGGTCCACTCTGCACCATGCTGATCCGGAAGATTCGTGGTAACCTGCAGATCCAAGCCAGTTCGGATTTCACCGATCGCAGCTAACATGGCTCCCAACTGAATGCGAGACCCGGACCGCGTAATCCTGAGTTCTCCTGAAGATCGTCAACGAGCCAAGTTCCGCCGTTGGCGGGGAACGAGTACTCGAATTTCTGATTGGAGGTTACCGACACCGTAGTCTTGAGCAGGCCCGTCGGCGCCGGAATTGTGAGTGAGACGTCAAACGATGACGAACTGAAATTGAGCATTCTCCCAGATGTCCCACATGTTGAGACTGGCGGTAGGTTGGCCGAGACGAAACCGTTCGCGAATGTCGCAGGAGGGTGATCCGCTGGCGCCAGCGGAAAGGATGTGGTCTCGTTCACATTTGAAGTATTTCCCGGTCCCTGGAGGACGAACCCGCCGAAACTCGACGTGAAGTTGGTCGGAGAGGGCGCCGCGCCGAAAGGTGCGGCGCAAGGGTTGTCGAGGCCGATTCCGGATTCGGTGATGTTCGCTTGCGCAAACACCGTCCAGTTCTCAGTTTGAAAGTAACCCGCGGAGAGATTCCCGTTACTGAGATTGTCGTTGTCCGTTACACGTGTGAGCCCGAACGGCTCATACACCTCGAAACTGGCGGAATATGTGGTCGACCCGAGGTAGGGTGCGTTGGCAAGGTCGAATGGAGTCCAAAATAACGCCGTGCCGACGGACCCCCGATCCATACATTCTGCGTGGGCGAACAGCCCCAGTCCTCCCATCGTCATCAAGGAGAGAGTGATGGTCACGCCAACAACTACTCCGCCCAAGAGCGAGAGATGTTCTCGTCCCCGCTTGTGGCGAGACATCTCTGTTGCGGCAGGCGATCCTGAGTCGAGGCGGCTCAATCGGACATCCCGAAGACAAGAACGCCTAAGACTTTATGTGGGGCATGTCGGGCCGGCCCATGCGTGGACAATCGGCCCGACTTGGTTCGTGGTGCCGGGTTGCACGTAGACCCAGACATTTGTAGTTGATCCCCCGCTTGGGACCGAAATTGTGTACGAGAGGCTCCAGCTTTGTCCCCCCCCATTTGAGATGCTATTCGAGTAGGTCAGGGGGCTCGTAGTCAGTGAGCCCACACCAAAAAGGTCCAAGTCAACTGAAATGGCGAGATTAAAGCTTGAACTCAGTTGGAAGGACTGCGAGTAGGTCGTGATATAGGTTCCAGACTGCCCCGCCCCCTCGGCGTAACAGACCTCATTGTCTTGAACGTTGTAGAAGGCCTTCAGCGGATCGGCCACAGTGGTGGAGGATTGGTCCACCGAAAGTGCCTTGCCCACATACGACCAGTCCGTAATTCCGGTAGTTCGGCCGTCAATCGCATTGAACTCAATGTTACCAGTCTGGTCGTATGCCGCGTAGTACTCGAGGTCTTCGTCTGGCGCGGTGCTCAAACTGGTCAGGTCGGACGTTGTTACAGAAGCGGACTCTCCAGCACCGTCGAATTGCCAAGCGCTCGTGGTAGTCGACTCCACTCCACTGGAGTAAGCGAACGAGACATAGGAGTCGTTAGTAAAATCGAGCACCATCGGCGTGAGTGGTCCAAGGAAGTTGGATGGCAGCACAAAGTTCACCACTTGGGGTGACCAGGTCGCTATGGTTTCATTCCAGTATCCCGCCCAAAGTTTCCCATTCGGGCACACGCCATCGAAGCAGGTTTTGGGCTGATTCAGAACATCGACCACGTAATGGTGCCCGCCGTTCTTATTACAAATGTCGTAGCCGTGACCCGGCAACTGGTAGTTGTTCACATTGAACGAGTAGGCGCCGTTCGAGTTGGTCAGGGTGTAGTTCCACCAGATCGTGGGACTGCTTTCCCAAGTTTCGCCGAATTCAGCCGCGCCGGGGTTGGTCCATCCTACCCAGTCGGTGCAGTAGATAATCACGGCGACGCCCGCCGGGGCATGTCCGTTCGCATCGGTGACGGTCCCACTAACAACGAGCTGGGGGTCGGCAGGTGTCGCGAACGACGAGAAGTAATGCCCTGCCGACCATGTAATGTCGCACGTGGACGCCGGGATGCCTGTATAGATTTCGAAATAGTAGGTGGTGCTCGGTTGTATGTAATCCAAGAAGGCTGTGTAGCTGGCGCTCCCTGAGGCGCTCTGGCTGTACCCGTAGCTCGTTGTGTTCCCCCAGAGAATTCCTCCGCCGTAACCGGCCGGGCTCTCATCCCAGGTGAAGGAGACATTCGTAGACTCTGGAGTCACCACGATGCTGGTGATCGATACCGATTCGGGTACCGGGTTGCAGGGGGGAGGACCCTTCGTACAGTTAGGGATGCAGCCGGTTTCGCCGGAGGGGCAAGGTTCGCAGATCGCGGGACCATCGGAGGAGACTGGCGGAGCTGCCATGACTCCGGGCGCTCCTGTAACGAACAGAGTCGCCGCAACCATAAGCAGAACGACCGCGAACACCTTCGGAGAGAGTAGCAGTGTGCGGCGTCGGGACATCCTGCGTGAGTTTACAATCCTGGGATAGCCGCGCGATTTCCCGTTCTGTCCATCCTCGAATTTAGCGTCAATTGTTCGCTCAACTCCTTTCCCATCGGTCATGTATTCTCCTCATCCTTGCTCGAAAGTGAAATTCGATAGAAGGGCAAGGGACTGCGCCCGCCCTCGGCCACCGTGCGGTCCTCCCAGTCTGAAGGCGGACCCGGGACGACCCAGACCACGCGCTCGATCCCCATGAAGCTTGGTATCATCGGTGATGTTGTCTCGATATTTCAACCCGACTTGTTCTATACCTCGTATACAGCCATGGTGCCAACTCGCGCTGCTTACGCTTTAACCGACCGCTTACTTCCAGAACATCCGGCCGGAAGTACCGCCTTTCCTCGGCGGTGTCCCTCGCCCCTCGAGTCGTCCGGAAGGCCCCTCGGGGCCTCGAGGAGGCTGCACGTTCGCGGCGGGGTCGCGACCTCCCCCGCGTCACGATACGCGAGCCGCGCCTCGACCTGCGTCCGCGAGCCGCAGTGGGGCCAGCTTCTCACTCACACGATCTGGTCGAGTTATGGGGCGGGACTGTTCGTGACATGTCACGCATAGTGGCGTTGCGCCCTCTTGCAACCCATAGACCTACGAGCGAGGCATCGATTCCGATGAGGATCAAGCCGACCCAGACAGCCGGTTGAGACAGATACAGCCCGATGGGTACGCAATGCGGGACGAGTGCGCCGTCGACCCGACTGAGACAACTCTGAAACTGGTACTCCCTTGGGAAAACGTTCAGTAAATAGAAGATCAACCAAGCAGCCCCTGTTGTGCGAAGCAGTGAACCTGCCAAGGGGTGATTGGCCGATCTCATCGTCGGGTACCGCACATCCTTCCCAGAGGCAAAAACTATTCCTCCGCAACTTCGGTGCTTGGGATGCCCCCTCGAAATATAGGTTCCGTAATCCCGAATCGGAAATAGAACTGCGCCGCCCGCTGCCAGTTGCTCACGAGGATCTCCCCGAGCCCCGGCGTGGTTGCGACCATCACCCGCGCCGCCTTCACGCGGGCGCGCAGCTCGCGGAGTCGGCGCTCCGCGGCGCGCTCGTCCGCCTCCCACGAGTCGTCCGGGAGGCCACTCGTGATCTCGAGGAGGATGAACTGACGCGCCTGGATCTCGATCTCCTCCACGCGCTCGTCTTGGTAGGGGAACAGGACCCGCGAGTCAAACCGAGTCCGCGAGACGTCGTGGACGCAGCGCATCGCTCGGACGGTCAGGTCGTACTACGAGGCGGGATATTTCTGGACGCATCATGCATCACACCGCTCCGCCCCCGGATCACCCACAGTCCTACAAACGCAATGCCGATTCCAATGAGAACCACGCCTGCCCAGAGCGCCGGTTGTGACAGATAGAGCCCGATCGGCACGCAATGTGGGAGGAGTATGCCGTCGAAACGACCGAGACAACTCTGAGACTGAATCAGATACTCCCTCGGGAAAACGTACAACGAGTAGAGTATCAACCAAGCAGCCCCTGTTGTGCAAAGCACGGATCCCGCTAAGGGGTGGTTGGCCGAGCTCATCGTCCGACGCCGCACATCCTTCCCGAGGCAAGAACTATTCGCCAGTAACTTCGGTGCTCGAGACTCCTCTTCGAAACATTGACTCCGAGATCCCGAGCCGGTAATAGTACTGCGCTGCCTTCAGCCAGTCCCTCGCGAGGATTTCGGGGAGCCCCAGCGTAATCGACACCAGCCCTCGTGCCACCTTCACTCGCGCCCGTAGGTCGCAAAGGCGCCGCTCCGTCTGCTTCTCGTCCGCCTCCCGCGAGTCGTCCGGGAGGCCGCTCGTGATCTCGAGGAGGATGAACCGTCGTGTCTCAGTCGCGACTTCGTCAACGTCCTCGTCTTGGTCGCGGAACAGGACCCGCGACTCGAACCACGTTCGCGAGAGCATACCCCGGCGCGGCCAGGGATTAGACTGTATCTCCCCGTTGTGAGTTGGCCATCAGTCTCTGGTTCGGATGCGCCAGAGGAGCAGCACGAAAGGTATGACTACCCAGCTCAGCGACGCGAGCGTAAGCGTTACCGGGGTGATCCCGTACGCCGCCGGGCTTCCACCGATTCCTGTGGCGACGTTAGGGGTCGCATTCGTGATCGCTGCGAGGAACAGAGCGGGGTACTGCAGTGGATCGAGGAACGAAAGTCCCACTTGGAATGTGGCTCCCGCACGAGTACCGATACTCACACCGAACAGCGGTTCGAGAGCAAAGACTAGCGAGTTCCAAAAGATCCCGAATAGGAGGAACAGGCCCATCCCCACGGCTAGTAACGTCGCCGTCGAGCGTACGAGATGCGATAGGAGGAAGACCAGTCCGACGAAGAACGCGATCACAATCACAAATCCAAGGTAGATAGAAAGGAGATACGACGGAAGAACAAAGGACCCCACTGCAAGGTGCATCAGCCCGTCGGAAAGGGCAATCCCGACTCCCACGGCGAACAGCAATGCAGTCAGAGCAGCCAGAAACCTCGATGTAGCTAGGCCTCGCATTGTCACTGGCTGAACCAGCGTGGATTCCAGTACGCCAGATATTCGGTCCCTCGCGTACACGGAAAACGATGCAATGATCGCCATGAACGGCAGCACAAGAACCACCTCGTCCGCGAAGTAATTGAAGGCTGCATTGCTGACCGAAGAGGGGGTTTGATATGGATAGAAGGACGAAGCGGAACAGTTGGTGTCGAGCGCCAATCGCGACCCCGAGGGAGAGAAAATTTCTACTTGTAGGTTCAGGTAATTGGTATTGCTTGTTTGGTGTATTGTCAATGGGAAAATCTGAAGCGGGGAAGCCAAGTCCCCGAGAAACGTCATGGAAGATTCGGGGAGCGGACCGAAGCTCGAACCATTAGTAAAATTCTCGAGGGCATAGTAAACGGGACACCCCGAAACGCACTCCGCGATCGGTGTCGGAAAGAAGATTTGCAGAGCCGGTTTCCCCGAGAATCCGATCGCGCTGTCCACGGCCGTCGAGATTGGACCTGAGAGCGGTACCACCTCGCCTGAAGGGAGTGAGCCGAAGTAAACACCCGCATTGCTGGCACCCTGGGCCCAGTAGAGTACTCCCTGGGGCCCGGCATCAATGACGGCGAGGTAGGATCCACTGGGCAGAGCGGCCGATAACTCCAGCATGCCGTTGCTCGCGGTATTTCCGCTGAGATTGGTAACTATGGGGCCGTTGGGGGTTTGGGAAATAGATATTGAGTAGTTGACGGCCGGCAGGGGCGACCCGTACTGATTGAAGGCATAGAATTCAAAATGATAGGCCCCATCGGAATAGAACAGTACTCCAGAGTACATTCTCGCGGGGCTAGGGGAGTAAGCGGCGATCTGCGTAGCCGCGGCACTGGCCACGAGAATTCCGACAATGATTACCAGCAAGACTGGTAAGCGAGTACAGGTCCGCGCGAATTCGTACTTGAAGCCCAGAGGCAGAGCCCAAGTCATTCGTTTGACTCGTCGCTCGCGGGCTCGGGCGCGGGTTCTTCAATCAGGCTCAGAAACAAGCTCTCCAGACTGGTCGACTCGAATGACAGGCTCTTGACATGGCAACCGCGCCGAATAAGGTCAGCATTGATCTCGTCGGCTTCAATCGTGGGGTTGGCGATCCAGACGGTGGACCCATCGCGCCTTATCGTTCCCTTGGTCGCAAGGTACCCCATTGTTTCTGAGTCCAAGTCAACAATCGAAATTCGTAGCACGCCCGACCGGCCGTTTGCCAACTCCTCCCTGGAAAGGACCCTGACGAGCCGACCCAGGTGAACGATCGCGACTCGATCGGCGACTTGCTGCACCTCGTTCAAGAGGTGAGAAGAGAGGAGGATCGCTCTGCCTTCCCCCCGCCAGTCCATGACTAACTGCCTAACTAGGGCGATCCCTTGGGGGTCGAGTCCATTCAGGACCTCGTCCAGTAGCAACACCTGTGGTTCTCCGGTGAGTGCCGCGGCGAGTGCGAATCGCTTCTTCATTCCCTGGGAGAAAGTACGAAATCTCAGTTCTACTGTCTTGTCCAAGCCGACGACTTTTAGAAGGGCCGAGCACCGGTCAGTCGCTTGTTGTCCGCGGAATCCGTGATATCCGGCAAAGTACCTGAGAAGCGAGAGGGCCTTAGCCCCCGGATCGAAGTTAGGAAACTCAGGAACTAGTCCCACCCGAGCGGATGCTTCCACCTTGTCGCGGACGATATCAAAACCCCCAACAGTCACATGACCGGAGGACGGTTTGTTCAATCCCGCAGCTATTCTGATCGTCGTTGTCTTTCCTGCCCCGTTTAGGCCAACAAGGCCCAGGATCTCACCGGCGGAGACGCTCAGAGTGATGTCATCGACCGCCGTTCTGGCGGCACCGGGAAAGGTTTTTGTCAGCCCGGAAATGTCGAGAAGAGGCCCCGAGGGCGGTTGTCCCTGCATTACGTCCCTGTTACCCAACTCACCTGACTTCAAGATTATCCCTAGGTGGCTCGGCAGGAGTAATTTACCCGATTCGAGAAAGGGCTGACACGCGGTCCCTGGTTGCGTCCGCTCGAGAGATTTCTGGCAATGGACTCCATATGTTGCTCGGATAACACGGCGCCCGGCTCTCGTGGCTGAACCCTGCCCGCACGGCTCACGTCTGTTTGACGAGGCGTCGGCTCGGATCTAACCTTCCCCTGGTACGTCGTCGTTGAGTCCACATTCCTACCGATGCGGACATGGCGTCGTCCATTCGGGGACGCGGCTGATCTGCTGGCAGGCTCGGCTATGTGAGAGCCCTCAAGCGTTCGCGGGCTTGCCGGCCCCGCCACCTCGCGGATCGACCCTGTTACGACGATCTCGTCAGGTAACTCCAGGCCGAGATCCGCGGGCGCGATTGGACCGGGGTGAATCCGGCGAGATTCTCGAACGCGACCGGGGCATGTCAACAGTCGCGTTCCAGTCACGACACCGTAATGGAGGTGAGCGTCACCGCCGAACTGCAGGTGTTTCCCGTGCCTTGGTGACACGCGTTATCAAACGCGGTAATGTCCTGCGCGTTACTACCCTGGTCATACTCGATGGCACCCGACAAGGCATCGATCCCCGCGTTGGCTTGGTAGACGTTGCCAGCCACGGGGGTCGTCATGAACGACACGGAACCAAGCGCCACCGCCGTGTCCCCCGACCCGCAGCTTTCTGAAATCGAAAGACCACTTGGAGTCTGAAGGGTGGAGTAACTCTTGCCAGTGGTGTTGTCGGTCACTCCAACCCCAATGCTGAAAGTGCCATGTCCAGTGCCTTCATCGCAGCCACTCTGACTCGCGTAAACGTAAACCGTGCCGGAAAAGACGGCGGTGACGGTGTAGGTGCCCGTGGTACTTACAGTGAAATCGGGCGATGCGTGCTCGCCAGCATTAACTTCGTGTTCGGTTGTGTCAGGATTGCAGAAATAGTCGCCGTCGGCCTGTACATCAGAATATCCAGTGAATACTCCATTGGTTACGGTGGTTCCCCAATCGTCGAAGCCCTCGCCCGAGCAAGGTGGCCACTGATTCGGATTGACGTTCCAAGCCCACACCCATGAAGCCGCCGCCGGACCGGCAAGCATGATCACGGCGGCGAAGACAGGAAACGCGACCATCGCGAGCACCCTCAACTTTCTCGTTCGGGGCATGTTTTCCCCTTCGGCCGACGAACAAGGCAATGGGTCCTGAATACACGATCTTATCCACTGATTCCCGATCTCGAGCAACCCGTTGACGGGAAAGCAGTCAGCGGGGGGGCTCTGTTCGAAGCCCGGATCTATTCCGTCCATCCGGAACTGAGCCGGCCACCTCGGATGGAGTCCGGCGAGAACGGGCGATGGCAATCAAATCGGAAACAGCGACGGCCAATATTTCAAAGGACACTCGACGAACGCCCTACCCCGTGCGGTCAGTCGGTAGATCGTCGGGAAGCGGAAGGTCGGTATCAAGTTGGGTTCGACGAGGCCGAGTCGAACAAGGGACCGGAGGGCGCCGCCGAGTGCTTCCGGACCTGGTCTGAGGCACTGACGAAGTTTCGACTTGGTTGCTCCGCCCTCGCCATTCAGCAGGAGGAGAATCTCGAGCCCCCCACGATGCTGTTCAATCTCATAGAGAACCGAGAATGGATCCCGTGCCGAAACCGGCGGTTCAGATCGGTTAGCTCGACTAATACCGACCTTCGCATGCGGTGCTACCATCGGGCTTCCCATCGTCGGAAGAGCAACATCGTTCCCCAGCGTTGCACGTAGCGATTTGACCAGGTCGCGCCCTCCGAGCGTAACGTTCCTCTTCTTTTCGTTGGGCCTCTGCACTCCTGGAACACGGTCGGTGCGGAGCTTGATGGGAACAGTACGCATTGTCCCGGTGCGTTCGATGCGGGAGTCTCTAAGGTCCGCAGCCGTACCCGGTTCGACCCAGACCACGCGCTTGGCGCGCGCGATCTCCATGGAGTCTGGTATCCGTCGGGATATCCTCTCGATATTTCAACCCGACTCGTCCTATACCTCGTATACAGCCATGATGCCAATTCACGCTACCAACGCTTCAGCCAACCGCGTACTTCCAGAACGTCCAGCCGGAAATGTCGCCTTTCCTCGGCGGTGTCTCTCACCCCCGGGTCGTCCGGAAGGCCCCTAGGGACCTCGAGGGGGCCTGATTTGTCGCATCGGGGTCGCGATCTCCTCCGCGTGCTCGTCCGTGCCCCCGAACGCGGCGCTAGATTCGAGCCGCGTCCGCCTGCCGACGTCGCGGCAGCGAGCCGCTGCGATGGTCAGGTCGTGGTACGAGGCGGAATGATTCGAGACGCGGCTCGTGTTGCACCGCTCCGCCCCCTGGCCGCCCACAGGCCTGCCAACGCAACGCCGATTCCAATGAGAACCAGGCCAGCCCAAACCGCCGGTTGAGTCAGATAAAGCCCAACGGGCACGCAATGTGGGAGGAGAACGCCGCCGACACGACCGAGACAACTCTGAAACTGATACTCTCTAGGGAAAACGTACAATGAATAGAAGACCAGCCAAGCAGCCCCCGTTGTGCAAAGCACGGATCCTGCCAGGGGGTGATTGGCCGAGCTCACAATCCGATGCCGCTTATCCTTCCCCGGGTCAAAACCTATTCTTCCCTAACCCAGTGGCTTGGAACCCCCCTTCGAAATATCTCCTCTGTGATCCCGAACTTTGTGTAGGACCGCCCAGCCTTTCGCCAGTCGCGTTGAATGGTCCCTGCGAGCCCCGGCGTGGTCGCGACCAATGCTCTGGCCGCACTCACCCGTGCGCGCAGGTCGCGAAGCCTCCGCTCTTGGGCACGCTCGTCCGCCTCCCGCGAGTCGTCGGGGAGGCCGCTCGTGATATCGAGGAGGCTGAAGCGCCGCGTCTCGGTCGCGATCTCGTCCGCGTCCTCCTCCTGTTCGCGGAACAGAACCCGCGACTCGAGTCGCGTCCGCGAGTAGTCGCCGACGCGAGGGCGAGGGTGACACCGCGAGGTCGGCTCGCGGTGCGAAGCGGCGGGAAGATCGGGGAACGGATTCGCGATCGAAGGGGTTTCGGAAGCGCGTTGCGCGCTCATCGCGGTCATCGGCGCGAAGCGAGCGCGCAGGGCTCGCGGCGAGCGGCGCGAGTGAGACGCGAGCCCGGGTCCCCATCATGCCGCGGGGGCGAGCGAGATCTCGTCGAGCGAGCCCCCGACGGCTTGATGTGGGACGCGCGCGTCCGATGCTATGAACGCTTCGTCTGCACGAACCGAGTTCGTGGCGATTGACTGAGTGGTGGTTGAGCCGCCTTACATCGACCTCCGGTTTCTCAGGGTTGTTCGCGCACGCAGTATGCTATCGGCGCCTTTTGCGCACTTGGACAGTGGCGGCCGCGAACTCCCAAATCGCCTCCCGGCACAATGACTGGGGCGGCCGTCTTACGACGCCGCAATCGGCCGCTGGCGGCTCGACGACTCAGGAGCGTGATATTCGTACGGAGAGCGACGGCGAAGGACCGCAGCGGAGATCCGCGCGAGTTTCCGAGCAGCGGCCACCGCTCCGCTCCCCATACCCTTCCGACGGCCGACGCGATGTCCGACTCGATACACGTCCCCCTTTCCCTCGTGCCGACGGACGTTCCATTGGCCTTCGACCAGGACCCACTTGAGGAGGTGATTCGCGTCCCTCACGAGTGGGCCGTTGTAGCTCGTCGTTGCCGACTGATGAACGGACGGGCAGAGACCGCAGTACTTCACGACTGCATCGAGGCTCGAGAACCGCTCGATCGGACAGAGGAAGGCGACCAGAGCGACCGAAGTGAACTTGCCCACGCCGGGGATGGTGGCGAGGAGCTGAGCTTCCGTGGAGGCCACGAAAGCATCTCGGATCGCTCGATCGAGTGAGTGGGTGATCTCTTCGATCGAGGTGAGCTCCCGGAGTCCGCGCTCGATCTCGGGAAAGCGGGGATCCGCGACGTTGTGGCGGAGCGTGCGACGTTGCAGAAGACCCGGACGAAACGCGATCCCCTTCTGGAGGAGAACGGCGTAGACGTGGTTGGCCACGCCGGTCCACAGGTGCGTGTAGAAGACTCGCTCGCGGACCAACTTGCGCCGCGCCCGCTGCTCGGGCGTAGGAACGTACGCCTCGGGGATGGCTTGCAGTCGTGCGAGTTTCGCCAGCTTCTCGGAATCGACACGATCGGTCTTCAGCGTCGTCTTACTGACCAGTTTGGTCTGGAAGGGATTGGCGAGGAGAACTTGGGCACCGGTGGCGGCCGCGGCGTCGTAGATGTGTTCCCAGACGTTGCACGCCTCGAGCACGACCTGAATGGGTCCCGGGAGATCCTCGAGGAAACGTCGGATCTCCTCGTCACTCGTTCCCAACTTCTCCTGCCGCCGCCGGTGTCCCAGCGGATCAACGGCGGTCGCCGCAATGCTGCTCTTGCTCACGTCGAACCCGACATACGTGGTGATCTCCATCGGTCGCCTCTGAGGCCGGGACAGGAGGCGACCGGCTTGGGCTCTATCCCCCATTGACGAAGCGTATCATGTCCAACGGCTCAACCGCGAGAGGAGCGAGCGCCGAGACGAAGCCGGGGGAATGCGACCTGCCGAACGACGACCCACCGGGAGGTCGTCGGTTCAAATCCGACTCGGCCCATCGCCTCCGAGAGAGAGCGACCCCGGCCGCGATACCTTCGCCGGACAGATGTCGGGCGCTCGGGCCCGGTGGATTCCCGACCGACAGTCGGACGCGGGACACGCGTGCTACCGTATCGATGCGTATCACCCGCCCCCACTTCTAGAAAAAGCCGCGAATCATGAAGTCTATGTAGCACTTTTCCGTAACCTGTGTGTCCGCGATGAGTTCGGTGCGTGAAGGGAACTCCCAGCCGGCAGTCGAGACCGCTTCGCGCGCTCCGCGCCCGGCGATGCGGACAGAATCCGTCGATCGGTATTCCACTAAGCGAACGCGGAGGGGTTTCGCCGTGAGCGCGGCCGAAAATCAAGTTGGCGAGAGTCAACCACAACGCGGGAACGGTCAGTGAACGTAGCGAAAGGAGGTCATGTGGGCCAACTCCTCATGGCGGAGGAGTCCGGCCGGAAACTTCGACGAGCTCTTTCCTCCCAAGACCTCTTCATGATTTCATACGGAGGGGTCGTCGGCTCCGTCCGAGGCGAGTAAGGCGCCAGAGGCGATCCCGAATTGGCCCGTTTTTCCGGATGTTCGCGAAACCCTCTCCGAACTGCGGAACCGGGGGTTACGCATCGCCGTTCTGTCAAACATCGAAACGGACCTACTGGACCGAACTCTGTCGAACCTCAGGTTTCGGCCAGATTGCGTCGTGACTGCGCAGGGCGTCCGTTCGTACCAGGCGGCCCCTGTCCACTGGATCCCATTCGTCAAGCACACCGGCGCGACCCGGAACGAAGTATGGCACCTGTCGGCCAGCAACGAACATGGCATCGAGCTCGCGGGAACTCTGGGCTTTCGTACCACGTGTGTCGAACAACATGGAAGCTCCCTCGCAAATATCGACGTTGGACCTTCCACACCGGAACTCTCAAGGCTCGTGGAACAGGTCGGACCGGACCGACCCGGGCCTCAGGTGGGGTCGCCTTACCTCCGGAGAAGAAAGCGAAAGGGGTCGCCCCACTCACCGACTCAACGAGTGCTGGGAAGGCGCCGTCGCTGGTCGGAAGGGCCTCCTATCGGCTCGCGCGCCATCTCTTGGACGTGCGCGGGTGCGTCGTGACCGAGGGGAGTCGTCTGGCCGGTAGGTCGAAACCCGCGACTTTCGTACAGACGAACGGCTACCCCCTGATCGGGGTTGACATCGAGAAGAATTGGCCGATTTGGGCTGGTTGAATGAGCCCAAGACAGGACCCGGTCGAGCAGATCCCGCCCGATCCCCTGACCCCGTACCTCGGGAGTAACCCACATTCCCCAAAGGTGGTAGGCCGCCCGGTCGGTGAACAATCCGACCATTCCGAGGAAGTATCCTTGAGTCGGTTCTGCGACGAAGGTTGCCTCCTCGTCTCCCCGAGCGGAGCTCTCGGTCCATTTCTTCCATCGCTCTTCGGGATAGGCCATCTCCCGCTCGAGCGTACTACCGAACGCCAGCGGATCGCGTCCTAGTGCGTTGAGTCGGAGAATCCGAAACGCCTCCCAATCCGTGGCAAGGAGTCGACGTATCTTCACGGATCCCGCTCAAGAAGCGAATCGTTCGAGTGTCTCATCCGATTTGCCTGCTCACCTCGAGCGACGGCGGAGAGCGGGGAAGCGATCAACCATCTCACGACCTTTCGAGGATGAGGTCCCAGAAGTGCCAATGTTTGGGGCCGTCGAAGGACTGACCGTCTTCGACGGTTTCTCGAACGAGCTCGACCTTGTACCCCCGGGTCAGGGTTCGAATGTCGCGAAGAGAATGGAATGTCATGAGTCGTCGACCGTGCCATTCGTCCTTCTCGCCGAACAGTTGGCCCGCGAAGTGACCCCCGGGCGGCAGAGCGCGGCGGATACTCCTCCAGAGCGCGGGGAACTGAGCGGGAACGCAAAAGGGTAGCGAGTAGCTCGCATAGACCAGGTCCGCACGCGGAATCCGCAATTCCTCCATCGGTGCAGTGACGGTGGTAAGGAATGGGCGGAGCCGCCGCGGAACGCGGCGAGCGAGAAAATCTGCAGCCGCCGCTTCTCGGTCAACCGCAACGACGGACCACCCTCGTTCTAGCAATTCGAGGGTGTCGGTTCCCGCGCCGAACCCGAGCTCGACGGCGGTACGACGTTTTCGGCGACCGCCCTCCCATTGGATGTGATCCAGTGCGCGCCCGAGCAGCTCCCGTGGCGGCCGTTTTCCGGTCCAGCGATAATACGCGGCCCACTTGGGACGTCCCCGTCCCCGTTTCTCTGGATCGACCACGACCGACCATCTCCGTACTTCAGAAGAATGCTGCCCCTGCTCCGAGTTGGGGGAAGTGCGCGCCGCCCGGGGCACTGTAGAGACTCATCAGCTGATGGCGGTGGGGAGGCGGCTCCAATTGAACGAGCCGAATTCTCATCGTTCCTCCTTGGGGGGGTCCGGCCCAACCGAGCGCCTTGAGTCACGCAGGATTATCTACCCCGAACTTGCTCTTATCCTCACGGCCCGCGGGGAGCGCCTCGGCCAGAGGGGGGATGCGGCTTACGGGCCCTCCCTCGGCTGGCGAGCGCCCGCGGAGGTCCGGAAGGGGTACGTCGGCGTTGCAGAACCCGTCAGAGGAGAGACCCCATCGACCCCCTCAACGCTCCCGGCCCTCCGGGTCGTCGGTCGGCTCTAACGCCCCCGCGGTCAAGGCTTTCGCCTCGACGCCGACCACGACGGTAGGGCCGCCGGTTGGTGCTGTGCTCGAACCCACCCGGTCCAACGGAGGGCGACCACCGAAGCGAAAACTGCTCTACATCCTCGGTACGGGTCGTTGTGGCTCCACGGTCCTCGAGATCGCCCTCGGCAGTCACTCGAAGATTCAGGCGACGGGGGAGTTTCACAAGACCCCATTCCCGAACTGGGCGCCGGAGTCAGTTTGTGCGTGCGGGCAAACGTTCAATGTGTGCCCGTTCTGGTCTCCGATTCGAGAGAGATACCGTGAGTTCGTGGATTTCGGCCGGGTGCAACAGGACCAGCTCCGCTTCGAGAAGTATCGTTCGCTGCCGCGCACCCTTCTTCAGCGGCTCTTCCGAACTCGAGAACTCCGAGAGCATGCGCGCGGGCTGTCCGAACTCGTCGGGATCATTGCGCAGTCTTCCGGGAAGGAGGTCGTTTGCGAATCCAGCAAGAACGCGGTTCGGGGCTACCTCTACGGTCTCTCTCGGTCCGCACAATTCGACGTCTACTACGTGCATCTCGTGAGAGACGGACGCGGATACATTCATTCCCAGGCGACGATTCCGGACGGTGCGCAGTCCGTCAACGAGAAGCCGGCTCGCGCCGCGTGGGAGCTCACCCTCCGCTGGGTCGTTCCCAATCTCCTCGCGATGATCCTTTGTTCTCGACCTCGAAATCGCTACCTCCGTGTTCGATACGAGGACTTCGTCGAGCGGCCAGCGGAGATCCTCGAACAGGTCGGTCGATTCGTCGGAGTGGATTCGACCCCGACCTTCCAGAACGCGCGACCTGGAGCCACCTTCGCCATTCCCCACCTCATCGGGGGGAATCGACTCCGATTTTACTCGACCGTGACCCTGGACACTCGGTTCGCGGGGGACGCGTTGACCGCGCAAAACGACCGCTGGTCGTTTTGGGCCTTTGGCGGTTGGATGGCCTTCCAGTACGGGTACCTCCGCCGACGGCGGGGCACCAGTTCTTCGGCCGCACCCGAGCCGGAGAGCGAGGCGCGAACAGGGCAATCCTCCCCGCCTTTCAGGGCGAGCTAGCGGCGGAGTCAATCCACCCCCGGCCCTCAGCCGGGGGAGGGTCGCTCAGAATCGGTCCTCACCAAGATCCTTGCGGTCCAATCGATCCTCGAAAGGAGTTCCAGACGCCGTTGGGAAAAGTACTCGTCAACCGCCCGCTTGGCCCCGGTCCAGTGTCCGTAATCGTCGATGATCAAGACGCCGCCTTTCACCAGACGGGGGTACAGCCAGGTCAATTCGTGCTTGGTGGATTCGTACCAGTCGGTGTCGAGTCGCAGCAACGCGATGCTCGTCGGCGCGACTCCGGGAACTGTGGCCTGAACGGGACCCTTGACAAAGACGAGCTTGTCCGCCGGATACCCGGTCGACTCGACGTTCCTGCGGACCTCTTCGAGGGAAGGCGCTCGCGACGCGGGGCGCCCGACTTTGCCAACGTTGGGGTCCGAACTCAAGTTCGGACTTGCCGGCTTCCCGTCCTTCATCCAAGCGTCGTGTTCGCCGGGCCGCGTCATCCCTTCAAACGTATCGTAGAGGAAGATTCGTCGGTCCGTCTGACCGAGCGCGAGTAGCGAGCGCGCGACGAGCATCACACTCCCACCCTTCCACACTCCACACTCCACGAAATCTCCCGGTACCGAGGATCTCGAAATGTACTCGACCGCCTTGTAGAGCGCGTACATCCTCACTTTCGAAGTCTGGGAATATTCTCTGCACTTTCGAAAGATCTCCAGGAACTCGGGCTCGAACGCGGCGTCGGCCGGAGAAACGTCGACCCCGAGCCTCATCGAGCTGAACGCCCGCTCAGCTCTGACCCATACCTTTACCCACATGAGAGAAGAGACGATTACTTCCGACTCGATTGTAAATAAACCTCGGGTCCATCCGTACTCGCAGCATCAGGAAGCGATTTCCGTATTCCTGACGCGGAAACTACTTCGCGAGAGTTTTGACGCATTTCGTGTCGAGGAGTGAGACATTTGGCTGTGTGGAAAAATGACTCGTGTACGTTCCGTGAGGCGAACGCCGGAGGAGGCCCGGCGGTCGTTTGACGCGATATTTTTGGTCGCCGGGTTCTGACGAGAATGCGTCGAGACATTCAACGTCGAGCGAGGACCCGGGCTAGGCGACGGGGCCTCCGCAATTGCCGCAAAATTTCACTCCAGGAGCGACATCCGCGCCGCATCGAGGGCAAGCTCGCTTGATGGGGAGCGGTTTCCCGCAGTTCCCACAGAATCGGACTCCAGGTGGGTTGGAGGCTTGACATGCCGGGCAGGTCGTCCCGGGGGTCGCTGTCCCCGAAACGGGCGACGCGAGCGTGGGTCCGGTCCCGCCGGCGCCCCCAGCCTTGCCGGCACGAGCGGCGGAGGCTTGCGCCGTGGCCATCGCCATTTGCGTCTGGATCCTAGCCTGCATCTCGGGCGGCATTTGGGCCATCGCCTGCCGTCGCCGCTCTTGGATCGCCGCCATACGCTCGTCCATCGACATCGGGCCAGACGACCCTAGCGAGACCGACGTTATGCGAAGTCCTGCCTCCGCCCCACTCGTTCGGATCGCTTCCTCGAGTAGCTTGCTCGGCGCAGCGAACTCTCGTGCGTCGTGGGCAGCGATGGTCTGGTCGAGAGAAGGCCCCAGCGCGACGTTCACGGCGGCGTCGACCTCCCCGGCGGAGACGCCGCGAGGGCGGGGACCCGACCGAGCCAGGAAGTCGCCCAGCGAAGTGATGGAGAAAGTGATGGTCCCACGGACCGCCACGGGTTCCCCCGAACGGGCTCGGCTGGAACGCTGTACGGCCGCCCGGGTTTCGCGGGCCGAGGCAAATACCGGCGTCACGGAGAGGACTCCCTTCGCGAAGCCCGGCGCGGGGGCGCGAGACTGCGCTGTGGCGAGGGGCGCGGTTTCCCGTGAGATCACGTGCTCGCCGGGTCCGAAGCGATCCAGCAGCTGCCCATTCTTACCCACGAGGACCGCCGTTTGATCCGGGCCCACCACCAAGTGAGATTCGAGAGCGATCGCCCGCATTGAAAGTGCCGAGACGAGAGCAGCGGGGGCGTCCGCGGGCAGCGAGAGCGAAGCGGATAGGGCAGAGAGAACACTCCCGAGATCCGTGTAGGTCCCGTCGGGGAGGTTCCGGGAGATCCACTCGGCGTCGAGGGGGTTGGCCTCTGCCTCTTGCAGCTCCTGAGTCGCGGCCGCCACTAGCTGGTTCCTCGAGGCGGGGTAGCCGGAGAACCCGGGATTCTCGTCGTCGCCGACCCCGAAGAACGATCGGATCGTGGCGGGCCCCTCGAACCCGAGGCCCCAATACCAGGCGGCGCAATCACATCCGCACTCGGCGCACTTTCCGGGACCGGCGGTCGAGCAGGCACAGGGGCCGGAGTGCGCTCGCTCCGTTCCGTGGTCGCAGGCATGGCCCGAAACGCAGAAGTCGCACACGGAATCGCCGGTCAGCCCAGCTTCGCGCCGCAGTCACCGCAAAAGTTGACGGTCGGGGGGTTCGGGTGTTGACACTTCGGACAGATTTTGAACCCGAGCGGGGCCCCACAATTGTTGCAAAACTTGCCGGCGCCCGCCGGCTTCCCGCACGAGGGGCAGAGCGTCGCTCGATCGGAGGAGTCGCCGTCGTAGAGTTTCTGACCCTTGACGGATTCCTGCATCTGCTCCACGCGGACCTGCGCCTTGGCCGCCTGGGTCTCGGCGGTTAGGGAGGGAGCGTCTGCGGTGCAGAGGCCGGCTTCGTTGTTCCAGTCGTCCGGGCAGACGTACTTCTTGCACCGGGGGCACCGCTGAAAGTGACCCTTGGCCTCATTCACGGCCTGCTGAAACGCGCTGTCGTGCTCCTTGTGCCATTCCGCGGACATCCCGCGGAACTGGCTGGCCGCCCCGACTCCCTGACTTGCCCCCCCGAGTCCTCCGGCCATGCTGCCGCCGATGGTGTTCCCCACCGCCGAGAGCCCCGAGCTCAGGAATCCCAGTCGCCGGGAGGACGCCGAGCTCTTTGAGGGAATGAACGTGGAGTCGTAACCGCTCTGGCAGATGTCACAATGAAATTTCCACTGGAAGCCCTTGTCTCCGCTCAGGTCATCGACGTTGGCCGGATGGTCCAGGAGTGCCATGTGGATTGCCCCGAGGCGTGGATTGCGACCCGAGTAATAAATGCTCACTGGACAGTGGAGCGCGTCAGCGTTTCTGCGCCTTCCAGTATTCCTTGAGCTTGGTCCCGCATCGCTCGCAGCGTTTCGAGTCCGGGGCGACCACCGCGCCGCAACTCGGACAGCGGTAGCGTACCTTCTCGTGGCACTTTTCGCAGACGTCCGTGTCCGGGCCCACGGGGCTCCCGCACTTCGGGCAGGCGATGGACAACGGCTTACCGCACGAATTGCAGACCGTCCACGTGAGCTCGATCGGAGCGGAGCAATACGGACAAACCGGTCGCATGGGGTGAGCGCGAGCGCAGAACGGGCAGACCGTCGAATCGTCGTCGACGAGCTTTCCGCAGAATCGACAGGGCTTCTTGTACCCGGGCATCTTCCCCGCATCGCGACCCAGTAGTAAATCCCCTTGCTTTGGGGGGGTGCCGGTGTTCGTTCGGTGCCCTCGTGGTCCAACCCGGCCCACGGCTGACCCGTTCCCGGAGCACGTAGCACTTACCCGCGGAACACCTTGCCCCAGTTAGGCTGAGTTCCGTCGACGTCGGTGAAGCCGTACCTCTTCGCCAGACTCCAGGAACCCACGACTTCACCGGATCGCCGACGGGCTTTGGGGTCGGCCGCGAGCGCCACGATGCCACGTCCCAGATAGTACGGGGTTTCCGACGCGAAAAAGTGATTTCCCGTTACCCGGGGTCGGAGAAGTCCGGACCGCCAGTTTTCTTCGGTCAGCCCGAACTGGTCGAGCATGAACTCCGATCGCAGGAAACCGGGGGTGACCGCCATCGCCGAGAGACGGTGCAGTCTCCTGGACTCAAACTCCTCCGCCATGTCCCGGGCCAGCCGGATCACGGTCGACTTTACGAGGTCGTAGTAGAGGCTCCCCCGGTAGCGGTCATGGTCGCCGTCGGTGACCTCGAACACCCAACCACGTCGCCGTCGCACCATGAGGGGTACCCCGTATCGACTCGTGAGGATGTGAGTGCGGATCGCACGCCCCAACATCGTTCGCCCCTTGGTCGGCGATAGCTCCCAGAACGGTCGACCCCATTCGGTGAGCTCCTCCCCTCCCCAAATATCGTTCACCAGGATATCGAGCCGACCGTTCTGCTCGCGACGGACGCGCTCGAACAGTCTCCGCACTTCGATCTCCTGGGAATGGTCCACTCGCACCGCGACGGCGCTCCCCCCGCGGGACCGAATCATCGCCGCCGTTTCGTCAATCGTCTCCGGTCGTCCGGGAGTCGCGGGATGACCGGTTGTGCTGCGACCGGTAACGTAGACCATCGCCCCGGCCATCCCTAGGCAGACGGAGATGGCACGGCCCGCTCCGCGGGTCCCCCCCGCGACCAGTGCGACTTGTCCGCGCAAGGGCCGGGTCGTCTCGGGTCCCCAACGTGACGAGCCGCGAGTGACGACGCGGATCGCGTCCGCCGACGCCATCGCTCGGTGGCGCCGGTACACTGCACGCCCGGACGACGTTCTCCTCACTCGACCACCACTCCTTTCCGGACGAGAAACTCGCCGTCGACCGTGAGGTCGCCACCACGAAGGAAGAGCCAAGCCCACCACGGAACCCGCGTCGAACCCCCCAAGGGGTCGTTTCGGCCGATGTGCATCGTGATCGTCCCCGCGCCCTGGTCCTCGAGCAGTGGGGAGATCGCGAGCCGGTCGTTGAGGCCGACGGCGACCGATCCCGGGCGGTCGCGGCCCGCACCCGCCCTCCGGAAGCTTTCTTCGAAAGTTTCTCCTCCTCGCTCATACGCGTAGTTGACCAACCGCCCCGCCTCGAAAGTCCACTCGCCGCCCACGAAGTCATCCACGTCGCCGGAGATCCCGGCAGCGCTCGACAGGTTCGCCCGGAACGTGCCTTCCGCGTAGGCTTCGTCGACCGCCACCGACACGACCCCGGCGGGAAGCGTCGCCAACCTCCAGTCTCCCCGATGGCGCGCCGCGCCGACGATCCCGTCCGACAGCTCTGCCTTGCGGTGCTTGAGTCGCAACCGCAGGTTGGTGCCGTTCGAGTGACGTATTTCGATCGAGCGTCCGTCCTGGAAGCGGGCTGCGATTCGACGCCCTCTCCGATGGAGCACCTTGGGATCGACGAGCGAACCGTCGATCAGTTCCTTTGTCCAAGAAGGCAGGTCCACGCCGTACATCCGGGCGGATGCCGGAGAGGCGCGGCCGATGGCCAGCTGTACCGCGCGACTCCCTGCGCGAGCCGCGGCCCGGTAAACCGCATCCTGATACTCGCCCAAGCGGAGCTGGACGCGTCGGGGTAACGCGTGCGCGCGGGCCCGATCGCTCGGGCCGAAGAAGCTGACGAGAACGTCGGTGCGCTCCACCGCGGCCCGGCGGTGCGCGCCCAGTCGGGCGAGAAAGTCGGGCCGACACTCGGTGGCGGCGGCCCAGTACGTCGCCTCGTCTTGGTAGAGGAGCATCGGTCGGGCGCCGATCCGGAGCGCCTCGAGTACGAACGCGTTGGCTTGGCCCAGCGTCGCCGTCCAACTCTCGATGGTGACCTGCTCCCCGGAACGTACTCCCAGACACTTCCGCAGGACCGTGTGGGCCAATTCGCGCGCCTTCACTACGTCGGCCGGATCTGATCTTACCGAGGTGGTGGCGGGCGACGTGTCGGGCAGTGACGGATGGCCGGTCGACGCCAGATCGTATCGCAGGTGCGCGCCCGCCTTCCCAGCCTGGACCTCCTCCCGGGTGGCGATCCATTCGTAGGGAACTCCTCCGGCCCCGTAGGACGACAGCGATCGCGCGAGTGATCGAGCCCCGGCGAGCCGAGCGTGAGTTGGTCGCGAGAGACCCCCCTGCGCGCCCGCCGCTTCGATCTCCCGCAACGCGCGCGCCTTCCACCGCTCCGGATCCGGCAACAGCTCTAGTCGAAAGTTAGGGTGATGAACTCCCCACCGAGCCACCCCGGAATCGCCCTGGCGGTCGGGCCCCGCGATCACCACTCGGACCACCGCGCTGGCCCCGGCCTCGTGATGGATCCCGCTCAGAAACCGCAGGAGTTCCTTGCTTCCTCCCCTCCCCGCCGTACCGCCGTTTTTGGAGTCCGGCAAGTCGCTCAGAATCTGGCTGAGCTGGGTCGACGCCTGGTCCCAGAAGCGCCGGGGCGCGAAGTGACCCTGCGCGGGGCGCTTCATTAGAGGTGGTGACCGCGAGCCGGACTCGGGTCGGCCGAGCAGCGTGGCTAGTGCGTACGTCGGAGGGTGAAGGTACACCCCCAGAACGTCACAGGGCAACAGGGGGGCTTCCGGATCGGCTCGAAGCGACCATGTGCCGCGCCGAAGAGGCCGGATCTGATAGGAGTCCCAAATGCGACGGACGGTGGAGTGGCTCACCCCATAGTGACGTCCCAGACTTCGGCTCGTCCACCCTGGACCCTCCCGCGGGGGGCTTGTGAGGGAGCGACGGACGATCGCGCGAACCTTCTCCTCCGGGATCCTGCCCAGGCGGGGCGACGACCGCGCTCCGGCGACGATCCCCCGCAGTCGGGAGATGAGAAACCGCCGGCGCCATCGTGCTACGGTCAACCGATTGACCCGGAGCGTTCGGGCAATCTCCCTGTCCTCCATTCCCGCGGCAGCGGAGAGGATGATGCGAGCGCGAGTCGCTCGGGCACTCCCTCGGTCCCTTCGTCTCGCCCACCGTGAGAGGACGGCTCGCTCCTCTGGGCTGAGCGCGATCGTCGCGGCGACGCGCATGACTCCGGCTAAGCGATGAACGGGATAAAGTGCTGCCCCGGAGAACGCGAAAGATAAGTCTATCTCCTAATGTTCCACCATTTCATTCGGTCAAATACTCGACGGGTCAATGGGAGTTCGATGCCCGCGAGTCGCGCCTCGAAGCGCTCCACACCCTCGACCGCCACGACGACCGCGTCGGAAGTGACCCCTGGCTTCTACGTCGGCGGCTGGGACGACGCCGAGACGTTCTCGGGTACGAGATTCTGCGTGCTCGACGAGGCCCCCGACGGGATGCCTCCGGCCACGCACGTACCGATCTACGACGGGAAGAAGCACCAGCCAATCCTCGTTAACCTCGACCGGCTGGCCGACTTGATCGGTGCCGCGCGGGCTCGGAACGAACCGGTCCTCGTGTTCTGCGGCCACGGCGTACGGCGTGCGCCGCTCGCCGGTGCCTGGTATCTGCACCGGTCGCGTGGGCTCTCCCTGGACGAGTCGTTTGAGCAGGTCCGCGCGGTTCGGCCACAAGTCGAACACGTCAGAAAGTGGGCCAAGGGTTGGAAAGCTCTCGCCGACTCGGCGCCGGGGACCGGTCGGTCCCTGAGAACTCTCTAATGTACGCTGAAGAGGCGCCGGACACTGACTGGGTCAGCCACCTCGCCGACGCCCCGCGGGATCAGGCGCGCCAGTACGTGCAGGAAGCGGCCGATGACACGGTACTGTTTCGCCATCTATCCCGCGAACACCGATCCGGCGGCCGCTCATTCTACATCGAGATCGAGGCTCCACTCGAACTCTACGCTCTCGCCCGCCTCCTCCGGCCCGCGCACGTCGTGGAAGTGGGAGTTTCCTCGGGGGTCTCCTCCGCCTATTTCCTTCGCGCTCTGGAACGGAACGGACACGGGACCCTGCACTCGGTGGACCGCCCGAAACCCGAGGGCCGCCGGAGGCCGGGTTCCTCCGCCCAAGGGGGGTCGTGGAGCATCCCCGCGGGCCGCTCGTCCGGATGGGCCGTCCCGTTTTCGCTCCGGAAACGGTGGGACCTCCGGTTGGGCGACAAGGCCGAGGTCCTTCCGCTACTCGCCGAGGAGCTCGATCGGATCGACCTGTTCCTATACGACGTTCCGCACGGTCACCCCCAGGCGTTCCGGGAGTTCTCGGTCATCAACCCCCGATTTCATCGGGGCTCGGTCGCTCTTGCAGACCACGGGGGGACTCACGAGATCTGTTCGAGTCTCCGAAGTTGGGCCCGAATGCGGAAGACGACCCCCCGTCTGCGGCGTGGTCTCGGTCTCGGGGCCTTTCGATTCCCGTAACGGGGTCGGCCAGAAGACGCCACGATAAGCGAACGTCGGACCGTGCAGGAGTTCCCGGAAGCGTAGGGAATGCTCGGATTCAGCCTCGCCGCCCTCATTCTTATCGCGGCGGCTCTCGCGTTCGCCTGGAGCATTGGGGCGCACTACACAGGTGCGTGCATGGGCATGGCGTTCGCGGCGGGCGCGATTTCGCGCGACCGGGCGTTGATCGGGATGGCGCTCCTCACGGTAGCCGGGGCGGCCCTCGCGAGCGGCAAGGTCGTCGGCAACATCGGATTGAATCTGGTGGGTGCGTCCGCTCTCTCGGTCGGAGCGGCGGCCGCCGTCGTATTGACGGCATTCGCCCTCACCACCGCCTACAATTACGCGAGGCTCCCGACTTCGACCATCCAGATTTTTGTCTTCTCCCTCGTCGGGGTAGCACTGGGAGAGCACCTCTCCGTTCGTTGGACGAACGTGGACGGATTGGTCGGGATATGGGCCACCGCTCCGATCGCCGCCCTTGGGTTGGGGTACGCGATCACTCGGGGCCTGCCGAGAGATGGGTCGAACCGAGCAGCTGGGCCCGATCCGTCGGTTTGGGGCGCGCGGTCCGCGGGGTTGTTGGTCTTCATGGCCCTCGCGGCGTCGTTCGCGATGGGGGCCAATGACGTGGCGAACGCTACCGCCGTTTTCGTTTCGACCGGTCTGACCGACGTCCTCGTGGCCGGCGTGGTGGGGGGAATCGCGCTCGCGGTGGGGGTCCTGACGTGGGGCGGCCGTCTCCTTTCCACGGTCGCGACCGACATCGTCAAGGTCGACCGACAAATGGCGGTCGCTGCTCAGTCCGCCCAAGCGATCGTGATCCTCGTTAGCGTGGTTTTCCTCGGAGCGTTTACGTCGATGAATCAAGCCCTGGTCGGCGGGATGGCCGGCGCGGGCCTGGCCCGGGGCCAGCGAACGATCCACTGGCCGGTGCTGCGCGGCATCCTGGTGGGCTGGGCCGTCGGCCCCGCTTCCGGGCTCATCGCCGGTTTCGGAGTCATCACGGCCGTCATCGCTTTGGGGGGACACCCGTGACCCGCGCGCCTGCTCCCCGTACTAACCCCACCGCAGATCGCCTTCGGAGCGAATCCGGAAACGGGCGCCGATCGAGTGCCTCGTCGCGCGAGTCGACCGTTGCGAGGCCCGAACCCGTCGATCTGCTGGAGCAGCGGATTCTCACTCTCCCGGGGGTTCGCAAGGGAAAGTCCCGCTTTGGACCTCGTCCCGCGTATTTTCTCGCGACGAGCGAACTCGCACATCGGCACGCGGGCCCCGAGCTCGACCTTCGGTTGACCCGAGGATTGATCCGTGAGCTTCGGAGTTCGCTCGCGCACGACCCTCGGGCCGCGTTTCGGGCCAGCCCGTCGGATTGGCTGACGATACGAGTCGCGGACGCGAACGACATCGAGTTCGCTTTCGGTCTCTTCGAACATGCGTGGCGAGCCGCCCAGTAACTCCTCGGACGGCGTCCGACCGATCGACCATGGGCCCGAGCGCAGCACCGAGCTGTTAAGGACCGAACGACGATTTCACCGACCGAGGGGGCTCGACTCACTTGGACTCGGACCTTCGGGGCGGGGGGCGCGTCATTCGGGGCGTCACCGGACCGGAACAGGTCGACACGCTCGCCTTCGGCGATCTGTCGGATTACTTCAACCCGTTCATCGGCCACTTCATGAAGGAGGCGCTCCGATGCGAGGGGGAAGTGCAGGTCTCCCTCTCGGGGTCCGAGGTGGACGGCGTATTCGTCTACCACGAGGTCGACAAGGAAGCGTCGATCTTTACTCGGGACCGCGCGCTAGCCGAGACGTTTTTCGCACTTCGGGACCACGTGGGGGTGTACTCCGAATTTGAAATCGGTCCTCGGCCGGAAATCTACGACATCCACGCAGCCGAGCACCCCGCCTGGAACGGGACGCACCGGTTCCGTCATTCGGTTCGAGTCGCCAAGGCCTCCGACCACGACGCGATCGTCGGTCTGATGAACGACGTGTACGGCCGGGTGGACGAGCGCTGGCTACGGTCGTTCCCCCGCGCGGAGGAGGCCTGCTTCGTCGTGGACGGCGCGGGCGGGATCGCCGGGGTCGCTTGGGCGGCGGTAGTGAACGGTCACGGTCGGCTGCACTCGCTCTCGGTGGGTCCTCGCTACCGTCGCATGGGCGTCGGGACGGACCTGTGGTATGCCCGGATGTGGTGGACCCGGAGGGCGGGAGCCGGTGCGGTGCTCACCGAGATCGCCGACCAGAATCTGCCGTCCCGGGCGATCGCCGAAGCCGGTGGGATGCGGCGCATCGGGCGAATCTTCCAGTCCCGTCGCGGCTGAGGAGAGCCGGGGATCGCCCTAGGTCCTGGGAGCCCCGCAGTTCGGGCACACGGTCGCGGTGGAGTCGATCAGCGTGCCACAGTAGCGACAGTTCACCTTCACGGTCTCGCGCATCACGATCTGCTGGACCGCGGGCTGACCACTCGGCGTCAGGTGGACCGGCGGGGGAACCCCCCCGGGCATCATTCCGGGCGGCGGACCGTAGCCGATGTTCCCGCCCGCGGAGTGCTTCGGGAGCGACGCTTTTCGGCGGGACCGGGCGTAGATCGCCAGCACCACGATGATGACGACCACGACGACGAGCAGCACCAGGGCAAGTTCGAGCGGCTCCGAGAGTCCGCTGGACGAAGAGGTCGCGGGCGGAGGCGCGACTCCGTCGGTCAGCGGGTACGTCGTGCTCGTCACGTAGAGGAGGTCCGTATACGTGAAACCGTCTCCCGAGTTGTTCGTGTCGGTCTCGGTGTAAAGGTACCCGACGATGTAGCCCGTCGAGGGGTCAAAGTACATATTCCAGGTGTACGACGCCGAGAATACACCGTACCCGTCGTTGCGCTGATAGGCGCCGCTCCCCATGGCAGAGATCGTCGCGACGTACTTCCCGGTGGCGCCACCCAGTTCGTAGTTGTAATCCGTGGAGACCACCGTCATCGGGGTGGTCTCTACTACGAACGGGTCTCCCGCGCCGAGAGAATTGTTCATGTAGAACCAAACCGGCTGACCACCGTCCCCGGTCTGATTGTCGGTTCCTTGGACGTAGCGGAAGGTACCCGAGGAGAAGGCGAACGGTCCAGAGGACGTCCATCGATACGACGCGCCCGTGACGTTGGAGTAGGCGGCGGCGTAGTAGTACGAGGCGGCTACGGTCCCGTTGGACTGCGCACTCGCGGTAACCCAATCCGTACCGTTAACGGTCGTGCTTTCCGTGTACCCGTAGTAATCACCGGTGCCGTTTCCGACACTTACGACTTCGTTGTACTCGAACCGGTCCCCGGTCTGAGGGATGTAGTGGCCCGCCGACCCGACGGCGGCCGACGGCACCATCAGGAGCACGAGCGGGACGAGGAGCAGCGCGGCCCGCGGGATCATCCGGTGAACCCTCCCCCACCGAAATGGGCGTGCCCCGGGTGGGGGCCGCCGATGCCGCTGAAGGTCGAGTAGTACGCCCCGTGAGCGACCAGGATGGGGACAAACAAGAACCGGGGGCCGTAGTAGTATCCGCCCGCCGGGATGGTGGGTGGCGCCACCTTTCCGGTCGCGTCGACGCCTTGGATCGTCTCGTTCCGAACCCCGTGGACCATCCGAACCGCGAGACAGATGAGTTCCGGCTGCGACATCGGCATCGCGCGACGTCCGACGATCTCGTAGGCGTGCTCGAGGATGTTCAGCGTCTCGTTCGCTTCCAGGACCGGGATCGCCGCGAGGATGGACGCGGCGACCAGCGGGTAC
This sequence comes from Thermoplasmata archaeon, assembly GCA_049802875.1. GTDB lineage: Archaea > Thermoplasmatota > Thermoplasmata > Lutacidiplasmatales > UBA184 > Lutacidiplasma. The sequence continues at coordinate 77,302 of JBARNH010000024.1, read as the reverse complement.
TGGAGATACGCGCCCATGCCCTTCGCGATGATCGCGAGCTTGGTGTTGACCCCGTCGGGGGGAAGGTCCGAGATCGTGAGGTAGGCCGACGATAGCTCGACGTCCTCGGACGGCTCGTACCCCCAAGAACCGAACATTCCCCGCAAGTACGTGAACTTCTGCGCGAGTTCCGGATACGGGCGATTGACGATCGCCAGGAGCGCGGCCGACTCGTAGGACTTGGTGACGCCGAGGAAGGTCGGTAGGTTCGCGGTCGCAAACGTCCCGTCCTCCCGCTGGCCCAGCAGCAACATCGACGCGACACCGAGGGAGGATTCCTTGGGGACCCCCGCTTTTCGTACTTGGTGTTCGAGGTCCTTCAGGAGCGGAACGTTCTCGGCAATGCTTCGGCGGAGGGAGGAGAGCAGTTCCGCGGACATCAGGCGGTTCTCTTGGTTACTCGACAGCGAGGCGATCTGATTGTACGCGTCCAGGAACAGGGGGGTCCCCTGATTCGGGTCGGTCTCCAAGTTCGCAAGTCCGAGCCCGATCGCCCAGAGGTACGAGCGGTCGACCCCCGGGAGGGCGCCCGTCAAGCTCCCGACGTACTGGCCGCCCCGGGTGGCCTGGTCGTTGAGCTCCTGCTCGACCTGCTGCGACTGCGCCCAGTACGAAGGGAAGGGGACATCCGAAACTCGGTACATCCGGATCCCGAGCTGCCGCAGTTCGAGGACTCCCGGGCCGGTGAGCGCGATGTACCCTCCCGCGTATGGGCTCAAGGTATCGAGGAGCGACCGCTGCGCGACCAATTGATTGAAGGCCTGGATCCGGTTCGAGAGGTCGGCATCCGTGGCGCGGAGGGCGCCCTGGTCCTGCGCCTCTTTCTGTAGCTCCGCCGTTTGCTTGTCCTTACTCTCGAAATGGAAAAGGATCGAATGCGACTTCCGGTCCTCCTCCTGCAGGGAGTACGACTGCTGCGAGCGGGTCGCGGACTCCTGCCCGATCGTCGCTTGGGTCGACGCGATCGTCTGGACGTCCCGGGACAACTGGGCGTACTGGTCCGCCGTCATCCGCTGAACGAGATTGAGCTGCTGGAGGGTCGCGAGGTCGGCGTCGCTCAGTGTCGAGGTGACGTTTCGGTTACTCACGCCGGTCAAGAAGGCAAAGATCTCCTGACAATTCGTCATCTTACCCGTCCACCGCTGGGAACCGCGTAACCAGCGACTCCTCTTGACACTTGGTTTGTATTTCTAGGACCCGGTGGGGGCCGTCCTCCCGCACTCGGACGAACCGGTCGTCTCGCAACGCGGCTCTGAGTATCCCCTCGAAGTGCGGCTTCCGAGCCCCCCCGTCGCCGAAGCGGCGCGCGCGCTCCCGCTCCAGGGCCTCATAGGCGAACGTGAGCTCGTAGAGCGACCGGTAGATCTGGTCCTCGATCTTCTCCTTCACGGCCGCGCGATCGACCGCGATCTCTTCGATCCCCTCGAGGTCGACAAAGTAGACGGCACCGTTCGGGGCCACGACCGCGTCCTTGTCCAGCCATACGTCGTGGAAGTCGAGCCCACGGTAGTTCCCCGCGGCGTCGTCTCGGGTGAGCGTACGGGCAAAGAGCGTCAACATCGCCATCCCGCTTCGGACGAAGTTCGTCTCGAACCGGAGCGCCCGGTCGTTCGAGTCGATAGAAAACAGGTCGAACACGTTCGCGACGTTGTTGCCGACCGTGTTCTTGGCGTGGAAGTAGATCCGGATGTTCGACGGAACCAACCGCAGTTCCTGCACCATGCGACCGCGGTAGTGGCGGTACCAATGGATCGACCGGAGTTGTTCTTCGAGCTCGAGCGGGAGCAGGCAGATCTTGACCACCGGCGCGATCAGAAACCCCCCGATCGAGGTGAGGTCGGCGGTTTCCGAGACTCGGAGCGCCGTGCGCGCATGTTCCAGGCCCTGTCCCCCGTAGGGGGAGCCGCGCAACCAGAGTTCGCCGGTGATGATCCGGTCCGACCCGTTCGCTGGTTCACGCTGGAGACGTTCGCGGACCGCGGGCTCGCCGGTCAGTTCTGCGGCGTACGCGCGGTCGAGAGACCTCCACGAATACGGGTCGAGAGTGGAACCGACCCCCTTGACCGAGAGAAAGAACTCCTTCCCGTCCAGCGTCGCGATCGAGTGCGGGGACACCGCGCCGCGGTTATCGTCCTCAATGAACTCCCACCACTCCGTCGGGGGTTGGTCCACCAACGTGGTCAGGGCCCGTGGCAGATAGTAGCGGTCCATCCGAGTGAGGTCGAATTCTACGAACTGCCGATTGGTGATACTCTCGCCCCGGTACCCCGCGAGTTCGAGGGGCAGGCCGGCGAGCTTCATGCGGCATCGCTCGCCCGCGGCCCTTCCGAAGGACCGTCTCGTGGGGAGCGGCCCGTCCGCCCCGCCGGTCGGTTCCCCGTGCCCAGGGGGCGGGGAGAGCCTCGAAGCCGTCGCCGGAAGTGGAAGCGCGGCACGCTCAACTGTTGCGCGGGGGCGCCATCAGGGGGGCGGCGTCGGTCAGTATGGAGGCGGGTCGGGGAGATCCGCAGTACGCGCACGGCGGTCCATCGTCGCCGTAGAGGAGATAGGGATTGGGACGGACCTCCCAGTCTCCCCGATGGCCGGAGAGGCAGTTCTCGCAACACGGGGTGGGGGTCGAGGAACGACCGAGCATCATCCCCCCGAGACCCGGATTCGAGATAAGCCGGCTCGCCGGGGCCCCGGCGAATCGGTTCACGTTCGGACCGGGGGCCGGAGTCGGGCGACGGCCCTTCCGAGCAGGGTACGTAGGGGCCCGAAGAAGACGACGGCGACCCAGCTCGGGTAGAGCCAGTAGTTCCGCTTGAACACGAAGAACGTCCACGGACGGGCCATGCAGGTCGTCCCGGGGTCGCCGACGATCACGTGGCACCAGACTCCGTTCGCGTCGAGGTAGATGAACGGCGCGAGGATCGCGGCGGTGATGGCGGCGGCGGCTACCGCGCGGAGGTACTCTCGACGAACGAGATGATACGCGAAGACCACCACGTTAGCCCACTGTTTCAGCGCAAGCGAGAAGGCTTCGGCAGCCCATCCGTATCGGCCGAGCGGAACGGTCAGGGCGAGGGTCATTGCGAACAGCGGGACGAAGTCGTTCTGCCCGTTCGCGGCGAGCAACGCTATCCACGGAGTGGCGAACCCGGCGAGGGCGAGCGAGTTCCTTCGCAGGAAGTAGAGGCTCCCGGCCCAGGCCGTCAGGGAGACCCAGCGGTAGTCCAGGCCCGGCACCTGGACGAAAGTCAGCAGCGGGAGGTAGACGTCGTACGAGCTCTCGAAATGAACGGTCCCGTACTGTACGTAGGTGATCGCGATCTCCTTGGAGTAGAGCGACCAACCCAGCGACGCGTAGGCGGGGGTGCTGTACGGTTCGTCGGAGAATCCGTTGAGGATCCCGGTGAAGACCGAGAAAACCGCTACGCCAAGTCCGATGATGATAATCGACGGGATCAGCCAGGGCAGCTCCCGGTAGACGCGCGAGGCGCCGTAGCCCGCCGCGAGCGTCAGGGCAAAAATCGGTACGATGAGAAATTCGAACCCGGAAAAGGTGGTTCCCACCAAGAGAGGGAGGGTAGCTAGCCCGGCGAACACGACGAGCACCGCCGCCGTCCGCGACTCCATCACACTGGGTCGGCAGACCGGGCCGAGTAACAAGTCATCGGGGGTAACGGAGGGCATCCCCGATCCGGAGCCGTCCGTAGGAAATGCCGCTCGAAACTCCGCGCGGTGGCCGGAAGATACGGCGCGTCGGGGTGACCACCCTTCCCGTGAGTCGGGTTGCCCCAGGAGCGGCGGTGCTCAGTGGCTCAGCGTCGCTGTGCCCGCGGAAGCGGGAGAGGCGTTGCTCGCGCGCGAGGTGGAGGCGGTGCTGGTGCCAACGGAGGCCACTCGCATCGGGGCCATGGGGAGCCGGGCCCGGGCGGGCGGGACCGCGCGGGTACCGATCTTGTCCCGGATCCAGTGCCGCACATCGGAAATGTAGAGATTGTTGTACGGGCACGCCCCGACGCAATCACCGACCCCGCAACACTTGCTGCTCCGGAACTCCCCCTTGGTCCGGAAGTGCCCGGGCATGTCGACCAGCCCCACGGGACATGACTTCGCGCAGTCTAGCGTGGTGCACGCCTTGCACACTTCCTTGTCGCGCACCTTGAGCTTGAAGAATCCAATCCGTTGGAACGCTTGGGCGATCGCGCCGGTGTAGCACCAGCCCATCGTGACGCAATTGTAGTTCCCGGCGTACGGGATGGAGACGAACAGGACGTACCAAAGCACCCCGAAGGAGAGCGAGAACAGAAACACCGTCGGGTCGGCCGAGAGTATCTGGACGTTCCAGACCCCGATCGAGTCGAGGTAGGACGCGACGGAGGCGAGGGCGAGCGAGCCGAGAATCGCCCCTGTCGTGACCGAGTAGGCCGTGGAGAATCGGCTGCCGAGGTACTTTTTCGCGGGGTACTCCGATCGGTTGAAGGTTTTCATCGCGTCAACGGTGGTTCCCTGATACATCAGGGCGGCCGTGCAGAACACCGAACAGATTACCCGGCGTCCAAAAAGTACCGATAATGCCCCGGTAATGATGTACGTGACGATCACGACGAGGAACACCGATGACGCGAGCTGGGCCGTCCCAATCCCCATGCTCCAGCCCAGTACTGGAACCGACGCGAGTTGCACGCCGGTGGGTGCGTTGGGGAACACCGCGGTCAAGTAGATGCTCGGGAAGAACACCGCGAAGCCGGCGTAGCAGCCCATCGTGAGGGCCATGCGCACTCGCGTCTCGAGTTGACGGGTTTCGCGGAACTTGAAGGCCAACAATGCGCCCATCTCGATCCCCATCATCGTAAGGAACCAGGTCGAGGCGGTAACGCCGGAGAGGAACCAGAATCCGTTGTAGGTCGCGTTGTAGAGGATGGTGGCGGGCGAACCGCTGAGCGGGAGCGTGAAGAAGACCCCGGCGTACTGCGCGGGCTCGAGCTGCAGGTCCAGCACTGCGCCCATGAAGATCTCGGCGACAAAAATGAAGGCGAGGAGCTGGAACGCCCAGGCGGCGTTCAACTGCCACGGTCGGTCCATCCCGGCTCCGAACCGGTCGAACCGCATGATCGCCGCGAAAAATAGGACCATCTCGGCTGCGATACTCAGCGCGAAGACCACCGGCCACCCGCCGTACGATAGCCAAAGGAACTGACCGACCATCATCGCGCCGTAGATCGCGAGCAACGCGACCGCGTATCGAGAGAAGACGAGGTCCAACTGCCGGTGGCGGTAGATGAATTCCATCAGGTAGATGATGAGCCCGATCATCGCCGCGCTCGCAGCGCAGATGCTGAACGCCACCCAATCGCCGTACGCCAAGGCGGTAGGGGAGAGGAACATGATCAGCGACTGGATCAGGAGGACCCGGTAGAGGGCCGGCGCGATGAGATGTCGGAGCAGGAAGGTCGTCACCGCCATCTCGATGGCCATGGTGAACAGGAACCACGGCGAGACTACGACGGCCGAGAGTAGGTTGATCGCCCCGATCGCTGCTCCGCCACTCGCGAGCACCGCCGTGCCGGCGGCGGCCGAGAATGTCCATCCCATCAGCAGCTCATTCAGTAGAACGAGCCCAACGATCGAAACGACGAACGTACGTTTCGAGCGGAGCGGAGGGGGCGTGAACTGCTCCCCCGCGGTGATGCGAAGACGGGCTTCCTCAAGGAACGCGATGAACACCGTCACGACGCTGACCGACATCAAGGCGCTCGCGACCCAGAAGCCCTCGACCAGGCTCGTGGTGCTCGGGTGAAGGTAGTAGACAGCCGCCCCGGCGAGCATCCCGACCATCATCAGCAGCAGAAACACGACCGCGGCGGCGCGCAGGGGAGTCCGGGCCTCGGCGGCCCACTTGAGAAGGAACGCGGTCACCAACGCCATACCGACGGCAATCGCCCAAAGGAGTGCAACCCCCGCGATCACGGGAACCTCTCGAGGGCCGGGGGGTAACCGTTCACGGATCTCGGATTCCCCGCAGGGCAGCGGGAGGATCGGGCCTCAGGCCCCGGGCGCCCGTAACGGACCCGTCGTGAATACGCAAGTCCCCAAGGGCGCCGGCCGCGTCGCGGGCCGGAGCCGAGGTCTCCGATCGGCTGAGTGTCCATCGGATCGGCCTGAGCGCCCAGTTGGGAGCCAGCGCCACCACGATGCCAAATCCTCCCAACAAGAGATACTGGAGTCCCCAACGCACGTAGAGGGCAATCCCGGGGGAGAAGACCGGTGCAACGGCGCCCCAGGCGGCCGGGAGCCCCCAGACCCCAAAGAGCTCGTTGAGGAAGCCGCTAGCCCCGGCCGCCGCCACGACGGGAGGGACCCACGTCGCCAATGAGACCCCACCCAGCAGGAGCGCCGCGCGAAGGACGAGGCCGAGGGGGACATGCGCCCATTGACGGAAGCCCGAGACGGCCGCCCCGGGGAACAGGGCGACGAGGATTGCCAAGATCGACAGCGCGAGGTGTTGGAAGATCCACTGGAACCACAGCGCGGGCGGGGCAGACACGGGGGACACGGTCGTCCACTCGGCGACCATCGCCAACGACCACGTGACGCCGGCGAGGAGTAACGCGGCCCGGAGGAGTCCCCCGAGGACAAGTCGGGCTCCCCCGGGCGGCGGCACTATCGCGTCGTCTCCGCGGGAAATGCCCAACGGCTCAAGGCCGAGGACGCCCCCGTACACGCGCAGCAGCATCTCTTGCGCGAGGAGCGCCACGAAGACGACCGAGACCTGGAAGACATCCAGATACCAGTTGTTGATCAGGAGGTTGTTGAGCGATGAACCGCTCGCTTGGGCCACGAGCCCCACTCCCGCGGTCGCCGCGGCCGTCGTGGAGCAGCACGCCCCGAGCGTCACGAGGGCGATCATCGCGGGGGTCAGGCCGGCCAACGAGCCAATGGCGCCGGGACGGGCCGCGGAGAGCTTGCGGTCCCGCACCAGCCGAACCCCGATCAGAAGAGCGACCGTGATCCCGATGCCGACGCCCACGGACACGAGCACCATGGAAACGGTGGCGAGGAACGGGAGCGAGACCACCCCCCACGGAGCGACGATCAGTAGACCCGGATAGTTCCAGACGGCTTGCCCGAGGGCGTTTCCCCAGAGCACCTGCACCGTTGTCCCCCCTCGCACTCGGGCCAAGATCAGCATCCCCCCGAGAAGCATCGAGCCGAGCGCGTACAACAATGCGAAGAACACAACCATCATCCGCGCGTGGTAACGCCGGAGGTACCGCCGGGTCTCCCCGAGACTGAGGATCGACAGCATCGGGAGCGGCGGAGGGTCTGACAACGCGTAGTAGCAAGCCTGAAGACTTATAATCCGGCGGTTCGGACATGCCGGGGCCCTGAGAGCTGACCGCGGTTTCTGACGGTTGGCCGCGCCCTCCCGGCGCGTTCGGGAATGGGTCCGGCATCCCGGGCCGGCGACCGCTTCCGAGACTCGTTGACTTATCCTTCGCAGCCGGTTCCTTGGGCGCCATCATGCAGGACGGCGGAGGCCTCCCGACCGAGCGGGGGCGGGCCCGGGTGTCGCGATGAGAGGGGCCGCTCCGTCGGGTGGCAGCGGCGCGACGACCCCTGGGGGGGGGCGGCGGGTTCGAGTGCGCGCTCCACCGACGTCGCGGACGACCGAAATCCTGTCATCGGAGGCGATCGATTTCCTTCTCCACCTCCATGATCAGTTCGAGACTCGCCGCCGGGCGGCCCTCGACGAGCGGGGGGCGTTCCGGACGCACGTCCGCTCCGGCGGGAGACCCCAGTTTCCGGAAGAGACGCGGGGGCTGAGGGACGACGACTGGAGGGTCGCCCCTCCGCCGGACGACCTTCGGGACCGGCGGGTGGAGATCACCGGCCCGGTCGACCGAAAGATGGTGATCAACGCCCTCAACTCCGGCGCCTCGGTCTACATGGCGGATTTCGAGGACAGCCACTGCCCGATGTGGGAGTCGACGATTGACGGGCAGGGGAACCTATTCGACGCCGTTCGCCGTCGTATCGAGTACGTCGGTCCCGACGGGAGGGAGTATCGCCTCGCCCCGCACCCCGCGACGCTGATGGTCCGCCCCCGCGGCTGGCACCTCGAGGAACGTCATTTCGAGGTCGACGGCCACCCGATCTCCGCGAGCCTCTTCGATTTCGGACTCTACTTACATCACAACGCCCGCGAGCTCGTGGCGCGGGGCACTGCGCCGTACCTCTATTTGCCGAAGATGGAGCACTACCGAGAGGCCAGACTCTGGAACGATGTACTTCGGTCGGCGGAGGATGCGCTCCGCCTTCGCGTGGGAACGGTCCGAGCGACGGTCTTGATCGAGACCCTCCCGGCGGCGTTCCAGATGGACGAGATCCTCTGGGAACTTCGCGAGCACTCCGCCGGTCTCAACTGCGGACGATGGGACTACCTGTTCAGCTTCATCAAGCAGTACCGGGACGACCCGCGGGTCGTGTTCCCAGACCGCAGTTCGCTCTCCATGACCGCCCCGTTTCTCACCGCATACTCTCGCCTCCTCGTTCAGCGGTGCCATCGACGAGGCGCCCACGCGATGGGGGGGATGGCGGCGCAGATACCGATCCGCGACGACCCGGCCGCGAACGAGCGTGCGATGGCGTTCGTCCGGCAGGACAAGGAACGGGAGGTCCGCGCCGGGCACGACGGCACCTGGGTCGCGCATCCGGGGCTCGTCCCGCTCGCGCGCGCAATCTTCGATGCGGGGATGGTCGGCCCGAATCAGATCGACCTCGTCCGACGGGAGGCGCCCGTCCCGGCGGCCGACCTGGTGAAGGTGCCGGAGGGTCCGATCACCCAAGGGGGGGTCACGCGCGACGTCCGAGTGGCGGTGCGATACCTGGAGTCGTGGTTCCGGGGGATCGGGTGTGTTCCGATCGACCATCTGATGGAGGACGCCGCGACGGTCGAAATCGCGCGATGTCAGCTCTGGCAATGGATCCACCATCACGCCCCCACCGACACCGGAGGGACGGTCGGTGAAACGCTCTTCCGAGCCGTCCTCGCCCACGAGGTCGAATCCCTCCGCCATGACCTCGGTCCGCTCGCGACTTCGCCGACCGTCGACCGGGCCGCTCTGCTTCTCGACCGGGTCGTCACGGCCCGCGACCTAGAGGAATTTATCACGGTGCGCGCCTACTCCGAATTGGAGGACTTCCCCGAGGGGCACCGATGAGCGAGCCATTGGGTTCCGACTGGAAGACCGCGGATCGGTGGCACGGTATCGTGAGGCCGTACCGCCCCGAGGATGTCGAGCGCCTGCGCGGCTCGATTCACCTCGAGCACACGCTCGCCCAGCTTGGTTCCCGGCGGCTGTGGCGGATGCTGCACAGCGAGGCGTTCGTGCCGTCGCTCGGCGCCATGACGGGAACCCAGGCGGTCCAGATGGTGGCCGCTGGACTGCCGGCGATCTACGCGAGCGGATGGCAGGTCGCCGCCGATGCGAACAACGCCGACGAAACCTACCCTGACCAGAGCCTCTACCCGGCCGATTCGATGCCGACCCTTGTCCGACGACTGAACAACGCTTTCCGACGCGAGGACGAGAAGCAACACTCCGCCGGCAAGGACGACGTCTATTGGTACGCGCCGATCGTCGCGGACGCGGAAGCAGGCTTCGGCGGGACCCTGAACGTATTCGAGATCACGAAGGCCCTCATCGAAGCGGGGACTTCCGGGCTCCATCTCGAAGACCAGCTCGCCTCCGTGAAAAAGTGCGGTCACATGGGCGGGAAGGTGCTGGTGCCCGCGCGCGAGTTCAACCAGAAGCTCTGGGCCGCGCGGCTGGCGGCGGACATTGCCGGCGTCCCGACCCTCCTCGTCGCGCGTACCGATGCGCTCAGCGCGAAGCTGCTCACGAGCGACATCGACGCCCGGGACGCTCCGTTCCTCACGGGGAAGCGTACGGCCGAGGGGTTCTTCGAGATCACCGGCGGGCTCGACATGGCGATCGCCCGCTCGCTGGCCTACGCCCCGTACGCGGACCTCCTCTGGTTCGAGACTTCGAGCCCGGACCTCGACGAGGCAGAGCGGTTCGCGCGCGAGGTGCACCTCGAGCACCCGGACAAGCTCCTGGCGTACAACTGCTCCCCGTCCTTCAATTGGAGGAAGAAGCTCGCGCCCGACGTGATCGCCGAGTTTCAGGAGACGATCGCCGAGATGGGCTACAAGTTCCAGTTCGTGACCCTCGCCGGGTTCCACGCGCTGAACCTGTCGATGTTCCGCCTCGCGAAAGGGTATGCCCAGAGCGGAATGGCAGCGTACTCGGAACTCCAGGAAGAGGAGTTCCGAGCCGAAGCGGAAGGGTACGCGGCGGTGAAGCACCAGTCGTTCGTCGGCGCCAGCTACTTTGACGACGTCGCGCAGGTCCTCTCCGGTGGGCTGACGACGACCCTCGCGATGGACGGCTCCACGGAAGAGGAGCAGTTCGCCCCGGTCGCCCCGAAACCGCCCGCGAGCGTCGAGAAGACCGGGCGCGTCCGCGCCGGTTCCGCACGACCCAAGGGCAGCTAGCGGGGCCGGTCCCTCGGCGCTACCCCTAGGGCGTCGGAGGGGGCGGCAGGAAGGATCCCGCGTACACCCCCGGCGGAGGGGTCGGGGGACCCGACGAACGTCGACGCCGGACGACGGCGATGATCGCGACAACCACCACGACGACGACGAGGAGGAGCAATAGGAGCGTCTCTTCGGAGGAGAGGCCGGAGGAGGTGCTGGGGTGGCCGGAGATCAGGAACGGGACCGCGAGCGCCTCTCCGTTGACGCTGGCGTTACCGGAAGCTGGGCTGGCAGTGTATCCGGGCGGGACGTGAATTTCGAACGCGTAAGTTCCGTTCGGGAGACGGACCGTCTCGTTGGCGCCGGTTCCGTTGACCGTGGTGCCCCCGATCACCACCGACCAGGCGACCGGACCGCTCCCGGAGAAGGTCGGGTCGAGGGTGACCGGGAACACTACAAGCGAGAACGTGATCAAGATCGAGGTGGGTGCGGCACCGACCGAGAACGTTCCCGACCGAGGAGTCGCGAGCCAGGTCGCGTTGGGTCCGTTGACCACGAACGAGTATCCGCCATAGTCGAGACGCGTGCTCTGATCGTAGGCGGCGCCGGAGAGCAGCGGGACCCCGGAGATCTTGACGGACCAGGTGAGGCCCGACGGGAGTCCCGACTGCTGGAAAGTGACCGTGTCGTTCGGGACGGTGAACGTGAGGTCCACGTACGCGTCCGCGCCGTTGACCACGAGCGACCCGTTCGAAGGCGAAACGGTCCCGGGCCGGAAACTCATCGCCGCCGTCCAGGGGTACGTTCCGTTGCCCAGGTAGGTCGCAACGTGTCCCGTCGCACCGAGCGCGCTCAGATCCGGGCCTCCCGTGAGGTTCACCCACCACGTGACTCCAGCCGGGACTCCCGACTGATTGAACTCGACGGTGTAGTATCCGGGGACCTCGGCGGCGTCCTCGTACTGGACGATCCCTTGGGTCGAGCTGCCCGAGAGATACCCGAGCGTCCAGGCGTCGTCGCCCGTTTTCGCGTAGTTCAGGTTCTCTGCCTGCTCGCCGGTCTGCGTGTTGGCGAGGGTCAGCGTCGTGGTGCCGGCGGGGTAGAAGTGGGACGTCCCGTAGGGCTCGATCCGGGCCGTCAGGTTTCCCGCCGTCGCGGCTCCGAACTCACCGACCCCGAGCGACGGCCCGCCGACGAGCCCGAACTGCGGAGCGAGGAACCCCTCCGGGTAGGTGCCGCCGGGATACGGCCCGTTGGTATAGGTGACCCCTTTCCAGGAGTAGGAGTAGTTCTGACTCCCCATGATGTAGGCGGCGCCGGGGACCGGCAAGTAGAGCGTGGGGGTGCCCGCGACGCCGAAAGTATAGACCACGGTCGGGGTCAGCGTGAGGCTGGAGGTGTTGATCAATTGGGTCTCGAAATCGAAATCGATCGGGGTCGGTTCGACGAGCCCAGTCAACGGGAAGTTGAACTCGTAGATCGATTCGCTCGGGTACAGCCCGTAGAACGGCCACACCACCCAACCGGTGAAGTTCATCGACCAGTCTCCCGGCGTGCCGTTGATGTAAACGACGTTCTGGATCCAGTAGACGGGCGCTCCGAGGCTGTTCGCCAGGAAGAAGTTCTGCTGGGTCGACGCGTTGAACCCGGAGTCGCTGCCGACCGAGGTCACCGCGAGGCCGGTGAGATTGAACTCGTCCTGGACTCCCGAGAGCCGTCCGACCACCCCATCGGAGTGGGCGAGCAGAACGTACATCGTGTAGTTGTAGGCGTCCAACGAGCCCCAGCCCGAGGCGAGGTCATATCCCGGGTCCGCCGAATTCAGTTCGTTCCCGCCGACCGCGACGTCGTAGAACGGAAGGGTCGGTAGCACCGAGTTGTACACACTGTCGAACGCACCGATCGGCTCCGCCGGCGCGGGCACGGGTACCGCTTCCTGTTCGTTCGCGGTGGCATAGAGCACTGGGTCGAGGAAGCCGAGAGCGGGTTCCCCGGAGGCATTCAGCGCATGGTCGATCGTGGCGACCAGCCCCGCGGTGAGCGGCGACGCGATGCTCGTCCCCGCGACGAACGCGAATCGCCCCCCGCCGCTCGACGCGTTCGTCGCCTGAAACTGATAGCCATCGGAGGTGTAGGTCAGTAGGGTGTTGTTCGCGAGCCCCGCCAGGTCCGGGACTCCGCGGCCCGCCCCCAAGATGACGGAGTTGGCCTCGGTCGTTCGTTGCCACGACGGTTCGGCAAAGACGGTGCTGTTCCCTCCGGTCGAACCGTACGGGCCTCCCGCCGAGGAGAGATCACTCCAAACCACTTGGGACTCGATCTCGAGGGACGTCGGATTGAGCGTGACCGTGGTGCCGCCCACTGCGGTGACGCCGAAGCTGTCGTACGCCATCGAGGACGGGAATTCGACGGTGGTGCCGGTCCACTTCGAACTCGACGGGCTGTCGTCCGAGTCGCCCGATCCGGCCAGGACGCTGATCCCGCGCATCTGCGCCTCCTCGAGGCTGGTGAACCAGGAGGTGTCGTTCCCGTCCGCCCCTCCCCAGGAGTTGCTGATCACCGACACGTTGGCAAGCCCCGGGAACAAGGGGTCGGGGTTCAGGATCGTGGTGAACGCGGTGTCGACATCGACGGAGGTGCCGTTCGTACCGTAGACGTTGTAGATGTGCGCCCCCGGCGCCGTCGACCCGACCATTTCGAGATCGAGGGTGTTCTCGACTACCGCGCCCGAGGTATCCCAGGACGCCAGGCAGCCGGGCTCCACCGCCCCCTCGATCGGAACGGCGGTGACCTCGGAGTGGGGTTGGCCGGCCGGGAGGGTTTCGTTGAAGAACCCGTCCACGTCCGCCGGATCGAACGGCCCCACGCCTTCATTGTCGACCACAGAATGCGATCCGCATTCCCCGTTGGTCGTGGCTCCGGGTCCGGTGTAATTGCCCGCCCAGAGGATCGTGGCGACCGTCGCGTTGGTCGGGAAGCCGTACTCGGTGAAGAGCGACTGCTCATCGTACGCGACCTGGAAGTCGGGTCCGTACTCTTCCTGACTCGATCCGTAGTTCGGAGGAGGAAGGTAGCCGGCCACATCGGGAACGACGGTCGTTTGTCCGCCGTGTTGCACGGGACCCGAGGAGGTTCCGAGGTGGAGGTTGGTGGAGAGGTCGAGGTCGGGGTTCGAGCTCAACCCCTGAACCTGGGCGACCGAAGCGGCGATCGGAGCGGGGAGCTCGAGAGCGGCGGAAGGGGCGAAATAGGTGGCCCCCGCGAGCGAATACTCTTGCAAGGAGGTGTCGAACATCGCATCCGCGACCGTTGGACTAACGTCGAAAGCGATCGAAATCCGGTCCGCGAAGGTGGTGAACTGTTGGACATCGAACGAGTCGAAGTATTCGATTGCGTTCGCGTAGGCCGCGCCCGAGGGGGAGTATCTCGCATCGAACTGGTCGGCCGTGAGGTACCGATGGTAGGAAGGCGAGTTCGGGTCGGATAGCGCGGAAAGCCCCGAGTTGAGCGCAGATTGGTTGGACAGGCTGAGGGTGACGAGGACCGGGATCGAACGGGTGGAGACGGAAGTGCCGACCAAGCGCGAACCGGACACTGGCTGGTCGGCGGTGGGAAACGGAGCCGGAGCCCGTGGAGCAGCGAGGAGCTCGGCCAGCGTGAGAGAGCTCGCGGCCGGTACCGCCGCCGGGCTGGGAGCACCGTGAGCCGGTGTCGCCAACACGAGTCCAGAGCCGATGAGCAGCAGCGCGAGTAGCCCGACCGCGAGCTTCCGGTACCGGATCGCCGTCCGCGAGCCCGTCATCCGCGGGCAGGTAGGGGACCTCGGCCGAAGCTCCATCTCGAGAAGGGAGGCGAGGAGGCTCCCGATAAAGACTAGGCGGACGATTTCCGGGGCCAAAGGTCCCGCGCCGCTACCAGGTGCATGATCTCGGCGGGTCCGTGGGCGATGCCTCCGCTTCGAACGTCCCGCCAGCGCTGCTCGTGCGGCAGAGCCTGCGAGTACCCTCGGCCGCCGTGGAACTGGATCGCGTGGTCGATCGCGCGGAGGGCCGTCTCGCAGGCCATCCATTTCGCGAGGGCGGCGTCCCCGTCGGCCGGGATGCCCTCGTCCAACCGATGCAGCGTTCGGTCGGTGTACAGCCACGCTGCGGCCAGCGACGCCCCGTCCTCCACCAACGGAAACGCAACGGCCTCTTGGCCCGACAGCGGTTTCCCGAAGGCCCTCCGCTCGCCGACGTACCGGACGGTCTCGTCCCAGGACGCTCGTGCCACTCCGAGGTAAATCATCGCGAGTAGCGCTCGCTCCCGAGTCAACTCCCCCCGGACGTACTCGAACCCCGCCCCCTCGGCCCCGATGCGGTGTTCGGACGGGATCCGAGCGTTCGTGTAGGTCACCGTTCCTCTGCGTTGCCAACGCTCTCCGAGGTCCCCGACGCCTGCTGCCCGCGAGACCCCGGGCAGGTCTTGGGGGACCAGGAAGGCGGTGATCCCCCCGTGCGGCGAGTCGGAAGGGAGTTTCGCGTAGACGATCGCTGCGTCCGCGTCCTCCGCGAACGCGGCTTCGCTCTTGGTCCCGTTGAGGATGTAGTCCGTCCCGTCGCGCGTCGCCGTCATCTCCATCGCCGCGGCATCCGATCCCGCGGCGGGCTCCGTGAGGTGGTTCCCCACGAGGATCTCCCCCCGGAGCATCGGTCGAAACCACCGGTCTACGAGCTCGTCCTCCCCGTGCTCCGCCAGGACTGACGAAAACTCGGGTTGCAAGGACAATTTTGCGAAGGCGGTCCCTCCGCCGTACGCGAGGTGAAAGAGCGCGGCGCCGACCCGCGGAAGGGGCAGTCCCCGCCCGCCTAGCCGGACCGCAGTACGTAGTCCCAGGAGGTGCGCCGCTCCGAGACCGCGAAACTCCACCCGCGGGAACTCGGGCTTCCGGTCGAGTTCCCGGTACCGTCTCGGGAGGTCGAGGCCGGCGACCGCCGCGCGCACTTCCGTCACCAGCGGATCGTCCGGAAGAGGAGGAAGGTGGGCGCTCACGGCTCCTCAGTCCGGTCGGGCGGAGCTTGGGCCGGAGGAGGCCCCCGGGGAGGATGTTCTCCGATGACCCCGGCGGCGCGGAGTTCCGCGATCTTCGAGTCGGAATATCCGAGGATCCCGTGGAGGACCGCACGGTTATCCTGCCCGAGCCAGGGGGCTCCCCGCCACACTCCGCCGGGGGTCTCGGAGAACTTGGGGGCGACCCCGGCCCCCTTCACTCGACCGGCCACGGGGTCATCCCACTCCAGCAACATCCCCCGACGCTGATAGTGCGGGTCGCGAGCGATGTCTTCTATATCGTAGACACGAGAGATTGCGACGTCGTGCTCCCTCCCGATCCGTTCTAACTCCTCTCGGCTCCGGCTCGCGCAAAACTCGGCGATGGCCCGGTCGACCGGCTCGCGATGGGAGAGACGGAAGTCCCGGTCGTCGTACGCGGGGTCGGAGAAACCGATGACCGTCTTCAGGGCCATCCAAGCGTCGGGTGTGGGGGCCGCGACGACCACCCAACCGTCCGCCGCCCGGTGCACGTCGTAGGGGTGGAGCCGCGCGTGGCCGGTGCCGAACCGACCGCGGACCACCCCGCGCATGAAGTAGTCCAAGGCGAGATTTTCGAGCAGCGTGAAGAATACCTCGTACTGGGCGACGTCGATCGCCTGGCCCCTACCGGTACGTTGCGCATCGATGTAGCCCATGAGGCCCGCCGTCGCCGACGCGAGTCCAGTGACGGTGTCGTTGAGGGCAGTTCCGGAGCGCATCGGAGGGTCCGGGTCGGGCCGCCCTTGGAGGGAGAGGTACCCGCTGTACGCCTGCGCGGTCAGGTCGTACGACGGCGCCACCACCCGGGACGGTTCGCCCGTCCGCCCATGGCCCGAGACGTGGACGATCGTTAAGCGAGGGTTCGCGCCCCACACATCTCGGTCCGAAAGCCCGAGCTTTTCGTAGGTCCCGGGACGCGACGACTCGATCCAGATGTCCGACGATCGGGCGAGATCGAGGAACACCGCCCTCCCCTCCGGGGCACGCAGATCGACGCCGACCGAGAGCTTGTTCCGGGAGTACTGTACCCACGACTCCGAGACCTCGTCTCCGGGCGAGCCGCCGGGGAGGAGCGGTCGCAGCGAACGCGTCGCGTCGGCGTACGGGGGCCCGAACGGCGGACCCTCCACGTGAATGACCCGCGCTCCGAATTCGCCGAGGTACGTCGCGGCCCACGGCCCCGCGACGAACCGCGCGGAATCGAGCACTCGGACCCCGGCGAGGGGTCCGAACGGTGGGACCGTCGCCGGAGAACTCTCATCGGGCATCGGCTCCGAGCCGGCCCGCGCGCGATAAACAGCGAGGTTCAGGGGAGAACCTCGAGCCCCAAATAGCCGACGGGGGGTCGGGGGGCCATGACGGAAGCGCCCTGGGTCCGGTTCGAGGGAGAACGGTTCCGCGACGAGCTCACGAATTACAAGATGGCGAACCATCCGTTCAAGACCCACCCGTTCTTCGCCCGCCTGGAAAAAGGAGAAGTCCCGAAGCCGGTCGTCCAGGCGTGGGTGAAGCAGTTCTACCCGTGGTTGGCCTCGGTTCCGATCGCCATGGCCGAGCGGTTCGCCAACTGCTCATGGGAGCCGACCAACGACCGGTACCGTCGAATGATCCTCGACCAGCTGGTCGAGGAGGCGGGTGACCCGAAGGGGAAGGCCCCCGGCCACCCGGAGCTGTGGCTACGATTTTGTGAGGGCCTGGGAGTCGAGCGCTCCGAGGTGCAGTCGGCCCCCCTCTTGCCCAGCACGATGGTCGCGATTGACGACTTCCTCTACACGAATCGCATCAACTCGTTCTACGTCTCCGCCGCGGGCTCCTCAGAGCCGCCGAACGTCGACCTCTGCGCGCGACTCCTGCCCGCCTTCCGCACCCACTACGGGGTGGACGAGGCGCATCTCGAGTACTATAACCTCCACGTGACCGCGGATGTCGAACACAGCGAGTGGATCGGTCAGATCGTCGCCGGTTTCGCGAACTCCCCCGAAGTCCGTAAGCAGATGTGGGACCAGATGCTCCGCGGCTTCTCCATCCACGCCCTGCTCGTGGATGGGGTGCTGGCGGAGGCAGATCACGGTGCGGCCTCGGGCAAGCATAAATAGAGGGGGACCGGTTCCGACGGAAGATGGCGGGCCGAACCGTCCGACTCTGCGCTACGCGGACGGGCCTCCGGGCTGCCGCGGTCTGGCTCTGGTGAACGGGAGGCGCCGGGAGGGCGCCGCCCCGACGTGCCCCGCACGATAACGGGCCGCTCCCTTTCGGTGGTCTCCCTTCGAAAACAAACGAAGGAGGAAAAACCGATGTACGGAAAGACGATCCGACTGCGGCGACTGTTTCCCGACCCGAGGCGAAGACTGTTCTCGGTCCCGCTCGACCACGCGGTGTCGATGGGGCCGATCGACGGCCTCGAGGAGTTGGCTCCGCTGGCGCGGGAGTTGCAGGAAGGGGGCGCGGACCTCCTGATCGTATCGAAAGGCGCGGCGCGCGAGCTCGCTCCGGTGTTGGCTCCAAGAACCCTGCTGGGGATTCACGTCTCCGCATCGACGAGCCTGGGGCCGACCTCGCATCACAAGCGGCTCGTCGGGACGGCTGCCGAGGCAGTGGCCCTCGGAGCCGACGTGCTCTCGGTTCAGGTGAACTTTGGTGTCGCGGAGGAAGGCAACATGCTGACGGATCTGGGGACCGCGGCCGACCAGTGCGGCCAGCTCGGCCTTCCGTTGCTCTGCATGGCGTATGTGAAAAAGGCCGACGGGGGAACCCCGGACGACCTCCGGCACGCGGCTCGCGCCGCCGCGGACCTCGGCGCCGACATCGTGAAGACCAGCTACCCGGGTTCTGCCGAGGAGTTCGCCAAACTTTGCCGGACCACTCCGGTGCCGGTGCTCATCGGCGGGGGGGTTCGAATGGACGACGAGGCGTCGATCCTCAGGATCATCGAGGAAAGTCTCCGTTCCGGCGGGGCCGGGATCTGCATAGGGCGGAACTTATTCCAGCGGCCGCCGGTCGGCGCGCTGGCTCGCCGCATCGCGTCCCTACTCCACGGAGGGTCGGACCTCGGAACGTGACTCGGGACCGGGTGACGATTGCACTCCCGTCCGCGGAGCCGGCGCTACGGGCGGCGATCCTAGAACGGGCGCGACATCGAGGCTTTCAACGGTTCCACGATGCGACGACGGACGCGATCGAGGGACGCCCGGAGGAAGAGGTAGTCGTCCGACGCGGCGACCGGCTCTTCGGGGCGACGCTCCCCGAAGCGGGGGTGCCGGTCGTTTCGGTGGGAGACGCCTCGGAGCTTGCGGCGGCCGCCCGCCTCATCCCCGACGGCGGGGTCCTCGCGATCGAGTGGACGGGGGACCGGATGATCCCACTCGAGAATGCGATCGCGTCACGGGGCCGACGGCATGCCGTGTGGGTCTACGCCCGGACACCCCTCGAAGTTCCCGGGGCCCTGGGGGCGTTGGAACATGGGGCCGACCGCGTTTTCGTGGAGGTCCGAGCTCCGGAGGAGGTCGATCTCCTCGAGTCGATCCTCGAAGGACCGATACCCACGCGGCTGGAGTGGACCCGGGCACGAATCTCGGCGGTCCGCCCGGCCGGTGTCGGGCACCGAGTCCTCGTGGACACTACCTCGCTGCTGGCGCCAGAGGATGGTCTCCTGGTCGGCAGCGCCGCGGCGTTCCTCTTCCACGTCGCGAGCGAGGCGGTCGGATCTACGTTCAGCCGCCCGCGAGCGTTCCGCGTGAACGCCGGCGCGCCGCACTCGTACGTACTCATGGCCGACGGCTCGACTCGATACCTTTCGGAGCTGAGTCCCGGGGACGCGGTACTCGTGGCGCAGCCGGAGGGGGGAGTGCGGTCCGCGCGGGTGGGCCGAATCAAGATCGAACGCCGTCCCCTGGTACTGATCACTGCGGACGATCACGAGACCCCGAGGACCGTTTTCCTCCAGGAAGCGGAAACCGTTCGCCTCTCGACGGAGACGGGGAGGGTGGCCACGACCGACGCCGCGCCCGGGCTCATCGCTTACGCCGTGCGACTTCCTGCCGCCCGTCACTTGGGCCAGGCGGTCGAGGAGACCATCGAGGAGAGATGATCGCCGACCTCCCGCTCATCACCGTGACTCTTCCCGGTCGCACGGTGAGCGAGACACGGGCCGAAGCCGAGCTCGCCCGGCAGGGGGGTGCCGACCTTGCCGAGATCCGACTGGATCGCTGGACGATGGCGGACCGCGCCCGGGCTCACGAGCTGTTTCCGACTCCGCTGCCCCTCGTCGCCACGCTTCGATCGCGGGCCGAGGGCGGAGAGGGACCCGACGCGCCCGAGGAACGCGGGGCGAACCTCGAGGCACTGGCCCGACTGCCGTTCCGATGGATCGACCTCGAGGAAACACGGGACGGGCCTACCATCGACCGATTGGATCGGCACGGCGCGCCGGGCCGAATACTCTCGACGCACCTTCCTGAGGGAACTTCGCCCGCCGATGTGGTCCGGTGCGTGAACGGCCCGTCCGCGCCCGGGTCGATTCGAAAGGTGGTGATCCCGGCGAGCGTGGGCACCCTTCTCAAAGAGATCCTACCCGTTCTCGAGGCGGCGAGGGCGACCCCAACGGTCGTGCTAACTACCGGACCCTCCGGGGCGCTTCTTCGAGCGTGGTCGCGGCGGTTCCGCTTTCCGCTCGTCTACGCAAGCCTTCCCGAGACCAAGGGAATCGGCGCTCGACTTCGGGTCGAAGCAAGCCAGCTCCCCGGGAATCGGTTGCGACGATTCTTCTCTGGGAATCTCGACGCGCCGCTCTTCGCGGTGATAGGGCATCCCGTGGACCATTCGCGAAGCCCGTACCTGCATTCGCGTTGGATGGACTCCGCCGGAATCCCGGGCCTCTACGTCTCGCTTGACATCGCCTCGGAGTCCGAGTTCGTGGAATCGCTCGGCCCCCTGGCCGACGGCCGGTTCGTCGGCCTGAACGTCACCCACCCATGGAAGACCGCCGCGCTGGAGGCCGCAACCCGCGTTAGTCCGGGGGCGCGACTCTGCGGCGCCGCCAACTGCCTCTCGTTGCGTCACGATGAAGTCGAAGCGGAGAACACCGACCTCGTCGCCATCCTTCGGCGGCTCGACGAATACCGTCGCGCGGGGATATGGAACGGGAAGGAATTGGTCGTCGTGGGGGCCGGCGGGGCGGCGGCGGCGACCCTCGCCGCCGCTCGGGGACTAAACGTCCCCGCGTACGTCGTCGCGCGCAACCTCGAACGGGCCGAGGCGCTTGCTCGGCGCTTGGGAGCGACCCACCTCATGGCGGCCGATGTTCGTCCGTTTTCCCTGGTCGTCCATGCGACCAGCGTGGGGCGAGACGGCGCCGGGCCCCTCGATGTCCCGCTCGCCCAACTTCTCGGACCCCGAACCCAAGTCCTCGATTGGGTCTACTCGGCGAAGGACTCGGCCATCCAAGAGGCCATCGAGCATGTGGGGGGTCGGTACGAGGACGGCTGGCGCCTGCTCGTCTATCAAGCCGCCGCGAGCTTCGCCATATGGTGGGGCTCCGAGCCGGCTCCCGAGGAGCTCAAGGCGACGATCTCGGAGGGTCCGTGAGGGGAGTCGGCGAAACGACGGCGGCGATCACGATCGTCAATGCTCTGCCGACCGGCATCGGTTCCGCGGTTGGAGTCGACCTCCGAGCTCGTGCCGAGGTCGAGCTGCATCCTGCGGGGTCCCACGGGAAATGGGACGTCCGAGTTCCCGAGGAGGTCCGGACGCCCCTCGTGATCTCTGCGCTGACCGAGGCGCTCCGTCGGTTCGCGCCGGGGAGCTCGGGTTCGGGCGAACTGACGTTGCGGACCGACATTCCCGCGGCGCGGGGACTCAAGAGCTCGAGCGCGGTGAGCTCCGCCGTGGTCCTTGCCGTCGCCCGGGCCACAGACGTCTCGGTCGAACCCGTCGAAATAGCCCGAATGTCCGCCGTGATCTCCCAAGCGGTGGGCCTGAGTGCCACGGGGGCCCTCGACGACGCTCTCGCCGGGCTATCGGCGGGGGTGGTCGTCACCGACAATCGCCGAGGGGAACTCCTCATGACGTATCCGACCGACCCCGGTCTCGGCGTGGTTCTGTACATCCCTAACTACACCCACCGGCCGTCGCCGGAATGGGCTTCGGCCTTCCGGGCGGAAGCGTCCCAGAGTCAGGTTGCGGTCGACGCGGCACTCGGCGGGGATTGGCCGGCGGCGATGCGAGAAAACACTCGCCTCGTGGAGCGGGTGCTCCGCTATGATTACGACGCGCTTCGCGCCAATCTTCGGACACGGGGCGCCATCGCAAGCGGAGTGTGCGGACTGGGCCCGACCCTCGCCGCGGTCGCCCCTCGAGAGCAGCTCCGCGAGGTCGCGCGGGCGTTTGAAGACGCTCCGGGAGACCGGAGGACCGTCGCGTTCTCCTCAGTTCGAGCGGACCACGGGGGTGAGACTCGGTGAGCGCTGTCCGTATCAGTCCGGGCCGAGTCGCCGGAACCATTCGGGCCCCTCCATCGAAGAGCTACACCCATCGGGCCCTCGTCGCGGGACACCTCGCCGAACACCGATACACCGTTGAGAACCCCCTCGATGCCGACGACACCCGGGCCACGGCGCACGCCCTCCGACCGCTCGGGTCCCTCGTACGGTTCTCACCCCGTCGATGGACCGTCACCTCCTCTCCCGTCCATTCGCGGCGCCTCGCGTCGATCGATTGTGGCGAGTCGGGAACGACCCTGCGATTCGTCGCCGCGCTCGCTGGCCGGTCGACCCGCCCCGTCCGCCTGCGGGGCCGGGGCCGTCTCCCCCACCGACCGATGGCGGAACTGTTGCGCGCGCTGAAGTCGCTCGGCGCCACCTGCGAGCGACCGTCGGGGTTGGGGGAACTTCCGGTGACCGTACGCGGACCCCTGCACGGGGGCGCGGTTCGCCTCCGGGCGTCCCTCAGCTCCCAGTTCGCCTCGGCCCTCCTCTTGACCCTACCCACCGTTCCCGGGGATTCTTCGCTTGAGCTCGTCGGCCCGATCGTCTCCGAGCCATACATCGCGGCGACCCTCGCAGTGATCCGATACCACCGGGTTCGGGTGAATCGGCGCGGACGGCGATTCTCGATCCCCGGCTCCCAGAATTACCGGCGCGCCGGGATGCGAGTACCGGGCGACGCATCCTCCGCGGCGTACTTTTGGGCCGCGGGGGGGGTCACCGGAGGAAAAGTCCGGGTCACGGGTGTATCCACGAAATGGCCCCAAGCCGACCTTACGATCCTCGATCTTCTTCGTTCCGCGGGAGCGGAGGTCCATCAGCAATCGGACGGGGCGACGGTCGACGGCGGGAACCTGCGCCGGTTCACGGTCGACTTGACGGGTTCGCCGGACCTGTATCCTCTCGCGGGAGTGCTCGCCGCGACGATCCCCGGTCGGAGTCGACTGGAGGGGGCGCCCCAGGTCGTGCACAAGGAATCGAACCGGCAGCTCGGGACCCGCCTCCTGGCCCGGGCGATGGGCGCGGAGGTTCGGACCGAGCGGGGTGGGCTCACCATTCGAGGGACGGCGCATCCTCGGGGCTTCGGCCTGCGGGGTCTCGACGATCATCGGATCGTGATGAGCGCCGGGGTGGCCGCCCTCGCGGGAGATCGCCCCTCCACCATCGAGGACGCGAGCGCGGTCGCCAAGTCGTACCCCGAGTTTTGGCGAGCGCTGGATTCGCTCCGCCGGAGGTCGAACCGATGATGCACTATGGAGAACGGTTCCGGGCTACGATTTTCGGGTCGAGCCACGGTCCGGAGGTGGGAGTTTCGATCGACGGGATCCCCCCCGGCACTCCCGTCGACCTCGCGCAGATCCAAGGTCAACTCGATCGTCGTCGACCGGTCGGCCGCCGACTCGCGACAAAGCGCCAAGAAGAGGATCGGCTGGTCGTGGACTCCGGATGGGTCGACGGGCGAGCCGACGGCTCCTCGTTCCGCGCGCATGTCGCCAACGAGGACGTTCGGCGCGAACCGTACGACCGGATGCACGATACGCCTCGGCCCGGTCACGCGGACTACCCCGCTCGGATCCGCTACGGCGCGGACGCCGACCTCTCGGGCGGCGGGATCTTCTCCGGACGAATGACGGTGGGCCTCGTGATCGCCGGGTCCATCGGGCGACAGATGCTCGGCACCCACGGCATTGACCTGGTCGGATATACCCGGTCCGTCGGGCCGGTCGATGCGGATATCCCGGAGGGGCTGGACATCCCCAACCTACGGGAACGGTCCGAACGCAACGAGGTCGGGACCCCGGACCCGGAGGCCGCGCCCCGGATGGAAGAAGCGATCGCCCAAGCCCGACGCGACGGGGACAGCCTGGGCGGCGTCGTGGAGGTCCGGGCCGACGGAGTGCCGGTCGGCTTGGGAGAGCCGTTCTTTGACTCGATCGAAAGCACGATCGCGCACGCCGTGTTCTCGGTCCCGGCAGTAAAGGGGATCGAATTCGGGGCCGGTTTCCGTGCGGCTCGGATGCGGGGGAGCGAACACAACGACTCGTTCGTTTGGCTGGAAGGTAAAGTGCGAACCGAAACGAACCACGCGGGGGGGATCCTCGGTGGGCTCGCCACCGGGATGCCAGTCGTCTTCCGGGCCGTAGTGAAGCCGACTTCGTCCATCCCTCGCCCTCAGCGGACCGTGAACCTCGCCGACCGAACGAATCAGACCCTCGTCATCACGGGCCGGCATGACCCCTGCATTGTGCCCCGGGCGGTGGTCGTGCTCGAGTCGGTCACCGCGATGGCCCTGACGGACCTCGCGTTTCAGGGAGGGTACGTTCCGTGACCGCGGAGAAGATCCCGTGCGCGATTCTCGGGGCGAGCGGCTACATCGGTCAACACTTCGCTCGGCTGTTGGCCGACCACCCTTCCTTCGATCTCATCGCGCTGGGGGCGGGCGTACGGTCGTACCGAAAAACGTTGGACGCGGTGTGGCAGCTCGCCGAGGCTCCGCCGCCCGTCCTTGCCGACCGGCGGCTCGAACGCATCACACCGGCGCTCCTCCGCCGTGCGGGGGTTCAGGTTGCGTTCTCCGCGCTCCCCTCCGGAACGGCCGGCCCGATCGAGACAGAGATCGTCCGCCAGGGGATCTCCGTGTTCTCGAACGCAGCGGACCACCGAATGGATCCCCGCGTACCTCTCCTCGTTCCGGAGGTCAACGCCGACCATCTCCGGATCACCGAAGCGCGCCCCCGCGGGACCGGGCTCCTCGTGACCAATCCCAACTGCTCGGCGACCGGCCTCGTCCTTGGCCTCGCACCGCTCGTACCGCTCCTCCGCCCTCGGGCCGTGCACGTGAGCACCTACCAGTCCCTCTCGGGTGCGGGTTACCCCGGTGTCCCGTCACTCGCGATCACCGACAACGTTGTCCCGTTCGTGCAAGAGGAGGAGGAGAAGGTCGCCCGCGAGTCGGCACGTCTGCTCGGGGCCCGGCACGGACCCCGCATCGCTCCGCTCTCCACACCGTTCGTGGTGCATTGCGCACGAGTGGCGACGCGCGAGGGGCACCTGGAGGCCGTCACCCTCGAGGCGACGCGTCGCCCGACTCGCGCCGAAATCGAAGGAGCGATCCGCACCTTCGACCCGCTCGCGGGTCGCTCGCTCCCCAGCGCGCCCCATCCGCCGGTCGAGCTCCGATCGGAACCGGACCGGCCCCAACCGATCCGCGACCGATGGGCCGGCAGCCCCGTGCGCGCCCGGGGAATGGCCGCGGTGATCGGGCGCATCCGGTGGGACCCACCGTATCTCCGCTTCTTCCTCCTCTCGCACAACGCGATCCGCGGAGGGGCTGGTGCGTCGGTCCTTAACGCTGAGCTGGCACTGGACGAGGGACTGCTCCCTTCGGGGAGGGCTCCGGGACCGTGAAAAAACATCGCGCTCCGGTCGTGATCAAGTTCGGTGGGGCCTCACTCGAAGACCCGGCGCGGGTCGGACGAGAGATCATCTCGGTTCTCGGGGAGGGAGTACCGGTCGTGGTCGTGTCGTCGGCCCGCGAGGGCGTGACGGACCTTCTGGCCGGAGCCCTTTCCCACCCGCGGTCGCGCACCACCCACCGTCGCGTCCTTGAGGAGGTACGTCGCCGCCATCCCGGACTGCCTCCGGCGGGTCGCCGTCACCTCGAGCGACTCGACCGTCTCCTTCGGTTGGTCGAGGAAACACCGGGGCGCGATGCCGCACTCAGTGACCGGGTCCTGAGTCAGGGGGAACGCCTCGCCGTACACTGGCTCACTTCGCGGCTCCGGGAGCAGGACCTTCCGGTCGTGCCCGTCGAGGCGGATCATCTGGGGTTGATCACCGATAACGCGTACGGCGCGTCGTGCATCCTCTTCGACCGTTCGGGCGCGGCGGTGCGTCGCGGACTCGGGCGGATCCTCTCCGCCGGTCAGGTGCCGATCGTCACCGGATACTTTGGACGAAGCCTCGAGGGCCGGGTCGCGACCCTCGGACGCGGCGGTTCCGACTACGCGGCCGCCGGGATCGCCGCACTGCTTGGGGCCTCCCGCGTCGAGCTCGTCAAACGGCATGTCGCGGTCCTCTCGGCCGACCCTCACGAGGTCCCGGACGCCCGACCGATACCGGAGCTTTCGTACGAAGAGGCAGAGGAGCTCGCGCAGTTCGGCGCGCGGGTGCTTCACCCACTGACGATAGAACCGGCGCGGGCCCACGGGATCACCCTTCGGGTGCGTTCCCTCGAAGACCCGGCCATCGTGACGACGATCGCCCCACCTCGGGCAGGGCGACGCAACCGCGCGCTCACGATACTGCGACCGCTGCGCCTGCTGCGACTCCGGGTTCCCGGGGGTCGTCAGCGTCCCGGCATCGTCGCGGAAGTCTCCCAACGACTCTCGGCGGCCCGCGTTAACCTCGTCCAATTGTACACCTCGTCGGCGTTGCTGTGCTTGGTCCTCGCTCCGGACCAGGTTGTGCCGGCGATTCGCGCGCTGGCGCCCGTGACCCGCGAGGCCGCCGCGATGCTCGACGGTCCGTATCGCGTCGCGATCGTCACTGCGATCGGTGACGGTATCCTCGATGATCTCGACCGCGTCCCGTCGAGCGCGGTCCGAGGGGCGGAGGGATTCAGCGCTACCCCGCGCGCGCTTTCGGTCGCCGTCCCGCTCGCCCAAGGTTCCCGGGTTCTGCGTCTCCTCCATCGCGCGCTCGTGACCGAGGGGGACCCATGACGGATCCCTGGGCCGCGTTCGAGCGCACGGCGGAGGGTCGAGAGGTCGCCGGATACTTCGAAGTCGCGCCGCGCGGTGGGGACCGCACCGGGCGGGCGGTCTCGTTCCTCTCAGCAGCCGAGGTCCGCACCGTAACCGCTCGAACGCAGTGGTCGTCGGAGGCACGGTACGTCGAGCGATTCCTGCGGGGAGGGACCGATCGCGCCGCCATCGGTTTCCTCGGATTCGACGCAGTGGGCCTGTTCGAGCCGTGTCTGCGGCGGTTTCCGACCGCGGACCCTTTCCCGATCGGGGAGTTCGCCCTCATCGACCGGCCGAACCGCTCCCGAGTCCCCCCTCGACGCTTGCGGCGTGCTTCGGGGATCGCTCGCCACCCCGGGCGGCCGCTGCGGGACTCGCTCCCCCGTCCAGTGTACGAGCGGTCGGTCCGTCGTCTCGTGGAGGAGATTCGAAACGGGGAGGCCTACCAGGTCGTCCTCGCGCACCGACGCGAGTGGAGGCGTCCGGACGACCTGCTGGCCCGCGCGGGGCGACTGCGCGCGTCCGAGCGGTACGCGTTCTTCTACTACCTGCGAATGGGTCCGCACGAGATCGTCGGAGCGACCCCGGAATCGGTCGTTGAAATCGCGGGCGACCGGGCTTTCCTGAACCCGATCGCGGGTACGATCCCCCGGGGACCTCGAACCGCCGGCCGGGTCCCGCTCGCACTTGACCCCAAGGAATTGGCCGAGCATCGCATGCTCGTCGACCTCGCTCGCAACGACCTCGGATCGGTCGCGCGACCGGGGTCCGTTCGGCTGCTGGCGGTGGAGCGACTCGAGCGTTTCGCCCGCCTCGATCACCTCGTAACCCACGTCGGCGCCAAACTCCGACCCGGCGTCGGTCCGTGGCAGGTGCTTTCGGCTGCATTCCCGGCCGGTACGGTCTCGGGTGCACCAAAGATCCGGGCGACGGAGCTCCTGCGCCGCGAGGAAGCTTCATGGCGCGGGCCGTACGCCGGTACGGTCGGCCTCCTCGAGCGTCACGGGCGCGCCGATTGGGCCCTCGGGATCCGAACCGCCTTTGCTGCCGGGCAGCGGCTCTACACCGCCGCGGGCGCGGGAATCGTCCACCGCTCCGAGCCGCGCCGGGAATACGACGAAACGCTGGCCAAACTCGCCCAAGTCGAGGCGACGCTCGTGGGAGGACTTCCGTGAAGGTGCTCCTCGTCGACCATGAGGACTCGTTCGTTCACAACGTGGAGCAAGCGCTCGCGAGCGATGGGGCGGAGGTACGTCTCCTTCGCGCAACTTCCCACCCGCGCGAAGCCATGCGATTCGACCCGGACGCTATCGTGCTCTCCCCGGGTCCCGGGCACCCCCGAGATCGGCGGATGACCGGACTCGCACGAGCTCTCCTGCGGCGCTGGGAGACCGAGCGGCCGTTCCTCGGAATATGCTTGGGTCACCAGCTGATCGCCGACTACTACGGGGCTCAGGTCGTCCGCGCAGAGTCTCCGGTGCACGGGGAGACGAGCCTAGTCTCCCATGACGGTCGAGGGATCTTCACCGGCATTCCGACGCCCACTCAGGTCGCGCGATACCACTCGCTCGTGGTGGACCCGGCCTCGGTCCCGCCCGCCATGGAGGTCTCCGCTCGCAGCGACGAGGGAGTGGTCATGGCCCTCCGATTTCGGGGTCGCGCGGTCGAGTCGGTGCAGTTCCACCCTGAGTCGTACCTCTCGCCGGACGGTCCGACGCTCTTGCGAAACTTTCTCCGGGAGGCACGTCGGTGAGTGCCGGTGTACTCGCACGCCTGCTCGACCCGCGGGCCTTGGGACCCGAGGACGTGCGTGCAACTTTCGACGCGCTGACCGCCAGAGATTCCGAAGACGCGGAGCGGGGAGCGATCCTCGTCGCGCTCTCCGCTCGAGGGAACCCGCCCGCGGAATTGATCGAGTTCGCGCGGGAGATGCGCCGACGTGCGGTCCCGTTTCCAATTCCGGCAAGGGATCGGGCGGTCGACCTGTGCGGGTCCGGGGGCGCGGTCACCCCTTCCTACAACGTCTCGACCGTCAGTGCATTCGTCGCTCGCTCTGCCGGACTGCGCGTCGTGAAACACGGGAACCGGAGCCGGGGCGTTTGCGGGTCGAGTGACCTCCTCTCGGCTCTCGGACTACCGGTCCTTACGTCGATCCCATTCGCCCGGGCGAGCTACCGGAAGCTCGGCATTGCGTTCCTGCACGCCCCGCTCTTTCATCCAGCCACGGCCGCGGTCGGTCCGATTCGTCGCCGGCTCGGGATCCCGACGATCTTCAATCGGCTCGGACCGCTGTCGAACCCGGCTCGCCTGGGCTGTCAAGTTACCGGGACCATCGATGCCGCGACGGCGAAGACCACCGCAGCGATCCTGCGGGCCCTTGGCGTGCCTCGGGGCGCTGCGATGACCTCGGATGACGGATGCGACGAGTTCTCACCGCGAGCGACCACCACGGCGGTGGTCTGGAATGGCCCCAGGACTCGTCAATGGCGTATCCACCCGGCGATGTATCTTCCCTCCGACGACCGTCGCGGCCCCTGGACCCCTCTCGCCCCACCGGCCGCCGCCGACGAGGCGGAGCGGTTGCTCGCCGGCGGCGGGGGAGCTCGTCGCGGCTCGGTGCTCCTCACGAGCGGCGCGGCCCTCTGGGTAGCCGGGGCGGTACCCAACCTCACTACCGGGGTCGACCGGGCCCGGGAGGCCTTGGACCAAGGTGCCGCCGAGGCGTTGCTCGGGCAGCTTCGAACCCTCGCCGCCCAGTTCCCGAAGACCCAGGAGTCATGACCGTGGGGTTCTTGGCGGAGGTCGTCCGCGAAACGCGCGAGTCGATCGCTCGCCCGACGTACGCTTCCGGGCTCGAACCTCGGGCCGCACCGAAATCCCACCCCAGTCTGAGACAGGCGGTAGAGTCCGCGGGGGCCAACGGGGCGCTCCTCGTGGAATTCAAGCGGGCCTCCCCCGGGGCCGAGCTCCCTGCCTTGCCGACGAGATCGGTGGCCGACTTCGTCCGCGAGACCGCGCCGAGCGGGCCGTCCGCCTACTCGTGCATCGCGACCGAGCCCCGTTTTGGCGGGTCCCCCGACGATGTCGCCGCGCTCGTCACTCGGACCGATCTCCCCGTGCTGTTCAAGGATTTTGTCGTCGACCCGGTCCAGATCGAAGCTGCGGACCGGGCGGGCGCGAGCGCGATCCTCCTGATCGCTCGCCTCGAAACCGAGGGCCTCTTGACCACCCCCCTCGCGGAGCTGGGACGCCTCGCCCACGAACGAAGTCTCGAAGTCTTGCTCGAGTTTCACGAGAGGTCAGAATTAAGTCGGGTCGCGAACGTGGCCGCGGACGTGTACGGAGTCAACGTCCGCGACCTGGATACGCTTCGAATGGAGCCCGCCGTCGCGGCGGCGACGATCCGCGCCGCCGGCGGCCGCCGGCCCCTCCTGGGGCTGAGTGGGGTGGCCGGGCCGTCGGACGCTCGCCGATTCTGGGAGTTGGGCGTCGACGGTATCCTCGTAGGGAGCGCGGTGGCTCGGGCGACCGACCCGGCGCGGCTCGTCCGCTCCCTCCGCCGACCGGTGCCGGGAGGTGCACAATGAGGACGTTCGTCAAATTCTGTGGATTGAAGGACGAAGCCGCCGTTCGGGAGGTCCCTGCGGGGGGAGCGGCGGGATTCGTCGTCGAGGTCGCGGGGTCCCCCCGAACGATCCCGATCGAAGAGGTCGCCGCTCTGATCGAACTCGTACCGACCGAGGCCGAGGCGTGGGCGGTCGTGGTGAATCCCACGGCGGAGCTGGTCCACCGCCTCTTCGAGGAGGTCGGCGTCGACCGGATCCAGGTGTACGGGACCGTTCCCGCGGGACTCGAGTTTCTGGAGGTGCACCACCTGGTACCCTCGATCCCCGTAGGGCCCCCGGGGGGAAACCTGCCGGAACCGACCGTGCCGCCGGCGGAAGACTACCCCCGCATCCATCTCGACGTGGCCGGCCAGCCGCTCCCCGGTGGAAGCGGGGTCCGGCCGGACTGGGAGGTCTGTGCGAAGATCGTCGACGCGCACCCCGGACGAAAATTCGTGCTGGCCGGGGGCCTGAATGCCGAGAACGTGAGAGATGCGCTCGACACCGTCCGACCGTGGGGGCTCGACGTCTCCTCCGGGATCGAGAGCGCCCCGGGCGTGAAGGACATCGAGAAGATGCGGGGTTTTGTCGCGGCGGTCACCGAGTACGAGTCGACTCATGCCTAGACGGTTCGGCCGCTTCGGCGGCGCCTACGTTCCCGAGACGCTGGTTCCCGCGCTCGAAGAACTCGAGGCGTCCTGGCGTTCGGCTCGACGGGATCCGAAATTCCGGGCCGAACTGCGTCGGCTCCAAACGACCCTTGGCGGACGTCCCACCCCACTCTACTTCGCGCGGAATCTCACGCGTCGAGGGCGGGGCGCCGAGATCTGGCTCAAGCGAGAGGACCTTCTCCACGGCGGGGCCCACAAGTTCAACAACGCGCTCGGTCAGGGTCTCCTCGCCGTTCGGATGCGGAAGCCCCGCTTGATCGCCGAAACCGGGGCGGGCCAACATGGGGTCGCCACGGCGATGATCGGAGCCGCGCTCGGGCTGGAGACCGAGGTATACATGGGAACGGTCGACATGGTCCGCCAACGGCCCAACGTCGAGCGGATGAGGCTCCTCGGGGCGAAGGTGATCCCCGTTCGCAGCGGTAGCCGAACGCTCAAGGACGCGATCAACTGCGCGCTCCGGGACTGGATCGAGAACGTTCGGACTACGCACTATCTCCTCGGCTCGGTGGTCGGGCCGCATCCGTTCCCGACGATCGTCGCCGACTTTCAGAGCGTGATCGGTCAGGAGATCCGCCGACAGTCCCTCCGCTCCTTCGGCCGGTTGCCCGACCTTGCGGTCGCGTGCGTGGGGGGTGGGTCGAATGCGATCGGTACTTTCCACCCCCTCCGCAGTTCCTCCGTGGAGCTCCTGGGCGTAGAAGCCGGAGGACCTCGGGGCCACCCCACGGGCGCCGCCTCCCTAACCTTCGGCTCTCCGGGGGTCCTCCACGGGAGCTTCTCCTATCTCCTCCAGGACCGGGAGGGTCAGGTGGCGAGTACCGAGAGCGTCTCCGCCGGTCTCGATTACGCCGGCGTCGGCCCCGAACACGCCGCGCTCAAGGAGAGCGGCCGGGCCCGGTACATCGCCGTTCACGACGCCGAGGCGCTGGCCGCCTTCCACTGGCTCGCGCAAGACGAGGGGATCCTTCCGGCGCTCGAACCGTCCCACGCGGTCTTCGCCGCCGTGCGCGAGGCGCGTCGACGGCCGAAGCGACATCGCGTCGTCGTGACGTTGTCCGGCCGGGGGGACAAGGACCTGGAGGTCGTGGCGCGTGCGGCTCGCTAGCGCCCTTCGGGACGCCCGGTCGGCGGGAGCGCCGATCGTGGTCCCGTATCTCATGGTCGACCGAGCGCGACGGCGACGGCTCGAAACTACCGTCCGGGCGCTCCGGGAGGCCGGCGCGACGGCCCTCGAACTCGGATTCCCCTTCTCCGATCCGATCGCGGACGGTCCGGTGCTCGGGGGCGCCCACGAGCGCGCGCTCCGTGACGGGACATCGTGGAACGATCTGCTCCGGGCCCTGCGCGTCGCGAGTCCTCTTCTGCCGACCGCGGTGATGACCTACTCGAACCCGCTGGTGCACCGGGGACTGGAGGAAGCGGTCGGCGACCTCGCCGCCGCCGGGGCCACGGGGCTGATCGTGCCGGACCTATCGTTCGAGGAGGCCCGCCCGTTCCAGCGAGCGTCTCGGCACGTGGGGGTCGCCGCGATTCTCCTCGCGGCGCCGGGGATTTCGACCGCGCGCGTCGCGCGGATTGCTCGATCGTCGCGCGGCTTCCTGTACCTGGTGGGTCACTACGGTACGACCGGCGGCGCGGCGCAGGGGGCGACCGTCGATCTCCGGCCGTCCGTCGCGAGTGCCCACGAGGCAAACCCCGACCTGCCCGTGCTGATCGGGTTCGGGGTGCGGGACCGTGCGAGTGCCGAACGGGCGCTCTCGAGCGGAGCCGACGGGGTCGTCGTCGGCAGCGCGCTCGAACACCAACTGCGCCGAGACCCGCGACCGGCGCCAGTCGTGCGTTTTCTGAGGTCGATCGTCCTCGCTCGTCGCCCCGCCTCCTCTCGGACCGGATAGCCTCCGCCCGACCCCCGACCGGCGCGAGGAGCTTCGGGCAGACTAATAGTCGGCGCGCCGCTGCCGCACCGATGGCGAAGGGTCCCCCCTCCCCGGCGGTGTGGGTGCAGCTCGCCCAGGCGATGGTCGCCGGAGAGCTGGTCGACTCGTTCGGCCTCGCGGAACGGAGGACCGCGGAGCTCCTCGGTCTGGCGCCGTCCGCTGTTTCGCAGTACCGATCCGGCCATCGGCTCGGCGGGGTTCTCGCCCCATTCGTCGGCGACGAGCGGTACCGTGCGATCGCGCGGACGGCAGCCCAGCAGTTGAGCACCCTCGGAGGACCTTCCGCGGAGTCCCTCGGGATCCTGCTGGACACCGCCCGCGATCTCGCGGAGGTCGGCGGCACTCGCGCTCGCCGAGCGACGCGGTCCGGGAATCTCCGACCGGGAGGGGTGACCCCCAAGGAACTCTCCCGCGCCCTCCACCACCGGATCCGGATCGAGCAGTCCGCCGTCGCGGAATGCATGCGCCTCGCGCAGAAGTCCCGGGACGAACTGACCCGGGCGGTCTTCCGTCAGATCGCGGCGGACAGTCTCCGGCACGCCGAGATCGTCGCCTCGATCCAGACGTACCTCGACCGGGGGCTCGACCGCGCGATGGCCTCCGGCGTCGAGCGGGAGGACATCGTGCGGTTGATCACTCGCGAGCGAGAGGCCGAGGCCAAGGGCCCGGTCGACCCCGGGGCGCATTTTGGCGGGATCATGTCGGTCCTGTGGGAAAGTATGGAGGCCGACGAGCGGAAGCACGAAGCACTGCTCGATCGGATGTTGGCGACGGGATTTCCGGCGCCGACGTCTTCGAGATCGCGT
Organism: Thermoplasmata archaeon; assembly: GCA_049802875.1. Lineage (GTDB taxonomy): Archaea > Thermoplasmatota > Thermoplasmata > Lutacidiplasmatales > UBA184 > Lutacidiplasma. Next base: position 43,419 of record JBARNH010000024.1, on the reverse strand, counting down.
CGCGGCGGGGCTCGACCCGCCGTCCCGACGGACAACCCCGGTCCGTAGGAACTCCCCCCGGTTTGCGGCGTCGGCCGCGGTGGACCACCGACTACGGGCGGATCCGTTCCAGGGAGAGGAAGCGGACCCGGGACTCCGGATTCACTCCCGCAAGGACGAACTCCTTGCGGACCCCTTGGGCCACCCGCACGCCGCCCGCGATCTCGGGCCACGCGGCGCGATGGGTCGCGGGCACGGCCTGTACGAGGTACCGCGCGTGGGAGTGTTCGGGGTTCCTTGGGTAGGCGCGGAAATGGGCGCCGTACTTGAACCCGGTCTTCACGACGAGCTTGCGTCCGCGGAGCTCGCGGTACGTCGCCCGCCGCTCGGCGAACCGGGGGTCCAGTCGTCGCGCCCGACGTTCGAGGCGGTCCGCCGGTACCGGACGGCCGGACTTCGCATCGCGAAGGGAGAGCTGGCCAGAATCGACGAGGTAGACCGCCTCGATCAACGAGAGCTCGAGCCGGTTCCCGACGCGGCTTCCGTAGGCGAGCGCGCGGCCGAGCTCATCGACCGCGGAGGTCTCGAGGACGGTCACTCGGTCGTCCGAAAGCCACCCGTCGGTGGGCTTCGCCAAGGGCGCGGGGGCGAGCGCTCCGCTCGGCGTCGACCGGCGCACTCGGTAGTACGTGAGGTCCGACTCTTCATCGACGAGGGCGAGGAGGAGGAGCTTTTTCGCGCTCTGGGCGCGGTCGGCGAGGTCGAACAGTCTCGCGAGGTCGAAAGGGACCCGCTCGCTGAGCGCCTCGACCCAATATCGGGAGGGCGTTTTGTGAAGGATCCCGCCGCGCGGGAGCACGGAGAAGGCGACCGGCGGCGGTGTCGCGCGAACGACGTACCCACGCTGCCGCAGGTCACGGTAGACGAGGTAGCGCACCGCGAACCCCGGGTCGGCCCGAACGGCCCGACGAAAGACCGACGGCCATTCCACGCGGCGGCCGGAGGGCGGGGCGACCTCCGCTCGACCCATCTCCGTGAGGTAGACCGCCTCGTACCGGTCGAGGGTGAGGCCTCCCTCGGGAGCGACGGTCCCGAAGAATCCCTTCGCATAGATCGAACTCGATTCCGACGGGTCCGAGAACCGGACCGTCGCGTCCGACCCCAGTACGCCAGTCACTTCCGAGCGCTCCGCACCTCAGAGAACGAGACGAGGGGCTCCAAGCGGACACCGACCGACGACAGTCGTTCGGCCGCGCCGTGCTCGCGGTCGAGGACGACGAGCGCGCGATCGACGATTCCGCCCGCGGACCGAACGATCTCGACCGAGCGGACGGTGCTCCCACCGGTTGTCGTGACGTCTTCGATGACCAGGACTCGGGACCCGGGCGGGATCTCCCCCTCGAACGGTTGCCGAGTTCCGTGCTCCTTGGCCGCCTTGCGGAGGACCACATAGGGCCGACCGGTCTCCAGCGCGACCGCGACGACGAGAGGAACCGCACCGAGTTCCATGCCGGCGAGCCGGTCTTCGGTGCCCACGCGCGCCGCGAGCGCGCGCGCGAGGGTCCGGAGTCGACCTGCGTCGGTCCACGCCTTTTTGACATCGACGTAGACGTCGCTCTTCTCCCCCGAAGCGAGGGTGAAATCGCCGAACCGAACGGCGTCCGCGTCAAGCAGCAGCCGAACGACCTCGTCCCGGCTCGGAGTGTCGGACCGTTCGTGCGCGGTCACCAGGGCACCTTCTTCAAGCCGGCCTTGTACCCGACCCAGTTGAAGGCCGCGTGCAGCCCCAGCGTGTAGACGAGGAGCCATAAGACCGCTTCCCAGCTCGCGAAGACTCCCAGGAAGAGGGTCGGGTAGAGCGCCAGCCCGAGGGCGATCGGCACGAGGACGAACGGGAGCTGGTCGAGCAGGAGGGTTCGGGCTCCGCTCTGCCGTCCGAGGCGGCGCTTCACGAACGAACCAACAGCATCGCCGGTCATCGCCCCGAAGGTGAGCAGCGCGACGACCGGAACGGCCGCGAGGACGGTCGGTCCCAGCTGGGGGACGATCTGAAGATTCGGGGGGGCCATCAGGATCAGCCACGCTTCGAGGAGGCCGACGGGCATCGCGACGAACCCCCCGAAGAGAAACCCCGACCAGGTCTTCGACGGGCCAAGAATCCGACGCCCGTCACCCCGCCAGATTTGGCCGAAGTCCATGAACGGTCCGCGGCCGCGGGGGATCGTTGCGATGGCGTTCGCGACGTAGGCCGGAAGGACGAGCCAGAGCACGCCGACCGCGGCCGACTCGAGCGGGTTCAGCACGCGACCCTCGTCAGGGCTCCCGCACGAACCGCTCGATCGTCTCTGCGACGGCCGCGATCTTTCGGGGGTCCGCGCTCTCCTCGGCCTCGTGCATGCGGGTCTCGGGGTCCATGCAACCGAAGACGAGAGCCGGCAGCGGAGCGTTCGCGGGGGTGCGGAGCTCTCGGAGCGAGCTCGCGTCCGTTCCGCCGTACTCGCCTCGGATCCCCTCGACGCCAAAGGTCGTCCGCACGATCCGCTCCATCTTGAGCGCGGCCGGGTGATCGACCGGGAGAGCGTAACCGGGCCGGCATCTCGCCGGCGGCGCATCGATTCGGGCGGACGGCGAATGCGTCGCGCTCCAGTTCCGCACGTACGACAGCGCGGCCGTGAGTCCCACGTCGAGTTCCATCTCGGGGATCAATCGCAGGTCGATCGCGAACGTCGGGGTCCCGGTCGCGCGCCCGTCGAGCCATCCCCGGTCAATCGCGGCCCGGAGGATCTGGAAGGTCAACGGTACCGGATTGTGGCCCCGATGGGGGTATCCCCCGTGGGCGGATTCGCCGACCAACTGGAGAGCCGTTCCGTCGGGAGGAACCGTGAGGGCCGTGGGGCCGCCGTCGTCGAGCCGAAACGGCGCCGGGACCAGCGGCGAGAGTCGCGAGCGCAGCGCCTCCCGCTCGGCCCGGGGACCGCCCACGACGAGGGTGAGGGCTTGGGCAATCTGGTTCGCGGCATCGTTCTCGGAGTGGGCCGCGAGCAATCGGAGACGGGAAGGGTCCGGCGAGGTCCCGCTCAGGTCGAAGCGCGTGACCGTCGCGCGACCGGTGAGGACGGGCTCGGGGGCGTGTCGGTCGGGCCAGTCCGGTGAGCGGTATTCCGATTTCCACGACCGCGCGACCTCGTGGAGGCCCACGAGCGCGGTGCCGTAGGCGAGGGCGTCGAGCAAGGAGACCGGCGCCGAGAATGATGCGTCCAAGAACGCGACCCCGCTCGAGGCAGCGGTCGTTTCGGGGCTTCCGTCGGGGATCAGTGCGACATCGCCGCGGAGGATCCGCTCGGGGTCGTCGGGGGCGCGCGGCCCGTCGTGGGCTTTCACCGCTTCGACCCCACCCTCTCCGCCCGTCTCCTCGTCGCAGCACGCGATCAGGCGGACGTTCCGGGGCGACGGCGTCGATCCGTTCGCGAGCCGGCGCATCGCCAGGAGCGATGCGACGACTCCACTGCCGAGGTCGTCGGCAGCCCCCCGGCCGTACAGTCGGCCGTCCGCGCGGAGCGTGAGGGTATGCGGCGGGCTCCTCCACCGAGGGAGCTGTTCGGCCGGGACCGGTACCACGTCGTAATGGGCGAGGATCAGCACGGTCTCCGGGGCCCCGACGTCGAGGTCGACGATGACGTTAGGCCGGTTCGCCCCGTGCCAGTCCGCCCGCACGTCGCCCGCGATCACGGGGTCGTAGACCCGGGTCGCGAGGCCCGCGGTTCGCGCCGCCCGAACGATCGCATCCGCGGTCCGAAGGTAGTTCGGCTTCTCCCAGCGACGATGCCCGGGGTCCTCGAGATTCGTCGGCGCGATCGCGACGAGCTGCGTGAGCAGCCGAAGGGACTCCTCATCGCCCAGCGCCGCGGCCGCGTCACGGAGGTTCGGTTCGGAGGAGACCACGGGAGCTCCGCGCCTACTTGAGGGCGAACGTTACGACGAGCGAGCTCGTGAGGAGGAGGAGGAACGTGGCGACAACCATGTTCGTGAACATGGAGAGGGTGTCGCCGAGCGAGGTCAAAAGGCGTGCGGTGAACCCGGGCCCGAGTACTCGGACGGCAGGAACCGGCTTCGAACCGAAGTACGCCTCGGCGGGCGCGAGGTCGGCCTTGGCACGCTCCAGGACGTCGGTCGCGTCCCGGGTGAGCGCGTCGAGGGTGTGACGTTCCCCGACAGGATTGATCCCCCCGTCGACCTCGTGCACGACGTGGTTGTCGGTCGTGAGGACCTCCGCGACGTCGACCACGCGCTCGAGGGCCCGAACGATCGGATCGCGGTATCCCACGACGAGATTGTTCCCGTCGATCAGTACGTATCCCGAGGTTCTCCCGGCGGCGCGGATCACGAGGGCCCGCATGCCCTGCGGCCCGATCCCGTCCGCGCCGATGCTGTAGTCGCCTCGAAGCGCAGTCCCCACCTCGATCCCCCCCGCGACCGTCGCGGCAGTGGCGGCCGCCACGGCGGCCGTGGTGTCGAGCACCAACTTCTCCGCGGTCGGCGTCCCGTAGGTGATGTCTCCCTTCCCCTCGACGTAGGAGTTGTGGGCATCGATCAGCGCGAGGCGCAGCCCCCCGCTACGTCCCAGCTCCCGGTCGATCCGGTCCGCGACGCTGAACGCGATGTCGTCGGTGGGCTCCGGGGCCTGGGTCACGAGTACGAGCGCGACGTCGCCCATCACCTGGGCTCGGGCGAGGCTTCCGGGGTACGGCGAGACCAGCGGACCGGCTCGGTGCGTGAGGGGTGCGCCGAAGGAGTGCAGCACTTCTCGGCACGCCGCTCCGATGCGGTCGACCTCCGCTTCCCCTGGGAGGTCGAGGTCGTGGTCCGACGGGGTGTGCGGCACGAGCACGATCCCGGCGTCCGTGCCCAGTTGATCCGCCAGTTTTCGAGGCAGGTCGCTCGCTCCGAGCGCGGCGAACGGTCCCGGATGCACGGTCGGGAGTGCGACGGTCGCGACGAGCTTCCCGCCCCGTGCGAACGAGAGGAGACTGACCCGAAGGTCGGCCGGGAAGGAGAACTTCTCGAAGAACGCCTCGAGGGCGCGGGTCGCGGCGGGGTCGCGGAGTCCCACGTGGTCGAGCAGGGGTCGTATCAGGGAGATCCCCGAGCTCTGGAACTCGCGCCGCAGGGGCCGGTCGGCCGCCCGTAGGAGCGCGACCGCACACGCGAATCCGATCAGCAGGAACAGCGCGGCGGCGACGACAACCCGCAAGGTCGGCGGCGTCAGGAGGAACAATCCGAGCAGCGAGAGCACGGGCTGCAGGAGCGACGGGGGCAAGGAGCGCCCGTGGTTGGGTCGGGAGAGTCCGAAGAGGCTCATCTGGCGGAACCAGACCGCGGGCCCCGCGAGAAACACCCCCAGGAATACGACGCTCGGCGTGGACGCCGGCCACATCGCCAACGCGCCCCGCCAGACCACGGCGATCGGAAGCTGGACGACCAGCACCACCATGGAGAGGAAGATCCCTCGGCGGAGCTCGAGACGCCCTCCGAGGGCCGCGGCGAACGGCGTGGTCGCGAGAGCCGCGATGACTGCCGGGACGGTGAAGACCAGGAAGAATCCCTCCTCGAGGAGAAGGAGGTTGGGCCACCAAAGGACAGTCGCGAGCGCGGCGCTAACGGCCACGATCACCGCGAACGCGAGGGGCGGGGTCGGCGCTCGGAACAGCAGCGTGCCCCGATGAGCTCCTCCGAGTTCCGGCTTCTCGGCGCGCGACATCTCAGCGGCCACGGTCGCGACGCACCTCCTCGAGGATCCCGCGGAACCCGTCGCCGAGGCCTTCCTCCTCGGTGATCGTACCGGTAACGAGCAGCTGCGCTCCCGCGTCGAGCAACGCGCGCGCGTCGTCCCCCGTTCGGATCCCTCCGCCGACGACCAGCGGCACTGAGAGTACGGAACGCACGCCGCGTACCATCGGCGGCGGAACCGGCGCGGGGGCCCCGGACCCCGCCTCCAGGTAGACGAATCGCATCCCGAGCAGTTCGGCCGCCAGCGCGTAGCCAGCGGCCCCGTCCACATCCGTCCGCGCGACGGTATCCACCTGGCCGATTTCGCCAACCCGCATCCCGGGGGCGATCACGAGGTAGCCGAGCGGGATCGGTTCCAGGCCCATCTTCCGAACCACCGGGGCGGCGACCGCGTGGGTTCGGATGACCAGGTCGAGGTTGCGCGAGTTGAGGAGGCTCATGAAAAGGACGGCATCGGCGTCGGAGGTGAGCGATCCCGGTCCCTCCGGAAAGATGACCACCGGTACCTTGACCTCGGCCTTGACCGCCGTCGCCGCCGCCCCCATCACCTCCCGGGAGATCCCGGTCGACCCTCCGAGAAGGATCACATCGCTTCCCAGGTCGACGGCCCCCCGAGCGATCTTCGCCGCGGTCCGGCCCGGGGATTTGTCCGGATCGATCAGGGTGAAGTGAACCGGCCCCTGCTCCAGACGCTCGTAGAGGTACTCCTCCACGCGACCGCGTCGGCGGGACACCGTCAACGGAACGCCACCGCCACGAAGGCCACGAGGGCGACCGCCATAGCGAGCTTGCTCATCGATTGCTCCCAGTGGAGTCGTTGCGGTAGATAGACGACCGACACCACGAACACCGCATCCGCGACAAGGACCAGCGCGACATAGATAATTCCCGCCACGGACGAGGCGTGGACAAACCAGAGCAGCGGGACGAAGCTGAGGACGATTGCGGCCCCCACCGCGGCTCGGGCGACACTCCCCGAGAACGGGAGCCCGCGGGTCTTCGGGAGGGTCTGACGAGAGACGTCCCCGGCGACATCCTCCATATCCTTGATGACCTCGCGGCTCAGGGTCGCCAGGAGCGCCATCGCGGCGAACGGAGCGAGGAGGAGGGCGTTGCCCGCGGCCGCGCCGCCGTAGAGGAAGACCAGTGCGGTCAGCGCGGCCACCACGGCGTTCCCCGCCAGCCCCGCCGCCTTCAGACGGAACTCGTAGCCGAGCATCGCCGAGAGGGCGATCGCAAGGATCACGCCGACGAGCGGATAGAGGAAGATGACGGGGAGCGCCGCCTCGATGCCGCCGACGAAGAGCGCGATCGCGAGGATGCGTGCCCCCTGCACGGTGATCGCTCCGGTCACCAGCGGGCGTTCGGGATGATTGACCCGGTCCCCCTCGATGTCTTCCAGGTCGTTGAGGACGTTGCCCCCCGCGGTCACCAATGCAGTCGAGGCGGCGGCCAGCAGGAGGAGCGCCCAGAACACATCGGACCCTGCGAGGCCCGCTCCGTGCGCCACCAGTCCACCGACGATCGTGCCCACGAAGGAGACGCCGAGGTTACCGGCGCGCACCAGCCGGAGTGCCGGATGCACGGCCGGGGATGGCCGAGCCGCTCGCATAATCGTTGTGGCGGTCCGGCGAGGAACTCCCCGGCGTGGCACCCCGCTGGTTACGCCGGGGTTCGGGGCGCGTTATATGCCGTGGCGCGTCGAGGACAATGAATGGTTCGTTCGCGAGTCGCCCGACCTCCGATTGACCAGTTCCGGCTCGGGAATGGGCTTCGCGTCGTGCTCGCCCCGAACTCGGCGAGCCCGACTGCGAGCGTCTGGGTCTGGTATCGCGTCGGGTCGAAGAACGAACATCCGGGGATCACCGGCGCGTCGCATTGGGTCGAGCACATGCTCTTCCAGGGTTCGCCGAAGTACGGCAAGGGCGAGATCGACCGGGCGGTCGTCAGCGTCGGTGGGTCACTGAACGCGTTCACGGACACGGATTTCACCGCGTACTTCTCCACCGTGCCGCGAGAGCATCTCGGTATTCCGCTCGATATCGAGTCGGACCGAATGACGCGGGCCCTGATCTCCGACGTCGAGGTCGAGCGCGAACGAACGGTCATCCACTCGGAGCGAGAAGGGAACGAGAACTGGCCTGAGTTCCGCGTGGAAGAGGAGCTCTACCAGCTCGGGTTCCGTATCCACCCGTACCGTTGGGAGGTGCTGGGTCGTCGCACGGACATCGAGCGATTGACGCCCGGAGAGCTTCGGGACTACTACCATCAGTACTACGGGACGCGCAACGCGGTCCTCGTCGTCGCTGGCGGGTTCGATCGCGCGGCCGTCGCTCGCGATGTCCGACGACGATTCTCCGGGCTACCGGCGAGCGGTCACGACGTGACCGTCGGGGACGTGGAGCTGCCGGCGCGAGGGGAGCGGCGCACGGAGCTTTCGGGACCGGGGACGACCCCGTATCTTCAGGTCGGGTGGCGTTCCCCGGCGCTGCGCGACCCCGAGACTCCCGCGACGATGGTCGTCGATTCGATCCTCGGCGGGGAGAGCCGGCCCTTCACCGCCGGATCAGGCTGGGGGCGAGCCGCCGAACATCCGTCGGCTCGGCTGTATCGCGCGCTGGTGGACCCGGGACTCGCGGTCCGCGCGACCAGCGAGTGGCGACCCCGGGAGTACCCGAGCCTGTTCTCGATCCAGGCCCAAGCGGCCAAGGGAGTGACGCTCGACCGATTGGAGACGGCCGTCGATTCGGTCATCCAGCGACTCCAGAAGCACGGCCCGACGTCCACCGAGCTCAGCGACCTTCGGGCGAGGATTCGCCGCGGGGCGAAGATGGCGTACGAAGGAGCCTCGAGCATCGGATTCCGGCTCGGCTACTTCTCGGTCCTCGGCTCCCCCGAGTATGAGGATCAGCTATTCGATTCCCTCCTCCGCGTGACCGCGACGCAGGTTCGGGATCGCTCACGGGAGCTGTTCCGTCCCGAGTCCCGGGTCGTCGTCCGATACACTCCCACGGGGGGTGCGAGTGACGACTAGCGCCGGCGACCCGCTCCGACTGGAGTATGGGGCGGGCGTGGACGGATTGCGCCTAGTACGCCAACCGCCTCCCGCAGGGGCGGCGAGCTTCTCGGCGAGTTACGTCGGTCCCGCCGGTTGGGGCTTCGATCCGCCGGGAGAGGAGGGCGTTGCCCGTCTCGTCAATCAGCTCTGCATTAGCGCCGCGGGTCGGCGCAACCGCGTCGCCCTGGCGCGGTGGCTCGACCTCGCGGGGGCCACCCTCTCCCGCCACGCGGACCCCGAGGCGGCCACCGTCACGATATGGGGACCGGCGCAGGATTGGGAAGCGCTCCTCGACATCCTCGCCGATGTGGTCCGACGGCCTCGGTTCGACGAGGAGGACATCGTCCGCGTCCGACGGCAGACTCTCGAGCGGCAGTTGCGGGAGATGACCCAACCGGGGAGCCGCGCGGACCGGGAGCTCTTGCGAACTGTGTTCCCTGAGGGCCACCCATACCGCTCCACCGGTCTCGGGGACCGGCGATCGATCGCCCGCCTGACCCGACCCCGCCTTCAGCGCTTCCACCGGGAGCACTACACGAGCGGAGGTGCGGTGATCGTAGTGACAGGTCCCGCTGGATTGTCCGCGGCGGAGCGGGCCGTGCGACAACGGTTCGGCTCGTTCCCGATTCGTCGGGGCCCTCGACTCCGCCTCCCGAACATGAGTCGGGAGTCGCCCCAGCACCGGTCGATCAGCCTGCCGGGGCGTTCCCAGGTTGAGGTTCGCGTGGGAGGGCCTTCCATCGCGCTGGGGTCCCCCGAGTACGCTGCGGCCTACCTGGCCAACGAGGTCCTGGGCGGGAGACCGCTCCTCGCTCGCCTCTTCCAACGGGTCCGAGAACGCAGTGGCCTCGCGTATCACGCGTCGAGCCACCTCGACTCGATGCGGATGGGCGGGATCTGGACCGCCCGGGCGGGCACCGGCGTCGACCGATGGCGCAAGGTCGTCCCGATGCTGGAGGAAGAGGTGGCGCGGCTCCGACGGGTCCGGATCCCGCTGCGGGAGCTCAACTCCGTCCGCGAGAGCGCGATCGGAGAGATCCCGCTCGAATTGGAATCCACCTCGGAAGCGCACGCGCTGGCGGTCGAAGCGGCGTACCATGAGCTGCCGTCTGACTATTGGCTGACGTGGCCCGAGCTCCTTCGCGCGGTGTCCCCGGAAGAGGTTCGACAAGCTGCCGGGACCGCGTTCGACGAGAATCGTTCGGTCACGGTAATCGCGGGCTCGATGACGGCGGCCCGACCGGACTAGTCGTCCTCCTCGTCGGTACATCCTCCGAGGCTTCGCCCTCGCAGGGCTCCGAGGTGATTCGCCTCCGCCAATACGCACATATACGTCCTGATTCTACGGGGAATCATGCGGCTTCAGCAAAAGGGAGAAGTGCCCCCCGCCGGGATGCTGAGGAAGAACATCACCATCACGCCCGATGAGGAGGAGTTCCTCGAGCGCCATCCCGAGATCAACCAGAGCGCGCTGTTCCGACAGATCGTCGAGAGCCTGATGTTGGCGGAGCGGAGTCCGAGCGTCGCGTCGACCCAACAGGTCCGGCTGGGAAAGGCCGTCTACCGGTCGGGCGCGATCATGTTCCAGCGGCCGGCGGAGAAGCGCCCGTAGGCGGGGTGCCGTTCGCCCGGAGCGGGGCTTCGCCGTCCCGCAGCCGCGGTCCCAGGCCGGCGAGCGCCGGCAATGCCGCGTCCTCAGCCCGCGAGTAGAGAATCCCCTCCGCACCCTCCGAGTCTTTCCACGCGGAGAGCGCGGTCGGCGCATCGAGCGTGGACAGCGCGTGCCGGGACAACAGGTGCCCCATCGCCCACCGGCGACGTCGGGACAGTTCGGTGAAATGGGGAGCATAGTGGCCCCCACCGATCCCGAGCGCGATCCGGTCCCTCGAGTCCGGTTCGATCTCCGGGATCACGTTCGCAAGGGCCCGAACGGCCGCGACCGTCGGCGCAGTTCGGGCGCCGTACCCAATCTCCGCGAAGAATGCCGGCAGCGCGACCTCCGGTCCATGGTGGGTCGCTTCGAACGTCGCGCGGAGTCCGAGCGGACGACCCTCCTCATCGAGTCGGCGGAGTGTCGCAGTCATCCGGCGCGGGTCGGTCGGAACCAAGGTGCGCGGACGACCTCCGACGTCGGCGGACGGACCCGGATTCCCGAGTGGATGGACGGTGAGACACTCCACGTTCTGTTCGCTGCGATGGATTGACGGAAATACGAGCGTGACGCGCCGGGTTTGCAACTCACTGGGCAAGCGACGATCGGTGTGTTCGTCATGGATGTGGAGTCCCGGTCGTCGAAGGAGCAAGGCGTTCGGACCGAGCCGACGGATCGGGGAGCCATCAACCACCCACCCAGTAGCTTCTGGGGTCCCCCAACGTTCGACGACGCGGGCCGCGACGGGGTCCTCGGTGTACGCAAGCACCAGTACGCTCGCGTCCATCAGGTCACCACCTCCGGACGCCTCATGAACTTGAGGGGGAACGGAGACGGTGGGGTGCTCCCCCCGGTAGTTTCACCCGGAGGTTGCTGTCGCGAATCTATGGCAGCGCGGAAAAGTGTTGGGCCGCTCCGCCGCTACTCCGGCCGACGGCAAAACGCGCGGGTCACGCCTTCCCCTGTTTCGGACGGGTGTACTCCTTCTCGAACTCCCCCCAATCCAGGATCGGCGGCTCGACGTCGATCTGCCAGAGGAGGGCGTTCAGCTCCCCTCGGTGTTGAAGCTCGTGCTCAATCACGTGCAGGATCGTGTTGCGAACGCCCGCGGTGTAGTCCTCATTCCACCAGGGGGGCATTTTGGGGACGAAGAAGGTTCGGTCAAGGTCCTTTTCCGTGAGCCGGGAGAAGAACTGGTCGACTTGTTTCTCGACCCCCCGCTCGTACTTTCGAAGGTCGTCCAGCGATTGAGGCTCGGGACCGTCGTACGGGGAAAAAGGCTCCCCGGTCAATGAGGACATTCGAACGATCCAGGTCTCGATACCTCCCATGGAGTGACCCAGAATGTCGAGCAAGGTCGGGAAGGAAGCTCCGCGGTCTCGGGAGAGCTCGTTCGGGGGAAGTTTCGAGAGGGTTTCGAAGTACCCGCGTCGAGCGGTTGCGTTGTACGCGTACCACTTGCGCAACCATTCTACCTCGGTCATACGCGGCCACCAGCCCATCGAGCGAATAAAGCCGTCCTCACGTTTCCCTGCGAACCCGTGGAGAAAGGGGCCAAGTCGCGAACACCTCGCCGCTTCACTCCCGGCAATGGAGGCGTGATCAGTCCGGCGGAAGCGATCCCCGGCCAAAGAGGTCCGCGGTCGGAGAGCAGGAGCCGGGCGCTATGGAGGGTGCTTGTCCTCGGCCACCCAGGACGACATGCGCTTCAATTTGCCGTTCTCGAGCTCGAAGATGCCGCACGCCCGGCCGACGAAGGTGCCGCCATCTTTCAAGGGTACGCGAACGATCTCCTCCGTCGTTACGACGTTGTTTTCCTCCGTCATCCGTAGGGACTGTATCTCGAATTTTTGGGGCGCTTCGACATCCTTGAGGACCGCGGCCTTCCCTCGCACCGGAACTCCCGAAGAGGGGAATCCGTCGGCCCACTCGACCCGCACGACATCCTCCGCCAGGCAGTCAGCCACTGCGGCCCAATCCAGATTGCCCAGACTCTCGAGATAGGTCTCCACGATCCTCTTGTTCGGACTCACGACCACCGGTACCCGGGAACTGAGCATAAGCGTCCGGTAGATGGATGCGAGAACTTGCGCGAGTAGGAAGTGAGTCCGGAGGGGGACTCTTCGGATTAGTAAGAAGTGGCGGCGGATTCTTGGACGCCGATCGTCGGGGGGTCGAGTCCACGGACGGAACGCCTCGGAACAAACAGGGTGTGGCCCGGGCAACATTGTTCCCGGCTCGGGGGCCAATCCATTCGCCGGTGGACCGCGATCGTAGTCCCTTCACGAGCGCGCCCGCCCTCAATCCGGGAGTCCGCTCGTCGCACTCAAGTGGTCGGGCCAAAGGGGGGCAACCTCTCAGCTGTTCAGCGCCTCGTCACGGCGCGGACGGGTTCGTTAATAGGAGCGCAGACATCGGGGAGGCGTAGGTGGATTGCCGTGGTTCACATCCGAGATGAAGGGAGCCGGTTCGATGCATCTATTCAGACCGTCTGGAGGTATCTGAACACCGGGGATATCCATGGGAAGGTACACACGAACTCCCGAAACCGTACGGCCGAACCGGTTGGCGATTTCACGTCAAAGATTACCATGGAACGAAACTGGAATGGTAACTGGGTGAAGGAGGTCGCTCGAGTCACCGTGATGCCGCCTCTCGGGGTGATCACGGAAGTGCTCGAGGGCCCTTTCGCCGGGACCAAGATGTTCACCGTCTACTCGCCCGACGGACCGGATCGAACGCAAGTCGAAGTCTTCGGTGAGTTCCGCTCGGGCGAAATCCCACCGGAGCAGGTCGAAGCCGCCGGTCGAAAGTGGTTGGAGGACTCCTTCAACGAAGATGCTCCGGCACTCAAAGCGATGCAATCCAGCCCGAAGGACTCGTTCTGAGCCACCCGTAATCGTGGGTTGCCGAACGGGCTCCGCCGAACGGGTGCATTCCTCGGGGTCGCGCGATCGTCTCAGTCGGTTATCCGACGGCGGCACCCTTTCTCACTAGTGTAGGTGCTCCCGGCGGGAGTTTCCCGGTCCGGTCCGTGAGGGCCGGTCGTTTTGAACCCGCGTCAGAGGCTCGAGAGGCCTCTATCCTTGACCACTAGACTACGGGAGCGCCCGGGCTCCGTAGGGGACCCGCTCCTTGAGCCTTTCTCCGCGGATGCGTTCTGGGCGAAGGCACTAAGAGGCCGGCCTTCCTGTTTGGTCCGTGACCCCACCGGTCAAGGCCCGTAGCGGTCACATTCTCCTCGACCCCAAACGCTCCTACAAGGACCTCGTGCGGGTGTACCCCGAGATCCATCGACGCGTGGTGGAGATGAACCGACCGTTCGTCAAGGAGACCGACCCGCTCCTTCCCGAAGTGCTGCTGGACGAGAACCTCCGCGACTTGAAAGGCGACCGCAAACCCACCGGGTACAACCGGCAGGACGCGTTCGGCCTCCGACTGATCTTCCCGCTCTCGGACGAGCGACGCGCGGAGTTCTACTTCACCAAACCGGCTCGATGCCAGGAGGTCGTCCAGATCACCGAACAGGTCTCGGTGCTGTTGCGACGCCGGGGGATCAAGCACACGGTCGAATACGACCGATTGCCCCTCGGTCCGCCCCGCGGCCCGCCCGGACTCCCGCCGATCGGGGCGGCCTCCACCTTCGCGTCGAGCTAACGCGGCTACTGGTCTCGCGGCGGCCGCCGGAACGGCCAGAACGACGGGGCGGGCGTGGCCGCGGGTGTCGGCTCGGGGGCCGGAGTGGTCTCCGGGGGAGTGGTGGGAGGAGCGGAAGTCGTCGCCGCGGGCGCGCTCGCAGGGGCGGATTCTCCTTGGAGGACCCGAAGTGCCTCGCGTGCCTTCTCCAGGGCGGCCGAGTAATCGGAGTCCCGGAGCCGGACCGACTCCGCGAGCAGCTGACGCGCGCGGGTGGTATCGATGCGGTTCTGGTGGGCCCGAGCGAGGGCCGCGTCGATGAGATAATGGAGGTTCATCAGCTCGCGATGGAGGGACTTTCTCAGGTTGAGATCCTCCTCGACCGCGAGCAGCGAGCGGCCCGCGTCGAGCAGGTGCCCCGTTCGGTCGAGCTCCTCGACCTCGTGCAAACGCTCCTGGACGGGTCCGACGCTGACGTGCAGCCCCTCCTGCGCGAAGTTCAACTCGGTGGTGACCTCCTTCAAGCGTCGTTGGAACGGCTCGCGAACTCCCTTTTCGAGGGAAGCGGCCGCTTCCCCGAGCAGCTGATCGGCTTGGTCGAGCTTGCTCGCGTCGGTCGCGGCCCGTGCCTCACTGAAGGTCTGCATGACGGGAGTCGTGTCGAGTCCGAGACGCTCCCCCACCCAGAGCTGTGCCTTCAGTGCCGCGATCTGCGCCTCGACCCGCTCCCGCCGGCGGCGACGCACGACCTCGAGCTCGGTGCGAATCAGGTCGAGAGCCCCCGGGAAGTCGCGCTTCTCGCGGAGGAGGGCCAATCGCCGGCGCACCTCCTCTCGACGCACCGCTTCGCCCGCCGGCACCGTTCCTTCGCGGGCGGCGTCGGACTCCACCTCCCGCCACCGCGCGTCGACTACGGTCTCAAACGCCCGGTGGCTCGCCCGTTCCGCTCGGTCGATCGCCTCCTGGACGTGCTTCCATTCGCGCGCCCGGAGGGCCGCCTCGCCCTCGGTGACGATCGCCTCGACCGGGTCGAGTTCGATCGTCAGCTTCTCGCGACGACCCTGCTCGACCATCCGACGGAGGTCCCCGAGCGGTCCGGCGAACAATCGCTCGATCGCCCAGCGAGCCATCTCGGTCGCCTCCCGCGCAGCGCGAATCGCCTCCGCGTACTGTCCCGCCTCCGCGGATTGACGAGCGGTCGCGAGTCGCGCGGTCGCTTCGGTCGCGTCGGCTCCGAGGGTGTTCGCCTCGGCCAGTTGCCGGTCGGCCGCCGCCTCCGCGTCCTTGGCCCGTCGATGGTTCTCCCGGGCGACGCCGAGCGCGTCCGACGCGGCGAGCGCCCGCTCGAGCACCGTCGGATACTCCCGGTTCTGGAACGCGGCCTTGGAGGCGGCGACTTCGTCGGCGGCCTCGGGCGCATGGATCCCTTCGCTCACGGCGCGGTGGAGAGAGTGTTCGGCCGCCTGGACCGAACCTTCGGCAACGCGGCGCTGGAGGTCCGCGCGCTCGAGCTCCGACTCGCTCCGGCCGGCTAGCTGGAGCGCCTCGACCGCCTTCCCTTCGTCGAGCGCCATCCGGGCCTGGTGGAGCAGGTTCTCCGCGACGGTCGTGTCGCCTCCTTCCCTTCGAAGTCGGGTGAGCATCGCTTGGAAGCTCGCGAGCGTTTTCGACACGTGTTGATACGTCGCCTGCAGCACTTCCCGCTCGAGGGGCCCCCCGAGCTCGACCACTCGGGCGTACTGGCGCTGCGCGAGACCCGTCTCGAGCCGCTCCATCGCTGTGCGCAGCGCGGGGACCTCCACGTGGAGAAGCTCCGCTTCCGCGAGCGCCTCGCGCGCCCGCTTCGCCACCCGCTCGGCATGTTCGACGAACCCGCGGGTGTCGACGAACTCGGCCCGGGCCTCGTCCAGGAGGACGGCGGCCCCGGCCGGAACCGGGAGCGCGATGCGCCGTCGCGCCTCCGACAGTGGCGAGAGGATGCGGTCGACATCGACGCCCGCGCCGCGGGCGATATCGAGGTCGCGCTCCAGTCCGCGCAAGTTATCTTCCAAGACGGGTCGAATGACCGCCACGATCTCGTCGTGGACCAGTCGAGCTTGAGTTCGGGTCGCGTCGGGAGGGGCCGTAGCCTGCTCCGTGCGGATGGCGGCCAAACGGGTGGTGTACGCCTCCATCGGGATCGACAGCCGGCGACCGTCCTCGATCATCCGTTCGATGTCGGCGACCCGACGGCCGATCTCGGCTCGGGCCTCCTCGTCGCCCAGGCCCTGCTCGACCTTCTCGAGCAGGGCGCGCGCGGTGTCAAAGTCGAGCGCGTGGAAGGCGACTCGAGCGTCCCGCAACGGGTCGTAGTACGGCCCGGGGTCGGTCCCGGCTTCTCGGACACGCGAGAGGGCCTCCTGCGCCCGGTTGAGCGACTCGACGATCTCTTGCGCCGTACTCCAGGTCCGTCCCGCGGACTCCTCGAGTTGCGTGGCCAACTTGTACGCGTCGGCGTACTTCGCCGCCCGGGCGGCCGACTGAGCGTCGTCGAGCTGGTTTCGGAACTTCGTTAGGTCGAGTCCCATCGTGTCGAGCTCGACGAGCGCGAGCTTGGCATGCGACACGGCCTCTTCGCTGCGGAGGAGCTGCTGCTGCTGTGCTCGCTTGCGGATCTCTTGGGAGGCTCGCGACGCTTGCACGAAATCTCCCATGTTGAAAATTTGCTGGACTTCGTCGATCTGACGCTGGATCTCGTCGCCGGCGCCGCCCATCGCCTCCAAAACGCGTCCCTCGATCTCGAGCTCCTCAACGAGCGCGGATGCGTGGGCGGCGAAGACCGCGGCAAAGTCGCGTTCCGCCCGCCGGAGGCTCTCGATCGACGCGACCAGGTCCCGTTTGACCCGCAGCGTCACGTCCGCGTCGGCCAGGAGCCGGCGAGTCGGCGCGGCCAGCGCTTCGTCCGGGATGTCCGAGAACCCTCGCTCCATCTCTTCGATCCGGCGGGCGACAAACGGCTCGGCTGCCATGCGGAGCGCGACCTCGACCTTCGCGAGTCGCTCCACGCCGTCGGCGAGGTTGCCGGCCTCGAGCAACGCATGGACCTCGGTCATCGCGCCGTCGATCTCGGCCGGCAGGAAGCCCCGCTCTCGCGCGTACTCGCGGACCCCGTCGAGGGCGCTCCACCGCTGGGAGAAGAACTGCAACGCCTCTCGGCCGACGCCGAGCAACGTATCCTGGAGGAGCTGACGTGCGGCCGGTGCCTCCGCACGGTCCAGGTGGGTTCGGACCCGCTGGACCTGCGTGTCGAAGGCCTCCGTCGAGAACTGGACTCGCCGCAACCGTTCGAGCATCTGCTCCACAGCCGCTAATTCGTCCCGGACCGTGTCCAAGTCTTCCGTGAGACGACTGACCCGGTCCACCGCCTCTTGGCTGGCCGCCAGCGCCTCGGAGTAGATCTTCAGACGAAGCGCTTCGCGCGCGCGATTCATGGCCGCGAACACATCGCTCGGGTCACGACCCAATCGGCGCGCTTCGGCGATCCTCGGGCGGACTTCGTCGAGCAGGCCAGCGACGACGGCGACGATCGGCTCTTCCGCGGCCCGCCGCGCTTCGGTGAGGAGAGGAGTGATCTCGAGGGGTGAGGCCGTGGTCAGTCGTGCGGATGCCTCCTCCACAGCCTGCTGGGCCGCGGTGGGGTCGACTCCGTACTCGCGGGTCGCGGTCAGCGCTACCGTCAGAGAGTCGAGAGCCTGGGTACCGCGCTCGCGCAACCCCTCGCCGACCTCGACCAGGGCATCCTCGATCGCCCGGACCGTCTCGGGCCAGCGTTCGGGGGGTGCGTCGGTGTCGTCGCGCACGGCGGAATCGAGCCGCGAGGTCGCGGCACCGTACTCTCGGGCGGCGGCCGCCATCCGGCCCGCGGCATCTCTCGCGCTCTCGCGTCGAGCCTGCGCTTCCGGGAGTCCCTCAAGGAGGGAGCGCTGGATCTGGTCGAGCGCTTCGACGACCCGCCCCTCCGCCGCGGGGGCGGCGGCCGCCTCGATGAGTTCCGCGAACTCGGCCCGTCGTTCGACTCCGAGGCCGGCCCACCCCGCCACGGCCAGCGCGCGAGTGCGAGCGACCGTCACGTACTCCTGCTGAGCCGTGGCGAGAGCCGCCTCGACCTTGGCGAGTCGACCGACATTGTCGGCCCAGGTCGCGTCGTCCGCGGGGTGTTCCAGTTGCTTTAGTTCTTCCGCGACGTCCGCCGGGACCGTGATGCCCGCTCCGGCCAGACTCCCCGCGGCCTCGACTGTCCGCTTTCGCCGTGCCTCGATGGTGGTCGGGACCGTCGAGCCGAGGTAGCCCATCAGCGCCTTCGCTTGAATCTCGACCCCATCCCAGTCGGAGCGACGCGCAAGCTCCCGGAGCTGGACCAGCCGCTCGGGGGCCTCCGGTGGAGAGATCCCGAGCGTCTCCAGGAGGCCCACCTGTTCTTCCGATTCCTTCTGGAGGCTCTCCGCGGATTGCCGCTTCTTCTTGAGTGCCTCGGCCTTTTCTTGGAGGATGCGGGTGAGACGGGAGGACCCGACGCTTCCGATGTTCCCGGGCCCCGACGTAGTGCTCCCCCCTAGACCCTCAGATCCGTACAACGGAATTCGGGCATCCGGGGCACTCGATTCATGCCCGGACCCCCTTATAAATCAAGCGCGGAACGGGGCGCTTCGCTCGGCGGGGGCGAAGCCGACCGGCGACGATTACTTCCGAGTGATCCGGCGCTTGCCCATCGCGTCGAGGTACTGGACTTCGCCGCCGGGAGCGAGCTGCCCCTTTACGTCAGGCTCGAGCGCGAGGAAGAACGTCTCGTAGGTTTCGAGGTCCATCAGTTGGACTTCGGTTTCCGTCAGGGAAAGCACTTGGGCGGTCCGCTTGCCGATCATCGGCACCTGGACCTTGTGGGTCACGGGAAAGACGACGCTCCGCTTTCGTTCGTCAAAGATCCCCATCGCGTCGATTCGCGCTTTGGCCTCGCCGTGCTTCCCGGGTTTGGACGTTTGAATGCTGAGGATCCGGCACGGCTCCTCGTCGATCAACATGTACCGGCCTTCCTTCAACTCGCGAACTTCCTGTTGGGTCCAGGCCATCGAGACTCCTCGGCCGGTCGGGGAGGTTCGGGGTGGCATAACCCTTTGCTAAACCGGAAGACCGAGGCGGGCTCCGTCTCGGGCCGAGGGTTTATTCCTTCGCTCCGGCTTAACACGTTCGCCAAACCGCGGTACTCCCCCTGATGGCGACATCTTCCGAGACAACGGACCCGGGCGCAATTGAGTCAGAGGCTCGGTCGATCTGGGCAGCTCGGCGCCTTCCGCCGGTACGAGGACCCGTCGGCGCGTCGGAAGGGCCCGTCGTCCAGCAGTTCCTCGGATCCTTCGCCGCCCAGGAAGCGGGAATGCTCGCGCTCCAACGGGCCGTCGCGGCCGATGTCGACGCCCGGGCGCTGATCCTGGCGGGTCGCCGAGCGAAGGGGATCCTCCGAAAGGAGGACGGAGGTCCGCCGATCCCCACGCCCTATCTCGCTCCGTTGCTGACCTCCCTCGGGGTGTGGGTGGGTGGCTCCGACGGACAGGGCTGGGACAGCGCGTCCCGACGGCCCGAAGTCGAGCGCCTCGTCGGACGGTTGGCCCATATGGGCGCGATTGCGGTCCGCGACCTGTCGATCCGGATCTGTCCGGCCTGCGCGACCGCCCGGTCCCCCGAACGGCTCGTCTATCAAGAGGAGGACGGGGATACGTTGCTCGTTCGTTTCCCGTTCCCCGAGGGAGACCGTACGGTCTCGGCCCTGGTCTGGACCGACGCCCCCTGGCGGTTGCTCGGCACGAGCGCGCTCATGGTTCATCCGGACCTGCCGTACGTCGTCGCGAAATATCGACGGCGGGGGACCGAAGAGCTGGTCTTCACTTCGAAATCCTCCCTGGACCGGTTGCGCGGCTGGTTGCCGGGCGCCGACATCGAGGTCGTCGAGGAACATCCCGGCCGGCATTGGGAGGGTCGGGCGTACCTCCATCCGCTCCGTCACGAGTTCCCGATGGGAGGCGATCTCGCGCCACCGGCCGGCACGATCCTCTCGATTGCCGACGTCAGTGACAGCGGAACGGGAGTGGTTCCGCTCGTCCCCGGGCACGGGGGCACTGATACCCAGATCGCCGATCGGCTGAATGTTCCCGGCTGGCCACTCGTCACGCCGATGGGTCGCCTCGATGTCCTGTTCGTACACAAGTACGCCGGCCTCGAGCTCGACAGTGGCAGCGAGTTTGTCGAGCGAGACCTGGACGAAGGAGGGGCGATCTTCGCCCGCCTGCGGGTGCGGCGGGGCGTTCCCCACTGTGTCCGATGCGGAACCGCGCTCATCTGGGCGCCCGGGCGAGCGTGGTGCCTCGAGCCATCCCGCTTGCCGGTGGAGAAGGTCGCGGTCTACCACTCGCTCCTCCCGCAAGCGAGGCCCATCGAGCAGCTTGAGGCTGTACCCTGGCCCGTGAGCGAACCGCAGCGCAGTGACGACCCCCTCGCGATCTCCCTCCTCGAATGCACCTCGTGCGATCGACTCGAGGCGGTAGAGAAGGAGGCGGAACGCTGCGTTTGCGGCGGTCGACGACGGCGGATCAGCCGTCGCTTGCTGTCTGCCTTTGACGCCGCCGCATCGTCGTGGGCTGCCGCCGACCCGTTTCCTTCGGGCGACACCACCCGAATCTACGTGAACGAACGCCGACGCGTGCCCGCGGTGGTCCACCACATCGCCGCTATGAGCGGCGTCGGGGGCACCGTCGGGGAAGTCCGGCTCACGGTCCTCCCGACCGTTCCCGAGAGCGAGGTCCTGGCGCTGATCGGTAGTCACGGGGCCGACGCGGTCCGCTCGGCCCTCGTCCGTGCCCAGGCCTCGGAGAGTGCTACCGGAACCTTCACGGAACGGTGCGCCCAGGAGCATCGTCGCCTTTCGGCCTTCTGGAAGATAGCCGGCGACATCCTCTCCCGGCTCGACACTCGGGCGCTTTCGGAGTACGTTCAACCGGTCACGGGGGCGATCGGAGAACTCGAACCGGAGGACCGGGCGTTCCTGGCTCGCTTCGAGCGGCTGCGGCTTCAAGCCGCCATCGATTTCGAGCGCTCGACGCCGGCGCGGGTTCACCGGCGATTATACCAATTCTTGGAGAACGACCTCGCCACGTACCGAGAGTGGGTGACGCCCCGGCTCGCGCTCGAGGGGAGCCCGCCGTCCAAACGCGCGGCGTTCCACACGCTGGTCCACACTCTGTTCGGCACCGCGTTGCTCCTGGGTCCCATGGCACCCCACACGGCCGAACTCGTCCATCGAGCGCTCCGACGGAGCCGCGGTAGTCTGTTCGAAGAGACCGGGGTCGAGGTCGACCGGGTGTTGTTGGACGACACTCGAGTCAGCGCGTGGGACCGATGGGTTTCGGTGATCCGGGCGTTGGACAGGTTCCGTCGGGGCGCGGGGGTTCCGGCGAATGTCGTCCTTCCCTCGACCGTACTGGTCGTCGATTCCGACCAGGTCGCGAACGCCTACCGGGCCGAAGCGTCGACCGTAGAACGACTCGCTCGCGTCCAAAAGATCGAGGTCGGCTCTCCCGTCGCCCCGTGGACCGGTCGACGCCGTCAGTTGCGCCCTCGGGAAGCCGAGATCCAGCGAGTGTACTCCAATCGCGCGGCCCAGATCATCCATCTTTTGCGTCGGATGCCCGAGCGCAAGTGGGCCGACCCGGCTTCGGGGCGAGAGTTCTCGATGATCGTGAACGGTCAGCCGACGTTGATCCTCCCGTCAATGATCGATTGGGTGGAGACTCTCCCGGAACGCGTCGTTCCGGTCGGTTGGTCGGGAGGGGAGCTGTACGCGGAGCTACCCGTGGGTCGGACGCTGCCCGCCGCCCCACCCCCTCCCCTCTCCTCCGACGGATTCCGCCTCGTCGCGCGGGTCGCACACCGAATCCGGTCGGATTACCCGGAGATCCCACCCGTCGTGGTCGTGGCCGCGCCCCCCGCATTGGCCGCGGAGCTCTCGGGAGTCTCCGATGCGATCACTCGCTACCTAGGGGTCCGTGAGTTCCGAGTCGTTCCCTCCAACCGAGAGATGCCTCCGCACAACCTCGGGTTCGGCCGCACCAAGTCCGGGGGGGCCTGGTCGTTCCACATCGCGGGCGGGATCCCGCCGTCTCGACCGGCCAAAACCCGACCTCGGCACGCCCGCGGAGACCGAGTTCGGCCGTCCTACGCCCCCGGCGACCTCGCACCGACCGTCACGAACTATGCCGATGACGAGCTGATCGCGCGCGAAGGAGCGATCCGACTTCTCGGCGAAGAGCTGGACGAGATCCTCGGAGCGCCACTCCTCGGGCCCGCAAAGGTTCGCGCGGCGTGGGCTACCGGGCTCCAAACGGTCGACGCGTTCCGTCAAGCGCCGTGGAACACGCTCGCCGCGCTTCCCGGGGTCGGCCCCCCGATCGCGACCGCACTGGTCACGAGGTTCGGTGGCGCTGTGCCGCCTCGACCGCCGCGCGTGAGGCGAGCCTCGGAGCCGGACCCGAGCCGATCCGGGGACACGGGGGCTCGCTCCTCCAATACCCCCGGGTCCGGTCCCTCCGTAGGCTCATTGGCTGTCCCCCCACTTCCTGCGGAGGTCGTGCGCCCCCCCGAGACGGCTCCAGTTCTCCTCACAGTCATTCCGGAGGCGACACCCCTCCGCCCCCCCGAAATCATTCCCCCGGTCGTCGTCTCGATCCCCACCGACGACCGTCCGCCGGAACCGATCGACGTTGCGGGCGCGCCGGAGAACCTCGTCCCCGCCGACCAAACGTCCCTGGGTCCCGAGGTGCCCACTACCGAGGCTCTCCCCGCGCCTGCCCCCTCTACGGAGGTCCGGGAGGAGACGGAAGTGGTCGACTCCGCCCCACTCGATACTTCGATTCCGGTACCGACTTCGTTGCCCGAGTCTACGGAGCGGGATGCAGGGGTTGCCGATCTCGCTGATTCCTCCCCAGCGATTCCATCCGCCAGTTCCGCCACGGTCGACTCGCTCGACACCCCACTCGAGGAGGTCCCGTTGGTTGAGGAGATGGGCGAAGCGCAGGAAATCCCCCCCGAGTCGGCGCCGCTAACGGACCCACCGGTGGGGCCTCCCGAACCAACGGTGGAACCCCATCACGAAGAGTTCGCCACGTCGCCCGCGCCTCCCGCCCCCTTCGACACGGACGTTCCAGAGATCGAGGATGAAGTGACGCCGCCTTCGGACTCGACCGAACCCGTGGTCGACTCTCCCCCTCTCCCGGACTCCGTGGAGATGCCATCGACCAATGACGGGCCGAGTCTCGATGAGCCGGCGGAACCGACCGTCGAGCCTTCCGCCACAAACGAAACCCCGTCGACCGCGTTCACTCCACCCTCGCCCGACGACGTCCCTTCGACCCCGATTTCTCCGAGCTCAGAGCCGACCGCCCTGCCTGCCGACGAAGCGCCGGCACGGGACAACCCGCCGCTACCCCTCCCCCCGCCCAACCTCGCCCCCATCCTACCGGTAGACGTCGCCGCCAACGACTCTCCCGATGCGAGCCTGCCAACCCCGCCGCCCGTGGAGGTCCCCGCTCCTACCGGGCCGGTTACATCAGGTACTGAGGACGAACTCCGTCCCGCCCCCGCCCTTGAAGTTAGCGCCCCGGTCTCGATGCCCCTACCGGTGGAGGCGATCCCGCCCGACGCCGCTGAGCCCGTCATCTCCCTCCCCGCTGCCGAATCTGCCGAACCTCCGCCGGCGGTCTCCTCCCCACTCCCTTCCGGTGGTGTCGAGCTCGTCGTCGGGCCGAGCTATGTCCCCACCTTAGAGCGTTTCCTCGACGCGACCGCCGCGGGTCACCAAGGGGTGTGCATCGTCCGAGACTCTCCCGAACGTGTCCGCGCCTATGTCGGCTCACGGCCGGTCGAAATCCGGTGGTTGACTAACTTTGGGCGAGGCCCGACTTTGAAGCCGAGCGACCTCGAGGGATTCTCCGCGTTCCTGGCCCATGCGGTCTCCACGGGTCATGTTACCGCCTTTTTCCTTGAGGGGATCGAGTATCTTGTCCGCCTCCACGGCCTCGAAAAAGTGATCGCGCGGATGTCGACGTTCGACCGCCTGGCCCGAGAGCATTCGGCACGCGTTTGGGTCCCGATGAACCCAAAGCTCCTCTCGCCGACGGAGTTGGAGCGGTTCGTCGCGACGTTCGGTGCGGGCGGTGTCTCGGCGTGAGGACTGGCGGCGGAACCTCCGACCTTTCCTCTCCGAGAGCATAGGTTGATTACCCACGAGTGAAGTGGGTCCGCGAATGGGGACCCCGAAGCGCCCGTTCGTCGATCGGCACGTTCCGATCGCGCTCGTGCTGGTCTCGATTGTGCTGGCCCTCTTCATCGGGACCGTTGGCGGAGCCGGTGCGGTGCCGAACAGCGATCGCTCGGTCGCGGTGATCCCCGCGCTCACGACCGTGGGGCTCGCCGCGAACGCGTCCTGGAACGGCGTGAACATTACTACCGCGACCTCCCCGAGTTCGGCGTTCCACATCTCGTTCAACGGCGCCGTGAACATCTACTACTCCTGGCGCCAGCCGGGATCGGCTTCCCCCTGGTCGATCAACGACGCACGCCTGCAGATCTTCTACTTTGGATTCGCACTCGCGACCCGCGACATCACTCAGTCGGTGGGGGGAACGTCCGGCAACCTGACCATGGGGAACTGGAACACCGGGGCGCTCGAGTACATCCTCGAGGGGAGTTACCTCCTCAAGGCGAGCCTTATCGCGACCAACGGGACGACGGCGTGGAGTCAGTCGTTCTGGGTCAACGTCGCGGCGCCGTTCTCCATTCTCGCCGCTCTGCCGATCATCCTGATCCTGATCGCGATCTACGAGGTCTATGAGCTTCTCACCTCGGGCAAGCGCGCTGTACCGAAGAAGCCGAAGAAGGACGTGCCCCCGCCCAAGGCTCCCGTGACCGAGCCAACCCCCGCGGCTCAAGAACCGACCGATCCGGGGAGTGCCGCCGCGCCGCCGGGAGGAGGGGCTTCGTGAGCGCAACGACGTCGGGGCTGGGCTGCGGTATCGTGCTCGGCGTCGTGCTCGTCCTCCTGGCCCAACAGTTCGGATTCCTGAGCTTAAGCGGGGTGGATGACGGGGTCGAGCGACTCGTCATCGGCGCGGTAGTGGGTGGGGTCATCGGCGCCCTGATCGGGTGGGTGCTGGGTCGCAGGTATCTGAGCAGGCACCCCCCCGTCGAGTCCGTCAACTCGGCGGACGTCCCAACGGTTCCTCCATAGTTGCGACTCGGCTGCGGAACTTGTCCGCTCTGAGCCGCGAGCGATAAACCCGGCCCGAATTCGGGGGCCGACCGTCGGATCCTCGGCGGATTCTGCGGGCTCAGGATTAAATCCGTCGGCCAACCGTAATAGAGGGTGCGGGAGGCGATTCGGTTGCCCCCGTCACCTATGCCACCGCGCCAACTCTTCGAAGCTCGACCCCGAGCCGGGCCGGCCGGCCATTCCCGGGGAGTTCTCCCATGATCTCCTGCACCGGATGTGGTCGAGCCAACGACGTAGACGCTCGCTACTGCGCCGGCTGCGGCCAAACCCTGCCCGTCGCGAGCGCTCCCCTTCCGATTCCTCCGCCGCCACCCGGATTTGTGGGAGGGGGGCCGCTATCCCCGCCACTGGAGGCTGCTCCCCCTCGCCGGGCACCCCGCTCTCGCCGATTCAAGTTCCGTCCAACTCCCCGATTCCTCGTGGGCACCATGCTGCTCATCGCCTTCGTCCTGACGCTGATTTCGTTGGGCACCGCGTGGTGGTCGTACTCTACCAACACGACTGGGGAAACGGTGACGGTGAACTTCCTTCCCGGATCCAACTACAACGTGACGTGCGCGGGCAATCATTGCGGGGGATTCACCGCGGGTTCGCCCCCGTACTCGGCTCTCGGCGGGTCTTTGGGCGGTGTCTATGAGACCATCTTGGTCCTGGTCGCCGTCAGCGCCGCCCTCGCGGCGTTCGCCGCACTGTTCGGTGGTCTATCGGCCCTGGGTCGGAACGTCGGCGGCTGGGCGCGGGGTGGCGTTCTCCTCTTCTCCGGTGCGGCGGCGATCGTTCTGCTCGTGGCCGTGGCGTGGCTCCCGGGAGCTCAGCCGGGTGCGTTTCCTTCCGGAAGCTCGTTCACCGCCACCTCCGGAGGAGCTTCCCCCGGCACGACGTACTGGGGGTCCAATCCGGCAGGCACTATCTCCTGGGGAGCGGGAGTAGGGTGGTACGCGGCGGTGGTTAGCGTTGCGCTCCTCCTGACCGCCGTGGCTCTCCTCATGGTTCTCGGACGGCAACGGTTTACAGTTCCCGGACGCCGATCCCGCTCCTCCGTAAGCAGTTCAGCCGTTCCCTACCGAGCGTATGCTCCGCCCCCTTCCGAACCAAAATCCTCGACGGCGGCCGTTGCACCATCCTTTGAAAACCCAGCGAAAGCGGTCGCCCCGGTGGCGCCGGAGCCCGCCCCGTCGACCGCCGCGCAGCCCTGCCCCAACTGCGGGACAGAGAACCTCGTCCGCTCTCGGACCTGTTCGTATTGTCAGCGTTCGCTCCGCTGAGCGGCCGCCGCGCGGCAGCGAATATCCCGGCGCGAGCCGTTATCCCTCCGTGTTCCTCGGGGGGCAGGAACGGAACCGCTCCTCCATGCCGGCAACCTCCGAATCGAACGCCACCCGCGAGTTTCGCGCCTTCCTGGACCGGGACTGGAAACAGTGGCTCGAGGAGGCTCCCGAGGTCGCGACCGCCGTCGGCTTTCCCGGTCTCAATGACCGGTGGAACGACGACTCTGAAGCAGGGATCGCGGGCCGTCGGCATCACCTCGCGGTCAGCCTGCAGAAGCTCGACCGCTTCGACCGAGGTTCGCTCGCCGAGTCCGAGCGGCTCACCCACGACCTGTACCGGGATCTCCTCGTCACCGCCGAGCAGGGAGTTCAGTTCGGGAACGACGCGTTCCCGTTCCGACTCGGTTCTCCCCATAGCACCCGAACCCCGCTCAATCAACTTGAGGGAGTCCACTTGAGCGCCGCGGATATCGGCGACATCCAGCCGCTCGACACGGTCCGCGATTACGAAGACCTGCTCTCCCGCCTCGAAACGTTTCCGACGGCGGTCGACCAGAACATGGAGTTACTTGAGGCGGGGCGAGCGCAAGGGTTCACACCGCCGAAGATCACGCTGGTCGGAGTGCCGAAGGAGATCGGCGACCAGATGCCGTCGGATCCCGCGTCGAGCCCGGTGCTCAAGCCGTTCCAGAACTTCCCGGTGGGGATCGGGACGGCGGACCGCGAGCGGCTCGCGGACCGGGCCGCCCGAGCCTACCTCGAGCGAATCGTACCGGCGCTGCGGAAATTGCAGCAGTACCTCGAGGTGACGTATCTCCCGCAGTGCCGAGAGGCGATCGCCGCAAGCGCCCTTCCGAACGGGTCGGCTCACTACGCCTTCCTGGTCAAATGGCAAACGACGACCGACCTCACTCCTCAACAGATCCACGAGATCGGGTTGGGCGAGGTCCGCCGCCTTCGAGCGGAGATGGACGAGCTGATCCGGAATATCGGCTTCACCGGAACCTTCGCCGAGTTCAACCATTTCGTTCGCACCGACCCCAGGTTCTTCTACCGGTCCGCGGACGAGTTGCTCGACGGGTATCGCGTCATCGCGAAGAAGATCGACCCGGCACTCGGCCGGGTATTCGGTCGATTGCCCCGATCGCCGTACGGCGTTCTGCCGGTGCCCGACTATCGCGCCCCCACCGCTCCCGGTGCCTACTACATCCCAGGCGCGCCAGCGACCGGGCGCCCGGGGTACTTCTACGCTAACACGTACAAAGTGGGGGTGCGCCCCCGATGGGAGATGGAGGCATTGACGGCTCACGAAGCCGTCCCGGGTCACCACCTCCAGCTCTCGCTGGCGCAGGAACCGGACGACCTGCCGTCGTTCCGACGAGAGACCGGCTACACCGCGTTCGTGGAGGGGTGGGGGCTCTACGCGGAGAGCCTGGGGGAGGAGCTCGGGCTTTACCGGGACCCGTACTCGAAGTTCGGGCAGTTGACCTTCGACATGTGGCGGTCGATCCGACTCGTCGTCGACACCGGCATGCATGCGCTCGGCTGGACCCGGGACCAGGCGCTTCAATTCTTCCGAGACAACGCCGGGATGAGCGACCAAGCGATTCGGGTCGAGGTCGACCGATACATCGTCTGGCCGGCGCAGGCGCTCGCCTACAAGATTGGGCAGCTCAAGATCCGCGAGCTTCGAACCCTCGCGGAGCAGCGACTGGGCGACCGATTCGATGTGCGCGCGTTCCACGATACCGTACTTGCACGCGGCTCCCTTCCGCTCGGGGAGCTCACTATTCGCGTCGGGCAGTGGATCGAATCTCGCGCCGAGCAGTGACGGCGGGTTCGACCGGGGGTCCGGGGCGGGACATCGGGGGGGCGGCCCGACCTTGGCTCCGCGACTCCGCCGTCCCCGAGGCAGAACGTCTTTCTGGGCGGAGTCATTCCCCCAACCGTGGCGCGGGGGCTCTGGGGCATCGGAGCGGTCGGGGCGGCCCTGCTCCTCCTCGGTCCCGCCCTGGTCGGCGTGGGTCTCGCGTACGACACGGCGGTCACGAGCTCGGAAGTGAACTGCGTCGGCAGTTGTACGGGCGAGGCACAGTCGGCGGAGAACGCGAGCTTCACCTTCGAGGTCCTCCTGGGACTGGGGATTCTCCTCGGGGGGATCGGTTTGGGTCTCGTGCTCCTCGTCGGAATCCAGTACATGGTCCGATGGCGACCGTAGAGCGGCGCACCACCCCAAGCCGCAGAGACGATCCCCGGTAGCGGTCCGCGGCAGCTAGTGAGTAATGGCTCGGTCGTTCGAAGGCCGGAGGTCGGCGGGACGACCGTATTCGCAAGGTTCTTTCTACCGCGACACTTTGGCCCTTACGTGGCAATCTCCTGGGCACGATTGGGTTCCGTCGGGGCGGTGCTGCTCTTGGTGGGCCTCGGACTGGTGGGATCCGGATTCGCCGCTAACTCCCTCATAGAGCAGTCCACGGTCAACTGTGATTACGGATCCAACCCCGGTAACTGCGCGCAGCTCGAACGGAACGCCGACAACGCGAGCTTCGCGGTGGACTATGTCATCAGCGCGGGTTTGATACTCACCGGTTTCGGGCTCTTCCTGACCGTCCTCGCCATGGTCACCATCATGGCTCACCGCGATGACCAAGCGGCGTCACACCGCGGGCCCGCCGACTTCCCACCCTCAGGACCCGTTCCGCCACCGCCGCTCGTACCTCCCCCGAACCCGTAGTTCGCGGGCTCCGCTGGTGCGATTCGGGATCTCCCGGCGTCCAGCGACCGCATCGCCGCCGCGGGCGTCAGTTGCGTAACGTCGCCCCGGCTCCGTTGACCGGCGCGTCCGGAAGTTCACTTCGGCGGCGGCGAGCCGCCGGGCGGGTTCTGCCCCAACGCGGGCGCAGTACCGGTGACTTCCTTCAGAGCACCGATGCCGGCCCCGGACATGATTCCGTAGGGATGACCGGTAACCCCGGCCACGACCCGGTCGATCCCCATGATGAACAAGGCGAACCCGAGGAGCAGAACTAACGTAGCGAGACCGAGGGCCGGGTCGAGTAGGACTACGAAGGCGAGTGCGATCGATACGAGCCCGACGAGAACGGCCAGACTGCGGTACCAAGTAGGAAGTTTGACGGAGGAAGCGTTCATTTTCCGACCTGAGCGGTCGGACGTCGGCAGGAGATTTAAGGTCCCACCCTCCGCCCGGCCATCTCGCCAGAGCGACGGAGCGGTATCGGGACATCGCACCCGGCGCACCTCCAAATACGTGCCCTGCTACTCCGCGTTCTGCTTCGGCCCTGTGACCGACCAACCCCCTGACCGTGGGCCCCCCCACGGACCGGTGCCGCCCGACGTCCGGCGGCTGCTCTGGATCGTGGTCAGCGAGATCATCCTGTACGTGGTGCTGGACGTTGTCGCGCAGCTGTTGCCTCCCCACTACAGCGCGATCACTCAGGCGGAGAGCGACCTCGCGGTGGGGCCGTACGGGTTCATCATGGCAATCAATTTCGTCAATCGAGGGGTCCTATCGCTCCTGTTTCTCTACGCGCTGTATCGGACGCTCAACGCCGGGGAGCGCGGTTGGGAGCCGTTTCGTCGGGGGGCTGCGTTCCTCGCGGTCTGGGGCGTGGGGGCACTGCTGCTGGCGGCGTTTCCCACCGACGTTCCGAGCACGCCGCTGTCATGGCACGGAACGATCCACCTCGTCGTCGCACTCTTGGCATTCATCGGTGGTGCGGTCGGCGTCTTTCTCCTCGCGAGTCATTTCGAGCGGAACGAGTTTCTGAAGGAAGCCGGATCGTTTGCCCTCCCACTGGCCGCACTGGCCCTCGTCCTGCTCGTGGTCGAACTCGGAGCTGGGATTGCCGTGCCTCGATTGTCGGTAAGAATCGGCGGCCTCACCGAGCGCCTCTTCTTGGGCAGCATCCTGGGGTGGATCCTCCTCGTTTCACTGTATCTCCTCCGGCAGCCGGCGCAGGTACTGACCTCAGGAAGCGGAAGGTCCCCGCCGACTCGCGCACCGACTTGAATCCACCCGGGAAAGTGTCGGATCCCTGGCCTCGGGTCCCGAAGGGTGGCGCGATCGTTTCGACTGCTCTAGTTCGGGCCCTAGCCGCGATGAGTCGAAGAGCCTTCAGACTACGGCCCCGTCGAGTCCGTCCATCGGGCTTGGACGACTCCAATTTGCCCCGTCCTGACTCGTGACGAGCCTGACATTGGAGCAGACCGGTCAACCCGAAAGGCTCGACTACTCTTCGGCGGCTATAGGGAGCTGATGGGGCATGCCTCTGCTCGGGCTCCGGCTCCGAGCGGCACTTGGCTCGGCCACCCGCGCCTGATCGTTCCGGAGCCGGTCGGATTTCCCTACCGCCAGACCGCCACGGTCGCGAAGGGTGGGATCGATCGAACCTCTCAGCTGATCACGCAGACTCTCGTGGGGCTTGGGTTCGAGATCATCTTCTCCGGGCCGGCGCCGACCGCCCCGGGCACGGATCCGTCGACAACCCCCGCCGCACGGACGTTGATCGCAGCGGAGCGAAATGTGCGATTCGATGCGCCGGACCTCATCGTGCGGCTGACGATCTGGACCTTCGTGGGTGCGGGGATCGTCTTGGGGGTCATCGACGCCGCTGTTTACGTCTCGGTCGTGGTGCTCTTCCCTTGGGTCGGCGCCTTCACGGCGCTCGCGTTGCTCTTCTGGTTCGTGTACGGGCGGACCTATCGGAGCGATGTCGCGATGGTCTACCTCGCCCCCGTAACCTCGCCCGGAACCGGCGCCTCGGCGACGAGCGACGCGCAACCGCATGCGATCACTGTGCTCGCGGGCGCCGTGCGGTCCGACACACGATCCGCCCCGAAAATGGGGAGTCGTCAACCGATCCGGGTCGAGCGGGAGTTCCGGATGGTCCGCGTCCCCGGGCTGCTCATTCGTGCGGTATCTCCGAAGACGACCGTGGCCTCGCCGGCCCCAAAGATCGCTTCGACCTCGCCCGGCCCCGCGCGCTAAAGTTCGAACCTCGACCGGGCACCGCTCGAGTCGAGCTAGCAGTACTGGGCGAGCACTTGCGAGGTCGACCCGGTGAAATGAAGGCCTGTCCCGGTTGCGGTGATCGTGGTGCCTTGGAAGTTTCCTTGCCCGAAGACATCGAAGTAGTAGCTGTTGTTGAGCGGCGAGAGCAGGGACGCCTGCACCGCACTTCCGAAGGTCCACGCCCCCCCGTGGGCCTGGAGGGTTTCCCACGTCGCGACGACCGGCGGGCTACCGCCCGTGAACGAGACCGTGTCGTAGGCGTTCACTGATTGGGCGAGATTCGAGGTCGGCCCGGAGTCGGAAAGGTCGATATCTCCGAACGTGACGTTGGCCACGTCGGTCGGGTGGAAGTACACCGCGAGATTCACGGTCCACTCCCACTGCGGAGGGGAGAGGGTCGGCACACTGTCGTTTTCACATCCGGTGAAGGCGAAGTACGAGGTCAAAGAGAGCGGGTAGGCGGGTCCCGAAACGGGGGTCGCGACGTGGTTTCCGCCGACTCCGGTCACAAACACCACAACGATAACGATGACGACCACTGCGGCAGCGGCCGCCCCGCCGCCAATGAAATAGATGCGATTCGTAGTTCGAATCGCCTTCAACCCGGCCGAGGAGGGTGGAGCGGACGGTCCGGGAGGCGGAGGCGCCGGAGGGGCCCCGGGAGCCGCAGGCGCCACGGAGTCCGGTGAATGCCGCCCCAGTTTAAGCATTCCTCCCGATACTACGCGCCCGAGTGTAGAACGAGCGGGGAAGGGCCTCCCATGCTCGTTCAGTCGTTCTAACGACGGTCGATGATCTTCGGGTCGTTTAGCGGCGTTCTCCAAATGTTAACCCTCATATACCCGAAGACGGCCATAGAGTCACCCGTTGATCGGAGTATCCCTTCGAGAGTCGTGAAATGAACGGGTTTGGGCATAGAAATAATTCTTGGAGAAAATCAAAGAAGCGCGGAGTATCGCCCATCATCGCGACGATCCTACTCGTCGCGATCACGGTCGTGCTGGCCGCTGTATTGTATGTGCTCATCTCGGGGCTGACGCACGGACCCGGTTCCGCGCCACTCGGTTCGAAACTCGCTTGGGGGAAGCCAAAGAACACGTCGGGGCACAGCGCGATCGGCTGCGCGGCGGTCGCGGGTCACTTCTGTTACAGCATTGAAGTCGCGTCCGCCGGCGGTGGACTCAGCGTCTCCTCCGTGGACCTCGCGCTGCAGAACGGCGTCGGCGCCGCGGTCAGCTGGCCCGCGGGGTACACTGTTTCGCTCGTGAACCCGTCGGGCAGCACTCCAGCGTCGACCTACAGCATTACGACCAAGGCCTGGAGCAACAGCGCCCCGTTCGCGAGCGGCCAGACGATCGTACTCTACTCGGCGTCGGTGGTCGGGTCGCAGGGCCTGTACGGGGACGCCCTGGTCGGTATCGGCGGTAACGGCTACTCAGGCACGGTCTCCTCCACGGTGTTCTCGTAGGCCTGACGCTCGACTCGAACGGCTCCGCGCGGCTGACTCTCGCCCCGTGGGCCGTGGCCGGGTGGCCCGTGGCTCGGTCGAAGGCCACCGTCCTCTTGGGCCCATCGCACGAAGGGTTGTGGCGCGGGTGCCGCCCCCGAATGTTAAACGAAAAGGGCACAATACATAAATAGTCGTTATATTGTGTTAAACCTCGTGCGAACTGCTCGGGCCGACGCTCCCGCGACGCGCTTCCTCGGGGTGCGCCTGACCCTCGAAGAGGAGTCGCTCCTCGAACAGTTCCGGTCGACGAACGAGCTCGCGAACCGCTCCGAAGCGGTGCGGGCGCTGGTGCGCGGAGCTACGGATGCTCGCCCTGCGGACGTCAGCGTCCCGTCCACCCTTCGAAACGAGATCGAGGAACTCGTCGAGGACGGCTACGCTCGGGACCTGGACAGCGCGGTGACGCTCGTCCTGACCCTCGGGCTCGGGGAGCTCGGACGGATCCACGCGGAACGACTGGCGGCGCTGCGCGAACACGCACGCACGTCGGCCGGACGCCGTGAGGGCCGGCGACGAGCGGACCGCGAGGGTCGGGGGCTCCTCGGGCGATAGGCCTTCAACTTGGGGTGGGGTTGCAATATGGAAACAATCGGGAAAGCGTGGAGCGCGAGGAGCGGGTTCATCTGCCGACTGTGCCGACAAGACGCCAAGCATAATGAGGTGCTGCACATTTCGTACTGTCCCGTTCACGGTCTGAGCTCTCCGCTCGATGCGCTCCCGTGGCGGCCGGAGATGAGAATATCCCGCGCCTCTATACCCGGACGGGCGACCGAGGTACCACGGGTCTCGCCGGTGGTGCGCGCGTAGAGAAGGACTCGCCTCGGATTCGGGTCTACGGAACGTTCGACGAGCTGGGCTCCCAGCTCGGCGTCGTGGAGGCGCAGCTGCCCCAGGAATTCCGCGCCACTATCCTCCGCGTCGAGCACGAACTCTACATCGCGCAGTCCGAGCTCGCAGTGGCACCCGGATCGAAGCCTCCGGCGCACCGAATCGAGGCACGGCACGTTACCCGTTTGGAAGGGGACATCGACCGGTTCGACGCCGCCCATCCCGAATTGCGCTCCTTCGTCCTACCTCGGGGCGCCCCCGCGGCGGCTGAACTCCACGTGGCGCGCACGATTGCTCGCCGCGCCGAACGAGAGCTCTGGACCTTGAATCGTACGGAGCCTCAACGCGCCGAGCTCCTCGAGTGGACCAATCGACTCAGCGACCTGCTCTTCGCTCTCGCGTTGGCCACCAACCACGTCCTCGGAGTCCTCGAGGTCGCGCCCGACTATTCGACGTAGCCGATCGGGAGGATGCGGGCGTGGAGGTCGGCATTGTGGGCAAGCCGAATGTCGGGAAATCGACGTTCTTCAACGCGCTGACGCTCCTCGACGCCCCGATGGCTCCGTACCCGTTCACTACGACGACCCCCAATCGAGGTGTCGCGGCGATCCGCGCGCCGTGCCCCCACGTCGAAAAGGGTACGCCTTGTACGCCCGGGAATGCGAAGTGCGTGAACGGGACCCGTTGGATCCCCGTCAATCTCGTCGATGTCCCCGGGCTCGTCCCGGGGGCGCACGCGGGCAAGGGGCTCGGCCATCAGTTCCTCGATGACCTCCGAGCAGCGGATGGATTCGTTCAGGTCGTCGACCTTTCGGGGGCGACCGACGCCGAGGGCCGGCCGGTTCCCGCGGGGAGTCAGGACCCCTCGGAAGAGGTGAGGTGGCTCGAAGAGGAGCTGGTCGCTTGGATCGCCGAAATTCTATCTCGAGATTTCCTTCGCCACGCGCGATCCACGGAGCTGGATGGGAAGAAGGTCGAGGAGTTCCTTTCTCAACGGCTGACCGGACTATCGATCACCCCGTTCGCGATCTCCGCGGCGCTGCGTACCGTCCCCGTCGATCGCCTTCATCCCGCCCGATGGTCGGAACCCCACCGGATCGCGCTCGCTCGCGAACTCCTTCGCGTCGCGAAGCCCCGCCTCGTAGTCGGCAACAAGTGCGACCGTAGCTCCCCCGAGGCAGCGTCAGCGCTCTCGGCGAATGTGGACCCGATTCCGTCCGTGCCCGCTTCGGCGGAAGCGGAGCTTACTCTCCGCAGGGCGGCCCGCGCGGGCCTCGTAGAGTATGCTCCGGGCGACCCGTCGTTCACGGTACGGGACCCGGGTCGGCTCAGTGCGGGCCAGCAGAAGGCCCTCAACGATATTCGCGGGATCGTGACCCACTGGGGTTCCACCGGCGTTCAGGCCAGCCTCGAGGCGATGGTCTACGAACGTCTCCACCAGGTCGTGGTCTATCCGGTCGAGGACGAGACCCATTGGACCGACAGCCGCGGCCGCGTGCTCCCGGATGCGTTGCTCGTGCCCGCCGGGACTCCCGCGAGCGAGGTCGCCTATCGAGTCCATACCGACCTCGGGAAGAACTTCATTCGGGCGATCGACGGGCGCACGCACCGCGCGCTCGCCGCGGACCATCCGGTGGAACCGAACGCGGTGATCCGGATCGTTGCGCGGAAGTGACCCCCGGCAGGAAGTCACGCCGAGGGAGACGCTTCGGCCAAGCCCGCCCCGAGTGGTGCCGGCCGCACCACGAACGGCAATCCGCCCGCGCGCGCGAGGCGCCGCACGAGCTCCGTCTCTTTACCGGGGATCGGGAGCGCGACGATCGACCCTCCCGCCCCGGCCCCCGTCAGCTTCGCCCCCTCGGCCGACGGCTCGGCCGCGCGGAGCAACTCTTCGATCCGAGGGTGAGAGACCCCGACCTCGCGGAGGAGCTCTTGGTTTCGTCGGAGGAGCTCCGCGACCGTCGAACGGTCGCCCCCGTTCACCGCCCGCATCCCGTCCTCGGCGACCCGACGAAACTCGGCCAAGAGCGCGGGGCCATCGGGAAGGCGGAGCCGCTCTCCGACCGCCCGCACAGCGTCACCGGTGGCGCGGGGAATCCCAGTGTGGGCGACGACCCAGACCCAACCTGGATCGCTGACCCGGCGAACTTCCCAGTGACGATCCCCATCGTCCACGGTCCACAGCGGGACTCCGGAGCCGCCGTTGACCGCAAGGAATCCCCCTCCGACGACGGCCGTCGTGTCCCCGGGACTCCCGACCCCTTGAGCTCCTCGCTCGACCTGGAAGCTGCGATTGGCGAGGGTAGGGCGGTCGATCCCTCCCGTGGCGGAACCGAGGGCGGCTGTCAAGGCCGCCACGAACGCGGCGGACGATCCGAGACCCGCCGCCCGCGGGATCCGGGAGACGGCGCGAACGTCGATCGGCGCACCCTCGGACCACAACGACGCGAGAGCGCGGGCGAAGTACGGGTTCTGTCGCGAGGCGTGAACGTCTCCGTTCAGCCTCGTTTCCGTCGAAGGTCGGACGAAGACCTGAGTCTCGAGGTCGATCGCGAAGACGAGTTCGGGTCCCCCATGGACGACAGAGTGCTCGCCGAAGACGATGCACTTCCCCGGAGCCCGGGCGGCGATCGGAAGCTGCCCGGCTAAGATCGGAGGCAGTTCTTCGGCGGTCACGGTCCCCTTCGCACGACGACCTTCTTTCCGCGGGCGCGGGGGACGACTCGACGTCGGGCGCCCCCGAGGCGCTGGGATCCTGGGCCGCCGAGCAGTCGATCCAAGACGACCGCGACCGCGGCGACCTCGCTGTGCGGCTGATGGCCGACCGCCACGTTCATACCGGCGAGGCGGTAGAGATCCCGAGGGACCTTGGCGCCCCCGGCCACCAGCAGGATCCGCGGGGCGCGTCGGAGTCGCGGGAGCACTCGGTCGAGGGACAGTCCGTACATCGTGAGGTGTACCACGAGTCCGTCGAACGAGCGGACGACGGTTTTCCAATTGTCGGTCCCGACCACCTCAAAGGTGCCTCCCCAGCCGCGTCCGAGTGCGGCGACCCGCGACGCCAGGTCCGGGTCGGGCGGTTCGAGGTACATCCGGTCCGCGCCCAGGGCGCGCGACGCGAGGGCGAGGTGAGTGGTGAGACGCGGGTCCCGGCCCGCACGGTGCCCGACGCGAAGGACGGAGACCCGGGGCCGCCGACTAGGGAGTCGTTTCCGCTTGGAATCGCTCGATCCGGTGCCCACGGTACTCCAGCTTGTCCGAGCGTTTGACCAGGCCCTTCAGCCGAGTCGGCGACATGCCGAGCTCCTCGGCGACATCCGAGAAGAACCGTCCTTCGGCCCCGACCGCGTCGTGAATCTTCTGCTCGAGCTTCGCGTACTCTTTCGGGCCCATCATCGCGATCGCCAGCACCTCGGAAACCTCGGCGAGCGGCGAGGTCGTGTTGATGTTGATCGTCGAGTAGTAGAAGTGGTAGCTCTTGTCGGGCTGCTTCCGTCCCTCCCGCGCGACCCAGCGCGTATCGATTAACCGAAGCTTCTCGAAGAAGACGAGGGCCTTGATCCCCTCCTTCCCGAACTCCCGCTCGACGTCCTCGCCGGTCAACCAATTCTCCCCGAGGCGCTGGACGAGCCGGAGCTTGAGCGGCGAGTCGACCGCCCGGAGGATCGAGACCAAATCGCTGACGTCGTTGACGACCTTGATCCGATGCATGGAGGCTGACATGCTCATCACGCCCCGCGCTCCGCGACGGAGCCGCTCGATTCCGCCAACATCCGGCGGTACTTCCCGTACCGGTCCCCCGGGTCGAAGCGGGCGGGGTGCGGAGTTCGAGTCGCGCTGCCACATTCCGGACACTTCGATCGCAGGGTGTATCGACGGCAGGGGCGGCACACGTGGAGCAGTGATTCGGTCATGTGCGAGTGAACGTCCCTTCGCCGCCGGCGGACTTGATCGACTTGAGCGCGGCGTCGGTGGCGCGCTTCAGGGTCTCCTCAGCCACCTTGTACTGGCTCGCCAAGACGCGGACCCGATACTTGGGAGCGCCCACGTAGTGGACCTCGACCGCCTCGGAATCGACCGCTTCGGCCGCCAGGAGCGCCGCGCGAACGTGATCGAGGCCATCGGGGGTCGGGTCGGAGATCTCGAGCGTCCCGAGGATCGTGACCTGCGGCGGGACGATATTCTCCCGGGCCACGTTGAGGAACGCAGTGACCCACGGCGCCTTATCGTTCTCTTGCTGGAATCGCTTCGCGTCGGCGGACGCGACCTCAAAGGCTTGGAAAAGGGACCCGTACTTCTCGACGAGCGTCGTACCGAAGAGGTCGCTCGCTTCGTCGGCGGTGATCTTGAGCGCCTGGGCCACCTGTTCGACCAACCGGAGGGCGCGACCTTCGTTCTTCCACTGCTGGGTCTTCTCCCGGCGCTGGTGGTCGTTGATCCGCTTGAGTGAGAGGTCGATCTGACTCTTGACCGGGTCGACCCGCAGCACCCGAGCGACGATCTTCTGTCCTTCCCGGATGTGGTCGCGGATGTACTTGACCCACCCGGTGGCGACTTCCGAGAGATGAATGAACGCCTCGCGCCCCGCGTACTCGTCGAGAGTGACGAAGGCGCCGAAGTTCCGGATCGAGGTGACGGTTCCGACGACGAGGTCGCCCTCCTCGGGGTATTCTGCTCTGAGAGGCATCCGATGTCGGTTCCCCTGCCTAGGCGGTGACGGGGCGGACGAGTTCCCCGCGGAGCTTCGCCTGGCCACCGGTCGGCGTGGCGAGCGTCGCCCCGCACACGCCACAGTTCACGACCGTGGCCGGACGGCTGAAGATGGTCTGCTCGGTCGAGCAGTCGGGGCACTTGACGACCCAGAACGGGGAGGGGCCACGCATCGAGAAACTCCGTTAGTGGTGCTCCACGAGTTCGAGGCTGCTCGCGCGCCAACTGGCCGGCTGGACGATGTACGCGCATTTCTTGCAGCGGAATCGGAGGTTGACCCGGCGTACGGCCTTTGCCCGGCCCTCGGGCTTTGGACGAGGGAAGCCTCCGTATCCCGCGGTCGCTCGGCGGAATCGCCGCTGGCCCCACTTCATCTCGGAGGCCGGTCGCTTCTTGACCTTCTCCACTTCGTGCGCCGTGTGGACCTTGCACTTCGGGCAATACGTGGACACGACCTTTGGATAGTGCATCGGGGGCCGGCGAGCCTCGCTTCCTATATAGGGTCATGGGCGCGACTTTCGCCGAGGGACCCCCGTCCGTGACGGCCGCGACAAGCCCGCCGACGCCGGTTCCTCCGGCGAAGCTCCGCGACGACCGTACGCTCCGTTTCTCGGCGATGTACCGACTCCGCCCAACCCGAAGGGTTATCTACCAAAGCCTACTCGGCGGCCGCGCTCCCTGAGGAGAATATGGCCGATCGACCCTCGCTCGAAGTCGTCACCGAAGTCCTCGGGAAGGCTCCCGAGCGTGGTTTTTCGGAGACCGTCGAGCTGTCGGTCAATCTCAAGGATCTCGACCTCACCGTGCCCAAGAACCGCCTCGAAGACGAGGTGCAACTCCCGAACGGACGGGGCAAGACCGTCAAGGTCGCCGTCTTTGGCTCGGCCGAACTCTGCCAGAAAATGCGCGGGGTCGCCGACCTGGTCGTGCCCGCGAACGAGCTGGACGATTTTGCGAAGGACAAGAAGGCCGCCAAGAAGGTCGTCACGGACATCGATTTCTTTCTCGCCGAGGCCCCGCTGATGCCGACCATCGGTAAGCGCCTCGGCATCGTGCTCGGTCCGCGGGGAAAGATGCCGCGCCCGGTTCCGCCGGGGAGCGACCCCACCAACCTCGTCAACGCGCTGAAGCGGTCGATCCGGATCCGATCCAAGGGGAACCGGACCTTTCACGCCCCCGTCGGAACACGGACCATGCCGGCGGAGCAAATCGCACAGAACGTGGACGCCGTGCTCAACCGGATCGTCGGGAAGCTCGAGCGGGGTCGCACGAACATCGAGTCGGTCTTCGTCAAGACGACTATGGGTCCCGCCGTTCAGCTCTGGTAGGAAGGAGGAAGCCCATGCCCGGTCGAGGTTCTGTTCCGCCCGAGCGGTTGGCTTCGGTCGACGCGCTCGAAGCGGTGCTCCTATCGCGGTCGATGACGGCGATCGTTGGAGTGCGCGGAGTTCCCGCGGCCGCTTTGCAGTCGATGCGCCGAGAGTTGCGTACGCGTGGTCACCCCATCCAAGTCGCGACCAACACTTCTCTACGGCACGCGATCGAGAAGGCGACGACGAAGCGTCCTGCGCTGCAGCCGCTGTTGGCCCAAGTCGAGGACCAGACCGCGGTGTTGGCCGCCGAAGGAAATCCGTTCTCGCTCTTCCAAGAGTTCTCCCGAACCCGATCGCCGACCCCGGCAAGGGGCGGCGAGATCGCCCCCCACGACATTCTGGTTCCGGCGGGAACGACGAATTTCAAGCCCGGCCCGATCGTCGGCGAGCTGCAGCACGCCGGTTTCCCGGCTGCGATCGAGAAAGGGAAGGTCATCCTGAAAAAGGACACGACGATCGTGAAGGCCGGCGCCCCGATCTCCCGAGAGGTCGCCGGGCTGCTGACGCGCCTCGAGGTCTTTCCGCTCGAGGTCGGACTTACCCTCCGGGGCGTCGTCGACGGCGAGACCTTCTATCCCCCGTCCGTGCTGAACGTAGACCTCGATGCCCGGCGAGACGATCTCCTGCGCGCGGCGCGGAGTGCGCTCGGACTCGCGGTCGAGGTCGGGTACGCGACCCCGCAGACCCTCCCTCTCCTCGTCACGAAGGCTCACCGCCGCGCCCTAGGCCTCGCCCTCGCGGCCGGCTACATCACGAAGGAGACGATCGAGCCGCTCTTCGCGAAGGCAATGCGAGAGGCGGCGGCGGTCGGAAAGTTGACAGGTAACTGAGGGTCCCCCCAAAGACCACGGAGTGAGAACAATGGAGTATGTGTATGGAGCCCTGCTGCTCAATGCGGCCGGAAAGCCGATCGACGAGAAGGCCCTCGCGGGCGTCCTGACGGCCGCGGGCATTACGCCCGACGCCGCCCGGGTAAAGGCGTTGATCGCCTCCCTTGAGGGGGTCAACCTGACCGAAGTCCTCGCCAAGGCGGAGACGTTCGCCGCGCCCGCTCCGGCCGCGCCGGCCGAGAAGAAGGACGCGAAGGGCGAAAAGAAGGAAGAGGAGAAGAAGGAAGAGAAGGGCGTCACCGAGGAAGAGGCGGCCGAGGGCCTCTCCGCGCTGTTCGGGTGAAGTTCGCGCCATCGCGAGCGCACCGCTTAAGAAGCGGGGTCGGGTGGCTCGGTCGGGAGGCCGCACTCTCGCCCTCGGTCGAGCCATGCCGGCGCGGGATCACTGCGGCGTCGTAGGGGTTTCGCTCCAGGGAAAGGGTGCGGCCCCCTTCCTTTTCCGGGGCCTGCGGGCTCTCCAGCATCGGGGCCAGGAGTCGTCCGGGATCGCGACGACGAGCCACGGGGTGCTCCACCACCGGAAGGGGATGGGCCTCGTCCACGAGATCTTCACCCAGGAGATGCTGGATTCGCTCCGTGGGTCCTGCGGGATCGGGCACGTTCGGTACCCCACGACCGGGTCGACCGACCTCGAGAATGCGCAGCCGATCGTCTTCAAGGTCCGCGACGAGGACGCCGCCTTGGCCGCGAACGGCGATCTCGTGAACTACGAGCGCATCCGTCGCCGCATTCAGATCCAGGGGGTCGAGCTCCTCGGGAACGCCGACACCGAGACGATCGCTCAAGCGATCGCCCTCGAGTTCAACCACACTCGAGACCTGGACGCCGCGATCCGGCGAGCGTGTCCCGAACTGATCGGCGGCTACGCCGTCGTGATGGTCGTCGGGAACCGGATATTCGGTTTCCGCGACCCGCTGGGGATCCGGCCGCTCGTCTACGGGACGATCGAGGGCGGGGTCGCGGTGGCCAGCGAATCGGTAGCCCTCGAGTTGATGGGGGGAAAACTGATCCGCGACGTCCTTCCGGGCGAGGTGGTCGTCCTGGAAAAGGGTCAGCTCGCTCGGACCTCTCGGATCCCGAGCTCGGGCGAGCGAGCCCACTGCATGTTCGAGTGGGTGTACTTCTCCCGTCCCGACTCGATCGCCGAGAACGTACCGATCTACGATGTGCGGCACCGCATCGGAGTTCGGCTCGCGAAGGAGAGCCCGGTCGAGGCCGACCTAGT
Organism: Thermoplasmata archaeon; assembly: GCA_049802875.1. Lineage (GTDB taxonomy): Archaea > Thermoplasmatota > Thermoplasmata > Lutacidiplasmatales > UBA184 > Lutacidiplasma. Next base: position 1,119 of record JBARNH010000024.1, on the reverse strand, counting down.
CGTACCGGTTCCGGACTCCGCGCGCCCCCAGGCGCTCGGGTTCTCGGAGGGATCCAAGATCCCGTACGCCGAGGCGTTGATCAAGAATCGGTTCGTCGAACGGACGTTCATCCTGCCGGACCAGAAGCGGCGAGAGTCCGAGGTCCGAGTCAAGCTGCACCCGGTGCCCGGCTTACTCACGGGAAAGCGGGTCGTATTGCTTGACGACTCGATCGTTCGAGGCACCACGCTGCGCGAGATCGTGCAAATGGTCCGAGGCGCCGGAGCGACTCGGGTCGACGTTCGGATCGGATGTCCCCCCATTCGTGCGCCCTGTTACTTTGGGGTCGACATGAAGGACCGCCAACAACTCGTGGCCAACGAACGGAACGAGGAACAGGTGGCGGAGGTCGTCGGTGCCGACAGCGTCCACTACCTCTCGATGCAGGGTCTGGTCGAGTCGATCACCCTCCCGGCGGAGAGCCTCTGCCTCGGCTGCCTCACCGGAAAGTACCCCGTCGATGTCCCCGAGGAACACCACCGGTTCCAGAAGTCGCTCGAGGAGTTTTAGGGTGTGGCGAGCGCGATCGTCGTTCGACGAGGGCCCCAGCTTTTCCTAGTTCCTTCGCCCCCGGCCCCCCCGGTGGTTTATCCCAGCGTTCCCGAACCTCCTCCCTCCCTTGACGGTAGCGAGGCGGCAGGCCGACTTCCCTCCCGGCTCCTTGAGGCCCTACGTGCGCTGCCGTCGGGGACCGCGATTCGGGCGGGCTCCGAATCGCTGGGCCGGGCGATCGCGGACCGTGTGGGGGTCGACGTGCCCGTCGCAAACACGACGGAACTCCGTCTTGCTCGCCACGCGCTCCCCCCCTGGGATCCGAAGGAGGAGCGCCGGCACATCCTCCTCGCCGCCCACGATGCGCTCGAGCGAGCGCTTCGCACCCCCGAAGAGATCTTGATCACCTTAACTCGGGAGGAAGAGCGCGTCGAACGGGCGGTCGGACGGGAGTCTCGTGCGGCGGAATCGTTCCTCGCGGTGCCCGGCTCGTCGCTCTCCGACTATGCTCGGCAGTGGACCACCGTTCGCGCGTCGCTCGACCGCCACCACGAGATGTTGGCCGAGGTGTTGGCCCGGCACGCGCG
>JBARNH010000023.1:0-17391 GCA_049802875.1 Thermoplasmata archaeon | reverse complement strand
CCTCGGCATCACGGGAACGGTGGGTCGGGGGGGCCTGGCCGCGGCGCGGTTAGCGGCCGGCGGCCCGGGGGCGCGACGGGCGCTCGTCGAAATGCTCGATGTCCGACCCCGAGTCCGGGAGGGAGTCGCGTTGGCGCCCCTCGCCCATGCGATGATCGACACTTCCGACGGGGTCGGCGATGCGTCCCGATTGATGGCGGAAGCGAGTCGGGCGCGCCTCGTGGTCGAGGAGGAACTCCTCCCGCTCGCGCGGGGTACGCCATTGGCGGCCCGAAACACCCGGGAGCGACGGGCGATCGCGTTCTACGGCGGGGACTATGAACTCCTGGCGGCCGTTCCCAGAAACCGGTGGGCACTGGCCCAGCGGCTCGTGCGAAGGAGCGGCGGTCGACTCACCTTGGTCGGTCGGGTCGAGCGCGGTCGGGGCGCCTGGCTTCAGGTTCGTGGGAAGGACTCTCCCATGCCGGAGGCGGGGTGGCAGCCGTTCGGCGCCCTCGTTTCTTCGACCCGTTGACCCGGCACCGGCCTCGTCCGTTGTCGAAAGCCGTGTCTCACCGTCGCAGGGTTCTCGCTACCCTCAAGTAGGGGCTCCCGGGTCCCGCCTTACCCGCGAGGGGACAAGACATGGCGAACACCTCCACCATCAATCCGTTCGAGACAGCGAAGCAGCAGGTCGATATCGTCGCGGACCTGATCGGCATCGATTCGGGCATCCGCGAGGTCCTGAAGCACCCGAAGCGGGAACTCACGGTCAACTTCCCCGTCCGAATGGACGACGGCTCCTACCGCGTCTTCACCGGTTACCGTGTTCAGTACAACATGGCCCGGGGCCCGACCAAGGGCGGGATCCGGTATCACCCTCAGGTGACGCTGGACGAGGTCCGTGCGCTCGCCGCCTGGATGACGTGGAAGTGCGCGGTCGTCAACATCCCGTACGGCGGAGCCAAGGGCGGCGTCGTCTGCGACCCGAAGCACATGTCCCGCGGCGAGCTCGAAGGGCTCACGCGCCGCTATGCGAGCGAGATCGCGCTGATCATCGGCCCTGAGATCGACATCCCCGCGCCCGACGTCTACACCGATAGCCAGACGATGGCCTGGATCATGGACACGTACTCGATGCTCAAGGGCTACTCGGTCCCCGGGGTCGTGACCGGTAAGCCGATCAGCCTGGGCGGCAGTGAGGGACGGGGCGAAGCGACGGGCCGAGGCTGTGCCTACGTCATCCGCGAGGCGGCCAAGGACGCCGGCCTCAAGGTGAAGGGCGCCACGGTCGCGGTCCAAGGATTCGGCAACGCGGGCAGCGTCGCCAGCAACATCCTCTACGACGAACAAGGCGCGAAGATCGTCGCCGTCTCGGATTCGAAGGGCGGCATCTGGAAGGCCGACGGATTCAACCCCCACGCGGTCGAGGAATACAAGCAGAAGACCGGGTCGGTCGTCGGGTTCCCCGGCGCGAAATCGATCTCGAACGAGGAGGTCCTGGAAGCGAAGGCGGACATCCTGATCCCCGCCGCTCTCGAGAACCAGATCACGAAGAAGAACGCGGACAAGATCCAGGCGAAGATCGTCGCCGAGGCGGCGAACGGTCCGACGCTGCCCGAGGCCGACACGATCCTCTACCAGAAGAAAATCGTCCTGCTCCCGGACGTGCTCGCGAACGCGGGCGGCGTCACGGTGAGCTACTTCGAGTGGGCCCAGGACATTCAAGGGTACTATTGGGCGCTCGATGAGGTCAACACTCGTCTCGAACGCGTCATGGTGCGGTCGTACAACGATGTCCACAAGGTCGCGACCCAGCAGAAGGTCCACAACCGGACGGCGGCGTACATCCTCGCGATCCAGCGCGTCGTCGACGCGATCAAGATTCGCGGGATCTACCCGTAAGTAGCTCTCGAGCGTCGGGGTCGATGGCCGATCTCCCCCGTTGCCGTCGGGTCTCTTGGACCGACGTCGAGGGGTGGGCCGACCGGATCGCCGCCCAGGTTCGAGAACACGCGGCCGTCCCGGCCACGATCGTCGCGCTCACCCGCGGAGGGTGGGTACCGGGGCGCCTCCTCTCCGACCGATTGGGCGTGAAGCGGCTCGTTTCCCTCCGGGCGCAGCACTGGGGCGTGACGGCGACCCCGACCGGCGCGGCGGAGCTGACCGAGGGGCTGAGCGGTCCGGTGACCGACCATACCGTGCTGGTCGTGGACGACATCACGGACACGGGCGAGAGCCTCGCGCTCGCGGTCGACCATGTACGTGCCCAGGCCCCGACGCGGGTGGAGAGCGCGGCGTTCCTCCACATTGGGCACTCCAAGTTTGTGCCTACCTACGTCGGGGAAGAGATTCCCCGCGACGCGTGGGTGTGGATCGTCTTCCCCTGGAACTACTGGGAGGACTTGGAGACACTCGCCGAGCGAGCGGCCGAGTCGGGCCGAGGGATCGACCGGGTTCGAACGACGCTCCGGGAACGGTGCGGCCTCGACGTCCCGCGGTCCGACCTCGAACGGGTGGCCCAGACGGTGTCCCTCGACTGAGGTGGCGGCGGCGAGTCCGTTACCCGACCGTCGCCGGTTCGGGCACGACGCGAGCAGCGATCGTTCGGAAGTACCGTTGGAGGACCCCCGCGCCGATCATCATTCCGAACCCACCGACGAGGAGGGCCAGGACCAGCGGCAGCTGGCTCTGGCCGGTCACCCCTTGGAGGTAGCGGGCGAGGAACAGAACGCCAAAGCTCACGAGGCCGATCCCGAGGATCGAGACCGTCGCGACCGCGAACGACCGGGGGAATCGCCCGCGAGCGAACATCCGCCGGATCGCGCGACCGGTCTCCCAGACCAGGGCACCGAGCAGCCACCACGAGAGTCCGTACTGGAGGAAGTAGAGGATCCGGTCGTCCGCGGGTGCGGTGCTCCCGACGGAGATGTTGTATCCCGACAGGAACCCGACGCCGACGAGGGCGATCGCGAAGAGGCCGAACCCGAATGCGACCGAGCCCTGACGGATGTCGGTCGACGCGCCCCGCAGCGAATCGATGATCGCCTCGTCGATGTCGAACGTCCAGAAGATGAGGTAGATCCCGAGCAGGATCGCAAGACCGATGACCCCCCACAGCAAGACGGACGCCGCGGCCGCCACCCCCAGGATCAGGAGGACCAACGCGACGGGCAGGACCGTCTTCGCCCGCAGCTTCGGGTCCTTGAGCGCTCGAACGACGGTGTAGTACGTCGACTCGATGCTCGCGTTCTGCCGGACGTAGACGCGTCGAACGCCGTCGACCTTGACGCGGGACGCGAGGATCGGGAATAGGAACTCGTCTTCCGCCCCGTCGCTCACCAGGTACGCCGAGAGTGCGCCGATCCGACCCAGGACGTCGTCGAACTGGTCGGCGATGCGCCGGTCGGAGAGCACGCCGACCTTCCCGGAGCCGGTGAGGACGCATACCTCACACTCTTCCCCCGCCCCGCGCAACTCATCCAGGAGGCTCACCGCGGCGAAGAGCGCGTTCGTGTCGGAATCTTCGGGGTCGACGGTACCCAGGCGGACGGCCGCATCCAGGACGTTCGCCCGACCCACGACCGGTCCGGCCACGGAGGCTTTCCGGCCGAGGTCATCGTCCCGGTCGATGCAGACCACGAGGCGCATGGCCCACGTTGTATGCTCGGCCAAGGCCATAATGACTTAGGTGGTCCAAGGGTCGGCACGGCCGCGTCCGGGCCCTTCGCCGCCGCACAGGCTATTACGTACCGGTTCCCCCTCCGGCGCAGCGATGGCCGAACTCCCCGACAAGCGCGCCGCGTTCATCGACTGGTACCTCGCGGTCGTGGACGGCGCGAACCTCACCGACAAACGGTATCCGGTGAAGGGGATGAACGTCTGGACCCCGTACGGATTTCGGGCCCGGCGGAACCTCGACACGGTGCTGATCCGCGAGATCGAGTCGACCGGCTCCGAAGCCGTGGAGTTCCCGGCCCTGATCCCGGCGACTGAGTTCGCGAAGGAGAAGGAGCACATCAAGGGGTTCGACGCCCAGGTCTATTGGGTGACGAAGGGCGGGCTCTCGGAGCTCGACGTGCCCCTCGTGCTGCGCCCGACGAGCGAGACCGCGATGTACCCGGTGTTCGCACTCTGGGTTCGCTCCCACCGCGACCTTCCGCTCAACGTCTACCAGGTCGTGAACACGTTCCGTTACGAGACGAAGACGACGCGCCCATTCTTTCGCGTCCGCGAGATCCATTTCTTTGAGGAGCACACGTGCCAGGCGAACGAGGAGCACGCGACCGCTCGGGTCCGTTCGAACCTCGCTGCCTTCGCCAAGATGGCCCAGGCGTTCGCGCTTCCCTACCTCGCCATCCGTCGGCCGGAGTGGGACAAGTTCCCCGGCGCGTTCTACTCGGTCGCGCTCGACATCCCCGTCGGAGAGGCCCGGACGCTGCAGATCGGCAGCATCCATCACTACCGTGACAATTTCGCCCAGCCGTACGGCATCCGGTACGAGACGGCCGACGGGGGTCAGCAGTTCGTCCACCAAACCACGTTCGGCCTCTCCGAGCGACTCCTCGGAGCGATCGTCGCGGTGCACGGAGACCAGAAGGGGGCGGTGTTCCCGACGGCGATCGCCCCCTACGAGGTCGTCGTGATCCCGATACTGGGAACCGAGTCCGGCGAGGGGCCGCTCCGGACGGCGACGGAGATCGCCGAGCGCCTGCGACGCCACGGGATCCGGGTGTTCCTGGACGGGGGCGACGAGCGCCCGGGAGCGAAGTACTATCACTGGGAGCTCTGCGGAGCTCCGCTGCGCCTCGAGGTCGGACGACGGGAAGCGGAGGCGCGGAGCGCGACGGCGGTCGACCGACTGGGCCGAAAGACCCGGGTCGCGCTCGACCACCTCGAGCACGAAGTCGCGGAACGCCTCGCCGAGTTCGACCGAGGGCTCCTCGAACGCGCTCGGGCGTCGTTCGTGTCGGAATTCTCCGTGGCGCGTTCCGTCGAGGAACTCGCGGGTTCCACGACCGTCCGAATCGTCGCCTGGTGTGGGTCCGAGGAGTGCGGCCACCGGATCGAGACGGCGATCGACGGCTCCCTGCTCGGAACCCCCGAGGACCCCCTCCCGATCGACGTGGGCGACCCCGGGCCGTGCGTGGTGTGCGCGGCGACGGACCATGTCCGTTGGGCGCTGGCGGGCCGACCGCTCTAGGCGAACGGACGGTCCCTCACGTGGACGGGGGCGCGGGGACGGGAGGGTTCGGCAGCACCAGCCACATGCCGGCGAGCCCGAACAACAGCAGCGTGATCACGACCGCGTAGACCCCGTTGTCGATCCACACGCCGAACGCCACCCCCCACCAAACGTAGAACCCGACGGCGAGCACGACGAGCGCGGCAAACCCCCAGAACGAGACCCGTCGGGTGAGTGACATCTCCCGGAACCGGGTCGGTTCGGGTGGAGGAGGCAGGGGGCGATTCGCGTCGGCCATGGAGGGCCGTCGACCCGGACCTCGTTAGATAACCCTTGCGGGGTTTGAGATGCGGAACCTCTGGCGGGGGCACCCCCGCAAGAGCCACAGTTTTAACCCGTACCCCGGACTAGAACCGTTCCGATGCCCGAGGAGCTCACGGGGGAAGTTGCCACCGGCGGCGAGGCGTCCGGGTTCGAGCACCTCACGCCCGAGCAGCATCGGATCCTCGCGTACGCGAGTTCGATCGGCTCGGAGTTCGACTTCGAGCTCTTGGTCGCCGCGATGGGCGTCGGGGAGGAGCTCCTGGCCGAACAGCTCGAGCGGTTGGTCCACCTGGGTCTATTGCGGGAGCGGGCGGGCGGGGACCGGTTCAGCTTCACTGAAGAGGAGTTCCGGGCGCGGATCTACCGCTCGTTGACCGAGAGCCGGCTCCGTGTTCTCCACCGAAAGATCGCCGAGGCGATGGAACGGATGCACCCCGCACCCTCGATCGGAGTGGTCGCGGAGCTGGGCCGTCACTACTTCCTCGGAAAGGTCCCCGAAAAGTCGCGAGTCTACAACCGGAAGGCGTCGGAGAGCGCCCGTACGTCCGACGACCCCGAGTCGGCAGCCCAGTATCTCGAGCGGGTCCGGGTCGACCTCGAGTCCACCCCCAAGAGCTCCCCGCAGGAGGTCGCCGAGGTCGACGAGGCGCTGGGAGAGCTCTACTTCTCCGTGGGGAACTTCACGGCGGCCGACCGTTTCTTCACCGAGGCGCTCGAGCGCCTCGGGACCGACCAACCACGCATCCGGGCGCGGCTCCTGCTCGCCCGCGCAGAGATCGCCCGGGAAAACCTCGACACCGAGACGGCCGCTCGGCAGGCCCTCGAAGCCCAGCAGCTGTTCGAAGCGACCGATGAACGGCACGGCCGCGCGCAGACCTATCGCCTGCTCGGACGCATTGCGTTCCAGCGCGGCGCCTATCGGGAGGCCCTCGATGAGAGCATGCGCTCGCTCGAGGCCCTCGACGACCTGCGCGACCCCCGGCTGATCGGAGAGCTATCGATCGACATCGGCAACTCGTTCGCGCTGCTCGGTCCCGACGTTCGTGCCGAGGCGCTCCAATGGTACGACCGCGCGATCGAACGGCTCACGCAGGTCGGCGACTGGGTCGAACTGTCGCGTGCGTACCATAACCTCGGGGTGGCGGTCGGCGAGACCCGTCCCCAGGATGGGCTCGATCACTTGGACCGTGCCCGGGAAGTGGGCGACCGAGCGCACGATACTCGCTCGGTGGGGCGGGCCCTCTTGTCCGGGGTCGAGTTCCGTCTGGCGCTCGGCCAGCTGGAGGAGGCCACGCGCGACAACGAGCAGGCCGGTCGTCTGCTCGAGCGCCTCTCGGACGAGCTCGGGCTCGAACAGGTGCTGGTGAACCGAGGACTGATCGCGGAGAAGCAGGGACAGTGGGAGGACGCGGAGCGGACGTACGAAAAGGCGATCGAGGCCTGTCGACGATTCCACCTGAGGGCCGACGAGGCCGAGGTGTACTACTACCTCGCCCGGCTCCGATTCAAGACCCGGGACCTGGAGGGGGCACGCCACGCGCTCCGGGCCGCCTCGAACCTCGGTGTCTCCGAGCTGCTGCCCCGGCTCGCCCCCGGTTTCGACGAACTGAAGCAGCAGCTGGAGCGAGCCAGCCGTCCTCGACCGGGCGTCGAAGCGGGCGCCGCTCCCCCGTCCGCCTGAGCGGCGGGCATTGGATTATCTAGCCGCACCCTCGTTCTCTGTGTTCATGCTCGGGCCCGAGACGCCCCACGCGTCCCCGGTCCCCCCCATTTTCGGACGTTCCGACGCCGTCGCCGAGGTCGAACGAACGCTCGAGCGGGTCCGCTCAGGGACGGGAGAAGGGCTCCTCCTGTCGGGGGACGACGGCTCCGGAAAGAGCTTGTTCGTTCGGACGGCGATCTTCCGAGCTCGTCATCAGAAGTTCCGCACGCTCGAGGGACGGGCGCTGCCCCAGGAAATCCCCCAACCGTTCTCCCTGGTCCGCGACCTGGTGCGGTCTGCCGGCCAGGGGCGCCGGTCCCCCCCGGCGGGCGGGGCGTCGGGGCCGGCTCTCCCGCTCTTCCTCGCCCCGGTGGCCAGCGAAGAGGGCGGCTCGGACATCCCGAACGCGGACCGGAGCGAACCCGGCCTCGAGTCGGAGGGGCTCGCGAACCTGTTGGCGCCGCTCGATAGCCCCAGTGAGTGGCTCGGCACGGGGCGGAACGAACTGTTCGCTTCCCTCACCCAGTATCTCCTCGACCTGGCGAAGGACCAACCGCTCCTGCTCGCGATCGACGACCTCCATTTCGCCGACCTCTCCTCGATCGAATTCCTGGGTCGATTCGCTCCCGAGCTCGGGAGTCAGCGCGTGGCGATCGTCGCGACCGTGGCCACGGGCAGTCGGATCCCGTCGGGGGTCCGGGAGGCGATCGAATCGTTCGCGCGGTCTTCGACCGTCCACACGGTCTCCCTGCGACCGCTCGCGACGGCCGAGGTCGCCGAGTTTGCCCGATGGATGCGACGGGGGCTGCCGCCGGACCCCGCGGACGTGCTGCGGTGGCACGCCCAGACGGAGGGGAACCCGCTGTTCGTCGAACAGCTCGTTCGCTCCTCGACCGGGGTCGGCGTTCGACCGGCACCGCTCTCGACGAGCGGCGTCGGGGACCTCAACGAGATCCTCTGGGGGCGCGTGGGCCAGCTCGGTGAGGTCGAGCACCGGACGCTCACGTACGCGTCGTTGCTCGGGAAGGAGTTCGCCTTCTCGACCCTTGTCGCGATCTCGGAGATGAGCGAGGAGCGCGTGACCGAGAGCTTGGACCGCCTCGTCGCCGGAGGGCTCCTCCGCGAGAAGGGGGGGGAGGTGTGTGAGTTCGTGACCGAAGGGGTCCGCGCCGCGGTGTACGCGGAACTGACCGAGACCCGGCGACGGATCCTCCATCGTCGGGTCGGCCGGTCGCTGGAAGAGAAGGGCCTCGTGGGGGATTTCGAGCTCGCGCGGCAGTTCTACCTCGGTCGGGACGACGCCAAGGCCGCCGACTACAACTACCGGGCCGCCCTCGCCGCCCTCCGCGCGTTCGCCTTCGAGACCGCCGTCCCGTACCTCGAGCGGGCCCTGGAGGCCGAGCGCCGCCGTTCCGACCGGAGCGCCGCGCGCGAGATCCACCTCATGAACGAGCTCGGGCGCGCCCTCGACGAACTCGGTGACCTCCCCCGGTCCGAGTCCGTCCTCTCCGAAGCGGTCCTGAAGGCGCGAACCCACCCCGAGCTCGACGCCGAACTGGGGCGCGCGCTGCTCGGCCTCGCCCAGGTGCGTCAAGACCAGAGCGAGTACCCGTCCGCCGAAGCGCTGGCGCGCGAAGCCTACGGTCGGCTCGAGCAGGTCGGAACCCCGCGGGAGGTCATGACCGCGCATCGCGTCCTCGGCGTGGTCTACTGGCGGCTCGGCCAGCATCGAGAGGCCGAGATGCATCTCCGGCTCGCGCTCGAGATCGCAGAGCGAGAGGGGACGCCGAGCGAGCAGGGGCACGCGCTCGTCGACGTGGCGAACGCGATGCTGCTCGATAATGAGATGGCGTTCTCTCGGGTCCTCGAACTGTACGGCCGGGCCGCCGAATTGTTCGGCACGGGTCAGGACCTTTCCGCCCAGGCACGGGTACTGATGAACCGGGCGGTCCTCCTCTTCTCCACGGGGCAGACCGGGGAAGGCCTGCGCGGCCTCCACCAAGCGATCGAAGCCGCCGAGCGGTCGCGATCGCCCGTATGGATCGGCTACTGCTACCTGAACCTCGCCCTCATGCACGCCGAGCTGGGTCACGCGGAGCCGGCGCGAACGGCGCTCGACCGGGCGACCAACCTTCTCCTTCCGCTCGGCGACCGGCTCGCGCCGGAGCAGATCTCGCTCGCCCGCGGGCTCCTCGCGGAGGCCGAGAACGACTTCGACCGCGCGGAGGTGCACCTTGGCGACGCCCTGCGACAGGCCCGAGAGCTGAACGCCGAGCCCGAGGTCTGCGAGATGTTGTTCCGGCTCGCGCACGTTGCCTTCTCCCGCGGTGACCTCCCCGAAGCCCGAGCGCGACTGGCGACAGCCCGCGCCGCCGGGCTCGAACGCATCCGAGGGGACCTGTCGGGCCGGGTCGCGTCGCTCGCGACCGCGCTCGCTCCTTCCCCCTGACCCCCACCGTTAAGGCGACAGCGCGGGTCGAGCCGCGGATGCCGGGCGACGTTCCCTCCTCGGGGGTGGCGCGGGACGGTTCCCCGTTTCCTGACCGCCTCGACCCGAACTTCGAACGGGACGTGCGCCGGATGTTCACCCACATCGCCGCTCGCTACGAGTGGTTCGACCACGTCGCCTCGCTCGGCAACGACCTCCTCTGGCGCCCGCGAGCGCTCTGGGACCTCGACCGTTTCCGGTCCCCGAGTCCGGTCAACAACATCCTCGACCTCGGGTGCGGTACCGGAGAGCTGACCCGATTGACCGCCCGCCATTTCCCGTCGGCGAATGTGGTCGGACTCGATTTCACGGCCGCGATGCTCACGGTCGCGCTCCGCCGAACTGCGGCGCTCCGGGACGTTTCCCGGGTCACCTACGGCCGGGGGACCGCGATGCGATTGCCGTTCCGCGATGGCGCGTTCGACCTCGCGACGAACGCCTTCCTGGCACGGAACCTCGTCGACCTCGACGCCGCGCTCTCCGAGATGCGACGCGTTCTTCGACCGGGCGGTGTCCTGCTCGTGCTCGAGATCACCGAACCGGTCTCGCCGGCATTCGGAGCGGTGTTTCACGCCTACTTCGACCACGTGGTCCCTTGGCTCGGGGCGGCCGTCGACAGCGCCGGACCGTACCGGTACCTGCCGGAGTCCTTGCGCCGGCTCCCTCCACGGCCGAAATTCCGGGAGGCCCTGCATCGGGCCGGGTTCTCGCGCACCGAAGCGCACACCCAATCGATGGGGATCGTGACGGCGTTCCTCGCGGAAGCCGGGGCCGACCAAAGCCGTTAAGGCGACCGGGGTTCGCTCCGGTTTGGAGGGGTCGGTACGACGTTCGACGCATTCCGCTACGCCCACGACCACCGAAGCGAGGTCGCCTGGCTGAGCCAGAACACGAATCACCTTGTCCCCCCCGAAGTGATCCGGGGGGCCGTAGATGCGGCGCTCCGGGAGCGGCGGTACGAGGGGTACCCGTACGCCCCCGGGGACCCCGAGCTGCTCGACCTTGTGGTCCGCGATCTCGGCCTCAAGGGGCTGACGCCGTTCCTGACGTCGGGGGGAACCGAGGCGCTCTACATGATCGCGCGGGCGCTCCTGGCGTCCGGGGACGAGGTCATCGCCTCGGACCCGAGCTACCTCATCATCCATCGATTTGTGGAACTGTCCGGGGCCCGGACCCGAAACCTCGACATTTACGCTCCGCCGTTCCGGCTGACCGCCGACCGGATCCAGGAAGCGATCGGCCCGAAGACCCGGATGATCCTCCTGATCGACCCCCTCAACCCGTTGGGGTCGGGATACCCCCGCGACGAGGTGCGGGCAATCGCCGAGATCGCCCACGACCACCACCTCCTCCTGCTCAACGACGTGACGTACCGGGATTTTTCCGAGGCGCCTGCCCTCGCCGCCGAGTTCGCCCCCGAGTCGACGTTGACGGTCTGGTCGGTCTCCAAGAACTGCGGCATGGCCGGCCTGCGGATCGGCGGGTTCCTCGGGCCGGCGGAGCTCGTCAAGTCCGTCGGCCGGTTCAACACGAACGACCTCGGAGTGAACATCCTCTCCCAGGTCGCGGCGGTGGCCGCGCTGCGCACGAAGAGCTCCTGGTTCGGCGAGGTCCGGCGCCAGACCCGAGCGAACGGGGCCCGCATCCGGGAGACGGTCGAGAGCGTCCCGGGGACCAGCCTGCCGGTCTACCCCTCGCAGGCGAACATGATGGTGGTCGACATCGCCCGACTCGGCGTGTCGCCCGACGCGGTGCAGGAAGAGCTCCTGGAGCACCACGGGGTCTTCGTACGCGCCGGAAACTATCTCTCCCCGGCGCACGGCCATCGGTTCGTCCGGGTCTCGTTCTCCAACGCCCCGGCCGACATCGACCGGTTCGTCACCGCGTTCCCCGAAGCGATCCGGACGCTCGCCCCGCGCGCCGCCGCGCCTTCGGCCTAACTTCCCGTCCGCGCGTGCACGTCGACCACCACGTGCGTGCGACCCGGTCCGTACGGCTTGACCTCACGCGCGCGGGGCGGCTCGAGCAGTGTCGCTCCCACCGCTCTCGTCGCGGCCTCCACTCGGCGGGACGCCGAGGCCCGAGCGTCGCGAGCGTCGACGACCGTGTGGACGTGCATCCACCCCCCGTCCCCTCGGAGCAGCTCGAGGGCGCGCGCGACCCACGGGAGGGCGTCCGGAAGATACCCCAAGAATACCCGGTCCGCCGCGCGGGTCGGAAGGGCCACCGTCCGGTTCTCGCCGAGGATGCAGTCGACCCGATCCGCGACCCCGTTCCCTTGGACGTTCTCGAGCAAGTAGTGAAACGCGACCGGATTCTTCTCGACCGCGAGGACGCGGTGAGCGCGCCCGTGCACCGCCGCCGGGATCGCGAAATAGCCGATCCCGGCGAACAGGTCGACCACCGTCTCGCCCTCCCGTATGAGCGCGCCGGCGCGACGACGCTCCGTCCGATTCCCGGCCGCGAACATGATCCGGGCGGCATCGAATCGCCACCGAACCCCGTGCTCCCTGACTTCCGTCTCGGTCTCGGAGCCGGCGAGCCGCTCCACTTGCGGCCGGCGGAGCTCGCCCTCGACCGGCCCGACCTGGGTCAGTACGGTCGCGACCCCCAGCGCGTCCTGCCACGCCCTTCCGATCTCGGGGAAGTACGGACGGTAGCGCGGCGGGAGTCGGAGGAGGAGGACGCGGCCCAACCGGTGGTAACCGGACGGCATCGCGGCGGCCAACGACTCGCCGGCCGTGGTCCGTAAGCGCGCCCGGACCCGGTCCGCTGGGGATCGACGGGGGCCTCGCGGGGCGGGTCGGTCGGCCATCGACGCGCCCGATCCCTACGGTGCAGCGCGCTCGGCACCGGCTTCGAGGATCACTTCGAGGAACTGCTTCAGGTGGGCGGTCAGGATCGGATTGTCCGTGAACCCGCACGCTTCGAGGCCGGGCGCGGCGAGGAGTGCGTGCTCGCCGTCCGCGAGCACCTCGGTCGCGAGAAGGTTCTCCCGGGGGACGTAGTCGACCCCCTCGGGCACGCGTTGCCGCGGGGAAGTGACGAAGGTGACCTTGACCCCGCGTTTGACCGCATGCTGGATCTTCTTGGTGAGCTCGTCCCGGACCTCCGAGACCTGGGGCGTCGTGAGGATGAACGTCTGGTTCGACTGGTCGAGCAGTTCGCCGATCTTGGCGACGACCTTGTCGTGACCCGAGAGGAGGTAGACGAGCTGGGGCTCTCCGTGCTCGGCGACGACCCGATGGAGGTGCGCGAGCTTCTCGAACACCTCCTGGATCGCGCCCTTGAGCAGCTCGGCCACGTCCAGGGGCGGGCTCGGGCGAAACAGGATCGGCTTGCCGCCGGTGGGTTGGGCATACCCCTTCTCGGCGAGCGACTCCAGGACCTTGTAGGCGCTCGTCCGCGGGATGCCGGCCGCGGTCGCGAGCGTCGCGGCATCGCCGACCCCGCGGGCGACGAGCGCGATGTACGCGCGGGCCTCGTACTGGGTCAGACCGACCTTTCCGAGGACGTCCACGGCCCGACGGAACTCCTCGGACGTCTGGTTGCCGAGCGCGACCGCCGCCTCTTCGATCGTCGGCATCGAAATCGGCCGGCGAACGGTACACGGCCGTCTTAACGGTGCGCCCGGGGGCGGCGGTCTACGGGACCGGGTCGGCGAGCTTCAGTAGGGCGGCGGGTCCGAGCAGGGCGTCGACCTCGGGTCGCGTCAACAACCCGTGCTCCACCAAGAGCTCGGTGACGGGCCGACCGCTCTTCTCGGCCTCGTGCAGCAGCTCGGCGACCTTGAGGTACCCGAGACGGGGCGTCAGCACGGTCGCGATCGCGGTCGACTCGAGGAGGTATCGCTCCATCCGCGCCGGATTGGCAGCGATGCCGTCCACGCAGCTCCGGGCAAAGACCGGCAGGTAGCGAGTGAGGATCTCCGCAGCGAAGAGGACCTCGTAGACCGCGAGCGGCATCATCACGTTGATCTCGAGCTGGCCGCCCTGGACTGCGAACGCGGTCGCTGCGTCGGCGCCGAGGACATGGTACGCGACCATCGAGAGGCATTCGGCCGCGGACGGGTTCACCTTCGCGGGCATGATCGAAGATCCGGGTTGGATCTCGGGCAATCGGATCTCGTCGAGGCCGGTCGCCGGTCCGCTCGAGAGCAGCCGGAGGTCCCCCGACATTCGTACGAGCTCGAGGGCGACCGTGCGCAGCCAGCCGGAGGCGGCTCCGAGCGGCCATCGGCTCTGCATCGTCTCGAACGGATCGCGAGCGACCATGAGCGGAAGGCCCGTGAGACGAGCGTACTCCTCGACGGCGCGGGCCCGGAATCCGGGAACCGAATTGATCCCGCTTCCGACCGCGCTTCCGCCCAGCGGTAGCTCGGCGAGCGCGCGCTCGATCGGGGGCAGGGTCTCCGTCACGTGGTCCAGCGCGGAGGCGTAGGCGGTGAACTCCGCTCCGAGAGTGACCGGCATCGCGTCCTTGAGATGGGTCCGGCCCGCCTTCGGTAGTCGAGCGAACTCCTGCCCCTTCCGCCGGAGGCTCTCGACGAGCGTGGTGATCGAGACGCGCAACTCCCGGAGGGCGAACAGCGTTGCGACCTGAGCGGCCGACGGGAATGTGTCGTTCGTCGACTGGCCGCGGTTCACGTGGTCGTTGGGGCTCAGCTCGGCGTAGTCCCCCCGGGGGCGTCCGAGGATCTCGAGGGCCCGATTGGTCAGCACCTCGTTGACGTTCATGTGGAAGGAGGTCCCGGCGCCCGCCTGAAAGACGTCGACCACGAACTCTCGGTCGAAACGTCCCGCCGCCATCTCCTCGGCCGCCGTGGCGAGGGCGCGGCCGCGTCGCTCGTCTAGACCCCCCTTCTCGAGGTTGGCGCGAACGCACGCGAGCTTCAAGAGCGCGTACGCGCGGATCAAGTGGGGCGATTCGGTGAGGGCGCTCACGGGAAAGTTCTCGCGGGCCCGCAGGGTCTGAATCCCCCAGTACACGTCGTCCGGCACCTCGCGGGTGCCGAGGGAATCCGTCTCGGTGCGCGGGACGACCATGCGGAGCGGAGGAGGGTCGGCGACAAAACCCTTTACTCCGCGGGGACTCTCTTCCACGTTCGCGGTCGCGGCGAAGGAGGTCTGATTGATCGATCCGCTGCAACTCACGAACGACATCGCGGGCAACGTCGCCCTGCTCGCTTTTCCGGCGCTCCTCTGGGCCCTCCTCTACCTACTCGCCTGGGAGCGCGGGCCGTTCGCGACCAGCATCGGGTTCGGTCGCCGGACGTTCTGGCTGCTGCTCCCCGGCGCCCTGCTCGCGAGCCTCGTGCTGTTGCCCATCGCTCCCG
Organism: Thermoplasmata archaeon; assembly: GCA_049802875.1. Classification (GTDB taxonomy): domain Archaea; phylum Thermoplasmatota; class Thermoplasmata; order Lutacidiplasmatales; family UBA184; genus Lutacidiplasma. The sequence continues at coordinate 2,378 of JBARNH010000023.1, read as the reverse complement.
TCTCGAACGACTGGGTCGCGCTGAGCTACGCGGGAGCGCTGTTTCCGCTCCTGGTCGCGACCCTCGCCTTCGAGCGGTGGGCGCCCCCCGCCCGGCGGAGCGTCCCCCTCTATCTGGTCCTGCTGCTCGTCGAGACCGCCGTCCTGCTCGTCTTGGTGGTCGCAATCTCCTCGGCCTCGCTCCAGTTGGTCGCCGTCCTCGCGGTCGCCGCGGTCGTTCCGCTTGCCGTGGGGTTGGCTTCCGTCGGGAGCCGGCGGGCCCTGTTCGCTCCGGTGGCGTACGTGCTCGCGTTGACCTCGGGGGTTCTCGTGTTCACGTTCCTCGCTTCGGTGGCGATCCCGGGCGTCGGCATCGAGGAGTCGTTCCCGGTCTACCTCCTTCCGCCGGTCGGTGCAGGCTTCGTCGCGGCGGCCACCGCGGAGTGGGCGTTCCCCCGGGCCGAGGCGTTCGCCCTCCCGGTGGCGTACGCCTCCGGCACGTTCGGGGTCCTCATCGGCGCCGACGTGCTGCGCCAGCCCCCGCTCTACGTCGCGGGAGCCCCGGCCGGACTGTACGCGATCGGGGGCGCCGGCGTCCTCGACCTGGTGTACCTTTCGGGACTGCTCGCGCTCGGGGCGGCGTTCGTCGCCCACCGAGCGTTCGGGCGGGGCTTCTCTCCCGTGGGAACACCGACGGCCGCCCCCGGCCCTACTCCGATGGGCCGTCTCGGCCAGGCGTTCCGAGACGGGGTCGACGGACGGATCGATGCGTCCCTTCGGGACGCCGCGAGCGCGGGCCGGGAGGCGGCGCTCCAGGCGCGACGGCTGCTCGACCAACCCGAAGCCCTGTCGGACCGCCCCTGGCAGGGCCTGCCGGTCCCCGGTTGGGTCGTCAGCGACCAGGCGAATCTCGACGCCGTCGCTCGCGCGGGGTCGACCGACGGGCGTGAGGGCTTCCGCGGTTTCCTCACCGCTCGATGGCTGGTGCTCCTGGGTCGGGAGCTGGGCTTCCGGAGGTTCGGCTCGGTCGGGGCGCGCGTCGCGGCGTTCCTCCTCGACCTGCTGATCGTGACCGCGCCCGCGGTCGCGTTATGGTCCGTGATCGTGCTCAAGACGCCCGGTTCCCTCGACGCCCTCGCGTCGAACGTCGCCTTCAACGCCTCGGTCTACGCGTACGCGGCGATCGCCTTCCTCTACTTCGCGCTGAGCGAGACCCTCGCGGGCCGGACGGTGGGGAAGGCGGTGCTGGGACTCCGGGTCCGGGACCGGCAGCTGAAGCGGCCGGGACTGTCGGCCACTCTCCTCCGCAACGTCTCGAAGCTGCCGACGCTCACCGTGATCGGGGTCGGGCTCGCGATCGGGATCCTCGTGCTCCTCAAGTCGGGCACCGGGGGAAGCCTGACGGCGATGGGCGGTCTTCCGATACCGGTTGGGCTCCTCGATTTTCTCGGGACGCTCGCGTTCGTCGTCGGCGGCGTCGCCCTCCTCGGGTCGTTCGGAGTGCTCACGATCCTACTCACCGCCGAACGCCAACGGTTCGGCGACCTCGTCGCGGGGACGTGGGTCGTACGGGTCACCGCGCCGCCGGGCTCCGTTCCGCCGTCACCGTCGGGAGCTCCGGCAGGGGTCCGGTCCGGATGAGGGGGATCGCGATAGAGGAGACGTTCGCCTCCCGACCGTCTCGATTGACCAGGCGTTCGGTGGCGATCGCGATCGACCCGACCTCGACCTGACCCTCAAGGAAGCGCCGTCGGACGACCTCGACGACATCGACCGCCTTCGCGATCGCGTTGCCGCGGGCCTTGACCACGACCGGACCGGCGCCCGAGTTGAGCTGGGTCACGACCTGGAAGACGTACGTCATCGTCGGCTTCAATCCGATGAAGACCGTGGCGCCGACGGAGTCGGGGACCCGGCGCTGCGCCTCAGCCATGGTCGGGGTCCCACCGCACCTCCGTACAAGGCTTTTTGCGCGCCCACGTCCCTCCGACGGTCCGGTGAGCGGGCGCGTTCGCAAAGGTTATCGCTCGGGCTCCGTACGCGCGACCGGTCGTGCAGGGGTGGCCCAGCTTGGTCAAAGGCGCCAGGTTGAGGTCCTGGTCTCGTAGGAGTTCGTGAGTTCAAATCTCACCCCCTGCATACCTCTGGAAGATCCGATGGCCGACCCTTCGTCTCGTTGTCCTCATTGCGGAGCCCCGCTGCCCGAGGACGTGCTCGTCTGCCCGACCTGCCATTCCCCGGTCGACCTCACGTTGGATGCCCCCCCACCTCCGGTCGTTTCGGAGCCCCTGCCCGAACCGGTCGAACATTCCGCGGCTGGACCCTCGCGGCCCGCGGAGCCGACCCCCGCGTCAGCGCCCCCCGAGACGTTGGCGCCGACCGGTGGACCCGCCGCCGAAG
>JBARNH010000022.1:0-8056 GCA_049802875.1 Thermoplasmata archaeon | reverse complement strand
CCTCCACGGTGAGCTCGGTCGTCCCGGCGAACCCCCAGGCCCGGTCGGTGCGGGCACGGACACCGAGTCCTGCCGAGTGGCTGGAGGTCAGTGCGCTGGCCGCCCCGTCGCGCACCGCGAGATACAGGTAGCGCTGCGGCGAGATCACCCGGACATCCGCGTAGACGACCCCGGGGGTTCCGGCGGCCCGCAGGGCCTGATCGATCAACTCCTCGGTCAACCAGATCTCCGTAGGGTCGAACGTCGGTCGAGAGATAAGCTCCCGCCGCGCCGGTTCAGAGCATCACGCGGAGGTTGAGCTTCTCGGTGAGCTCCTTGTACCGGTTGCGGATCGTGACCTCGGTGACCCCGGCCACCTCGGCCACTTCCCGCTGGGTCCGCCGTTCCCCGCACTGCACGCTCGCGATGTAGATCGCCGCCGCGGCGACCCCCGTCGGGCCGCGCCCGCTCGTCAGCTCGCGTTCCGTCGCTTCTTTGAGGATCTCGTTCGCTCGGGTCTGGATCTCGCCCTTGAGCTTCAGCTCGGAGCAGAACCGCTGGATGTAATCCTGCGGCCGCGTCGGCATCAGCTTGAGGTGGAGCTCCCGCGTCATGAAGCGATAGGTACGGCCGATCTCCTTCCGGCCGATTCGGGACTTCGACGCGATCTCGTCGAGCGTCCGCGGCACGTTGCACTGCCGGCAGCTGCCGTAGAGCGACGCCGCCACGACGCCCTCGATCGACCGACCCCGGATGAGATTGCGGTTGACGGCCTTGCGGTAGATCATCGCCGCGGTCTCCCGGACGTTGCGTGGCAAGGCCATTCCGGACGCGATCCGATCGAGCTCGGCGAGGGCGAAGGCGAGGTTCCGTTCGGTCGCGTTCGAGACGCGGATCCGGCGTTGCCACTTGCGAAGCCGGTAGAGTTGGGCGCGATTGCGCGTGGGGATCGACTTCCCGTACGGGTCCCGGTTCTTCCATCCGATCTCGGTGGAGAGTCCCTTATCGTGGATCGTGAGCGTGGTCGGCGCGCCGGTCCGGGCGCGCTTCTCCCCCTGCTCCGCGTCGAACGCCCGCCAGTCGGGGCCCTGATCGATCATCGACTCTTCGAGCACGAGTCCGCATTCGTCGCAGACGAGCTCCCCGCGCTCGTAGTCCCGAGTCAAGTGCGTCGACCCGCAGCTGGTGCAGCGCGTCGCGACCGCCATGTCCTCGGCGCGAGGGACACCCTTCTCGGCTGGCGCCGGTGCCTCCTTGTCGGTCACCCGAGCGACCTCCCTCACTCCCGCACGAGCGACGCATCGAGCAGCGCGACCCCTTCCGCCGGGGTCGGCGGTCGGCGCGGGCGGACGCTGAGATACGGTCGGGCCACCGGTCCGAAGACCCGGATCACCCGGCCGTGCACCACCCCGCGAGAATCCGTCACGTTCGTCCCCTCGGGGACTACGTCAGGGCCGGGAGATCGAACAGTAAAAAGTCCCGCGGGGGTCACGGCTTTCACCGTGCCGACCTCGCGCGCTGCCGGTCGGCCGCCGACTCGCGACAAGTGGTATAAACCACTTGCGATAGGTATTTTAGGATTACGGTCGAGCGCGATAGGGCCGAGTGCGGGTGCGCGTACCGGGCGCGTCGGGGTCGGCTTCGCCATCGGTCGGCGGTGGGATGTCGGGGGGGATGTACGGGTTATACGGCACGAACGCGACCGGCGGACGCCGTTCCTCCGCCTTCTCGTCGTCGTCCTCTTCCTCCCCCTCGGTGGACCTCGCAACCGACTGGGGCTCCAGCATATCCGGGGCGGCAAGGTCAGGAGATTCGCGACGCTCTGGCGCAGGGGCTGCGACGCCGCTGTCCGCCGCGAGCTTTCGTTCGCGGGTGATTCGGTCGACCTCGAGCCACAGCGCCTCGATCTCCTCTTCCGGAGTCCCGTAGCGGCGTTCTTCACTGATCGCGGCGCGCACCTGGGCCATCAGTCGCGCGGCGCTCTGGGCGTCGCGGGCCTTCCCCTTGATCCGTTGCAACCGCCGGGCCAGGTTTCGCGCCTCGAGGAGGATCTCCTCCTCCTCGTGCGGGCTGGTCGCCGGGAGCGCCGGCGCGCGAGGGATCCGAGAGACCGCGCGTCGGGTCTCCACGAGCCGTTGAGCGGAGCCGGCGAGGTTCTGGTCCTGGATCGCCTGGAGGAGCAGCGTGAAGGTACGGGCCGCCTCGCGGACCTCTTCGCCACGGTCCCGAGCGCGGCGGATCGATTCTCCGAGGTTCTGGGCCTCTTGGACGCAGAACTTGGGGATGGTATCGTTCAGGACCGCGAGCGCCAGCGACGCACTCGCCGCGGCCTTCTCCATCGAGCCCGAGCTCAACGGGTCGGTCTGCAAACGGGTCCGGGGGTTGCCCACCCGCGCGTCCAGGTGTTGCAAGTCGACCCCGAGGGTCGAGGCGATCGCGCGGAGCTCGTCGGCCCGTCGCAGGAGTTCGCGGATCCACGTCCAGTCTTGAGATACTTTCGCGAGCAGGTTCTCTCCGCCCTTGAGGACCAGCGCGGCCGCCTCGGGGGAACCGTCTTGGATCGCCTGCTCGAACGACTCCCCGATGTGGAGAGTCGGGAACGGGAGGCCTTCGAGCTCGAGAGCGCGGCCTTGAGTGACGAGGCGTTCGAGCCGCGCGCGGAGCACGGGGATCGACGGCGGGTCCGCTTTCGGCATTCCCTACGTCCCCCCGGGTTCCGTCGACAACATCCGCATCAACCGGGCCAGCGCTTGATCGGCTCCGCGCAGCTCCCGGTTTCGGAGCAGGTCGGTGACCTCGCGGATCTGCGCGGCGGCCTCGCGCGCCACCTCGCTCTCCGGAGGGAGCGTGCGGACGCGACCTGCGAGACTGCGGGCCTTCTTGAGCAGTCGATCGAGGGTCTCCGACTCCGTTTCGACCGGCGCCGTTGCCTCGGGAACGACGCCGGGGTCCGCTCCGACGGCGACCTCTTGCAGCTCCCGCGATTGCTCGAGCCGCTCGATCTCTCGACGGAGGTCGCGGACGCTCTGAACCGCGTCGGTGAGCCGTCCCTTCTTCAGGTGACGGCCGGCCTCGGTGTGCAGGCGACGCGCCGCCGCACTGGGGGCATGATCCTCGGGGTATCGGGCGAGTACCGTCTCGTGGCGACCGAGTTCCTCCTCGAGGGACGTCGGGATCGCCTCGTGAAGGAGCATCAGTGTTTGTGCCGCGCCTTGGGCGATGGTGTCGAGGGCGTCCTCCGTAATGTCCGGCTCCCGGAGCTGGTCGCGGATCTCCGAAACCTCCCCCGCGATCTCGCCGAGCGGGATCCCGAGGTCGGCCGCTTCTTTCCGGAGGGTATCAATCTGACGGAGGAGTCCTTGCAAGCCACGCCAGTCGGACTCGAACTGGGTCATACGGCGCTCCGTCTCCACGAGGAGTCCTCCGGCGACCTCGCGCTGTCCGCCCTCGATCGCGTCCTTCAAGCGGTTCAGCTCCTGGCCGAGCGCGAACCGAACCCCCATCTCCCGAAGCGCCGTGTCCCGAGCCTGGAGCGAAGCGAGCCGTCGCACGAGCTGTTCGTCGGTCTGACGGTCGAGACTCCGCTGCGCCCGCCGGAGCACGTCCAGGGCCTCGGTCACCCGGCCCTCGGCCTCGCTGAGAGCCGCCTGACACATGTCGTTCGTTACGTCGGGGGCGCCCCGGCCGAGTTCCCGAACGTAGTCGAGCTTCCCCCGGATGTCCCGGCTGATCGCCGCGCACAGCTCGGCTTCTTCCGAAAGCGGTTCGGGTACCGGAGGCCCGAGCTTCGTCGCGGGCGGGAGCGCAGCTTCGAGCTCAGACGCCGTGGAGCCGTTCGGCCCGATCGAGCGTAATCCTTCGATAGCGAGGGCGGTGGGGAAGCCGCAGACCGAGCAGTGACCGACCGTGGATGGGATGGGCTGCTCGCAAATGGGACAACTGGTAGGCACGGATCCCCGCTGACGGGTACTAGAGACGAAGCAGGCGAGCTTAACCCCTCCCTTCCACGATAGCCGCGAGGAGGGGGTCCCTCACCCGCTCCCGTCTATCCACCCGAGAAGGTAGGTACGACGGTGAGTCGCACGGGCCCGGTTATCGGGGTGTCGAGCGGTATCGAGACGTCCCCCTGGAGGACGGCGCTGCCCTCGGGTGGATGGCCAGCGGAACGAAGTACATTCCGGACCAGTGTGCCCTGCGCCACCCGCAACCGTTGACGCTCGACCGAGCCTCCGCGCGTCACTTCAATGATGACCGATACCGTCGGCGGGGAGGCGCTGAGGGGGAGAGTTTCCGGCGGCCGGCGTCGTTTCCGGGCGCCCTTTGAACTCCCGCGATGCATACGCACCACCAGATCTCGAATCTGGCGCCTTGGCCAAGCTAGGCTACCTCAGCACCCGAAACCTCAGGGAAGCGCCGTGAACTTGAGCCTTTCCGGGGACTGACCCTCTGGGACCTCGAACGGGTCCGCTAGGGTTTTTATCACAACTTGATCGGCCCGCCACGCGACGGAGCGCGCCCGGTTCCGGCCATGGGGAATTGGGAGGGGTCCGTTCCGCAAAGTTCCGCGCGGGGCCCGCCGCGCTGATGCCGAACCAAAATCGCCGAGAACCAAGGCAACGCTAGCCCAGAGGCGAGCACGTCACCACCATTGCCTCCAGGTAGTCGCCGTTCGCGGAGGGTGTGTAGAGCTCAAAGGAAAGGTTGAGCGGGGCGCCAAAAGCAAAAGTCGCGGGAACGGCCGTGGTGGCCGTGTAATTGAAGTTGAAACACCCCCCCGGCAAACGGGCGTCGCCGAGGTCAATAGCCGTAACCCCACAAGTGCCACTCTGGTTCTCGTCGTCGAAGACCATGTTCATAGAGACCTCGTTACCCGTGGTATAGGAAACAGGGTCGGGAAACGGGCCGTTCGTCTCTACGCCTCCACAATTCGGGGCATCGCCAACGCCCGGATAGAGGTAGGGCATCACGGTGAGATCGCTGGTGCGCGAGGCGGATTTGGTGGGCTGATGATACAGCTCGTAATATCCAAAGGAACCGGCCGCGACAAGAAGGACGACGACAATCGCGATGATCACCAGGGTTCGAGCGCGAGGTCGGGGCTCCGCAGGGGCGGGCCGGGGGGAATCGGCCGCGGGCGGGCAAACATTCCTCCGAGATAATAAGTGACCGACGTTCGAGGGTCGGCCGCGACCCGCGTTGAAATCCGTCGCTCCGGCTGACGTTTGGGGGAACGAACCGGGGCATTTCGCCCCTGTTGGGGGAACTCCCTGGAGGTCAGCGATCGGGTGAACCTGACGCTATTCGCTCCGCGCGAGGCGCCCGGAGTTGGGGAGTGCACGATCATCCTTCGCGTCAGCGCGGGGACGCGAGGGCCGCCTTCAGTCGGCCGATCGCCTCGATCGGGTACGGGTCCACGCCCCGACGCTCCGCGAGATACAGGCTGACGAAGTCTCCGAGGGATACCCCGGTCACCATCGCCTCGAGCCGGTCGTCGGCCGCCAACGGGACGACGAGGACCCGAGCGCCGCGCTGTCCGAGCAGCCGCCCAAGATAACTGAAGCTGCGGCGGGTGAGCGGGAGCGCCCCGGACCACTCGAGCAGCAGGACGGCGTACCGGCGGGCATCGCTCTTCGACGCCGCGTCCCAGGCGACGATCGCATTGTGGAAGAGCTCGGGGACTTCGTCGAAGATAGCGAGCCGCTTCGCGTTCTCCTCGACCTGGGTCTTCCAACGACGGGCGACCGCGGCGAACGACTTCTCGGCGTAGATCACCGGAAACCGCGGGCCGATCTGCCGCGCGATCGCGGCGGCGGGGCCGCGCGGGCTCGCGAACGACGGGATGAGGTCCCCGAGCCGTTCCGCGGCCCGGTCCACTCGTCCCTCGTTCGACTCGGGGAACCAGGGATCGAGGAGGCCCAAGAGTCCTCCGAAAATCTGGCCGACCGCGCACCGGGGGGGCAGGCCGGGCGGTAACGTCAGCAGCGGGACCCCGTCGCGTTCGGCGCGGTCGGCGAGTGCACCGCCCGATGTGATCACCACCCGCGAGGCGCCGGCGCGGCCCGCGGAGTCGTACGCGCGGAGCGTTTCCCACGTGTCCCCCGAATAGCTGACGAGGATGACTCGGCTCTTCCGTTCGACGGCGCGCGGAATGTCCGACGACCGGAGCTGCTCGAGGGTCACCGGGGTCTCGGCCTCGACGATCCCTCGCGCGAGGTCGCCGGCGATGCCGGACCCTCCCATCCCAACGGAGAACACCGTCGTCGAACGGCCCGTCGCCGCCGAGGCGAGGTTCACGCCCGCGCGAAATCCGCCCTTGAGATGACTCGGGAAGCTCGATGCGAGCGCCCGCAGTTGTAGGCGACCCGATGCCTTGGCCGGTGCGCGCACCACGCGTCGGCGGGGTGCCCCGGCGAAGATAGCCCTTACGGCTTCGACCGCCGGAGCTCGTCTCCTCGCGCACCGAAACTACTTGAAGCGGGGGGAAGCATCCTAGGGCGACGGCGTCCCTCCTCGCGAGCGGACCACCGTAGGGGGAGCCACCGCGTCCGCAACAGGACGAACTACGCCGGAGTCCGAACCTCGGATATCGACGGGGAACGCCGGGCTCGACCTGATGCTAGAGGGCGGGGTCATCCCTCGCCGTCCGTATCTGATCGTCGGCCCCGCGGGAACCGGGAAGACCACTCTCGCACTGCAGTTCCTCTGCGAAGGGGTGCGCCGGGGCGAGCGCTGCTTGCTCGTAACGATCGAGGAGCCGCCGAACGAGGCCCGGCTCAACCACCGCGGGATGGGACCAGAGTTCGAGAGGATCGAAGTGTTCGACGCGATCCCGGATGTGATGCGTTACGAGCGGGTCCCGTTCAAGGACATCTCGGCCGTCCGGTCCGCCGTCCCGTTCGGTCAAGTGCCGTTCGTCATCCGACGCACCCCCGAGCTCACCGGCGTTGAGGTAACCATCACCGCGTTGGAGCAGATGCTCCGCAGCGAGGTAGCGCGCCGGGGGTACACGCGGGTCGTCATCGATTCGTTGACCGCGCTGCAGTACTTCTGCATGAAGGGGTTCAACGAGGTCGCCGGCGCCCAGACGTTCCTGCGCTTCCTGTCGGACCTGCAGGTCACGACCTTCCTCACCGTCGAGTCCCCTCTCGAGGATGTGGATACGACCGAGCGGATGCTCGCTCGGGGAGAGATCCGACTGTTCCGCTGGGAGCTCGACGGAGCGACCGTTCGGGCCGTCGGAGTCGAAAAGTTCCGCGGCAGTTCGCACGACGTGCGACTGCACCCGTATCGCATCGGCCCCCGCGGACTCGATTTCAATCTGACCGCAACGATCTCGCGCGACACGCGCGCGATCATCCAGCCGGTACCGATCGTCACGGTCGGTCCGCTCGCGGCCGGACCGGCGGTGGCCGGCTCACCCTTGGACCCGCTGATGGACGAGGTGCAAGACCTCATCACGGTCGGCGCCGACGTCCGTCCCATCCATGCCGCGGTGGAGGCCGCCCTCGTGTCGGTCGCGACGAACGACCTGGCCGCTGCGGCCGGACAGATCGCCCGCGCCTCGGCGCTCTCCCTAGACCTAGCCCAAGGGTACCGAGTTGCCGGAGCCGCGGACCTCGCCCGAGCTCCTCCGGCGGTTTCGGAGGCCGCTCGCAGAATCGCCGCGCGTTCGGAAGCGGCTCGCCCGGGAGTCGCGCCGACGAACCTGCCTCCCGCTCTCGAATTGGAGCAGCAGCTCCGACGGGTGTCCGCGATACTGGCTGCGGCGCCGATCATCGCTTCCGTTGCAACGACACCGCCGCCGGCTACCACCCTTTCGCCGCCTCCGCCCCCGCCTCCACCACCGCCTCCTCCACCGCCACCAACGGCCCAGCCGCCCGCACCACCGCCACCGACCCCGCCCCCGCCGGTGGCGATCCCGCCCAAACTCGATCTAGCGGTCGCCCCGACGGAGACGACCGCAGCGCCGATTCGCCCGGTCGCCGCCGCCGAATCCGCCGTCGGAGTCGTTACGACCGGCGGGGCGCCCACGCCGCCGCCTCCGCAGGTGGTCCAGGTGACAGAGCATCCTCCACCC
>JBARNH010000021.1:0-29050 GCA_049802875.1 Thermoplasmata archaeon | reverse complement strand
GGTCGGGCGCCCTCCCTCGGCCAGCTCGTCCAAGAGCCCGGACAGCGCGGTGGGTTGCGCCCGACGGCCCCAGTAGGACGGCACCGCGCGTACGAGGAACGTCTCGGGGCCGAACGGTTCGACCTCGAACCCCGACGACCGGACGGCGTCGGGGTGTTCGCGCAGCGCCTCGCGCTGGGCGGCGGAGAGGCGGACCGGCACCGGCTCCACCAGGTTCTGTCGCGCGAGGGTCCCGTCGCGCAGCAGGGCCTCGAACAAGAGACGTTCACTCGCGGCGTGCTGGTCGATCAGCACGAGTCCGTCGCCGGACTCGGCGACCCAGTAGAGGGCCTGAAGACATCCCAAGAGGACCAGCGGAGGATCTCCCGCAGACCGAGCAACTTCGACCGGTGGCGGCTCCTCCGACCGGTCATCGAGATGCTCCTGCACGACGCTCGCCGACAGGAGCGGGGTGGGAGTTCGCTCCCGGACGAGTCTTATCGAAGGGTCCGCCCGCCTCGCCGCAGGATCCGGCCCCTGGTCCGGCGAAGGGTCGGCGACCGGGGAGGCCCTCAGCAGGCCCTCCCGGACGCGGACGCGAAGGGCTTCGAGGAGGTCTCGCTCGTTCGCGAATCGAACCTCGCGTTTCGTCGGATGGACGTTCACGTCCACCCGCTCGGCGGCGATGTGGAGGTTCAGAACCCCGATCGGGAATCGAGCGCGGGGGAGGTAGTCGCCGAATGCGGCCCGCACCGCTTGGGCCGCCGGACGGGAGATGACCGCCCGCCCGTTGACGACGAAGTGGAGACCGGTGGAGGTCGCGCTCGCGGTGGTCGGCCGACCGAGCACGCCGCGAAGGCTTCCTCCCGGGAGATCGCCCCGTACGACGAACCCTTCGTGCAGGATCCCGGGCCCCAGCACCCGCGCAGCCGCGTCCTCGAGTCGCTGCGCCGCGGGAAGGGTCGCGATCTCTCGTCCGTTCCCCTCGACGCGGAGCGTGATCGAGGGCCGGGCGAGGTAGAGGCGCTCGACCGTCCGTACGACCTCGAGCTGCTCCGCGGCGGGAGCTCTGAGGAACTTTCGACGAGCGGGGGTATTGAAGAACAGGTCCTCGACCTCGACGGTTGTGCCGGGGGCGCGCGGCGCCGAGAACCGGCCCGCGACCGTCCCCCCGACCACGGAGAGCCCCTCCCCCACCTCGCGGTCCGGGGGTCGCGAGAGCAGACGGAACCGCGACACCGAGGCGATCGCGGCCAGGGCTTCACCTCGGAAGCCGAGGGAGTCGATCCGCTCCACCGGCCCCTCGGGGTCGAGCTTGCTCGTCGCGTGCCGTTCGACGGCCAGTTCCAGCTCGTCGGGCGGAATGCCGACACCGTCGTCCGCCACCTCGAGCGACTCGAGGCCGCCGTCGTCCAGTCGGACCGACACCGTCGTCGCTCCCGCATCGACCGCGTTCTCGACCAGCTCCTTGACGACGGACGCCGGGCGCTCCACGACCTCGCCGGCCGCGATCCGCTCGACGGTGGTCGGCGACAGGCGGCGAATCGGTCGGCGGCCGAACGGATCGTCCGTCACTCCGCCGCTCCCCCGTCGCCCATCCTTCCCCGGACCTTGGCGCGGAGCTCCCCGAGCTTTCGGTGCGCCTCGAGGGGAGTGAGGCGGTCCAGGTCGAGGGCGCTCAACTCCTCCTGGATCGGGTCGACCGTCTCGCCCGGGGACTCCGGCAGCAGGACGGCTTGCGTGTAGCGGGGCCCCCGACGTTGCGGACGTCGCGGGACGGCCGCTCCGACCCCGCCGGATTCCAGTTGCTTCAGCAAGCGCTCGGCCTCGACGAGGACCCCTTCGGGCACCCCCGCCAACCGCGCGACGTGGATCCCGTAGCTCCGATCCGTACTCCCGGGTACCAGCCGGTGGAGGAAGACGATCCCGTCCGGTCCGTCGCGCACCGCGAGGTGAGCGTTCTGGGCGGCGGTGAGGCTCTCGACGAGTTCCGTGAGCTGGTGATAGTGAGTTGCCAGGATGCTGCGGGCCCGGGTCGTATCGTGGAGGTGTCGCAGGGTCGCCCAGGCGATCGCGAGGCCGTCGAAGGTGCTCGTGCCGCGACCGACCTCGTCCAGCAGCACGAGGGAGCGGGGGTCGGCCGCCCGTAGGATCTCGGCGACCTCGGTCATCTCGACCATGAAGCTCGACTTCCCCCGGCCGATCTCGTCGGTAAATCCCATCCGAGTGAACAGCCGGGTGACGACGCCCACGCGCGCGTACTTGACCGGCAGGAAGGACCCGGCCTGGGCGAGGACGACCAACAGGCCGACCTGGCGCATGTACGTCGATTTGCCGGACATGTTCGGTCCGGTGAGAACGAGGAGGCGGTGGTGGTCGCCGTCCAGCTCGACGTCGTTCGGGACGAATCGTTCCCCCAGTCCCCGGTCGAGGACCGGGTGCCGTCCGTCGCGTACGAGGAGCACGGAGGAGTCGTCGACAGTGGGGCGGACGTACCCTCGGGTCTGGGCCAAGTGGGCGAATGTCGCGAGGGCATCCAACTCGCCGACGGCGCGGGCGACCCGGTAGATCCCTGAGACATGGCGGTCGACCTCGGTGAGGAACTCCTCCCACCGGGTGTCTTCCGCGAGACGCGCTCCCTCCCGGGCCTCGCGCAGTCTTCGTTCCAGCTCCTCGAGGGCGTCGGAAGTAAACCGCTCCCCCTGCGCGACCGTCTGGCGACGCCGAAAGTGCGGCGGGGCGCGCGCGAGGTTCGGCTTCGAGACCTCGAAGTAGTAGCCGAAGACCTGGTTGTATCCGATCTTGAGGGTCTTGATCCCGGTCGACCGTTGCTCCGTTCGTTCGAGGTCGGCCAGCTCCGCGAGCGCCCTCCGCTCCTCGGCACGCCATCGGTCCACCTCGGGGGCGTGCCCGGCCCGGAACCGGTCGCCCACCTCCCCGGAAGCGGGAAGGGTGGCGGGGAGTGCCGAGGCGAGGAGCTCAATCAATCCACTGGGCGGTTCCAGCGCGCTCACCCGACGGCCCAGCGGCACCGAGAGCCGCACCGGGGAGAGTAACGAACGCACTTCTTCGACCGCTCGGAGACCGTCACGCAGTGTGAGGAGCTCGGGAGGTCGTACTCGACGCCCCGCGACGCGAGAGCCGATCCGGGCGAGGTCGGCGCACCGGCCGAGCCGCACCCGAATCTCGTCCAGCTCCGCGCCGCGTTCCACCAGGGATTGCACGGCGTCCTGACGTTCCGCGATGGCCGCGACGTCGGCGAGCGGGTTCGTCAACCAAAAGGCGAGCGTCCGGCGCCCTGAGGCCGTAACGGTCTCATCCCACGCGTCGAGCAAGGTCGCACCTTTCGGATCGTCGGGGTTCATCGGTCGGCGGATCTCGAGATGGCGCAGCGTCTTCGAGTCGAGCACGAGACGTTGGCCCCTGGGTCCCCGTTCGACTAACATCAGGTGAGGAAGGAGCCGGGGCTGAGCGACCCGCAGGTACGCGACCAGTCGGCGGTCCGCCTCTCCAATCGTCCCGGGCGTGGTCGCGGTTTGAGCGAACGATTCCGGGAGCTCGGCGTCCGAAACCGGAGGAGGCGATGGCTCCACTCGAGCGGACCGGAATTCCCGGCGCACCGCGGCGACCAGCGCCGCCCCGCGCGCGTCGGAGCTCCCCGCACTCCACAGCACCTCCCTCGGTTGGAACGGGGCGATCGCGGAGACGAGTCCCTCAGCGCCGGGGCCGTCCCCCGGTCCGTGGTACCACTCCCCCGTGCTGATGTCCACGAGCGCGAACGCGCCCGGGACCGTGCCCGAATCCACCACGCTCGCGAGGAAACTATGGTCCGGACCGCCGAGGATCCCGTCCTCCACGACCGTCCCGGGAGAGACGACCCGCGTCACCTCCCGTCGAACCAGTCCCTTCGCGAACCGAGCGTCCTCGACCTGGTCGCAGATCGCGACCTTGTACCCCTTGCGCACGAGCCGACCGAGGTAGGTCTCCACCGCGTGGTGGGGGACGCCGGCCATCGGGGTCCGGTCGCCGTGGACGTCCGGTGCGCGCGCCGTGAGGACGACATCCAGCTCGCGGGAGAGCAGCCGCGCGTCGTCCCCAAAGGTCTCGTAGAAATCGCCGACTCGGAAGAGGACCAGGTGTCCCGGGTAGCGCGCCTTCACCCCCGCGTACTGGTCGAGGAGGGGGGTCGACGGGCTCGCGGCCGACATCGGAGCGCGGCGGAGTCGAGGACCCCATATAATCTCGCGTTCGACCGAAGCGCTGAGGGGGAGATTTGAACTCCCGAGGCGAGACCGCCACCAGTTTTCAAGACTGGCGCCTTTCCGGGCTAGGCTACCTCAGCGCACCGACCGGACCGGCCCCTCCTCGAATAAACCCTCGCTCCCGGGGAGCCCGCGGACGGGCCGTGAATGCAGGTGCCGGGAGATCCGCGACGGACCGGTCCGGTCCGTCGATTCGAACCCGGGTGGTCAGCTTGGAGGGCTGACATCCTACCACTAGATTACACCTGCACGACCGCCCGCGAGCGACCGTGACGACCGTTGCGCGAGGTTAATGCTTTGTCGTCGTGGCGCGGCCGGCCGGCGTGGAGAGATCGACCAGCGCCACGCGCTCCAGGACCAGTCCCTCCCACGCCGTCGAAGGAACGGCATCCCGCTCGGCCGGGCCGATCCCGAGGCGACCCAGGGTCGCGGCGTCCACGGGCCGAGGGTACACGGAAGTGTCCTCCACAAGGTCGAACCGGGCCAGCAGAACGGCCGGGTCGTGCGGTCGCTCGGCGACGAGGACGAACTCTTCCGTGGCGTCGGAGACGCCGACCTTCTCGAGCGCCCGAGGGAGTTGGTCGTCGCCCGCGACGTAGAGCGCCAATTCCGCTCCGCGGTCCCGGAGTCGTTGCACCCCGCGTCCGCGGGCGCGACCCAGATGGGCCCACGCCGAGAAAAGGTGGCGCTCGCCGCCGATCGCTCGTGCGTCGAACAGCATCGCGAGCGATTCGGACTCCTTCCCGACCTCTCGCAACGTCCGAACGATAGTGGCGACATTCGGCGCCCCGGAGCCCCGGCGGCGCGCGCCGACCGCTTGGAGGGTACGTCCTTCGGGGGGCGGTAAGGGGGGCATGCGGTTCCCTCACTCCCGAAGGAACTGGATGAACTCCTCGCGCGTGCGGGGGGCGAGGACGTAGTTCTCCTGCTTCTCTCGGCCGATCGTGGACGTCGGCGTCGCGCCGTAATCGTGTCCGGGGAGGACGACCAGCGCGTCGTCCAGCGCGACCAGCCGCCGGTGGAGACTGTCGTACATCTCGGACGGGTCGCCCCCCGGCAGGTCGGTCCGACCGCATTCTCCGACGAACAGGGTGTCCCCGGTCGCGACGTTGCCCTCGAAGACATAGAGGACACTATCCTTCGTGTGGCCCGGAGTGTGCACCACTTCGAAGTGGAGCCGGCCGGCCGCGATCGCGTCCCCGTCGTCCACCGACACGTCCTGGTGCAAGGGCGCCACGCGGTGGGCGACGACCTTGGCGCCGGTGCGCTCTCGAACGTCCTTGTTCCCCGCGACGTGGTCCGGGTGGCTGTGGGTGTTCAGGATGTATCGGACCTTGACGCTCCTCGCATCGATCGCGGCCAACACGGGGTCGATGGCGAACGACGGGTCGATCACGACCCCCTCGCCGCCTTCGGCGTCCGCGACGAGGTACGTGAAGTTGAGGTACGGACCGACCCGATACTGGTCGAGGAGCACGAGCGCGAGGAACGGGGGAGTCTATTTGACGGTGGGGGCGAACGTTAGCCGACGGCGCCGTCCGGCGCGGTCGCGCGGCGCCCGGTGACCGCGTCGAGCACGATCCGGCCCTCGGAACCTTCCGCGTACCAGAACGGAACGTAGATCAGTGCCATCGGGCCGAGTCGGAGGTCGTCGGGCGACGGCAGCATCCGTCGCGTCTCGATCACGAGCGCTCCCCCGTGCTGTTCGGTGTGCTCCACGTCGACCGTGTGGTGGCGCCGTACCGCGTCCGAAGCGACGGCGACCGCCTGCGACTCCCCCAGCTGCGGGACCAGCCGCTGATGCGGCTCGTCGATCGTCGCGACGAGCTCGCGCTCCCCGTCCTCCCAGATCTCGGCCCGCCGGGAGACGGCGTTGACCGCCACCAATCGGCGCACCACGGCCCCAGGAGACCCGTGAGGGGAGGAGGGGCGCACTCGATACGGCGCGACGTAGTACGGTACCAGCCGCAGGGTGTACCGGGGCGAGTCGACACCGGCGAGCGTTTCCGCCTCTGTCCGCCCGATCCGCGGACGAACGATGCGCTCCCCCTCCGGAAGTAGGTCGAACGGGGGAACGAGGGAAGTGTCTCCGTCGGGGTGGCCCAGCTCCTCGGTGGGTCCCAACGGCGGCGGGAGGAGCAGCTCCGCGAGCGCCGGCCCGAGGGTCGACGGCTCCAGCACCTCGATCCCTCGGTCCGAGGCGAGCGAGCGGGCGGTGGCTCCGGGCTCGTCGTCGTAGACGATCGTTCGGTGCACGGCGTCGGTCGGGAACCATCGTTCGACCTCGGCCGGGGAGCGGGTCGAGCGGACGATCAGCACCGCTCGATGGTCGCGCGACCGCGCGGCGAGCGTCACGTCCGCGCGAGCCTCCAGCCGATAGCCGGCCGCCTCGAGGAGTCGGCCCAAGACCGACGAGGCGGGCACGACGCGAGTCATTATCCGTTCGACCTCGGCGGGGGATATCTGGGTTCCGCTCCTGCCGCACGACGCCCGGATCGACCGGGAGGAAAAGGCTCATCTCTCCTGAGTCGGACGGACCCTCCATGAGCCGCTACTGGATGGGCTGCTCGGGATGGGCGTACGAGGATTGGGTCGGCCCCTTCTATCCTCCGGGGACGCCGGCGGGGGACTTCCTCGCGGCCTACTCTCGGGTATTTCGCACGGTGGAGGTCGACTCGAGCTTCTACCGGGCTCCGACCCCGTTCCTCGTGCGCCGGTGGGCGACCCGCACCCCCGAGTCGTTCCGATTCGCCCTCAAAGTGCCGCGCGAAGTCACCCACGCGCCGGACGACGTGAGTGCGGAGAAGGTCCTTGCTGGCTTCCTTGCCAACCTCGACTCCCTGCGGTCGGTGGGAAAGCTGGGACCCGTGGTGCTCCAGTTCCCGGCGTCGTTCCGAGCTCCGAGCGGTTCCGCCAAACTGGAGCGCCTACTCGACGCCGTCCCGGTCGAATATGCGCTCGCTGTCGAGCTGCGTCATGGGTCGTGGTGGACCCCCTCCACCCGTCGCCTGCTCGAAGAGCGCCGGGCTGCCCTCGTTTGGTCCGTCGTCCCCTCGACCGAGCCCCCCGCGTGGGTGACGGGTGACTTCGTGTACGTCCGACTCGTCGGAGATCGGGCGCTCACGCGGTTCGACCGGATCCAGCGGGACGGTCGCGCTGACCTGGAACGGATGCGTGCCCGTCTCGTCGACGAGGCGCGTTCGGCGGGCTATATCTACGGGTACGCGAACAACCACTTCATGGGTTTCGGTCCGGGCACGGTCGTGGCGTTCGCCGAGACGCTCGGAGAGTCGCCGCCGGATCTCACCGCGGCGGGACGGGCCCCCGGGCAGCGAACCCTCCCGGAGGTCAGCGCCTCGGAGACCGCCGGTCGGGGGGAACGCTTTTAGACCCGCGCCCGGGTCGACCGGGCGGCGATGGGTGAAGCGGTCACGCTCCGGGTCGCCGAAGCGTTCCAACAGGATATCGGGCTCGGTACGGCGCGGCTCGACGTCCAAACGCGTCAGCGGCTCAAGGTCGGACTCGGCGATGTCGTCGAGATCCGGGGACGGAAGCCGACCCCGGCCGTTGTCAGCCGAGCGCAACCCGACGATGAAGGAAAGGGACTGGTTCGCATCGAGGCGGTCGTTCGAAGGAATGCGGGCGTCAGTATCGGGGATCGGATCCAGGTGCAGCGCGTCGATTGTCCGAACGCCGACTCGGTGACGATCGCGCCGATCTACGCCGGCAGCGCTCGGATGGATTTGGGACCCGGGCTCGAGAGCTTCGTCGCGAAAGCGCTTGCCCGCCGGCCGTTCGTTCGAGGCGACGTGTTCGTCATTCCGGGGGTATTCCTGATGGGCGGCTCGCTGCCGTTCATGGTCGTGGCGACCCAACCCAAGGGGATCGTCCAAGTCGCCCCCGCGACCCTCATCACGATCAAGGAAGAGACGGTCAGCGAGTCCGAGGTCGCGGCGCCCCGGGTCTCCTATGAGGATATCGGGGGGCTCAAGGAGAAGCTCGGCCGGGTCCGGGAGATGATCGAGCTCCCGTTGAAACACCCGGAGCTCTTCGACCGTTTGGCGATCACCCCGCCGAAGGGGGTCCTGCTCTACGGACCGCCGGGGACGGGAAAGACGTTGATCGCCAAGGCGGTAGCGAACGAGGCGGGTGCCCACTTCATCGGCATCCAGGGTCCCGAAATCATCTCGAAGTACTACGGGGAGAGCGAGAAGGAGCTCCGGGAGAAGTTCGAGGAGGCCGAGAAGAACGCACCGAGCGTGATCTTCATCGACGAGCTCGACTCGATCGCGCCGCGGCGCGACGAGGTCGTCGGCGAGGTCGAGCGACGGGTGGTCGCCCAGCTCCTGACGCTGATGGACGGCCTCTCCGGTCGCGGGAACGTCATCGTGATCGCGGCCACCAACCGCGAAGAGGCGATCGACCCTGCGCTGCGTCGTCCCGGCCGCTTCGACCGGGAGATCGAGATCGGCGTGCCCACGCAGGAAGGGCGGCTCGAGATCCTCCAGATCCACACCCGGGGAATGCCGATCGACGGGAGCGAGCGGGACCGCGAGCGCCTCCTGAAGGAGCTCGCCGCCCTGAGCCATGGGTTCGTCGGCGCCGACCTCTCTTCGCTCGGCCGGGAGGCGGCGATGCGGGCGCTGCGCCGGTACCTTCCCGAGATCGACTTCGACCAGCCGATCCCGCTCTCGTTGCTCGAGCGGATGAAGGTCACCGAAACCGACTTCAAAGAGGCCCTGAAGCAGATCGAGCCGTCCAGCCTGCGCGACGTCGCCGTCGAGATCCCGACGACCCACTGGGATGAGGTCGGCGGGGTCGAGCGGGTCCGTCGGATCCTCGAAGAGTCGGTCGAACTGCCGTTCAAGAATCCGCAGGTCTACCGTCACCTCGGCATCGAGCCCCCGCGAGGGATCCTCCTCTACGGTCCTCCCGGGGTCGGGAAAACGCTTCTCGCGAAGGCCGCCGCGACGGAAAGCCAGGCGAACTTCATCTCGGTGAAAGGCCCCGAAGTGATGAGCAAGTGGGTCGGAGAGAGCGAGAAGGCGATCCGGATGATCTTCAAGAAGGCCCGTCAGGCCTCGCCGTCGATCGTGTTCATCGACGAGCTGGATTCGATCGCCCCCCGCCGCGGACTCCAGACGTCCAGCGGCGTCACCGAGCGGATCGTGAATCAGCTCCTCACCTCCATCGATGGGCTCGAGACCCTCGAGCGCGTGCTGGTCATCGCCGCGACGAACCGCCCCGACATCATCGATGAGGCGCTCCTTCGGACGGGTCGATTCGACCGGATGCTCTACGTCGAACCACCCAGCGCGGCCGGTCGCCTCGAGATCCTCAAGGTCCACTCTCGGAAGATGCCGCTCGCCGAGGATGTCGACCTCACCGACCTCGCCGCGCGCACCGAAGGGTACGTTGGGAGCGACCTCGCCGCGCTCTGCCGCGAGGCGGGCCTCACGGCGATCCGCGAGAGCCTCAAGTCGTCCAAGGTGACGAAGGCGCATTTCGACGCGGCGCTGAAACAGGTCCGAGCTTCCTGCGACCCGGAGGTCCTGAAGTTCTACGAGGAGTTCGAAAAACATCTGCACCGCGAGCGCGTCGGTCGGCGGCGCGAGGAACCCGGCACGGCGATCTACCGGTGAGCGAAACGAGCGTTTCGCCCTCTACCGGCGGCCGTCCCGGGCAAGCTATATGTAGGGAGCCTAGGTTCGGCGCCGCGCCTCCGATACGAGGCCACCGAACGGGAGACGTGAAACTGTTGGTCAAATCCCTGCCACGCGCCGCCCTGTGGGCTGTCGTACTGCTGATGGTGCTGGCGGGAACCCTCGCCACCATCTCTACGGCCCAGGCGGCCTCCGGGCCGAGCTACACTTTGACCGGATACGTTAACGCAGTCGCACCGGCGAGCCCGCCACCGGCCGGCACGCAGGTCGACCTCGTCTCTCGCGCCACCGGAGCGGTCTTCACAGCCTCGATCTACGGGTCCGGCGGTCAGTTCAACTTCACCTCCGCGGGCACGGGAGGCGCCCTCGTCCCCGGTTGGTGGGGCGTATGGGTCCCCTCGCAGGGGAATCTCAGCACTCCGGGATGCCGGCTGTGCGCCCCGGTGGGCGTGTTCTCGGTGAACCAGACGCCGTTGTTCACCGACCTCAACGCCTCCGCCTTGACCACCGTGAACTACCCGGTCTCGATCACCGTGAACGTCGTCTCGTACACCACCCCCCTTTCGGGCACCGTGAAGCTCGACGGGGCAGCGGTGGGCGGGGCGAACGTGCAGTTGCTGGACCCTCAGTACGAGGGGTTCGTTCTCGCGAACAACACGAGCGCGACGAACGGTAGCTACGCGCTCAAGGTCCCGCAAGGGGTCTGGGTCCTCCGGACGACCCTCCCCGAGTCGACGACGTACTACAACTTCACCCAGCTCTCCGTGCCGAACCGGAATGCGATCGTACTGCCGATCGCGCTCAGTACGAACCAGATCTCGGGGTACGTCAAGCAGGCCGCCAACGGGGCGCCGGTCCCGAACGGGGGGAACGTCACGCTCTGGGATGCGACCAATAGCTACCTCTACTCGAATCCGACGCCCGGAGGAGGGTACTATGCGATCGGGACGTACCCGGCGTTCGGGGGTGGCGCGCAGACCTTCGAAGTGATCCTATCGCCGGTCGGCTACAGTACCACCTCGTACTCGCGTTCCGTTTCCGGCTCGGCCCCGATCTCGCAGAACGTCTTCGTCGCTCCCATGGCCACGAGCCAGCGTGGCACCTACGACACGACGCTCAACTTTACCGGAGTCAACGTCACCACGGGCGCGGCAAGCCTTGCGGTAGCGACGGTGGCGTCCCTCGGCAACGACACCGTATTCGCGAACCTACCGAACGCTTCGGTGGGGCAGATGTGGGCGCAGCTCGGTCTCGACTTCGCCCACAATATCGCCTTCCCCTCCACGGACCTGCCCGCGCTGTACGCCTGGGAGAACTCCTCGGGGCCGTTCTTCCCCGCGGTCCAAGCCGGGACGGCGATCAACGGCACCACCTTCCTTCCCTCCGTGCAGTCGGGAAACCTCGCGAGCGCCTCCTCGACGTGCTCCGGCAGCTGCAGTCTCGCGAACACCAACACCATCAGCCTGGGGTGGCACCAGCAGTTCACCCTCAACGGGACGGTACCCCTGAATTCGCCCACCTACAGCATCAGCTTCGGGTTCCAGCACCCGACCAGCTCGGACACGTACAACTACACGGTGGTGCTCCCGGCCGGATACGCGCTCGCGGCGAACACCGTGGCGCCGGCCCAGAGCCGGCTCGTCCCGGACGGGCCCTACAATACCTGGACGAGCTTCACGCTCGACCCGCTCCCGTCGAAGACGACCGCGGGGACCGCGACGTTCACGATCGTCAAGTACTCCAACATGACCGCCAACGTCAACGTGTCCGTTCGGAACTTCGCCTTTTCGTCGGCGAACGTCATCAACGGGACGCACGACAACTACACGGTCGTCGTGGGCGTGGGGCAGAACGCGACGTTCAGCGCGCTCAACTCCACCTACCCCGCGGGCACCAACGGCACCAGCTTCACCTGGAATTTTGGGGACGGGAGCATGACGACCACCTCCCAACCGACCACGAACCACACCTACGCCGTCGCTCGGTCGACCCCGTACGTCGGCTCGCTTAAAGTCACGAGTTCGGGAGGGCTGACCAACTCCACGGGGTTCACGGTCTGGGTCGGTGAGGGCCCGGTCGCTGCGGTGATCTCGTCCAACTCCACGGCGAGCCAAAACCGTACTTCCGGGGGCCAACCGTACGTATTCGTCAACTGGGGCACCGTGCTGTACTTCAATGCGTCCGCGAGTAGCGCTACGATCGCGCCGGGCGCTCCGATCCCCGGGGTGTTGTCGGTCGCGTCCTTCGTCCTACAGGCGAAGGGCTTCAAGGCGACCCAGAACTACTCGGTCGGGCAGGGGGCGTACTTCGGTTCGAACTACTCCTATCAGTTCCTCGGCGCCGGCGTCTACTATTCCAGCAGCACGACGATCGGCGGGCAGCCCGTCGCGTTCAAAGGATGGCAGTACAACCTCACCCTCACCGTCTGGGACGGGACCGGCCAGTCGGGCGTGGCGACTCTCATCGTCCTCGTCAACGATACCCAGAAGCCGACCTCGAGCTTCCAGATCCTCAACGCCGCGGGCAAGCCGGTCTCGGGGAGTGGGGTCGTCACCGCGACCAACCTGACGGCGAAGGTGCAGTTCAACGGGGCGAACGCCTCCGACCCGAACAACGGGTCGCTCACGAGGTACTACTGGCTGATCACGAACTCCGGAAACACGACGGTGCACCTGGGCGTCAACCAGACGACCGTCAAACCGTACCCGACGAAATGGCTCGCGCCCCAACAGAAGCCGTACACGGTGAACCTGACGGTCTTCGACCTGAACGGCAACCCGGGATGGACGACCCAATCCTTGGCGGTCACGGTCAACTCGACCACGTCGGTGATCATGGCGGCCAACAACCTGACGGGTCCGTCCAGCCTCAATTCCGGCTCCTCGTACACGTACTGGGTGAACATCACCACCGGTTCGTCCGGCTCCAAGGCGGTCGCCCTGAACGTCCAGGTCTCGTTCTACCTCACGAGCCCGAGCGGAACGAGCCGCTCGTACATCGCCGGCACGCCGGGGACGGTCGAGTTCTACAACTACACGAACGGCGTCGTCAACTCGGCTCCGTTCGCGAAGGGCACGATCGGCTCGATACCGTTCAACGTGACGTATCGGGCCGTGATGACCTGGTCCCCGCCGCGCACCGGGAACTTCGTCCTCACTGCGAACGTCACGGCCTCGAACGAGTACTCCGGTAGTTACGTCGGCGGACCGCAGGTCGTCACGATGTCGATCACCGTCAACCCCAACCCGACGACGCAGGCGCTCGAGTACGTCGCGATCGCGGTCGCCGTCATCGTGGTGATCATCGCGATCGTCTTCCTCTACCGCCGCCGCACGCGGCGCACCACCGTCACGAAGACGACGGGCCGCTCGGGCCTGGAGCGCAGCCGCTCCAAGTCGACGGACGACGACGAGGACGACGAGTCGTAACTCGGATCGATCCCCCGCGAGGGAGCGCGGGATTTTCGAGGCGATCTTCCGGGGGAGCGAACCCTCCCCGACGTCCGGCCGGGAGTCTACCGACCGCTAGCCGTAGGGTCCGACCTCGTCCAAGAGGTCGACGTGGGTGAGGAGCATGCGCCGGCAGCAGTACCGATGAAGACCCAGCCCGTCCAGGACCTTCCCCGCGGGTTCTCCCCGCGACGTCCGCTCGCGGTACTCGTCCCAGCACTGGCCGATCACCGCGCCGCAGGTGAAGCAGCGGACCGGCACCATCATCGTCATGGTGACTCTCTTCCTCCTCCGATCAACGGTACGACTTCTGACGCCGAGCGCGGGCCCCTCGCCCGCCCGGGCGCTTTGGCAGCTTGCGGCGCGGGTCGTTGACGATCAGCGAACGGTCATAGCGTTTGAACATCTCCCGCAGCTCGGGGTCCTTCAACCACTCGATGAGGCCACGCGCCACGGCGGTCCGCGCGGCCGACGCCTGGCCCACGATCCCGCCGCCGCGGATCTGTACCGAGATGTCGAGCGCCCGACCGCGGTCGCCGATCATGAGCAGGGGCTCCTGGATCTTCTGTCGGACGACCTCGGGCTCGACGAGCTCGAGCGGTCGGTCGTTGACCCGCACGAGTCCGGCGCCCTTGCGGACGGTCGCCCGCGCGACCGCGGCCTTCCGCTTTCCCGTGGAAAGGACGATGACGGGTGCCTTCATGCCCGCGCTCCGAGCAGGACCGTAACCTCGGCGAGGGTGATCGGCGGTCGAAGGGACGGTCGCGCTTTGGCGACCTCGAGGGTCTCGAGTGCGGCGCTCTTCCACGCGTCGGGGACGCCCATGTGGACCTCCAGGCGCCGGAACGCGGTCTTACCGCCGGTCTTCAAGTGGGGGAGCATCCCTCGAACGGTCCGACGGAAGATCCGGTCCGCGTACCGAGGGAAGTGGGGACCCGATCGGACCGAGCCCCGCGCTCGGGCGGCCGTGTAGTGCGCGATGACCTGGGTGCGCGAGCCGGTGACGACGCTTTTCTCCGCGTTCACCACGACGATCGTCTCGCCACTGAGCAGACGCTTCGCGATCAGGCTCGACGCCCGGCCGAGGACGAGACCGGTCGCATCGATCACCGTCGGCGAGGGGGTAGCGACTTCAGGCAAGGAGGCGCACCCCCGCCCCATCCGGCTTCGCCAGCAGCAGCTCCGAGATCGTGAGGGTCGTTCCCCCGGCGGCGCGAACCTTCGACCGCGCACCGGCCGAGTAGGCGAGGGCGGCGACCGTCACGGGCTTTGAGAGGGGCCCGTCCGCGAGCAGCTTTCCCGGGATCACGACCGTCTCCTCCGCCTTCGCGATCCGCTCCAAGTGACCGACGTTCATGGGGTTCCCCGGATGCCGGGTCCGCTCGAGCCGATCGGCCACCGAGCTCCAGATCGGCGCGTCGTGCGCGTGCGCGGCGCGTCGCAGCTCGACGACGACGCGGTGGAGCTCCGGATTCTTCTCGCGAAATGAGCTGGACATGGGCGAGGAGCCCTCGACCTGCGTGCCCGATATAAGCGTTGCCCGGCGCGGGATCGCGCGTCGGTCCGGACCGGGTCCACCGGCGGTCGCCGGCGGCTCCGGAACGCTGCGGATACTAACGAACGATTAAATACGACACCCCGCCATCGGCGAGCCGAGGCCCTCCTCATGCGCAAGTTCCTCACCGAACTCCGAGGCAAGACGGTAATGACCAACGACGGACAGATTCTCGGAGCGATCGACAATTTCGTCGTCGACACGCTCACCGGAGGGATCGCGCATGTCCTCGTCACCCCCAGCGAAGACGTCGAGCCCCGCCTGTTCCAGAGCGATGCGTCCGGCCGCCTCGTGCTTCCCTTCAAGAGCATGCGCGCGGTCAAGGACGTCGTCGTGATGGACATTGGGAAGTGACGGCTCGACTCCCGCTCTGATCTCGGTCGTCGTTACCGTTCGCAACGAAGAGCGCGGCGTCGCGCAGCTGCTCGACAGCCTCCTAGTGCAAGAGGGTCCGTTCGAGGTCGTCCTCGTAGACTCCCAGAGCCGGGACCGTACGCCCGAGATCCTGCAGTCGTACGCTCAGCGTCGCCCGGACCTCTTCCGCATCTTCTCGCAACCAGGGTCGCGGGGAATCGGACGAAATCGGGGGGTGCGTGAGGCCCACGGGGACTACGTCGCGTTCATCGACGGGGACTGCTTCGCGGACTCCGGTTGGCTGCATACCCTGCGGGGGGGCCTCGCGGTCTCGCCGGTCGTCGCGGGACGGACCGTGACCGTCGGAAAACCGGCGTACGGGCATCTCGAACGGGTGGAGCTCTTCCAGAGCGGTTACGATGTGACGTATCCCACGTGCAACCTCGCGTACCGGCGCGGGTTGTTCGAACGTCTCTCCGGATTTGACCCTCGGTTCATTACGGCCGAGGACATCGACCTGAACATCCGAGCGGTCCGTGCCGGGGCCTCGATCCGGTACCTTCCGCAGGCGGTGGTCTACCACCACATGCGTACGACGTTCATCCGGTTCCTCTACCAGGCGTTCTGGAACGGCTACGGGCGCAAGCAGCTCACGGAGAAGCACGGCAACCTCTGGGGCCGCTACCGGATCCGGAAGTTGCTCCTCGGGCAACGGAGCCCGATCGCGTGGGCGCGGCTCACCGCCGCTCTCGGCGGATACACGACTCGGGTCGCTACGGGCAGCAGTCGACGGCTGACCCCCGAAACGCCGGTTTCCACGGATTACGCCGGGGCCGCCCCGGAATGAGCACGGCGCAGCGAGGGTCGGGGAGAAGACCCCGGCCGCCTAGTTCGCCTTGAGCAGCTCGGCGACCTTGGCGACCTCGGCGAGGACCTTGGTCACTTCGGCGGTCTGGTCGACGACGGCGACGAGGAGCGCCTTCTTCCCGCTCCCGACGATGATCGTCTTCGAGTCGTTGCCTTCGATCACGATCCGCTCGGGCGGGGCGCGGTTGAGCTCGGTGTTCGCGGTGGCGGCGGCGCCCAGGATCGTGGCGCACATGATCGCGAAGGTCTCGGTGTACACACCGGCCGGCACGTCCGCGTAGAGGACGAGGCCATCTCGGGAGACCAGCGCGGTGGCGATCCCCGCGATCCGGGTCTTGAGGTCCTTGATCACTGCTCCGACGTTCCCGGTGGCCATCACTTTCTAACCCCCCTACAGTTCTTCAATTCGGAATCGGCATTCGGGGTGGCCAGTGCTTGCACACATCTCTTCCGTACACTTAACACGCCCCCCCTTAAAACGTTCGTAGAACTCGCGAAGGATTCCCCGGAGCCGGTGGCAGGTCGGGATATCGCTCGGGGCGACCTCGATCGACCCGCGGACGACGACCTCGGTGTCGGAGAACGTCATCTCCTCGACCCAGCCGCGCTCCCTCAGCACGCCGGCGGCGCGCTCGAAGAACTTCGCACGGTCCTTGAGGGCCTCCTCGGCCATGTCGGTGCCGATCACGGAGCCCTCCTTGAAAAACAGGCCGTGGCAGGCGTGGGACATCACGCCCTCGTAGAGCTCTTTGATCTGTCGGAGCTCGGTCTGGTCGATCTTGACGTAGCGCATGGCCGGGGCGGGAGCGGGACTCATCGTATATAGGTTCGCCGGGGGGCCCGCACTGCGCCTCACTCCTCGGCCTCCGCGCCGCCGTCGTCGGGGCCCGTGAGGCTCCCCCCGGCGGCGAGCGCCCCCTCGAGGCCTTCGAGGGAAACGATCCGTCCGGCCTGGACCTTCGGCCAGGCGTCGTGGCGGTCGAGCAGGACCGACGGGAGACCGACGCGCGCCGCGGCCCGGGCGTCGCTCCAGAACAGGTCTCCTACGAACGCGACGCGCACGACCGGGAAACCGAGTCGGTCGACCGCCGCTCGGAACGCGGCGCGGTCGGGAAGCGAGGGAGGGGCGTCCCCGGCCGCGAGGAGGCGCGCGGGGTCGATTCCGCTCCGCCGAAGGAGCCATTGCGCGGACGCGGCGGGCAGCGCGGTGACGACGCCCCACGGGACCTCGGCGGCTCGCAGCCGTTCGAGAGCGGGGGCCACATCCGGAAACTTCTCGGCCTCGCCGGCGGGGCGGAGCAGACGTCGGACGACCGCTTCGGTCTCGGCGTCGGGCAGGGAGTGGCCGGAGATCTCGAAGAGTGTCGACCGCAGGTGCTGTTGGAGCGCGGCGAGGTCGGCCGGCGGCTCCCGGCCCGTGAGCCCTCGCCACCGCCGCCGGTCCCAGCTCTTGAGCGACCGGCGGACCGCGGCCCGGACCCGGCGCTCCCCGAGGACCGGCCCTTGGGGTCGCCAGGCCCACTGCCACGCCGCCGGGCTCTCAAACGGAACGAGCACGTCGTCGAGGTCGAACAGTATCGCGTCGACCGCCCCGGGCCCGTACGGAAGCGACACGGTCGTAGGGCCTATGCCCGGCCGCTCTTCTGCAGCTCGAGGAGGTCTTCGGTCGAGACCTTCTCGCCCTTTTTCAAGCGGGCGAGGAAGTCCTCTTCCTTCGGCGGTTGAGCATCGGCCCAGCTCGGCGGCGCCCGGCCGCCGCGGGCCGCGTAGAGCATCTTCTCCATGTCCCGAACTTCCTCGATCGACGCGATGTGCGCGTGATGGGCCTCGTCGGCCGCCGATTTCACTTCGAGGAGCTTGGTCTGAACTTCGTCCGCCCGTCGACGGAGCTCGTCGACGGACTCGTAGAGCCGGACCATCGCCTCGTGCTCGGCCTGTGCCTCGACCGCGAACTGGCCGACGGCGGCGTGATGCTTCTCCGCTTCGTCCCGTGCTTCGGCGAACGCCTTCATCGTGGCCTCGACCTCGGGGTCCTGCCGAAGTTCGGCGTCCTGCTCTCGGACCGCCGCCTCGAGTCGCTTCATCTCTTCGATGAGCCGCTTCTCCTGCTCACCGGTGAGGGCGGTGGTCATGTGGCGGAACTCGAGTTCCTTGAGCTCCTTGCGGAGCCGCCAGACCGGTACCGCGCCGGGGCGCGGCGTGCGGGCCCGCTTCAGTTCCTGGACCTTGTCGCCCAACTCCTGGAGCTTATGGTTCCACTCTTCGCGGAGCCGCTTCTCCTCCCGGACCTGGTCGTTCAGTTGGTCGCGGTGCCGGCGATGCTCTTGCGCTTCGGCGCTCTTGAGGTGAAGCTCGTCCACGATCCCCGCGCGTTCGTCGGCGGTGGCCCGTGCCTCGGCGTTGAGCCGGTCGCGCCGCGCACGGAACTCATCCGCGCGCGCGTTGGATTCGGCCCGCTTCTGCTCGAGTTCTTCGCTCGCGTCGGTCAAAGGGCCACCGCCCCGCCGTAATCGCTCAGGGTCGGGAGGCGTTCGACAGAGACGGCCGATATAAAGACTTCCGATTCGCCGGCGCCGGCCGCTGCGCCTCCCGCGTCAGCCTCATATGCGAGGTACCGAATCAAACGCCCCGTGGAAGAGGTCGGGCGGATCTTCGGCGACGTCGGGGTCGGGCAGTTTCAGGTCAGTCTCTCGAGCCCCGTCGAGCGGGGCGATTACCTGACCGTGGTCGACGAGCTCCACGGCAAAGTGCTCTGCCAGCTGGACGACCTGAAGCGGAAGAGCGACCTCGACCTCGAAGCGGCGGGCGCGCTGCTGCCGACCGACGAGGGCCACGTCCGCGAGAGTCTGCTGGGGAACGCGCGGATCATCGGCTTCCGTGACGAGCAGGGACTCGTCAAGTGCCCTACGATCCCGTTCCGGCCGGGGGCCCACGTCTTCCGAGCGGAGGAGCCCCTCATCGCGGCGGTACTCGGCCTGACGCACCACGCCAACACCGGGGCGTACGTCGGCCTCCTACGGAACCACAAACTGCGCGTCGAGCTCGACATCAACCAGCTCGTGCAGCGGCACGTCAGCGTCCTCGCCAAGACCGGGGGCGGCAAGAGCTACCTTTTGGGGGTCCTGATCGAGGAGCTCTTGCGCCACAAGGTCACCTGCGTGATCATCGACCCTCACGGAGAGTACGGCTCGCTGCGGGTCCCGGCCGAGAAGAACGGGGTCCACACGCGCTTCGGGGTGGAGTCGCAGGGATTCGGCCGTCAGATCCAGGAGTACTCGCCGGACGTCTCGTTGAACCCGTCCGCAAAGCCGCTGACCTTCTCGCTCCGGCACATCGACCCCCGCGACCTCCTGGTCTTCATGGGGCTCACGAACGTGAAGACGTTCCTCGCCCCCCTCAAGCAGATCATCGAACGGGTCGCCGCCTCGACCCCCGACTTCGCGGTCCACGACCTCGTGCGAGCGGCCGAGGGCGGCGAGGGCGCGGTCGCCGAGACCCTCCACGAGCGGCTCGAGTACGTCGAGCAGACCAAGCTCCTGGGTCCGGTGGGCACGAGCTTGAACGACCTCGTGAAGAAGGGGGAGGCGACCCTCGTGAACCTGCGGGGCGTCGCGCCGGACGTTCAGGAGCTCGTCGTCGCCCGGATCGCCCTTACGCTCTTCGAGAACCGGAAGAAGGAGAAGATCCCGCCGCTCTTCCTGGTCATCGAGGAGGCCCACAACTTCGCCCCGCAGCAGGGCAGCGCGACCTGCTCGCGGATCCTGAAGAACATCGCGAGCGAGGGGCGGAAGTTCGGTCTCGGATTGTGCGTGGTCACCCAGCGGGCGGCGCGGATCGACAAGAGCGTCCTCTCGCAGTGCAACACGCAGCTGATCCTCCAGGTGACGAACCCCCTCGACCTGAAGGCGATCGCGCAGTCGATCGAGGGGTTGACCGCCGGGATGACCGAGATGATCCAGTCCCTCCCCGTCGGCACCGCACTGATCACGGGCGGCGGGTACCATACTCCGCTGTTCTGTGAGGTGCGCCCGCGGGCGACCCGCCACGGCGGGGAGAGCGTGCAGATCGTCGCCGCCTGAACGCGGCGTGCGGGCCACTGGCCCGATGTTGTGGACGAGAGAACTGAGGGTGGGGAGCGCCTACGACGGCCGTGCCGAATCCATCAGATACCGGGTGACCAGCCGCACACCGAACGCGGTGGCTCCGACGTTCTGGTAGGAGGGTTGGTACTCTCGGGTCGTCGAGGTGGTGTAGGCGGCGCCCGCGATGTCGAGGTGGGCCCACGCGGTCCCGTCCACGAAGTTCTCGAGGAACGCCGCCGCCGTGAGCATGCCGGCGACCGGGATCTCGGTCGAGTTCCGGACGTCGGCGACCTTGCTCTTGACGAGCTCTCGGTGGTAATCGGTGAGCGGCATCCGCCAGACCGGTTCGCCGGTCGCCGCCGAGGCCTGGAGGAGCGCGCCGGCCAGGCGGTCATCGGTCGAGACGAGGCCCGCGGTGTCGTCGCCGAGCGCCATGACCTGAGCGCCGGTGAGGGTCGCGAGGTCGATGATCTCATCGGGCCGGTATTGGGCCACCGCATAGGCGAGGGCGTCGGAGAGGACGACTCGCCCCTCGGCGTCGGTGTTGAGGATCTCGATCGTTTTGCCGTTGTACGTGCGCACGACGTCCCCGGGTCGGTAGGACGTCCCGCTGGGGACGTTCTCGGCGCATGCCATCACCCCGATCACGCGGGGCGGGACCTTGAGCAGCGCCGCCGCCCGCAGGATCCCCAGTACGGCGACCGCGCCGGATTTGTCGAACTTCATCTCCTGCATGTGGAGGGCGGGCTTGATCGATATCCCCCCCGAGTCGAAGGTGATCCCTTTCCCGACGACGGCGACGGTCTTGCCGCGCCGCGCGCCGCCGGAATATTCGAGAACGATCATCCGGGGCGGGTGGGACGGGGACCCACCGCCGACCGCGAGGAGCCCTCCGCAGTGCATCTCCGCCAGCTTCGCCTCGTCGAACACGCTGACCTTGAGGTTCAACTCCTTCCCGAGCGCTCGCGCCTCATCTGCGAGACGGGCGGGGGACGCCGTGTCCGCCGGTAGGTTCGCGATGTCCCGGGTCCACACGACCGTCTCAGCGATCGTTCGCTGCTCGTCGACGGCCTTGCGCAGCAGCGTCTCGTCCCGCCCCAGCTCCTCGCCGAGCGCGAGTGTGGCTTCCTCGACCCCCCCTTGGGTGGTCGAACGATACTTGAGGAATTCGTAGCTGCCCAGGTACGCCCCGTCCACGATCGCCCGCGCTGCGGCTTCGCTCGTCACCGGGTCCTGGGCGAAAGCGGCGAGTCGGAAGGCGACGGTTCGAGCACCCTTCCCGCGGAGCGCGCGCACGGCGTCGGCGGCCGCACGGCGGACGACCTCCGCATCGAACCGGGTCCGCGGTCCGAGACCGATGAGGACGATGCGGCCACGGCCGTCCGGCCGGTGGAGGACAGTGACTTCTGCGTCCTCGCGGTTGACTCCCCGTTTGCCCCGGATCTCCCGTTGGTCCCAGGCAGCGCGGAGGAGGCCCTTCGAAGCGGCGTCCTCCTTGGCAAGACCTCGGGGGAAGGAGGTCTCCTTCTCGGTGCGCTCGAAGACCCCGCTGATGACGGCGTCCGCCGCGGCTGCCGTCGCTTCGCGACGGTCCAGCAACGCCTTCATCGGCCGCTCGCCGGCCTCAGAAGGACGGTCGGATCTTTTGCCGGTCGATCCGGATGCCCGCGGGGGTGATCGCGAGCAGGTTCTTCGCGATCCCTGCCACGTCGCCGCCGGTGTCTTTCGCGACGTTCTTGAGGTCGATGCTCATCCGCTTCACGGCGATCTGGTCGTTCGCGATCGAAGTGTAGTCAAGGAGGACGATATCGCCTTGGTAGGCAAGCTTCGAGACCTGGTGGAGGTCCTCGAATCGGAGGATTTCGGCCATTCGCACGGTGCCGTGGGCTCCCGCCAACGCACCGGCTTCCTCTTCGAACGACATCGCCCCCAAATCCAGGAACGTGCCTTCTTCCAGTGTGTCGGACCCGTGATGGCGCCGGAGAATTCCACTCTTCGACATGAGACGTGACCCGCTCTCGAGGGCAAAGAGGGGGGGTCGCTTCTTAAGACTATTGCTCCAGTTCTTCTCGAGGAGCGCGGTTCGACGGTGGGTCGGCAACGGAACGAGGGAAACGGACGCAGAACGTGACTCGGTAGATGTCCTGGCCGCTCTTTCGGCCGAAGAGCGTCGCGGATTCCTTGATCGTGGCCCGGAACTTCTGCTTCGCCACCCGGGCGACCGAGCGGGCGGCGAGGGTCTGGGTGAAGAACACGTCATACCCCTCGGGGAGCTCTTCCCGCCAGGACATCGCCTTCCGCCAGTCCGGGCGACATTCGGCGAGGAGTTGGGTCCAGGTGCTGTCGAGCCGGGCGTGGAGCGCGGCGGCTTTCTCATTCGTCCGCTCGAGGCCTCCCCGGAGCTGGAGGACCGCGGTGTAGTACCGGCCGCTCTTGCGGCTGCAGTCGGGGCAGGTCTGGTGCTCCGTTCGGACCGAGAGTTCGACCCGGGCCTCCCGTTCGGTGCCCCGGAAGGTCACGTCGGCGGACCCGACCAGCTCTCGGATCGTCGCGGTCGCTGAGACCTCCTCCCAGTGGATGCGTCGTAGGCCGACCTCCGGGTGGATCCGCAGGAACGGGGCGAGGTCCTCGGCGGTCAGTAGGGGGCTCGAGCCGACCCGCTCCCATTGGGCGCCGGCCTTGCGGGCGCCGCAGTGCGGGCAGATCACCACGACCCCACGCTCCGGTACCGAGAGGAGGGTGGTCCGAGCGGCGGCGCACTCGGCGCAGACGCCTTCCGTGAGCGGCCGCCCCGTGGCCCCGCAGACCACACAGAATTCTTCCGACATCCTCGGGCAGTCCCCTATCCCCGCATCGCGAAGATCTCGGCGTGCGGTACGCCGCCGAGAAGCCCCGTTCCCCCGGGGCCGACGAACCCCCCTTCCTGGGCGAGGCGTAGCACGCGCTCCCCGAGGAGGTTCGCGATCGTGGCCCGCTGCAGCGCCCAGAGCAGCTCCTCCCGCGAGACCGTCCGCTCGCCATAGAATTGCCCCGAGACCCGAACCGTTCTCCCCCGGTCCCCGACGGGCAGATCCCGACCGATCAGCTCGGCGTCACAGGCGGCGACGACGAACTCGGCCCGTACCCGGTGGACCCGCATCACCACCCCGGAGTCCTCGCTCATGCCCGCCCCCGCGGGAGAACTCCGCCGCTAGGATAAATCGGCCGCCCTGGGCACGGCCCGGTGCGCGCGCCGCTCCCTAGAACCGCACGAGTTGGAGTCGGTTGGGCCGGGACTCGATGATCTCCCCCTGATTGCGGAGGGTCTGCAGGAGCGCCTCCGCCCGGTTCGCCGGAACGCCGGCCCGCCCGGCGGCTTCGAGGTACTCTTCGACAGAGAACGTCGCCTCGGGGCGGTCCTGGAGATCGCGCATGACCCGCATCACGATGTCGAGCCGTTCGCGTTGACTGTGGCTCACGCCGGATTGGACCAGGTCGACATCGAGCTTCCCGCCCTCGGTCATCGCGACCCGCTTGAGGAAGTTCTGCATGATCTGGATCGCTCGTCGTGCGTCCTCCACCCCGACCTCCACCGACAGGCGAGCCTTGGCCGCCGCTTCGCTGAGCCGGATGAGCGCCTCGAGCTGTCGGGCGGTGATCGGAACCGGGGAGTCCGGCTCCTCCCCCTGTGCCCGGACCTTGACGTAGTAGTCGGAGAGCGCCGCGAGCGCCGCGTCGGAGAGGATCGGACGGACGGTGCGTTTCGCGTAGGCGATGTACTTCTTGAGCAGCTCCGGCGGGAACGGAGCTCCGCTCGCGCTCGTACGTTCGTTCGGAGCGTAGACCCGGGACTCCCCTTCCCGGTGGGACGCGAGAATTCCGTCGGCGAGGCGTCGATCTCGCTCCTGATTGGGGTGGTCCTTGATCGAGAAGATCACGTCGAACCGCGACAACAGCGTGGGGGGGAGGTCGATCTGCTCCGCGATCGTGCGATCGTTGGTGAACCGGCCCCACTTCGGGTTGGCCGCAGCGAGTACCGGGCAGCGAGCGTTCAAGGTCGAGGTGATCCCCGCTTTGGCAATCGACACGGTCTGCTGCTCGAGCGCCTCGTGCATCGCCGAGCGATCGTCCGGACTCATCTTGTCGAGTTCATCGATGACGGCCATGCCGCCGTCCGCGAGCACGAGCATCCCCGCCTCCAGCACCCACCGCCCGCCCGCGAAGTCGTCCTTGACCGCGGCCGCGGTCAGCCCGGCGGCCGTCGCGCCCTTGCCGCTCGTGTAGATACCCCGCGGCGCGACCTCGGCCACGTACCGCAACAGCTGGCTCTTGGCGGTGCCCGGATCGCCTACGATCAGCGCGTGGATGTCTCCGCGGACTCGGACGCCGTCGGGGTGCCGTTTTTCGACGCCACCGAACAGTTGGAGGGCGATCGCCTCCTTCTCTTCCTCCATCCCCTTGATCGTCGGGGCAAGGGACATCACGATCTTGTCGACGACCGTCGGGTCCCCCTGGAACCCGAGGAACAGTCGCTCCTCTTCGGGCGTGATCTCGATCTCGGCGTAGTCCTGCTGTTTCGCCTCGACCGAGTTCCCGAGGACCAGCAGGTCGAACGTCGTGTTGCGGACGACGCCTCCGCGCGCGGAGCTCGCGCGTTGGAAGCTCTTCAGCACGCCGTTCACGACGACTCGGTTCCCCGGCAGCACGTGGCCCGCGAGGTCCTCGGTCAGCATCACCGCGAGTCCCTGGGGATGGGCCCCGTGCTTCAGGATCTCGGGATTCTCTTGGATCTCGATCCGTTGGGCGTCGACGTACGACGACTTCTCGGGCAGGAGGCGGAACCGGGTCCGCCCCTGGGGTTTTCCGCAGCCCGCGGGAGGTTCCGGGCATTCGAGCGGCTCGCGGAACACCATCGACGCCTCGTCCTGGAGCTCGTGGATCTCCGTTTGGCAGGCGACGCACTGGAACACCGCGTCGCGGATCTGCGGCCGGACCTCGGTCACTCGCCGAACGATCCCTTCGAGCGCGAGGAACTGATTGAGGTCGCTCTCTCGGATCTCGCGGATCAATCGATGGGACGTCGAGGGCAGCCCAATCACTCGCATCCGGAGCCCGTCGGCCTCCGCTTCGGCGACGGGCAGGAGTTCGCGCATGGCGCGTTGGCCCGCGCCGAGGACCTCTTCGGGACGCTCGAGGAGCACGTCGGCGAGCGACGTGTCCGCTCGGTCGATCTCCGAGAACGGGACGGTGAGCGAGCGTTCTTCGGGGTACCGGTCGCTGAGCGCTAGGATCTCCGGTCGTCGACCGGCTTCCTCGAGGACCGAGGCCCAATGCCCTTGGAGCTCGAGGGGCGCGGGCAGGGTTCTTTTGACGGCGGCCATCACTACCTCCTACTCAGGGCTCGAGCCGGTATCGGTCGCGAGGGAACAGACGCGCCTCGCGTATATTGGAGAGCCCTGCGAGCGACCAGATCAGACGGTCGATCCCGAATCCCCAGCCCCCATGGGGGGGCATCCCGTACCGGAACGCCTCGAGATAACCCTCGAAGTTCGACGCATCGAAGCCGGCGGTGGCAAGGTTCTCCTTCAACCGGTCCAGGCGGTGCTCCCGCGGCCCTCCGCTCGCGATCTCGAGCCCCCGATAGTCGAGGTCGAAGTAGCCGGTGAGCTTGGGGTTCTCGTCGTTCCGCCACGCGTAGAATGTCTGGGCCTTGACCGCGGTCGGAAAATCGGTGATGAAGTAGAAGGGTGCGCCCAGTTCCTGCCCTACCCGCGCGCCGATGATCTTCTCGTCCTCGGTCCCGAGGTCCTGCTCGGCGGCGGGTCGGCCCAACCACTCTTCGCAGGTTGCGAAGGGGATCCGAGGGAACGGAAGGGTCGCCTCCGGGAGCCCGTCCGCGAGCGGGTTCGAATGCGCCCCGAGTCGCTCGCGGGCGAAGCGGAGGGTCTCGGCGACCACGCTCTCGAGCGTCGTTCGAAGCTCCTCCGCGCCCTCGATGTACCCCATCTCGGCATCGAGACTGGTGAATTCCGTCATGTGGCGCACCGTGTCGGACGGCTCCGCTCGAAACGCGGGCCCGATCTCGAAGACCCGCTCGAAGCCGGCGCCGATGAGCATCTGCTTGTAGAGCTGCGGGCTCTGGGCGAGGTAGGCCGGCCGGTCGAAGTAGTCCACCCGGAAGAGCGTCGCTCCGCCTTCGGCCCCCTGCCGCAGGAGCTTGGGGGTCTCCACCTCGAGGAATCCACGTTCCGTGAACGCTCGGCGGAATCCCTCGAGGATCGCGGCGCGGAGCTCGAACACGCCACGGACCGCGGGCTTGCGCAGGTCGAGCACGCGGTGGTTGAGACGTGTATCGAGTTCGGCGCCCACCTTGTCGACGACGCCGAGCGGGAGCGGAACCTCGGCCCGGGTGAACACTCGGATCGCGGTCGGGAACAGCTCCACTCCGCGATGGGACTTCTCGGATCGGCGGGCGGTCCCCTCGACCTCGATGACGGATTCGCGCGGGAGTTCGGTGAGGAGTTGAAAGAGGTCGGGGTCCGCGGTGCCCTTCTTCAACGTGACCTGCGTCGTGCCGGCGACGTCCCGGACAAGGGCGAAGGCGACCCCCCCGAGCGCACGGTAGTCCTCCAAGTGGCCCGCGATCCGGACGGAGACTCCGTCCAGCTCCCGGAGCTCACGCGAGAGCCGGCGGGGCGGCGACAGCGGTCGCGACCTCCTTGCGGGCGAGGGCCGCCCGGACGAGGCCCAAGAAGAGTGGATGGGGAGATTCGGGCCGGGAGAGAAACTCGGGGTGATACTGTACCCCGAGGAAGAACGGATGGGCCGACACCTCGATCACCTCGACGCGACCGTCCACGCTCATGCCCGTGATCGCCAGTCCGCGGTTCCGGAACCGATCGAAGTACTCCGGGTTGATCTCGTAGCGATGCCGATGCCGCTCCCAGATCTCGGTACGGCCGTAGACCTCGGCGATCCGAGACCCCGCGGTCAGGAGCACGCGCTGCGCCCCCAGGCGCATGGTTCCCCCGCGGTCGTTGACGCCCTTCTGCTCTTCGAGCAGGCAGACCACGGGGTCCGGTGTTGCCGCATCGACTTCCGAGGTGTTGGCCTTCGGGAGGGCGAGGACGTTGCGCGCGAATTCGACGGCCGCCATCTGGAAACCGTAGCAGATCCCGAGGTACGGGATCCCTTGCGTTCGGGCGATCTCGATCGCCCGGATCTTGCCCTCGATCCCCCGGGCGCCGAATCCCCCGGGGACCAGGATCGCGTCCGAACGTTCGAGCCGGGCGAGCAGGGTCGGGTTCCTCGGGATGTCCTCCGAATCGTACCACTGCAGCCGGACCTCCTTTCCGAGATGTCCCTGCACGTGGTGGAAGGACTCCGTGTGGGAGAGATACGCGTCCCGGAGCTCGGTGTATTTGCCGACGATCGCGACCTCGACCGTCCCTTCGCATCGGCGATAGGTGGCCAGGAACTCCTTCCACGCCGTGTGGTCCGGCGGCCGGTCGGGAAGACCGAGGCACCGGGAGAGCAGCTGACCCACTCCCTGCGCTTCGAGGACCAACGGCACCTCGTAGATCACGGACTGATCCGGCACCGAGATCACCGCCTCGGGGGGAACGTCACAGAAGAGGGAGATCTTGGCCTTGATATCGGGGGCGAGCGGCGCCGGACCGCGGGCGATGATGAGGTTCGGGCGAATTCCGATCGCGCGCAGTTCGCGTACCGAGTGCTGGGTCGGCTTGGTCTTCGCCTCGCCGACCGGACCGACGACCGGGACGAGCGTCGTATGGACGAACGCCATGTGTCCCTCTCCGAGCTCGTACGAGAGCTCGCGGAGCGCCTCCAAAAACGGCATCGACTCGATGTCGCCGACCGTTCCGCCCACTTCGACCAGGACGACCTCGGCCCCGGCGGCTTGGCTGACCTCGCGGATCGTCCGCTTGATCTCGCCGGTGACGTGGGGGATGATCTGGACGGTGTTGCCGAGATAATCGCCGCGGCGCTCCTTTTCGATCACCGAGCGATAGATCTTCCCCGTGGTGAGGTTGTGCGTTCCTACGAGGCTTTGGCCGAGGAACCGCTCGTAGTTACCGAGGTCAAGGTCGGCTTCGGTGCCGTCGTCGAGGACGAACACCTCGCCGTGCTGGTACGGGTTCATCGTACCGGCATCGACGTTGAGATACGGGTCGATCTTGACGATCGTGACCGGAATCCCGCGGGCTTTGAGGAGTCGACCGAGGGAAGAGGTCGTGATCCCCTTCCCGAGGCCAGAAATCACCCCTCCGCTCACCGCGATGACCTTCACCCGAGCGCTCCGCGGGGTCGTAAAGGGCCGTTGCCATAAAGTCTGTGGGAGGTTCGTCGCCCCCGGCGCGTGCCGGACGGTGCGCGCGGTCCCTTATCGCGCGCCAAAAGCGACGCGCCGGCCCGAGGGGTCGCGATGGGATCGCGCGAATTCCGAGAGCGGGAGCAGTCGATCGGCCGGGAACACCGGCCCATCGATGCAGACGTGGAGCGGGCCGAGGGCACACGCGTCGCACATCCCGAGAGCGCACTTCATGTGCCGCTCGACCGAGCAGAACACCGGCACCTTCGGGGGGCCCGCCGCGAGGGCTACCTTCTGCATCATCACCTCGGGACCGCAGGTCCAGACCGCATCGAATGGTTCGGTCGCGAGAAGGCGTTCCGCCACCGCGGTCACGAATCCGCGGGTTCCCTCCGAGCCATCGTCGGTCGCCACCTCGACTCGGGCCCCCATCCTTTCGAACCGGTCTCGGAACAGCAGTTCGGTCGACTGAGTCGCCCCCAGCGCGACGGTCAGCTGAGTGCCGGCGGACGCGGCGAGCTCCGCGGC
>JBARNH010000020.1:0-11760 GCA_049802875.1 Thermoplasmata archaeon | reverse complement strand
CGGGCGATCTTCGACTTGGCGGGAGGAAAGCCGTCGAACGTCCGGGAGGTGGCGATCTCGGAAACCATGAGGAGAGACCCCAGCTCGTTCCGGGAAGCCGAGGGCGTGTGGGACCCCACCGCTCGCCGAATCATAGTGAAGCGGTCTCAGCTCAGGAATCTGGCATCCTATTCCGGGACCCTACTCCACGAGGCAGCGCATGCCCGGAGCGGAGCGCCGGATGTGGACCGGACGTTCGAAACCGAGTTGAGCCGCCTCCTCGGTAGAGTCGTCCAGAAGTCGCTCAGCTCTTGATGGTCTGGTCGATATAACGGGCCCGAATAAATAGGAATCACAAGAGTTCGAATCCCCTCGGGCCCGGTTACCGACGTAACGTGTGGAGAAGGCCAGCCACGTGAGCGCCCTCCTCTACTTCTGTGGTAGGCGGGAGCGGGACGCGGTCCCCAGCAAGGATCATCTCGAGTAACGCCGGGCGCGGAACCCACGCGAAGCTTATATCACAGGAGGACGATTTACGTCCTTCTGTAATATGATGCCGAAAACCTCCAGCACCGCTCTCTGGGAGGTATCCGTACGGGAGGGACGCAAGGTGCTCACGTCGAGGGAGCTCGCCGAAATGGCCCGGCGCATCGGGGCCCGGCCCGCGCACGCCCTCCGACACCTCCGCCGGGAGAGGTACCTCGTCCCCCTCTTCCGCGGGTTCTACTACGTGCGGACCCCGGAGGAGGTCCGACTGCGTACGGAGCGCCACGACCCGCTCGAGCTCTTCGCCCTCGCAGCCCGGACGAAGCGGATTGGGGAGTGGTACTTCGGGCTCACCACGGCTCTTCGCCTGAACGAGCTCACCCACGAGGACCGACGCGAGGAGACGGTGGTGAGCCGTGCACTCTACCGCATCCATGGTGTCCCCATCGGGAGTCGGCGCTTCGTCATCCACAGGTGGGCGAAGGACCTCTTCGACTTCGGCCTCGAGCGGCGGAGAACCTACCTCGTCAGCGATCCGGAGAAGACGGTTCTCGACCTTGCTTACTTCGATTTCTGGCGGGCGAAGAAAAGACACCCCGCGACGCGAGCGTGGACGGAGCACCTTGCCTCCGTGAACTCGCGGACCGTCCGCCGGTACCTGATCCATTACCCGGTGGAGATTCGTCGGACCGTGGAGGGACGCCTATGATGGCCATCGTTCCGATGCTCTCTGAGCATCTGGGCGTGAAGGACCAAGAGCTCCTAGAGAAGGATGTCCGTCTCCACGCTCTCTTGGGAAGCCTCGCCCGAGATCCGACGTTCGGGTCTCAACTGGTCTTCAAGGGCGGCACGTGTCTCATCAAGTGCTACCTGGATTACCCACGGTTCAGCACCGACCTG
Source organism: Thermoplasmata archaeon (assembly GCA_049802875.1). Taxonomy (GTDB): domain Archaea; phylum Thermoplasmatota; class Thermoplasmata; order Lutacidiplasmatales; family UBA184; genus Lutacidiplasma. The sequence goes on along the minus strand of JBARNH010000020.1, from coordinate 10,395 downwards.
GACTTCACTTGGCTCTCGGGGGCAGGCGAGGAGCACAGCGGCCATGGCACCCAGAGGCTACGCCGGCGGATTCGCCCGACCCAGCGGATCTTGGAAGCATGGTTCAAGGATTGGGCCACTCGCCAGGGGTATTCGTCAGAGGACCCACAATTCTTCAACTACGGGCGAAGCAACCGGATGATGACGGCGAACCTGCGCTATGCGTCGGCCTCGGCTAGGGATGGCCTCGTGAAGGTTCAGATAAACTTCGAGGAACTTCTCCTCTATCCAACCGTGTCGACTCAGGCGAGGAGTCTGCTTCGCGGGACTGTCCCCGCCGCGTTTCGCCTCTAGGAAGGAGATCCGGCGACCAGCTATGCGGCTGCCGTCCCGGTCACGGCCTACGATCCGAGGGAGATTCTCGTTGAGAAGTGCCGCGCCATCCTGACCAGGACGGCGGCGAAGAGCCGGGACCTTGTGGACCTCTTCCTTCTCGAGAGGGATCGGGGGCTCCGTGTAGAGAACGACGAGGCCGGAGTCGTGGAGAAGACGCGTCGCTCCGTGCACGCGTCCGCTCGCTACCGTGCGCAGGCCCGGAGTTTCGACGAACGCGAGACCCTCCTGCTGGAGGAAGACGTGCGGCCGCTCCTGCTCAAGCCTATCGATGCCGATGCCTTCCAGCGGCACAGAGAGCGAGTCATTCATTTTCTGAAGGGACTGTTACCGAGAATCCTAGCCTGACCCGGGATCCCCGGATTATCGCCGGCCCCACCCTGGGCGAGAGGACGCATCCTACCGCCCAAATCATCGAGCGAGTCCCCTCGGGCCCGGAGTTCGACGCGGTCACCGACCGCGGTCCCTTCCCACCGGGGTGGATGGGGCGTCCCCGTCAGGTTCTCTCGTCCCACGGATCGTAGCGTTCAGGGAGGGTCGATTTCGGTGGGGTGGCCCATCACACCGCCGGTGAAACAGAACCTCGGCAGACGTCACGCTCGCGGCTGGTTCTAGAAGGTTGCGCAGAAATTGTGCGTTCTATGGGGAAGCGCTGGTCCCGACGGCTTTTACGAAGCCGAACGTATTCCCGAGCGGAACCGGTGCGGCACCATGGGGCTCTCCGCGGAACGGATCGATCAGCTGGACGCCAACTTCCGGGCGGCGAACTACCTCGGTGCTGCCCAGATCTACCTGCGCAGCGACACGCTCCTTCGGGACCCGCTCCGGCCCGCCGACATCAAGGCGCGTCTCCTGGGTCACTGGGGTACGCAGCCCGGACTCAACCTGATCTACGGACACTTGAGCCGCCTCATCCAGGACACGGACGCCGACGTCCTCCTCCTGGTCGGACCCGGGCATGGCGCGCCGGGCGTGCTCGCGTCCCTGTACCTCGAAGGAACGCTCTCGGAGTACTACCCCGCCTATCCGATGAATGCGGAGGGGTTGGCGAAACTAGTCCACGATTTCTCCTGGCCCGGGGGTTGGCCGAGCCACCTGACGGCCCAGACCCCCGGCACCATCCATGAGGGAGGGGAGCTGGGCTACAGCCTCGCCCACGCGTACGGCGCGGCGTTCGACAACCCGGATCTGATCGTGGCGTGCGTGGTGGGAGACGGAGAAGCGGAGACCGGACCCCTGTCGGCATCGTGGCGCTCGATTGACTTTCTGGACCCGGAGGTGGATGGGGCGGTTCTTCCGATCCTCCATCTGAACGGCTACAAACTTTCGGGGCCATCGATTCTCGCCCGCGTCGCTCCCGAGGATCTGAACCGATATCTCGAAGGGCTCGGACACGAGGTGCGGGAGGTCGCCGGTACCGAGCCGCGCGCGGTGCACGCCTTGCTCGCGGACGCACTGGACTGGGCGTACGCGGCGATCCGCAATATCCAGAAGGAAGCCAGGGGCGGACGGGCCAGCGGGACGCCCCGCTGGCCGATGATCATCCTCCGGACCCCGAAGGGCTGGACCGGCCCGAAATCGGTGGACGGCCATGCCGTGGAAGGAACGTTCCATGCTCACCAAGTTCCGATCGAAGATCCCGCGACGAATCCGGAGCATCTCGCGTTGGTCGAAGCGTGGCTCCGGAGCTACCGGCCCGAAGAGCTGTTCGATTCGGGGGGGACGCCACATCCGATCGTAACGGCCGTGTATCCGACCGCCGCCCAACGGATGGGGCGAAACCCGCACGCGAACGGCGGAGCATTGCTGAAGCCGCTGCCACTCCCGACACTCGAAGCGCACGCGGTCACGGTCGCGTCCCCGGGCCAGCCCCAGGTCGAGAACACTTCGGTCCTCGGCCGTTACCTCGAGGACGTGTTTGCGCAGAGCCAGACGGAACGCAACTTCCGGCTCTTCTCCCCGGACGAGGCGAGTTCGAACCGTCTCCAAGCGATCTACGGCGCGACCCTGCGGGCGTTCGAGCTTCCGACGGTGCCCACCGATGAGTTCCTCTCCCGGGACGGCCGGGTCATGGACATCCTGAGCGAGCACTGCTGCGAGGGGTGGCTCGAGGGGTACCTCCTCACCGGCCGCCACGGGATGTTCGCCTGTTACGAGGCGTTCATCGGGATCGTCGACTCGATGATGACGCAATATTCAAAGTGGCTCAAGATGTCCCGCGAGGTCCCCTGGCGGAAACCGCTGGCGTCACTGAACTACCTGCTCACGAGTCACGTCTGGGAGCAAGACCACAACGGGTTCAGTCACCAGGGGCCGACGTTCATCAACCTCCTCATGACCCGTCGCCCCGAGATCGCGCGGATCTACCTCCCTCCGGACGCGAACAGCCTGCTCTCCGTCGCCGAACACTGCCTCCAGAGCCGGGGCTACATCAATCTCATCGTGGCGTCCAAGAAGCCGATGCCGCAGTGGCTATCGATGGAGCAGGCCCGGAAGACGTGCGCCCAGGGCGCCTCCGTCTGGGAGTGGGCGAGCAACGACGCTGGTGAACCCGACGTCGTTCTCGCGGCGGCCGGCGACGTTCCTACCCGTGAGACGGTCGCTGCGGCGTGGTGGCTCCGACGCGAGTTGCCCGCGCTCCGAGTCCGGGTCGTCAACGTCGTCGATCTGTACACGCTCGACTCGCACCACGACCACCCGCACGGGTTGGAGGACTCCGCGTTCACCGACCTGTTCACTCCCTCGACCGACGTGGTCTTCGCCTTCCACGGATACCCGGGCGTCATTCACGAGCTGATCTACCGTCGTCCGAACCCGGAGCGATTCCATGTGCGCGGGTACATGGAGGAAGGGACCACGACCACGCCGTTCGACATGACGGTGGTGAACCGGATGAGCCGCTATGACCTCGCCATCGAAGCGTTGCGTCGCTCCCCCCGGCTTCGCTCGGAAGCGTCCGACGTGATCGCGGGGTTCGAACGCAAGCTGACGGAGCATGCGGCGTACATCCGAGAGCACGGACGGGACATGCCCGAGGTCCTCGACTGGCGCTGGACCGCTTAGCCTCGGAAGCCCGCAGAACTCCGGCTTCGCACGGGAGGCCGTGTCCGAGACGACCACACCCGAAACGCGTCCTGGGCGATCACCCGCTCCTCGTCCGTTGGGATCACTCGGACGCTCACACGGGAGCCCCGGCTCGAGATGACGGCGCGGTGGTCCGCGTTACGTCGCGGGTCGATCCGGACCCCCAGATGGACCCCCCACTCGGAAATGCGTCGCCGAATCTCGGGCGCGTTCTCGCCGATGCCGCCGGTGAAGACGAGCGTGTCGAGTCCCCCGAGGACGGACGTCAACGACCCGAGTGCTTTCCCGGCGTGATAGCAGAACAGATCGACGGCCTCTCGGGCGCGTCGATCCGTTCGCTGGCGTTGCAGGAGCACCCGCATATCTCCGGTCGTCCCCGAAACCCCCAAGAGACCGGCTTCCTGATTGAGCAACCGGCTCATCGCGGGAGGGGAGCGACGGGGGTGGCGCGAAAGATAGAGCACTACCTCAGGGTCGAGGTCCCCGGACCGGGTGCTCATCACGAGCCCTCCCGTCGGAGTGAACCCCATCGTGGTGTCGCGGCTCCGACCGTTCCGGATCGCGGTCAGGCTGCACCCGCTCCCGAGATGGGCCACAACGATCCGCTCCGGTAGGGGGTCCGGGGCGACGGCCGACGCGAGGGCCTCGAGGATAAATCGACACGAAAGTCCATGGAACCCGTATCGCAGCACTCCCTCCTCGTACCAGCGACGGGGGAGGGCGTACCGCTGAGCGACGGGGGGCATCGAACGGTGGAATGCCGTATCGAAACACGCAACTTGGAGTAGGTGGGGGAACCGTCTCTCGACCCGGCGAATCGCGTCGATCTCGGCCGGTAGATGATCCGGATCGAGCGAGCTGAGAGAGCGAAGGGTCCGAAGGAGCCGCGGGGTAACGGGCTGGGAGTTCCCGCAGGAGCGACCCCCGTGAACGATCCGATGACCGACCGAGACGAGGCGGTCTCGATATCCGCTCGACTCGATCCAGGAGAGGAACATTTCGACCGCCGAGGCACGGGAGGGCGCCCCCGCAGGGATGTGCTCGGTGGGCGTTCCGGATCGGTCGTACACCACGAGCGTCCCGCCGCGCGAGCCGATACCTTCGATCCTGCCGGAAGCGCATCGCTCCGCATGCCGGCTCCCGGGAACTCGCTCGAAAAGGGCGAACTTCAGGCTGGAGGAACCGATGTTGAGGGCGACGATGACCGGAGCCGCGGCCGACCCTGGGGTCGATCCCCGGCGGACCTTCTTTTCCTGAGGTGAGCGGGACATGGATCTACCGTTCCTGGGCGGCGAGGCTCCCAAGCCTCGGGCTCCGGCTGACCCTGCCCACGCACTCCGACTTGAAAGGCCTCCGCACTACGGTCGACGAATTCGGGGATTCGCGGGAACCGGAACGGTCCGTTTTGAGCGGTCTCTCGGCGTGGCAAACAGGACGGCGAGCGGGAAACTCTCGAACAGATCGGCCAGAGAAAGAATCGGGCGGCGTGCCGGTGGAGGCGCTTGCACGAGTCGGCCGTTCAAGAGGTCTCGCCAGCAGCTCGGGGCGCCGCGCGGTAGCTCGATCGCGCGCTCCCCCCAACGTTCGCCCACGGGGGGTTCGAGATTCCACTTACTGACCGAAGCGAGGCCTCGACCGGCCACGACGAGAAGCCATTCCGTCCGGCGCCGACGAGCAAAGGCAAGGACCGGGACTCCGGCCCCCGGCCGGCGCTCCAGCATCGGGACGTAGTCCCCTCGGTCGAACAGGTCGCGATGCGCGCGTCGAAATCGCGTGAGGGTGGCGGTGACGAACATCTTTCCGGCCTCTGTGGGGGGTCCGGGCTGGGCGGGCATCCCCGACCGGGGAGGGCCTCGGGCTCGAGTCCGATCGTCGATCCGGTCGAGGGTCCGTCGGAGGCGCGCGAATGCGACCGGTCGTCGATTGTCGGGGTCCACCATCGAAAGGTTCCACCCCTCCGATCCCCCGTAGATGTCGGGGACCCCCGGCAGGGTCGTGCGCAGCGCCACTTGGATGAGCGAGTAGTACGACCCAAAGTACGCGATTCGGCGAACCCAGTCGCCCATCTCCCTTCGGAAGAGAGCTGCGCGTCGGTCCCGGGCGTGGTAGCGGAGCATTTCGGTCAGCCGGCGCTCGTGGGCGCGATCGGGCCGCAGCCAGGAGGTCCGTTGTTTCGCTTCGCGCGCGGATTTCTGTACGTGCGCCTCGAGCCTTCGGAGGTAGTTTCGGGAAAAGACGGACCCGGGCGCTGCGGTGGCGACCCACGTTTGGTAGAGCCGGTAGCGCTCGTCGGGGTCGACCGCGGTTCCTCCCTTGTCGCCCGCTCCGGGTCGGCCGTCGGGCCCCGGCCAGCGCGCCGCCGTCACTCCCCACGGTTCCGCCCATTCGGCCAGGGCGACGAAGCGCGCTCGCGCATCTTCCCCCCACTTCGTGTCGTGCGTGGAGGTCGGGGTCAGTCCGGGGTGGGAGCGACGGGCCCGCTCGGCCATGAACGCATGGAATTCTCCGGCCGAGCAGCCAATCCGGGAGGGATCTCCCCCGACCTCGTTCGCCCCGAGGAATCGCGAGTATCGATAGAACGCCGTGTCCTCGATGCCCTTCGCGGCCACCGCCGCCGACCACTGCTGCCAGCGGGGGAGAAACGCCCCGATCGCTCCCCGGTTCCGGCCGGGCCGTGAAGAGAGAAGGCCCCGCACTATCCATCGAAACGCGACCTCGGATGCGGCCGCGGGGTCGAGTTGCCGGACCGTTCGCATCGAGGCGCGCACCCACGGCCGATCGCTCGGGAGGAGACCGCCGTCCCGGCCATAGGTTCGATACACCGGCAGCCCGGCGGTCAGCGCGCTCACGGCGCGGTCCAGGTCCCGATCGCTGACGCGCGGCCGGTGTTGGGTCGACGACCGACCGATCCGCGCGACCAGCTCGGCTCGCTCCCCCGCAAAGAGATGGTCCGCGACGTACCGCTTCGCCCGGTAGGCCGTGGGAGCGAACGCACCGGGATGGCGACGACAACTCCGTTCGTAGGCTCGGTCCAGCGCCACCGAAGCGTCGTCCGGTACGAGGGCGGCCGTGATACGGTTGAGCGCTTCGTAGCCGGTGGTTCCGTCGATGGGCCAATCCGGGGGAGGAAGCTCTCGCCAAGCGAGGATCTTCTCGACGAGCAGGTACGGTGTTCGCCCGCCGGGTGGATATGCCGCCGCTCGAAGGGCGTGACGTAGCCGCCGAAGGTACCGGCTCGGGTCTTCGATCCCGTCGACGTGGTCGACCCGGATCCCCTGGACCTGCCCGGCGCGGACGGCCGCCAGCAGTCGGCCGTGAAGATACTCGAACCCCAGTGACTCCCCGGGACGAACGCCGACCAGGTCGGAGACATCAAAGAACCGCCGATAGTTGATCGAACGGACCTTCCACCAGGGAACCAGTCGGTACCACTGGTCCGAGAGCAGCCGATTGCGTAGGGCCCGTGCCCGAGGGTTCTCCCCGCGGTTGACCGCTCGGAGGAGATCCCGAACGTCCCGCCGGGAAAGGCGAGGGGATTTCCCCCGGCCTCGGCCCATGATCCGAACCCACGTTCGAGCGGCCGTGGCCGAGACCGGGAGCCGGGTCGTGCCCCATCGGAGACCCAGCTCGGAGCCGTCCCAGCCGAACGCCAGCCGGCCCTCGGCGAACGCCGTCGACGGCGGGCCTTCGAGCCACGGGAGCACGACCGCGGGCCGGCTGTCGGGGGACCGGCTCCAGTCGATATCAAACAGGGGGGCGAAGCGAGAGTGGGGACCTTGCGCGAGGACGTCCCTCCACGCGGGATTCTCGTTGGAGGTGGCCAGATGGTTCGGAACGAAATCGACGAGGAGTCCCATCCCGCGACGGTGCAGTGCGTGGCTCAGCCGACGAAAACCAGCGTCGCCGCCTCGTTCACGGTCGATGCGCCGGGGGTCGATCCCGTCGTACCCGTGAACGCTCCCCCGACGGGAGGCCAGGAACGGCGAGAGGTAGACCGTGTCGATCCCCAGGCGGTCCAGATACGGGAGCAGCTGGCGAACCTGGTCGAAGCCGAACCGGCGCCCCAACTGCAGGCGATAGGTCGCCCCGGGGACCCACGCCGCCATCTAGCTCGCGTGGACGCGGAGGCGCTCCCCGAGGAGACGGAACTCCGTGGCCAGATGCGGTGGGGACTGGGCCTGTGGACCCGCCGGCTCGGTGGGATGGACCATCTCGTAGTAGCGGTTCTGGACCTGCGAAAGATCGACCTCGAGAGAGTTGGACTGCGCGAGCTCGACGAGCGTGGTCAGCGATCGAAGCGTCACCGCGTCCGACGGACGGCGGGCATACCGGTCCATGAGTTGCTCGGCGGCTCGCCCCCACGGATAGCTGACCGAGTCGCCGTCGACCGGCAGGTTCATCGTGGCGAGTTCTCGCACGCGGGCGGCGACCTCGGCTACGTCCGGCGGATCGTGGTCGAGCGCCCGGTGGATCCGCTCGTTGAGGAAGAACTCGGCCGCGGTCCGAAGCGCTCGCGGGGCGGCGGCCCCCGAGGCGGCGATGCTCTTCAGGATCGGCGCGGTGCTCTCATACACGCCGCGGAAGGCGTTCTCGACGCTCTCGCGCATCGACTCGAACAGCAGCCCGACAAACTTGGCCTGTTCGTCGTGGAACAGGAGGCGGAGCGTGTAGGTCCCCTCACCGAAGTGCCGGTCGACGCGACGGATCGTCTCGGGCAGGTCCGCCCGCTCGAACGCCTCGACCAGTTCGCGCGCGGTGTCCTGGAACGCCGCGTCGCTCTGAAAGGGCCGGACTCCCCCGAAGAGGCTCGGGCCGGGCACGAGGAGCGCCCCGTACGTGAAGTGGTCCGCGGCCCGGGTGATCTCTGAGCGGAAACGGGCTTGCCCAAGGACCAGTCGGGCCGATCCCGCGGAGAGCGTCCGGCGTTCCGCGCCGTGGACCGTGAAGCAGTAGACTCGCGCGGGGTCGGGGTACTCCTCGAAGAGCGAGCTGAACGCATAGTGGGCGCAGACTTCTCGCAGTTCGATGCGGACGGTGCGGGCCCACCGCTCGTAGACCGCGCGGCCATCTCCGAGTTCGGGCCGGTTGCTGCGCGCGGCGGCGAGCCGGCTCGTGAACTCGGTCTCGAGCGGGCGGCCGAACACCTGCTCTCCGAGTTGGATCGCCCGGCTCGCGTACTGGAGCACCTGGACGGTTTCGATCCCGGCAAGGTCGTCGAAGAACCAGCCGCAGCTCGTGTACATCTGCTGGAGGTGGCGTTCGATCTCCAGCAGCCGCAGGGCTCGAATCGTCTCCTCGGTGTCCAGCACCCGGCCGGCGTGGCGGGTCAGGAACTCTGTCACGTGGGCCTCGGAGCGGTCGCGGAGGACCTCCTCGTACTCGTGGCGCGCCTTCGTGGGGTCGCGGAAGAGGAGGGGCGCCGCCTCGTCGACCGCGGGGACCAGGGCGTCCCGGAGCCAGTCGAGCGCGCCGCGGAGCGGGGTGCGCCACTCCTGGCTCCATCCGGGATGCAGGTTCGAGTTGCACCCGCAATTACTGCGCCACCGCTCCACGCCGTGCGCGCAACTCCAGGCCGACGGGGCGTGGATCTCCACCTCGTGGGTCGGGGGATGGCGTTCCAGGAACTCCCCGTAGTTGGTCAGGGCGACGTCGGAGCGGGCGTCCAGCTGCTCGAGGGCGTCCGCGAGCGCCATGTCGCCGTGACGGTGATGGTGCCCGTAGGTCTCCCCGTCGGTCGCCACGTGGACCAACTGGGCCTCGTCATTGAGGCGGCCGTCGAACGCGGTCGCGAGACGGTCCCCGAACGCCGTGCCGCTGTTCAAGAGGCCCTTGAACGCGATGTCGGAGGAGAGACCGCCATTGTAGAAGAACAGGGCGAGGGAGCGACCGCTCGGGGTCCGGGTCTCAAAGGCTCGGGTGGAGGGGATCTCCCCCGGGGCCGGAGTGATCCACTCGGCGGCGCCTCGAGGGCGGAACCGGGCGGCCTGGTACGGGGAGAGGATCGTGAACCGGATGCCGGCGGCCGCGACGACGTCGAGCGTCTCGGGGTCCGCGGCGGTCTCCGGTAGCCACATCCCTTCCGGCGCCCGACCGAAACGGGCGGTGAAGTCTCGGACTCCCCAGGCGACCTGCGTCTCCTTGTCGCGCCGGGAGGCGAGCGGCAGGATCAGATGGTTGTACGCTTGGGCGATCGCCGACCCGTGGCCGGAGAACCGTTCCCGGCTGGTCTTGTCGGCCGCGAGGATCGCCCCGTAGACCTTCGGGGCGTGCCGCTCGAGCCAACTCAATAGCGTCGGGCCGACGTTGAAACTGATGCGGGCGTAGTTGTTCACAATTCGGACGATCCGACCGTCCGCATCGAGCACCCTCGACCAGGCATTCGGACGGTAGCACTCCGCGGTGACGCGCTCGTTCCAATCGTGGTACGGGGCGGCCGACTCCTGCGTCTCGACCTCCTCGAGCCAGGGGTTCTCGCGGGGAGGCTGGTAGAAGTGGCCGTGGATGCACACGTACCGGTTCATCGCGTCACGCTCCAGCGGGGGCCGCGTAAAAGGCGAACGACCAGGGGGGGAGGTCGAGCGCGCACGGGTCGCCGGGAACCAGACGACGAGTCAGGTCCGCACCCGGTCCCAACCATCGCCGATCCGCGGAGGCGAGTCGCAGGCGCAACGCCCGTCTCACCGGAGGCAGGTGGACCTCTCCGGACCCCGGCCCGCAACGAAAGATCGCCAACGAGGGGCTCGGGGCGGGCGGGCGACGATCGACCCAAAGCACCGAGGCATCCGAGGGGTCGACCCCGACCTGGCGGGAAGTGAGGCGGCGGGGAGCGACGTAAGCGCGTCGCAAGAGGAGGAGCTCGCGATACAGGCCGAACAGCTGGCGGTGCCGTGGTCGATGCCGGCGGCCGGGGTCGAGCCGGGAGCGGGCGAAGGTGGTGGG
>JBARNH010000019.1:0-80571 GCA_049802875.1 Thermoplasmata archaeon | reverse complement strand
GACTACCCGGCGCCGTCGGACTACTTCACGCCCCTCTGGCAGGCCAACGCGACCTACACCTTTGGGGACTCGGTGGAGCAGTCGTCCGCGAACTACGCGGCGGTTGGCACCGGCGGCTGCCCCGACTACGGCCCGACCGACTTCGGGGAGTGGTCCGCCTTTGCCTCCGCGAACCCGGGGATCCCGCAGCAGTGCCAGGGAACGGCGTACCAGGCGATGCTGTTCGGCAACAACTTGGTAACACACACGGCGAACGTCACCCTGCAGGGGGTCCTCTACGCGATGATCTCCCAGATCGGGCGGGCGCTCGGGTTGTACGTCTGGCAGTATGAGTCGGTGGGCTCGTGGAACGTGGCGCCGTGGATGAACCTGTCCAGCTTTAGCACGCAGCTGACGTCTTCCGGTGGAGGACTTGACGACCTCTTCTACCTGGACTCGGGGAACGGACTGGTACCGTCCTCGTAGGGGTCACCAAGTTCGCGGTTACGGAGCAACAGCGCCCGGCCCCTCAACGTCGAGAGGGCCGGAAACCTCTTCCCACCGCCCGAGGGCGGTGTCGCGGGTCCTACGGTGAGTTGACGATTCACAGCATAGACTGCCCCGCCGCCAGTCTATCGAGTCGATGAAGACCTGCAACTCGCATCGATATCTCCCGCTGAGGGCTCGACTTTAGCGAGCGATCCCGGGGTAGGTCAGAGTCCCACCTGGCGGTGGACCGTCGTCGGCTGCTGGGCGTTCGGGACGTTTCGACACGATGTTCCTACAGTTACCCTGCGAGGCGTCTCTGCCTCCCCGCCAAGTATACGGGAGGGGGTACGAAGAGGAGCCGAACTCGGGGAACGCGGCGGCGCCGACCCGGGGGTTCGGCGTTACGGGGCCTCCCTAGCTCATCGGACTAGAGGAACTCTCTCGGGTCCGGTGTGTCATCGGCCGATCGGGCGGCCATCGCCTTCGCCGCGGACCACCCCGGAGTCCAACGTCCCCGGAGGACCGGGTGGAGCCACCGGGGAGGGGGTTCCTCGTGCGAGCTGCGAGTGAGCTCGGGAGGTTCGTACCAGAAGAACTGGTAGGCCAGGTTCTCGAGGTAGACGGCCGCCAGGAACGAGAGCGCGGCGTACAGCACGTTGGCGGCATTCCACGGAGACAGCCAACCCACGACGATCCATACGTCCGTCACGAAGAACAGGAACAAGATCCAGACCTTGAGGAACGAATCGTAGAACCACTGCCTCCAGCTGGGTCCCGGTTCCGCCAGTGCCGTCCGGCGGGCGACCCGGTCCTCTTCGGGGTCTTGGTTCGCACGACGGCGCGAGGAGAAGAACGACATGGCCGATCCGGGCGGGACGGCCCCACCCCTAGGAGGCGGGCGAGCCCGCGGACGCGGGTGCGCTCGTTGGGAGAGCGGTCTCGAACGCCGCGGCTTCCTCGGGCGGGTGGTAGAGGTGGCAGGAGACCCAGTGACCGGGGGTCTGCGGGCTCTCCCGGAGCGTGGGCGCGATCTTCGAGCAGACGGGCATCACTGCGGGACACCGGGTGTGGAATCGGCAGCCGGACGGAGGGGCCGCGGGGCTCGGGACCTCCCCCTTGAGGATGATCCGGTCCCGGCGGACCGTCGGGTCTGGGATCGGGATCGACGCGAGCAGGGCTTGGGTGTACGGGTGGAGCGGGTGGGTGAACAGTTCCTCCGTCGGCGCCCGCTCGGCGACCTGCCCGAGGTACATGACGACGACCTCGTTGGAGATCGCGCGGACGACCGACAAGTGGTGGGAGATGAACAGGTAGGAGAGGTTCTCTTCCTGCTGCAGTCGCTTCAGGATGTTCAGGATCTGGGCCTGGACCGAGACGTCGAGCGCGCTCGTCGGCTCGTCCAGGACGATGAAGTCGGGCCGCAGCGCGAGCGCTCGCGCGATCCCGATCCGCTGGCGCTGGCCCCCCGAGAACTCGTGCGGGAATCTCCAGAGGTGTTCCGGGTTGAGGCCGACCGAGGTCATCAGCGAGTTCACCCGCTGGCTGCGCTCCCGGGGGGTCCCGGAGCGATGTACATCGAGCGGCTCGGAGACGATCTCCCGGACCTGCAGGCGGGGGCTGAGGGAAGAGAACGGGTCCTGGAAGACGATCTGCAGTTTCCCCCGGAGCCCCTTCATCTGGGAACGCGACTTTCGATAGATCGAGTACTTCTGAGCGAGCCCGTCGAGCTCCTTCACCAGAGCCGGAGGAGGGGCTCGAGCGGCCGAACCGTTGTCCCCCTCTTTTGCCGCGTACGGAGCCAGCTCGGCGTAGATCTCGTTGATGCGGTCGTAGTCCTCGGGGGACGGCTTGTAGAACGTGTGACCCGAGGTGGGCTCGATCAGGCGGAGGATGAGCCGGCCCGCCGTCGTCTTGCCGCACCCCGACTCCCCCACGAGTCCGACCGTCTGTCCCTGGCGGATGTCCATCGAAACCCCGTCCACGGCTCGAACGTCCCCGACGTGGGTCGAGAGCAGGCCGCCCCGGATCGGAAAGTACTTCCGAAGATTCCGCACCGCCATCAACACCGGCGGATTCCCGTTCGACTGCATGGTCCCCTGTCCGGAGCGGCCTAGCTCACATCCTCCGCCCCGTTATAGAGGAAGCAGGCGACCGAATGCTGGGGTCCCTCGACGGTCGTGGGGGGCGCCTTCTCCTTGCAGACCGGCATCGCGAACGGGCAGCGGGGGTGGAAACGGCATCCGGTCGGGGGCGTGATCAGGTTCGGCACCGACCCGGGGATCGATTCGAGCTTCTTGGACGGGTCGTCGACGCGGGGGATCGACGCCAGGAGGCCCTGCGTGTACGGGTGCAGCGGTCGTCGGAAGAGCTCCGCGACCGGCGCAGTCTCGATGACGTTGCCGGCGTACATCACGCACACCCGGTCGGCGACTTCGGCGATGACCCCTAGGTCGTGGGTGATGAGCAAGATCGCGGTGCCGACCCGGCTCTTCAGGTTCCGCATCAGCTCGAGGATCTGGGCTTGGATCGTCACATCGAGCGCGGTGGTCGGTTCGTCGGCGAGCAGGATCTCGGGCTCGGAGGAGAGGGCCATGGCGATCATTACGCGTTGGACCATGCCGCCCGACAGTTCATGGGGGTAGCTCCGCGCTACCTGAGCGGGGTTGGCGATCGAGACCTGCTCGAGCAGTCGGACCGACCTCCAGAACAATTCGGTCTCGAGAGGACGACGAACGTGGCGCCCAACTCCCGGTAGTCTGAAGACGAGGGAACGGATTTGGAGCAACCGCTTATGACGGCGGATAGAGCGCAGCTGGGCGCGCTCGGGCCGCTCCTGGCGCATCTCCTGCAGATAGACCTCGCGGAGTTGGTCGTCCAGTGCCGCCGCTTGGGTACGGTACTTGAGATACGTCCGCTGTAGCCCGGAAAGCCGGGTCCGTCCGAAGCAGCGGTTGATGCGGTGTTTCAGCTGGTCCGATTCGAACACGGCCTCCTCGCGCGCGGTGTAGTACGCCTCCGTCCCGAGTGAGGTGAGACCGGTCGACCCTGCGATCTCCCCGGCCGCCGTGCGCATCTCCGTCGAGTTCCGGTGCACGGCGGCGTCGACCAGGCGGTCCACGGCCGCCTGAGTCGCCGGTGAGCTCGAGGGCGCGGCGCCGTCCGTGCCGGGGGAGGCCTTAGCGTCGCCGACCATGGGTTTTCCCATGTCCGCCGCCTGGAACATCTCCGCGATGATTGGTTGCAAGCGGTGCAGGGTGAGGGCTTCCCCCAGCTGGTTGGAGACCCGGAACACCGGGTTCAGTGCCAGCATCGGTTCCTGGAAGATCATCGAGATCATCGAACCTCGGACGGCGATCATCCGACGCTGGACATCCCTCAGTCGCCGGTACTTTCGCTTGATCGTGTACCGCCCGCTCTTCCGGACCTCCTTGAAGGTCGCCTCCTGATCGAGGCCCCAGAGGAGGTTAGCGCCGTGCAGGAGGATTCGACCCTCCATGATCCGCCCGGGCGGGTCGGGGATAAGGCGCGTGATCGAAAACGCCGTGACACTCTTCCCGCAGCCGGTCTCCCCCACCAGGCCGAGGGTCTCTCCACGGCGGATCTTGAACTTCACTCCCTCGAGCGCGTGGACCACGCCGTCATAAGTGTAGAAGTAGGTTTTGAGGCCGCGAACGTCGAGAACAACGTCCGAAGGCGCTCGAGCTTCGGAAGAACTCGTCAGCGGCGGTACGGGAGCCGACGACGAAGGCGGGGCCACCTCAACGGTACGAGGCTGGGCCGCCGCCGACACGCGGAGCACTCACCGCCTCAGCCGAGGGTCGAGCGCGTCGCGGAGGCCGTCCGAGAAGAAGTTCACCGAGATCGCGAACAGGAAGAGGGTAAGCCCCGGGAAGAGGATCTGCCACCAGGGGAAATACGCGGACCCGTTGAACAAGAGGTCGCTCACCACGGACGGAGCGACCGAATTCGCCGCGATCGTTCCCCACTCGGGGAACGCTCCTCCCGGCCAGAGGACCACGCCGAGGAATACGATGGTACCGATGATGAGGGGGATCGAACCGACGTCCAGGGCGACCTGAACGAATACTGGGAAGAGCGAATTGGGAACGATGTGCTTCCTCAAAATCCGACCCATGCCGGCCCCGCTCGCCCGAGCGGCCTCTACGTACTTCTGCTCTCGCACGACGATCACTTGGGACCGCACGATACGAGTGTAGAACGGCCACCACGTGATCGCGAACCCAATGATGAGGACCGCGACCCGACCGTCGAGGGTCGAGAAAACGGGAATCGGTTCTAACACGACGATCAGGACCAGCACGAGGAGCAGCTGCGGAACGGAGAGGAAGATGTCCGTGATCCGCATGATCGTCTCGTCCACGATCCCGCCAGCAATGCCGGCGAGCGACCCCAGCATGAGTCCGACGACCGCTCCGATCGCGACGATGGCGAGAGAGATGGTGATGCTCCATTCGGACCCTTTCACGAGACCGGCGTACAGGTTGTAGAAGGAGCCGCTCGACGGGTCGGTCGCCAGCGACCCGAGCGGCAACGGGCCGAGCTGATGGGACGTTAACGTCGGACCGACGAACGACGGATTGCCCGGGTCGGTTGGGTAGCAGTTCGGGGCGGGAGCGCTTTGGCCCACGGGGTACGTGCAGATGACGGTCCCCGAACCGGTGCACGTCCCGACGGGGTAGTTCTGCACCCCGCTGTAGTAGGTGCCACAGTAGAGGGACATCGTGGTGTTCGAGGCGGAATAGAAGAACGAGCCGACCAGAAGGACGGCGAAAAGGATCAGAAGTACTAGACCCACCATGGCGAGCCCGTTCTTCCGGAGCAGGTACCAGGTTCGTTTCATCTGGTCGACCCGGGGGTTGGGGCGCTTTCGCTTGCCGAGGGGGAGGGGTGCGGGCGCCTCCGCGAGCTCGGCCGAGGTTTGCATACGCTTCGGTCCCTCCTCGCTACCCCAACCGGATTCGAGGGTCCAGGTAGGCTTGGATGATGTCGACCATGACGTTGGCGAGCACCACGATGATCGTGAATAGGATCGTAGTCCCGAAGATCATTCCATAGTCCATCTGGGGCAAGATCGACCAGATCAGCACCTTGCCGATGCCGTTGAGCCCGAACACCTCCTCGATGACGGGAAATCCCCCGATGAAAAAGGCGAACGTCAGACCCAACACTGCCACCGTCACGGTCAGGGAGTTCCGCCCGGCATGCTTGCGAATGACGGTCGACTCGGGCACTCCCTTGGCCCGTGCGGTCCGGATGTAATCCTGATTCATGACTTCGAGCATGCTGTTCCGCACGTAGCGCAGGATCCCCGCGATCGAGAGGTACGCGATCGCCAGCGCGGGCAGAATCTCCCGGGAGAACACCGAGAGGGCCAGGGAGTACTGACCGTGGATCAGGGAGTCCACGAGCGGGAAGCCGGTCGGTGAACTGGGGGCGAAATTATGGGTCCCTATCCACGATAAACCGATGATATTGTAGCAACCGGTCTGCATGACCGGCCACGAGCCGTAGACCGCGGCGAAGGCAGAGGCTCCGCAGATGGTCGCCGATGGTCCTCCGAGCAGGTCGACGCCGGCGATCAGGAGCAGGGTGGATAACAGGAACGTCGCGAGGGCATAACCCGAGAACGACATCACTCGAGTGCCCTGGTCGAGCGGGCGATTGCGGAGCACCGCCGAGTAGTTCCCTAACGGAATCGATAGGGCGAGGATGATGAGCAGTGAGAAGGCCGCGAGCTGGATCGTGAACGGCAGGTACCAACTGAGGACCGTTGTGACCGGGATCGAGTTGCCGGACTCCCCGATCTGGGATGACATGAAGCTGTTGGGCGCAGTATGTCCCCAATTCAGTGTTAAACCGCTATAGACGTAGATCCCCCATTGAACGGGAATCGGCTGATTCAGACCGAGGCGCGCGAGGGCAGAAATATACTCGGGGTTGTTGCATTGGGGGCCGTTGCCGGAATTGCAGTTCGGTGGTGTGCCGGTAGGGCACGGGATGCATTGGGTGATGGGGCGCCCTCCGTGACCGGAGCCCAGCTCCGCGGCGATCCGATCGGTGATCGGTAGAGCCGAAATGATCGCAAACAGGATCGTCAACACGCCGATGAGAATAGGAATCAGAAGGAGAAGACGACGCACGACATAGACCCACATCTGCATCGGGATCCCCCCCGGCCGCGGAAATCGGCCCAGCTACCAATCCCGGCGTGGTATTTAGTCCTTAATTTTCGCCAATCGTCCGGACGTCCGCCGCGGTGGACGGGGTCCCTTCCGTCGAACTCACGGTTGGTTCCGTCCCCAGCGTTGACCGACAGACGCCATCGCGCCCACCCGACTAGAGCAGCGGTAGCGCCCCTGAGACCGGGTCGAGGTCGGAGGCGCGCGCCGGGCCGAGACCAAGGCACGTCCGGGTACCTGGGGGGACCTCCGTGAACCCGGCATCCTCGACCCAAACGGTCGGAATTTTCCTCGCCCGGGCTTGGCGTTCGAGGGCCTCGAGGTCGGCGAGCGCGGGGACTACCAGGGCGATCTTCATGCCCCCTTGAGCGAGCCAAGTGTCGAGCCCGTGGGGGTCGCGTCGCTCCGCGGCGCGGGTAAGGAGGACCGCCGCGTGCGCGACTTGCACCGCAATCTTCCCCGCCGTCATCCGGAGCTCCCCTCGGACGACGAGGACCATCTTGTAGCCCTCGGCCCGACCCTCACTACGAGGCATACTCTGCCTCCCGGCGCTCCCGGAGGTGATCTCGCTCGGCCCGCACTCGAGCAAGCTCATCGCGCAGCCGCTCCTCGTCCCCCGGGCCCTTCGAGGTTCGGAGGGCATGGGCGAGGCGACGTTCCTCGCGTCCGAGCCGCTCGAGTTCTCGGGTCAGCTCCCAGGCCCCTTCCTCCCCCGACTCCTCCGCGACGGCCGGCGACGGCGGCGGTTCCCGCCGATAGGCTCCCCGCACCCAGCCGGCGGTAAAAGCGACGAGGGCGACCCCGGAGAGGCTCACTTCGAGCACCGGGTCGGTCCAGTACGCCTGGAACCCCCCCGGCGCGGCCGCGAGCAGCACGTAGCCGACGAGCACGGTCAGTACGACGCTCGTGACGAGTGCCAGCGCGACCGTCTCGAGCCACCGCAGGTACGCGCCGGGTCCTCGGAGCCGCCACTCGGGGAAGAGCGCCCGGGTGACCGTGTACCCGGGGAGGAAGAAGACGAGCAGTGCCCCGGCGATCACCTCCGGAAGGTTGGCGCCGACCATCACCCGCTCGACGGTCTACCGGGTAGGTGCTTCGCCGGCGCCGAACTGCTTTTCGATCTGTCGGCGAAGTCGACGATTGGAGACGAGGCCGTGCGCCGCCTTGCGGGTCGTCTCGTAGTGTTTGAGCAGCGCGCGGACTTCTTGCGTCTTGTGACCGCTGCCCCGAGCGATCCGGTGGATCCGTTCGGCCTTGATCACTTGCGGGTCGTCCAGCTCCTGGGCGGTCATCGAATCGAGGATCGTGCGGAAGCTCAGGAGGCGGACTTGGGTCGCGTCCAGCTGCTTTTCGTCGACCTTCCCTGCCCCGAGTCCGGGGACCATCGACATGAGTTTCGAGAACGGGCCCATCTCCCCCAGCGACGCCAGTTGCGCGCGCATGTCGCGCAGGGTGAATCTCCCCCCCATCAGGTTCTTGGCCGCGGTCTCGGCGGCTTCCTTGTCCGAGAGCTCCTCGAACCGCTCCAGCAGGGTCTGGATGTCCCCCATTCCGAGGAGGCGGGAGACGAATCGCGTCGGGTCGAATCGCTCCAGCTCGTCGAGGTGCTCCCCCGTGCCGATGAACAGGATGGGTGCGCCGCTCACCGCCACGGCCGATAACGCTCCCCCACCCTTGGCGGAGCCGTCCAACTTCGTCAGGATCACGCCGGTGAGGCCGACCGCCTTCTGGAACGCTTCCGCGCTGCGGCCCGCACTTTGGCCCATCGCCGCATCGAGGACGAGGATCGTCTCTTCGGGTTCGAGAGCCGAGCGGACCCGCTTGAGTTCCTCGATCAATTCCGCGTCAATACCGCTCCGGCCCGCGGTGTCCACGATGATCGCGAGGTGCGGGGGGAACCGTGCCAGCGCCTCCCGGACGATCGTTTCGGCCTTCCGCTCGGCGCGGTTCGCGTAGAATTCCGCCCCCACCTTCTTCGCCAATTGCTCCAACTGGTCGATCGCGGCGGGGCGATGGACGTCGGCCGCGACGAGGCCGACCCGTACCCCCTTCTTCTGGAAGTACCGCGCGAGCTTTCCGGCGGTGGTCGTCTTCCCTTGGCCGAACAACCCGGCGAGGAGGATCTTCTTCGGCCGCAGCTCGAAGGCCCGATCCTTGCCCAGGATCCCGCGGATCTCCTCGTAGATGATACGGATCAGGAAGTCGCGCAGGCTCGCCCCCGCGGGCGGCTTCTCCTCGGTCGCCCGGCGGCGCACCCGTTGGGTAAGGTCGAGCGCGAGCTGGACGTTCACGTCCGCTTGAAGGAGGGCCCGCTGGATGTCGCGCACGACTTCCGCGAGGAGCGCTTGATCGACCGTTGACCCGCGCGCGATCTTCTGCAGGACGCCCCGAAGGGACTTTCCGAGAGAATCGAGGACCATGGCCGTACCTTCCTTTCCGCGTGCCTCCGGAGGGAGAGGGAAGCCTCCTATAGCTTACGGTCCCGTGCGCTCCACGGCGGGCCACGGGTGGCCCACCGTGCCCGGGCCGAGTAAGGCTCTTAACAGTCGGCGCCGCTAGAATCGTTGACCCTATGTCTCCCGAGGCGACCGCCGCACCGCGACCCACGCCGCCCAAGCTCAACCCGGTCCGGGTACCGATCGACGAGGAGCCGGTCGCCGAGCGTACGACAGATTTCCGTGAGGTGCTCCACGCCTATTCGAAGGCGGACGCCATTCTCGAAGCGAAACGATGCATCCAGTGTCGGCGCCCCTGGTGTGTGGAAGCGTGCCCCATCGATCAGGACGCCCGGGAGTACATCCGCCTGATCGCCGCGGAGGACTTCGACGGGGCAGCTCGCGTGACCCTTCGCGAAGACCCTCTCGCAACCTCCCTCTGCAAGGTCTGCTACCACTATTGTGAGGACGCGTGCGTGGTGAAGAAGAAGGGAGTGCCGATCGCGATTCGCCATCTCAAACGGGTCGCCCTGGAGTTCGGTTCGAGCGACCTCGCGTACGTCGCCTCCAAGCCGAAGAACCAGCGCGTCGCGGTCGTCGGGGGCGGTCCGGCGGGCCTCATGGCGGCATGGGAACTCGGGGTCCGCGGATACTCGGTGACCGTTTTCGAGCAGGAGGACCGGCTCGGCGGACTGATGCAAACGATCCCGGCCTACCGGATGACGGATGCGGACGTCCAGACGGACCAGGCACGGTTTCGAGACCTCGACGTCACGTTCGTGACCAAGACGAAGGTCGGAGAGAAGCTCTCCGTGGAGCAACTGCTGCGGGACGGCTACCAGGCCGTGTTCCTCTCGATCGGCACCTCGAACCACCGCACCCTTGGCGTCCCGGGGGAGGAGATGGAGGGGGTAATTCCCGCCCTGAGTTTTCTGACCGAGATCAACCACGAGGTCCCGGTCACTGTCGGCAAGGAGGTCGTGGTCGTGGGCGGCGGGGATGTTGCGATGGACTCGGTGCGGAGCGCGCTCCGCAAATCGAACGGAGGACACGTAACCCTCGTCTATCGACGGGGCCGGGAAGAGATGCCCGCCGACCCGGAAGAGGTCCACGGCGCGGAGCAGGAGGGAATTCGGTTCCTCTTCCAAAAATCCCCGGTCCGGATCGAGGGCAACGGCCACGTCCAGGGTCTCGTGGTCCAGTCGATCGAACTCGGACCCCCCGACGCTGGTGGACGCCGTAGCCCCCTGCCGGTCCCCGGGTCCGAGGAGACGATCCCGTGCGACACCGTGATCGTCGCCGTGGGCCAAAAGGCGGACCTCCGAGGATTCGGTCCGGAGCTCGACCTGAAGATCACCAACCAGGGTTGGCCGGAAGGGAAGGGAAAGGGATTCGAGACCGCCGTTCCCGGAGTGTTCTCTGCGGGGGGTCGGTCCGTGGTGTACGCGATGGGTACGGCGACCCAGGCGGCGGAGGCGATCGACCGTTACCTGGCGGCGAAACGAGGCGAGACCGCAACGCCCCGTCCGGACCCGTTCGGGGGAGAAGGGACGTTCCACCGGCCCGCAGGATATACGACCCCGATTCGCAGCTGACCGGCACGCTGCGCGGGACGCAAGGCGAACCTATTTCCACGGGTCCCGACCCTTAAGATTCCAATGCGGTCGAGCGCCCGATGGTCCGTCCGACCCCGTGGGTGGTTCGGGCTCTCAGTCGTTGCTCTTCTCGTCGGGTGCGCCGTGGTAATTCCGGCCGGGTCAGCGCCCGGAGCGCCCGTCTCGGGCGGATCCCTCCGTCCACTGGCCGACGAAACTACCGTCGCGCCCAGCGACCCCGCGTTCGCGGAACGGGCCGGTTACTCGTCCGTCCAGGACTCGGAAGTGGGACAAACAGGTCCGGCGGTCGAGCCACAGACGGTCGAGGTGACCTTCGAGCCGACTAATGCCGCACTCTATGCGGCGCCCGCTCCGGGTTCCGCGCCGATGACCAGCGCTCAAGTCGCCGCCGCCTTCGGCCTCTCGATCCCGGCGTACACGTCGGCGGAGCGGTACTTCGAGGCCGAGGGGCTTTCCGTCACGCACGCGTGGCCGGATCGGTTGTCGCTCACGCTCACCGGGTCGGTCGCCGCGGTCGACCGGGCGTTCGATACCTCGTTGCTCACGGGAAGTTTCGAGGGGAGGACGGTCTCGTTCCCCGGAACCCCGCCGTCGTTGCCCTCGTACCTCGAGCCGGAGGTGCAGTCGGTCGCCGGGCTCTCCACGGGCTTCGACAGCTTCTCCCTTCCGAATATACCCGAGCCCGTGCTTCCAGACGCCGCCGACGGCCCGGCCCAGAATCCGAACAATCTGGTCACCCCGGCGATCGCTCGGGACATCTACCAGGTTTCCGACCTCTATAATCTCACGAGCTCCCCCACGTACGCGACCGGCAAAGGGATTGTCCTTCTGCTCTGGGGAGCGGGATATGCCCCGAGCGACATTCAGACGTTCTTCTCCCAGTACTACCCGTCCAGCTTTCCCGCCCCCAATGTAGTAGCGTACCCCGTCGACGGCGCGCCAGCGCCCTCCGCGAACGCAGTCAACGACCCGAGCAACGGATCCCGTGAGCTGACGCTGGACCTCGAGTGGTCCGGTTCGGCCGCCCCGGGCGCGACGCTCGACGCGGTCTATGCCCCCGCCGGGCCCGAGTCCAACAACTACTCCCCGTCGGACTCGTCGATGATCGACGCGCTCAACCTGGCGGTGGATACGTCGAGCCTGCCGGACGTCGCGACGATCTCGATGTCGTTTGGGTCGGCCGATGGCGCGGATCCGACGCTGACCAATGGGTTCGAGAGCGATTTCGCGGTCGCGGCCCGCGAGGGGATTACCGTATTCGCCGCGACGGGCGACACCGGCGGCGACGCGGGGTCGGGGTGTACCGGAGGGCTCGACCCCGAGTATCCCGCCGCTTCCCCCCAGGTCGTCGCGGTCGGGGGGACCACGGTCTCCCTCGACCGGAGCGTGGTGGGTGCCATCACTGGGTTCAGTGAATCGGCGTGGGACGACGGTGGCGGAGGATTCTCGACCCAATTCGCCGCGCCGTCGTGGCAAGAGGTCGGGAGCGCGGCCGGCCCGATCGAGGCGAACGGGCATCGAGGGATGCCGGACGTCTCGGCGACGGCAGACTACAACTTCCTGTACTTTGACGGACAGCAGGACGCCGGAGCAGGCACCAGTTTCGCAACCCCTCTCTGGGCGGGGATAGTGACGGAGATGGATGCTCTGCACGGCACCAACTTCGGTTTCCTGGACCCGCTGTTGTACGAGTTGGGCGCTAACTTGTCTGCCACGGACCCGCCGTTCCACGACATTACGACCGGATCGAACTGCCTCGGGCCCGCCGGGCCGGGATGGGACACCGCGACCGGGTGGGGTTCCCCGGCAGGGGTGTTCCTCTACGAGCACATCGTTTCGAGCATCGTCAACCTCGCGATCTCGGCCGCTCCATCCCCCGTGGCCCCGGGTGGCACGGTGACGATCCAGGTGACCCTGACGAACTCCACGAGCGGCGCCCCGATCTCGGGCGTCTCCGTTCTGGTATCGCTCGGGTCGACCGGATTGGGGGGACCGTGCTCGGGCACATTCGGGTCGGTCGCCCCAGTCTCCAACGCAACGGGAGCCGTCGTGGCCCGGATCCCGATTCCCGTCTGCTATCTCGGTTCGGGGGCTTCGGCCACCGTCACGGTGACGAGCAACGGGTACTTTGGGTCGGGCGGAGCGTCCGTAAAGGTGAACCTCCTCGGACTGGACCCAGCGCTCGAACCCCTCTCGGTGTACCCGACCAACCTCGTCCTCTATGTGGGCATCATGGCCGTGGGAATTGTGTTGGGGGCTTGGCTGGGTCGACCGAGAGACCGCCGCCCCCAGGAGCCGCCGCCGGTGGCGCCCGCCCCCGCAGAACCTCCCTCCGCTGCCCCTCCCTCGACGAGTGACCCTCCGGTCGCTCCCGAACCTCCGTCCGAGTCGGTCGCTCCCGAACTTCCGGCCGAAACAGTCACCCCGGACCCTCCCCTGTAATCCGTCGTACCCGTCTCTCGCGGAGAAGCGTCTCGCCCGCGCCCGTTGGCCGCGGGGAAAGATTTAATCGCGCACCCCCTTGCTCGGGGTCGTGCCCGATGCATCGTCCGATGCATCGGACGGGGCGGTCCCGATCGTCCTCTCGGGGCCCGAGCGTTCGGTGCTGGTCGCTCTCCGAGCGGCCGAGGACGCACCGATCGAGGAAGAGGAGCTCGCCGCCCGGATCGGCATCGGGCTCGACCAGGTACGGGGGAGTCTTCAACGCCTCCGAGCGAAACACCTCGTGACCCTCGACGAGGAGCACGAGGCCGTGCGGCGTCTCACCGTTCGGGGCCAAGCCGCGCTCGACCGGGGGCTCCCGGAGCGTCGATTCCTCGCGGCCCTCGAGCGTCGGGACGGGTCGCTCACCCCAGAATTGGCCGCCGCGGAAGGGATCGACGACGAGGAGCGGTCGGCCGCCGTCGGCATCCTGCGTCGCCGCGGGTATCTGGAGGACGGGATGCCGTTCCGCCTTCGGAAGAGCTCGGTGCCGCCGCCGGTGCTCCTTCCCGAGGAAGTGGTCCTGAAGCAGATTGCGAACGGCGAGGAGGACCTCGATGAAGCGATCGTCTCGGCCCTGGAACGTCGGGGACTCTCGCGAACCGAACGTCGATCAATCAAACGGTGGGCCCCGTCCGACGAGGGCCGACGCCTTCCGCTCGCGGCAGGGGGAGAGGAGTTGCTCGGCTCGCTGACACCCGCCCTGCTCGCCTCGGGGGTCTGGCGGGAGCGCCCGTTCCGGCCGTACGATGTGCGCGCTCCTGTCCCGTACCTCACCGGCGCTCGGCCGAATCCGTACGTGGCGTGGCTCGAAGAGTTCGAAGAGATCCTCCTGGGATTGGGCTTCGAACAGGCCGAGGGTCCGCTCCTCGAGACGGAGTTCTGGAACAACGACGTCCTCTTCATGCCCCAGGACCATCCGGCGAGGTCGATCCACGATGCCCTCTCTCCCGAGGGGATACGGGGCCACTTGCCCCCCGCCGACCTCCTCGCGCGGGTCGCCGCCGTGCACGAGGGTCGCCCGCTGCCGGGGGAGACGGTGCCGGTGGGGCCCGGTTGGGGTGGAGAGTACGACCCATCGATCGCGGCACGCCCGGTGCTCCGCTCGCAGACGACCCCGGTCTCCGCCCGATTCCTCGCCCGGCATCCCCGCCCTCCGTTCCGGATGTTCTCTCTCGATCGAAACTTCCGTCGAGAGGACGTCGACGCTCGCCACAGCATCGAGTTCGATCAATGCGAGGGGATCCTCGGGGACGAAGGGATCACGATCCGCCATCTGGTGGGGATGTTCCGCGCGCTGGCGGAGGCGATCGGGATTCGAGAGCTCAAGATCCGACCTAGCTACTTCCCGTTCACGGAACCGTCGGTCGAAGGGTACGTCCGGCATCCCCGCCTCGGCTGGATCGAAGTATTCCCCGGGGGGATGTTCCGACCCGAGGTCCTGCGCCCTCTCGGGGTGGAGGTGCCGGTCGCCGCTTGGGGGATCGGGATCACCCGTCTTGCGCTGGTGGCGCTCGGGTGCAACGATATTCGGGACTTGTTCGCCGACGATCTGGACCGGCTGCGGGGCGGGGGAGGTTAGCGGTGCCCCAATCCGTGCTCCGTCGGGACCGGGTCATCGAACGGCTTGCCGGGCCCCTCTCGAACGCTGCCCTCGAAGACCTCCTGTTCACCTCCAAGGCCGAGCTCGAGCTCCAAGATGCGGAGACCCTCACTGTGTCGGTCACCCCGGACCGGTTGGACCTCTTATCGGAGGGCGGGCTCGCCCTCCACCTCGAGGGGGCCACCGACGCCGCGAAAGGCCTCCCCCACGAGCGCCTCATGGTCGCCGGATCGCCGGCCCCTTCGTTCGAGGTGGACGCTTCGGTCGGGGCGCTCCGGCCGGTGATCGTGGGCGTGGTCGTGGAGTCCCCAACCGACGCGGGGCTCGATGCCGGTACGTTGGCCGAGGCGATTCGGTTCCAGGAGGTCCTTCACGCGAGCGTAGGGCGGGACCGCCGCGCGGCGAGCCTGGGGATCTACCCGTACGACCGGCTCACCCCTCCGTTCCGGTACGCGCTCGAACCGATGAGCGGGGTTCACTTCGTCCCATTGGACGCCGCGGAAGAGGTCTCCGCCGACCGGTTCTTCCCCGAACACCCTATGGCCCTCCGATACGGCGCGTTGGGTCGGCTCGAGGACCGGTGCCTGACGATCCGAGACGCCCAGGGGACGATACTGAGTCTCCCGCCGATCCTGAACGGCCGAACCGGTGGAGAGGCGCGAGTCGGCGATCGCCGGCTACTCCTCGAGTCGACCGGAACGCGTGACCGCGCGGTCCGAGAGGCGCTCGGGCTCCTCCTCGTGGTCTTCGCGAGCCAAGGATGGTCCGTGGGCCCGGTCGGTGTCCGTGGCGACGGCACTACGCTCTCGGACGGACGGGACCTGTTCGCTCCGAGAGCGGTCGAACTTCCGTCGCCGCTCCTCCACTCCATTGCCGGAGCGACCTACCCGCCCGGCGAGGTCGAGCGGCGACTCGGCCGCGATCGTCTCACGGCCCATCCTCATGCGGGAGGGTGGAGGGTCGAGGTGCCGCCGTGGCGACCCGACCTGCTGGCCCCCGTAGACCTGACCGAGGAGGTGATCCTGGCCCAAGCGATTCGTCCGGAGGACGGGATTCTGCCGCCCAGCTTCACGAGGGGCCGCCGACGCAGAGAAACCGTCTTTCGTCGACGGTTCGCTACGACGTTGCTCGGACTCGGTTGCGCCGCTCCGCACACCTCGCTCCTAGTCTCCGAGAACGCGGTCCGAAGAATCCCGGGAACGTCGCCGGTCCGCCTCGCGAACCCACCCTCGGCCGAGTTCGCCTTCGTCCGGGACCGTCTCCTGATCTCCCATCTCGAAGTTCTCGCTCACAACACCCGTCATGGCTATCCCCAGACGGTGGGGGAGGTCGGTCCGGTCCTGGTCGCTCAGCCAACCGCCGAGACCGGCGCGGAGACGCGTTACCGGGCCGGAGTTCTCGTGGCGAGCGACACCGCGGGATTTGCCGATGCCGCCGCAGTGATCGAATATCTCCTGAGGACCGTGGACATCGTCCCGGTGCGCGAACCGGCGGAGCTTCCCGGTACGATCCCGGGCCGCGCCGCCCGGGTGCGCGTCGCGGGGGAGGCGGTGGCCGAACTCGGGGAGCTTCATCCCGAGGTGCTCGCCTCGATCGGTGTGCCGGTGCCCGTGGCCTGGGCGGAGCTCGACCTGACGCGGCTCGCGCCGCTCGTGGGCCCTCAGGAAATCGATTAATAACGCCCTCCGGTCCCACGCCGATGGCCCGCTCCGGACGCGCGTCAAAACCGACCCGCGGCCGCGTTCGGTGGGAGGCCGACGCGCGAGCTGCGATCGGCCCCAAGGTCGATGGCGGTCGCCTTCCCCTGCTCGTCGACCGCCCGGACGACCCGGACGCGCAGTTTCTGGAGAACGTGGGCTTTCCCGGCTCCTACCCGTACACGCGCGGCATCCAACCGACGATGTACCGGGGACGACTCTGGACGCTGCGGCAATACTCGGGATTTGGCAGCGCCGAGGCCACGAACCGACGGTTCCATTTTCTCCTCAAAGGGGGTCAAACCGGCCTCTCGGTCGCCTTTGACCTGCCGACGCAGAACGGCTACGACTCGGACCATGAGCGCGCGGTCGGGGAGGTCGGGCGCGTCGGGGTGCCCATCGCGTCCCTCGGCGACATGCGCTCGCTCTTTCGAGGTCTTCCGCTCGACCGCGCCACCGTCTCGATGACGATCAACGCGACCGCCCCGATCCTCACGGCGCTGTTGGTCGCGGTCGGGGAGGAGAACGGCGTGCCGCGCGCTCGTCTGGGCGGAACGGTCCAGAACGACATCCTCAAGGAGTACGTTGCGCGAGGAACGTACATCTACCCGCCCACCGCGTCGCTGCGACTCGCGGTGGACCTGATCGAGTTCGCGACACGGGAGATGCCGCAGTGGAACTACATCTCGGTCTCGGGCTACCACATGCGAGAGGCCGGCGCCACCGCGGTTCAGGAGGTCGCCTTCACCTTGTCGAACGCAATCGCGTACGTCCGGGCGGTCCAGGCGCGGGGACTGGACCTCGACGACTTCTTGCCGCGTCTCTCGTTCTTCTTCTCGTCGGATCGGAATTTCCTCGAGGAGATCGCCAAGTTCCGGGCGGCTCGCCGGCTGTGGGCAAAGATCGTGCAGGAGACCTTCGGCGCTCGCGAGGCTCGCTCGAAGCAGCTGCGGTTCCATACGCAGACCGCCGGCTCGAGCTTGACCGCGCAGCAACCCGAGTTGAACGTCGTCCGCACGACCCTCGAGGCGTTGGCCGCGGTCCTGGGCGGCACTCAGTCGTTGCACACGAACGCGCTCGATGAGGCGCTCGGACTCCCGACCGAGCCGTCGGCGAGGCTCGCGCTTCGGACCCAGCAGATCCTCGCCGAGGAATCCGGCGTGGCGAATACGGTCGACCCTCTCGGCGGCGCCTACGAGATCGAATATCTGACCGACCAGATCGAGCGGGAAGCCCAAGAGTATCTCCACCGGATCGAGGAGATGGGGGGCGCCTTGGCGGCGATCGAGCGTGGCTTCCTGGCCTCTGAGATCGCTCGGGAGGCCTACCGAGTCGCCCGGGCCCGCGAACAGAAGGGCGAGGTCGTCGTTGGGGTGAACGATTACACCGAGGGGAACTCGGATTTCACGCTCTTCGCCGAGGCCGGGGAGAAGGGCGTCAAGGTCCAGCGGATCACGCCCGCCGAGGAGCGACAGCAGGCCAACGCGGTTCGGAAGTGGCGGGGCGAACGGGACCAGGGGAAAACGACCGCGGCGTTGAGCGAGCTGGAGCGGGCCACCGAATCCGGTCGGAACGTCCTCCCCTTCGTCCTCACAAGCGTCCGGGACGGCGCGACGCTCGGAGAGATCGCCGACGTCTGGCGCCGTTTGTTCGGCGAACACGCCCCCTCTCGGGCGTTCTAAGCACGGAGGCCGGCGGAATGAAGCTCGACCACGTCGGGATCGCGGTTCCGGACCTTGCGGCCGCGATCGAGCGCTGGAGGCCACTCACCGGTCCCCCCGACGGCCCGCCGGAGGAGGTCGCTTCCAACCGGGTACGAGTCGCGTTCATGGCGGTCGGAGAAACGCACGTAGAACTGCTCGAACCCACCGACCCCTCCTCTCCCGTCGCCCGGTTCCTCGAAACTCGCGGCTCGGGAGTGCACCATCTGGCGTTTACCGTCCCGAACGTCGACGCCGCGCTCACTGAGGTGCAGCGACGGGGGGAGCGCGTAGTGGACGAACGCGCGCGGCCCGGGGCCCGCGGGCGCCGGGTGGGGTTTGCGCACCCCTCCGCGTTCGGCGGCGTCCTCGTCGAGTTCGTGGAAGGTCCATGAGCCGGATCGCGTCGGTCGACGTCGAATCGCTGTTCGATAGCCGGGGGCGGGCGACCGTCGAGGCGACGATCACCCTCGACTCGGGCGCCCACGCACGGGCGGGAGCGCCCAGCGGTGCGAGCACCGGGGTCCATGAGGTTCGGGCGTTCCCTCCGGGCGGCGTGCCCGAGGCGCTGTCGACCGCCCGGTTGCGAGTCGTCCCCGCACTGATCGGGCTCGACCCGGCCGACCAGGGGGCGGTCGACCGGGTACTCCACGAGGTCGACGGGACCTCGGACTTCTCGGGGATCGGAGGAAATTCCGCTACGGCGATCTCGGTCGCGTGTGCGATGGCCCATGGGGAAGATGCCCGACAGCCGTTCTGGAAGGTGATCGCTCGGCCGGGGGTCGACGGTCGTACGTTCCCCGCGATCGTGGGGAATTGCATGAACGGGGGTGTTCACGCCATCGGGGGACCGGAGTTCCAGGAGTTCATTGCCTACGCAGAATCTCCCGACCCCCGAGCCTCTATCGCCGCAGCTATCCGGGTACACGGACTGCTCGGGGAGTCGTTGCACCGCGCCCTCCCGAACGTAGCGCTGGGCCGAGGGGACGAGGGAGGATGGGTCGCACCGCTGGGGAACGAAGCAGCGCTGCAAGCGCTGACCGAAGCCTGCAGCCAGGTCCGAGATGAGCTTCACGTCGAGGTCCATCCGGGAGTCGACCTGGCGGCGAGCGAGTTCTACCGCGACGGCCTCTATCGCTACCGGGACCGGAAGCTCGGAACCGAGGATCAAGTAGCTCTCGTCGCGGATCTCGTGGACCGGTTCGGGCTGCGATACGTCGAGGACCCGCTGGGCGAGGAGGAGTTCGATGGATTCGCATCGGTGACCAAAGCGATCGGGGGGAAGAGTCTCGTCGTGGGCGACGACATCTACACGACCGACGTGCGACGGCTGAAGGACGGAGTCGCCCGCCACGCGTCCAACGCCGTTCTCATCAAAGTCAATCAGGTCGGAACCCTCACGGATACCCTAGCGACGGTGGACCTTGCTCGAGCGAACCAATGGGCGACCGTCACCTCCCACCGGTCCGGCGAGGTCCCCGAGGGATGGCTCGCCCACGTCGCCCTCGGAACCGGGGCACGCGCACTGAAGTGCGGTGTAGTGGGCGGCGAGCGCGTAGCAAAACTAAATGAGCTTCTGCGGCTCCGCCGCGCCACGGAAGGATAGGACGAATGCCCGACGACGAGGTGATGGTCGAGGAGCGGGTGGCCGACACGGACGGTCAGGACATCCGTCCGGGCGAGCTCCTGGTCCCCGAGGAGACGTACCTCACCTCGGGAGTCCACATCGGCACTCAGCAAAAGTCGGCGAGCATGCGTCGCTTCGTCTATAAGGTACGATTTGACGGGCTCCACGTCCTCGACATCCGCGAGACCGACCGGCGGATCCGATTCGCGTCTCAGTTCCTCAACCGGTTCCCGGCCGACCGGATCCTGGTCGTCTCCCAGCGGCAGTACGGTCAGAAGCCCGTGCGGGTCTTCGCGAAGACGACCGGCGCGGTCTCCTTCGCGGAACGATTTGTGCCGGGCTGCCTCACGAACCCGAACCTGGCAGAGTATTTCGAGCCGAAGGTCCTCCTCGTGACGGACCCCGCCACGGACCAACAGGCGCTCAGCGAGGCGGTGTCGATCGGGATCCCCGTCGTCGGGCTCTGTGACGTCAACAACGAGACCCGAGATGTCGACCTGGTGATCCCGGCCAACAACAAGGGACGGGTGGCGCTCGCGACCGTGTACTGGCTGTTGGCGCGCGAGATCCTGAAGGGCCGCGCGGGCGGGACCGAGGTCCCGTACTCGCTGACCATCGAGGACTTCCAGGCCGCTCTCTGACGGGCGGTTCGCGGTCCGCGCACCGTTTTAACCCTTCGGCGGCTCGATAAGTCGTGGGGCGGCCGGGCTCCGAGCTCCTGGAACTTCTGGCGCAACACGGCGTGCCGGAAAAGGGCGCCCGGGTCTATCTCGCGGCGTGCCGCTCCGGGCCCCAGACCGCGAGCGAACTGGCCCGCTTATCGGCCGTGAGCCGGGTCGAAGCCTACCGATTCATCAAGCAACTTGCCGCGGACGGACTGCTCCAGGCGACCGGCGGACGGCCGATGCGATTCGCGGCGCTCCCGCCCGACGAACTGCTCGACCGGTGGATCCGCAAGGCGTCCGACCGGGTCCACCGTCTCCAACAGGACCGGGCCAAGATCCTGACCGATTGGGAAGACGCACGGACCGAGTTCGACGAGCGGGACCCGCGCAAGTTTGCGGTCCTGGAAGGGCGAGAGACGATCCACCGATTTCTGCTCAAGCGATTGGGGACGGCGGAGCACCAAGTGCTCCTCTGTGCGAGCGGCACCTCGTTACTGCGAGTGATCGACGCCGGGACCGATCGCGCGCTCCGCGAAGCCTCGGCGCGGGGCGTCAAGGTGCGCATTGTCACGGAGGTGTCTTCACAGAACCTGGTCGACGCGAAGCATCTCTCCTCGTTCGCCGAGCTCCGCCACTCGGCCGGCCCCGTCATGAACCGCTCGGTCGTGATCGACCGACTCGGTGCGCTCGTCTACGTTTCGAGCGAGGAGGGGTTCGGCCGCACCGGAGAGGAGCAGGTCGCTCTGTGGTCCTCGGCCCCGATGTTCATCCAGTTGGCCCGCGACTATCATCGACGCCTCTGGGCGCCGGGAGAACGGGCCGAGTCTCGGTTCGTTGAATTGGAGAACCCGTCGGCGGCGGTCTTGCCGGTCGTCCAAGGAAAGGAGTCCGTTCCGTTCCAGCGGCTGAAGGATATCGCCCAGCTCGGGATGCGCGCGACCGGGGTGAGAGAATTCCATTTCCTCCTTCCCGAGCTGATCGAGACGATCGCACGACAGCTCGGCCGAGAGATCGCCGACGACGTCGAAGGGGACACGCCCGAGAAGATCGGGAGGTCGCTGAGCGAGTACTACGAGACCCATACGATGGGCCATCTCGCGGTGGTACGGGAGCGTCCCCTGACTCTCCAGGTCACGGGCTGCTTCGCTTGCACCTCGGACTCACCCGAGATCGGCCGGGTGATGTGCCCTCAGCTGTTGCGCACCGTCCTCGAGACCCGCCTCGGCCAGCGGTGGGAAGTGTCGAAACCAGACCCCACCAAGCACGCGAGTCGCGGCTGCGTCTTCACCGCCACCCCCGCCTAAACCGGGGCGAACGTTTTCGCCCTGTTAGCCGGAGTGAACCGTGGTGAGGTCACGTGTCCACGAAAATTTGGAAAACGGGATCGCCCCATCCTTCGTGAAATCGGATTCGGCGGTGTGAAAGTAGGCACGATTTTACGGGCTAACTGATTTCAAAGCCCCGAGATGGTCGTCACTCCCTTGTGGTAGACGGGCGGTGGCGAAGATCTCGGGCCACCGATTCCCCGAGGGCTGTTAGGCGGTATACTTTCAATCGATGGGATTGGCCCTGTACGTGCCTTCGAGCTACCTCTACCACCTTCGCACTCTCAAGCCGTGAAAGTACCTTGGTGAGAGTCCCTTGCCGAATCCCCAGTCCTTCGATTATCCCCTTCTGGGTGAATCCTAGCCGACCCACTTCATCGTTCCTCAGCCGGCCCAGGGACGCGAGGTGAGTGATTACCCTCCCGGCCAAATCTGCGTCTTGGGAAATCGGCTGCGCGCTCGCGGGCGAAATTGGAGCCGCAACCTCGGGGGGTCGAATTCCAGTACCGGATGCGGAGGCTTCGCTCCCGGACGTCGCGATGGGTCGGTTTTGGTCCGCCTTGCTGTGGCCTATTCTACGAATCAGCGCATTAGTAAACCAGCCTATGACTGCGCCCACGAGCACAGCGAGCGTCAGTTCTAGCCAAATCAAAGATCCCCCTATGTCCTAACGCCGTGCAAGAGATTCCGGTGAATTCCTCTCCGCTTCCTGAGGGCTCGGCACGGTCTGAATCGACGTTCGGCGTTCGGACTCACCGATTCTGACCTCGATCCCGAGACTCTGGCTCTCTTGTCAGCTCCTCAATCCACCGTTCCCCCTCGCGACGCTGGGAGCGCCGGTACAGCGCGCTGACACCCCACACCGCGCCCACGGTCACCACTGCGGCAGCGACAATGGCCACTTCAGCGAGCCAACTGGTTTCCCCGGTACTACCCGCCGAAGTCAAGCCCACTTGGATTGTGAGCGAGCTCGTGGAACGATTGCCACTGCTATCGATGACGGTGAGGATGACAGTGAACAATCCGGTCGAGTTGTATGTGTGGCTGGGATTCTGCGCGGTAGATGTCGTGCCATCGCCGAATGCCCACTCGAAGCTGTACGGTGTAACTCCCCCCTCGGCTTGGCCCACAAGGTCGACCGTCAGTGGAGCGGCACCAGTGGTTGCCGTGGATCCCGCCAGGGCCTCCAACCTAATCGAGAGGGTGAGATCAGCGTGCGCTGTGCCTCCAAGGGCGTCAACAACAGAGACTTGGGCCACGAAGGGACCGCTAGTCGTGTAGATGTGGGTGACATTAGACAGGTTGCCGCCCACTCCGCCATCGCCGAAAACCCAAGAGAAGGTGTAGGGTAGTGTTCCACCGGTCGCCACTGCCACGAAGTTCACCGGCTGACCGAGAATAGCCGGATTCGGCGATGCGAGTAGAGTCTCGATACCGAGAGGAATGTAGACGTGGACTCGAAGCAGCGTGTTCGAGGAGTGTCCTGCGCTATCGTTCACCCAGAGCTGGACTGAATAGTAGCCTTCGGTACCGAAGGCATGAATCGGATCCGGGGCTGCGCTTGTGGTTCCGTCCCCGAATCTCCAACTGTAGGAGAACGGTCCGACGCCTCCCACGAAGGATACTGAGAAGGAGACATTGCCATCTGGCAGCGGATTCGCAGGGACGGCCGAAATTGCGAGACCGGCCATCGGCGGGTCATTGCCCCAAATCCAGGTCGTGTCCGTTCCAGCAGCCCCAATTCCGCCGAATACGACGATTCCAGCGTCGGCGGAATCGTACGCTATGCCCCCCTCGTAGCGGGCCGGCGGAGAAGGGGCCGCGGAGACGACGCTCCAAGAACCGTCACGGAACAACCAGGTGTCGTTCAGTGGACGACCAGTCTCGCTCGATCCACCAAATAGTAGAACGCCTCCGCTCGCGTTATCATAGGCCATCGAGGACGTGACACGGTACGGAGGGGGCGTCCCGGCGGAGGTAGTGATGTTGGTCCAGGTTCCTCCAAGGAATTTCCAGGTGTAATTTCCGGCGAAGGCGAGGACGTAGCCGTCACTCGCGTCGTAGGCAGCCGATCCCCCGGGGGGTCCGGGAATTGACCTAGTGCAGTTTGTGGGAGAGGAACAGAACGGGGTCCAAACTCCATCGGAGTACTCCCAGGTAGACGGTCCGTCGGTGAGTACCACGTAGGAGTCCGCGGCATCGTAAACCATTGTGGTGTATGGGACGGTGACCGGAATGAGGTTGCTCCATCCGCCCGACGGGGCATCCACCACAGCCGCGACTTTGTTCCACTTTCCATGGACGAACGACCAAGTGTCGTTGCACATGCTGCTTACGTTCGGATTCGCGCCGGGGCAGCCCCATGCGAGGACGTAGCCGTCCAACGCGTCGAAAGTCATCGCCATCCCGTACTGGGCCACAGGAGGAGTTCCGGCGGTCGAAGTGATGTTGTCCCACACCCCGTTTGCGTAGGTCCAGGTATCGTTCAAGGGACCCGATGCGCCCATGCCGCCAAAGAGCAGATCGTAGTGATCAGCCCAGTCGTAGGTCATGGACACTATCGCCCGCGGAGAAGGAGCGGGGAGTGCAGTTAGGTTCGTCCAATACGGCGCTGAGGCCGACCCGCCGCCCGGAATATAAGGGGTGTCCGCGCCGAGGGAAGCACTGGCCGAATCAGTGCCCGAGAACCCCAGCGTCGTTGAACCGAGTGTGGCAGCTCTGACGGAGTGCAGGCCCTCCGTAGATGGAGGAACCAATCCGTTAGGGATGAGGCTCAAACAGATGAGTGTCGCCACGATGATGAGGACCTCTGGCAAAACCAACCGCGCTTGAATTGACTCGCCGCTCGACATCGCGCCCATCACTCCCTATCTGCTTTTCCTCAGTTGATAATGTGAAGGGGAAATACGACAGGAATACTCCTTCGGATGAGTTCCTTCAGCTTCCATAAACGCATCGTCGGGAAGAAGCGCGCGCCCAAACAATGGTGGGCGCAGGGGACGTCATTCCGTTAGGAACTACCCGGCCGCTCCTACCTTCGTCAAAGTAGGTGCTGAGGTATACGTGACGATGAGGATGTCCCCGGGTCCGAGCCGGAACTGCCCAGATGTCGCACCGGTCGCGATTCCGTTGAGGGTGATCGAAGAGACAGTGCCTCCGGAGACATAGACAATTTCCCAACAGCCGTCAAGATTTCGGTACGAGAGCGGTGACGAAGTTGCCGTAATCGAGACCGTGTATACAGTGCCACCGTTGTTGTCTCGTCCCCGCAGGGACCCACTCACGCCCAAGGGGTAGGTCGCAGTGGTCTGAGGGCCGACGCCCTCGAATGTAATCGAGCCGATGTACGTCGATGTGCTTTGATACGACATAACCCACTCAACAAACTTGCAATCGTGGAACTGGATGTTCGTAACGTACGATGAGTTGGAAGTGCCGTTGTTATCGTCGATGTACGGCCCACCGGAACCCGCTACCACAGGAGAGGACGCCCCGGAGTTGAAGGTGCACCCTCGAAAAGCAATCTCTCGGACAATTCCAACTCCCGAGCTTGACGTATTTCCTTGTAGTTCGAGCACTTGACCCGAATTCCCGTTGTTCAGTACATAGCAGTTTTCGAACTCGCAGTCTTCTGTTATGGCTGGATAGGCAGCGCTTCCTCCCCTCATGAAGAACACCGAGTGATCAATTCCAGAGGGGAAGTCAGTCGCGTTAACGAAAATTCTCCTCCCCGTTACGTTGGAGTGAAAAATCTGAAAGCCGGCGGTCGTGTTCGAACCCACGTTCGCGAACGTGTGTATGTAGAGGTCCTCAATCACGATGCACTGATACTGTTGCTCCGCCCCTCCCCCACTGGTGTCCTGGGATGTGACTTGAAAGAACCCGGTAACTCCCCCGTAAATCTCCCACCCACCAAAGTACAGGTGGTGGGCGGTCGTGGGTTCAGTGATTACGTCACCGACGTAACCGTTCCCTTGATTCAAGTTTATCTTTGCCCCGTTTCCCTCCCATCGAACCCAGCTATTGGGCGTCCCGTTTGAAGCGTTAACCACGTGGAGGATCGAGTTATTCATACTCTGAATTGTGACTCCCGGATCGGCTCTGACGGTGATGCCGCTGGAGGGAACGTATAGGTCAACATTCAGCAGAAAACTAGCGGCACCGGGGAGAAGGCGTATGGTGCCCCCATGATTGAGGGCTTCTTGCAATCCGGTGGTCATAGTTCCGGGTGTATCGGGACCGAAGTCTGCCCCGTTGTTGGGTAGGTTCGAAAGCCCATTGGACAGCCCGGTCGGCGAGACGGTTACGTAAGGAGCACCGGCTAACGTAATCCACGCCATTATCCGAACTGTTCCCTGAGGGTGCTCAAGCTAAATGAAAGGTGCCTCGGAACCTGAACACGGGAAATGGGGGGTCTGTCTTCGAATGCTCGCGTGAGTTTGGTCCAAGAATCCAAGGGGCCCTGCGCGGGTCCCGTGTTTCTGTGCGGCTCGGATGTTCTGGACGAAGCCGCTTTCTGGGCCCCGTGATGATCGTTTTGGGTGCGAGGGGCTTGTTAGAGAGATACGAGTTCTGTTTCAGATACAAAAACGAGGCGCCTCGGTCGAAACCCATTTCACACGCCACAAACTGATTCCAAGACGCGTCCGCGGGGCAAATTGAATTCAAAGCCATGCTACGCTTGCTCACGGTGTCGCATATGTAACAAACAAGCGATACAGCGGAGGGACTAAGTTATATATACCGCCCATCGGATGGGCCGACCAGAAACTATGACCGCGACATCTGTTTCCTCGACGCGTAGCCGCTCCGCCCACCCTGCCAGTCCTAAGACCGCCCGCCGCTCGACCGCTCCCGCGGTACCGATGGTGGTTCCCGCGATTCCGCCCGACTCGGACCTGTGTCCGAACTGCGGTTCATCTCATCTGATCCGCGACGAGATCCGCGGTGAGATCGTCTGCGCCGACTGCGGGCTCGTCGTGGACGCGAGCGCCCTGGTCAGCGACCGGGGCCAGCGGGGGTCGAAGGAGGACACCGGACGGGAGGCGCGAGGATGGGGCCCGGTCATCTCGCCCCTCATGCCGGACAAGGGATTGTTCAGCGAGATCGGAGTTCCGACCCGGGACTTCCAAGGGAATTCTCTTTCTCGCAACACGTCGCTCAAGTTCTACCACTTGCGGAAGCTCAATCACCGACTCCGGGCCGCGCGCACGCACCAGCGCAACTTGGTCGTAGCCCTGGGCGAACTCAACCGTCTCGCGGGAGTCCTCGGGCTCTCCCGAGAGGTGAAGGAGTCCGCGACATACATCTATCGGCGAGCGCTCGAGCACAAGGCCACCCGTGGGAAGAAGATCGTGGCCCTCGTGGCCGCGAGCGTCTACGCGGCGTGCCGTCAGTGCCACGTGCCGCGAACTATGAAGGAGATCATCGCTCACTCGAAGGCGACCAAGATCGAGGTTGGGCGCGCCTACACTCTTCTCGCTCGCGAGCTCAAGCTCGGCCTGAAACCCGTGGAGCCGCGCGACTACCTCGTTCGGTTCACTCAGGACTTGAACCTCTCTAAGGAGGTCCGCCAGAAGGTCCTCTCGCTCCTCGAGCAGGTCGAACAGGTCTACTCGACGAGCGGGGTGCTCCCGAACGGCATCTTGGCGACAATCATCTACATCGCGTCGAACCTGATGGGAGAACCGCGCAGCCAGGACCGAATCGCGGCGGTGGCGAATGTGACGCCCGTCACCATCCGGAATCACTACAAGGAGCTCCTCGACCTCTTGGGCCTCCCGAAGAATCTCACGAATCCGCAGGCGCGTGGCAGTCTCCCGGCGGAGACCGGCGCCAAGGTCGAGGCGGACGCCGCTGCGGCGGCCCACTAGCGCTTCGGCGTCGCAATCTGGGGACCCCCGGAAACCACTTGAACTCCCGGGCGGCTCGGCCAACGTGTCTCCGGCGGCGGCGCTGAGCTACTCTTCCTATCGCACGTACTTGGAGTGCCCCCTCCGATGGAAGTTCCTCTACGTCGATCGAATCCCTGAGACCCCGCGCGGATACTTCACATTCGGTCGCGTGGTCCACTCGGTGCTCGAGGAACTCCTCCGGCCCCTCGTGATCCCGGGCGCACGGAGGACCGGGGAATCGGAGTCTCAACGGACCCTGGATGAATGGCAGTCTCGATCGCGCGCGAACGAGAGTCCGTGGATGAGTCGGGAGGAGATGCTCGCACTCTACGATCGTTCCTGGTCCGGTGAAGGCTACACGAACCCGGATGAGGAATCCCGGTACCGCAACCTCGGCCGGGAGCTGCTCGGTCAGTACTACGACCGACTCGTCCGCGAGCGCCCTCGACCGGTGTCGGTCGAGGAGCATCTCGAGGCTCGGTGGGACGGGATCCCCATCCACGGGTACATCGACCGCATCGACCGTGGCAGTGCGGGAGGGCTCGAAATCCTTGACTACAAGACGTCGCGGGAGCTTTCGGCCGGCGACGCGAAGGAGTCCGACCAGCTGAGCCTCTATCAGGTGCTCGTCGAACGCAACTACTCGGAGCCCGTCGAGGGATTGACGCTCTACCATCTTCGATCGCAGACTCCGATCCGAGTTCCCCCTCGCAGCCAGTCATCCCTACTCAGCCTCTATGACCGATTAGGAACCGTCAGTGACGGGATTCGCGCGGAAGCGTACGAACCGACCCCGGGCCGTCATTGCAGTCGGTGCGATTTTCGCAGCATCTGTCCGGAGTTTCGAACCGTTCCCACGGCCGACGAGCAGCGTCTGCGAGACCTCGTCGACCGATTCGACCGCCTCCGAAACGAGGAGCAACGGATCGGGACGGAACTCCGAGACGCCGCCGAAGAATTGCATCGAGCGGCCGAGGAGCTCGGGGTCCATCGCCTCCCGGGCTCCCACTCGGTGGCGGTCCGGCGTAGGGAGGAAGCCTGGCAGTTCTCTCTGGAAGGCGTCCGACCCGAACTGGAGCGTGCCGGTTTGACTTCTCGCGTGCCGACCGGTCGACCCGAAGAGATCCGACGCCTCGTCCGGGACCCGACGGTAGACCCTGAGTTGCGACGGAAGGTCGCAGAGACCGGAGCCCGTCGGGTGAAGTGGTACTGGGACCTCGAAGGGGCGTCCCGCGAGCACTAACGTGCGCCCTGCGGTATCGCGTCCGTAAGGGCTATGTTGGTCGCCCAGTACTCCCCCCTATGGGGATTCCCCTCGCGTCCGAGGCACGCCTGGCGTCGCTGAGCGGCCGAACTCCGGCCATCGCCACCCTGTGTTCCCACTCCTCGCTGCAGATCTTTCACGGGGCTCGGGCGGAGGGACTGCCGACGCTCGGCATCTGCGTCGGCACTCCCCCCAAGTTCTACGACGCATTCCCCCTGGCTCGCCCCGACCGGTTTCTGTCGGTGGCAACCCTCCCGGAACTCCCGTCGGTCGCGGACCGCTTGCGTGATCAAGGAGCCATCGTGGTCCCCCATGGTTCGTTCGTCGAGTATCTCGGGCCCGAGGCGTTCAGCTCGATGGACGTGCCGGTGTTCGGCAACCGCGCGGTGCTCGGGTGGGAGTCGGATCGTCGGAAGGAGCGTGATTGGCTCGAATCGGCGGGGGTCACCATGCCGAAGCTCTTCGAGGACCCGAAGGAGATCGACGGTCCCGTGATCGTGAAGTATTACGGGGCGAAAGGCGGAAAGGGGTTCTTCCTGGCGAAGAACCGCGAAGCGCTCAAGGATTTTCGACCGTCCGGCCCCCACGTCATTCAGGAGTACGTCCTCGGAACGCGTTACTACATGCATTTCTTCTATTCGCCGATCACCGAAGGCGGTTACCGCCTCCGCCATGGTTCGCTCGAGCTGCTCGGTATGGACCGACGGGACGAGGCGAACATCGACGAGCTGTACAAGCTCGGCGCCCAAGAGGAGCTGCTGAGGGCCGGTATCCGGCCCACGTTCGTGGTCACCGGAAACGTTCCGGTCATTCTGCGGGAGTCGCTCCTCCCTAAGGCGTTCGAGGTGGCGGAGCGCATTGTCGAGCGGTCGATCGATCTCTTCGGCGGCATGGTGGGACCGTTCTGCATCGAGGGGATCATGTCGGAGGACCTCGAGTTCAAGGTCTTCGAGATCTCGACGCGAATCGTCGCGGGGACGAACCTCTTCATCTCGGGGAGCCCGTACTCGGACCTGAGGGAGCCTAACCTCTCCACCGGTCGCCGGATCGCCCGGGAGGTCAAGCACGCCCAGGCCGACGGACTCCTCGCTGAGATTCTGAGCTGATTCTCCACTCGTGGGCAGCAATGGCTATCGGCGGAGCGCCGTGCCCGTTCGCGCCAAGGCAGCTTTCCAAGGTCCGGATACCTGCCCGTTGTTAAGAATCCGCTCGCGTCTGGTCCGCCTTCTATGGGCTTTGCGATCCGTTCCGACCACCTTCGAAAGGTGTATCCTGGCTCCTCGTCCCCCACGGCGGCCCTCGAGGACCTGACGCTGGACGTGCCCGCCGGGCGGGTCTACGGAGTCATCGGACGCAACGGGGCGGGAAAGACGACGTTCGTACGGATCACCGCGACCCAGCTCACCATCACTTCGGGCAGTGCCACGGTACTCGGGTACGACGTCGCGAGCGAGGAGCGAGCGATCCGTGCCCGGATCGCCTGCGTGCCCCAGGAAGCCCGCCCACTCTACTTCCTCAACGTCGAGGAGGTCGTCTATCTGTACCTCAAGCTCCGAGGGCTCGACGCGCGCGAGTCGCGGCGGCGTACTAAGGATGCGATGGAACAGCTGTCCCTGACCGAGTTTCGCCGACGGACGGTGGCACGCCTCTCGGGTGGGCTACGACGACGGGTCTTGTGCGCGATGGTGCTGGCCTCGGACGCCGAGGTCCTCTTCCTCGACGAGCCGACCACGGGGCTCGACCCCATCGCCCGCCGGCAGGTCTGGGAGGCGATTCGGCGGGCGATCCGGGAACAGCGCACGATCCTTCTCACCACGCACTCCCTCGACGAGGCCGAGGCGCTTTCGACCCGGCTCGCACTGTTCGAACGCGGTCGGTTGGTCCTCGAAGGGGCCCCGGAGGACCTGCGGGCCCGGGTCCGCTACCCGTATCGAGTGACCATCCAAGGATCCTATCCCCGGGAAGAGTTGGAATCGTTCGGGCGCGTGTCGGTGATCGAGGGAGGATTCCTGATCTTCGCCCGAGAGCCCGAAGCGCGCGATCTCGCCCGATCGGCGCTGGAACGGGGTCATCGCGTCAGCATGGGACCGGTGAGTCTCGAGGATATTTTTCTCGACGTTGTGGGACGGTCGATCGAAGAAGAGGGCCCCGTCAAGGAAGTGGAAGCGTGAGCGAACGCAACCGGTTCCGCTCCCTGTTCACCCTGGTCCAGATCAACGGCCTCATTCCGATCCGGACCCAGCCGCTCTACCTCATCAATCTCGTCGCGAGCCCGCTGTCGTTCCTCTTCTTCATCTGGATCGTGTCGCGGGGCACCGACCTCGCCTACGGCGTGATGGGGGGAATGGTCCTCACGATGCTCTCGGTCGGCACTGGTCTCCAGTCGGACCTCACCCACTATCGGCACGACATGAAATTCCAGGACGTCGTGGTCGCCTCCCCGGTCGAGGCGCCCGTGTACGTGGGGGGGATGGCCCTCTCGGAGCTCGTGTACTCGCTGCCGGCCCTCGCCGTCTTTGTCGTCCTCTTCGTCTATTATGGCTACGCGACCGTGACGAGCGTGCTCGTCCTCACGGGGGCGCTGCTCCTCGTCTGGTCGTTCGCGACCGCGTTCGCCTTCACGCTGGCCACCTACTTCCAGGACGTCCGGGAGACGTGGATGTTCAGTCCGATCTTCTCGTTGGTGCTGACGGTACTGCCGCCGGTCTACTACCCGATCGGCTACTTGCCGGCGTGGGCGCAGGTCGCGGCCCGTTTCTCCCCGACGACCTACGCGGCCGAGCTGGTCCAGGGGGCGGTCGGGTTGCAATCGATCTCGTTCTCTACGGCGACCATCGACTGGGTCGTGCTCGTCGG
The DNA here is from genome assembly GCA_049802875.1 of Thermoplasmata archaeon. GTDB lineage: Archaea > Thermoplasmatota > Thermoplasmata > Lutacidiplasmatales > UBA184 > Lutacidiplasma. The sequence goes on along the minus strand of JBARNH010000019.1, from coordinate 48,740 downwards.
ATTCACGGTCGCGTTGTTCCTGATCGCGGCCTTCAAAGCTCGCTGGAAGGACCCCTAAGTTCGACCGGGACACGTCGTTTAACTCGTCCGCCCACCGGGGTTCAGCGAGCCCTTATGTACCGGACGGATGGTGGAGCGGGCCGATGCTTTCGTTCGCGGACAGTCGAATCTTCGAAACGTCCGAGGAACGCCTCACCCACTGCCTCTTTTGCGGAAAGGACCTCGTGATTCTCCCCGACGATCGGCGGCAAGGAAGCTGCTTTGATTGCCTCTCCCTCTCGATCCCGTCGCCGATCCCGTGCCCGGAGTGTCGGTCGGAGATCCCCGGCGAGGAGCGCAGTGTCGGGTGCTCCCGCTGCGGCTGGTATCCGCTCGGCGACTAGTCCGGGGATTTCGGGCCGCTAAGCTTATCGGCCGAACTCCGTCCTCGCCGGGAGGGCGTGCCGAGGTGGCTCAGTCCGGTACGGCGCGAGTCTGGAAAGCTCGTGGCGAAATTCGCCTCGGGAGTTCAAACGCCGGGAACGGTCGACCCGTCCCGGGGGAAAATCTCCCCCTCGGCGCTCTCCTCCCCGGGCGATTCCGAGCATGACCGTTCCGACCCGTGCGACGACCCCCGCCGTGCTGCAGATTGACGCGGTCCTCGCCCGTCTTCAGGGCCGGGCGGCGCTCCAGGAGGTGTGCCGGTTCCTTCGGGAGTCGTTCCGACATTACCGATGGGTCGGGATTTACCGCCTCGAGGGAACGACCCTCGTCCTGGACGCCTGGGATGGGCCCGCCGCCACCGACCACACTCGCATTCCGGTCGAGCGCGGCGTCTGCGGCCAGGCCGCCCGGGAGAACCGCACGGTCGTGGTGCAGGACGTGCGTGCCGCTCCCGAATATCTCGCCTGTTTCCTCGAGACCCGGGCCGAGGTCGTCGTGCCGATCCGGGACTCGGAGCGGGTCGTGGGGGAGATCGACATTGACGGGAACGAGGTCGGGGCATTCGACCGGTCGGACGCCGCGTTTCTCGAGAACGTGGCCGGGAAGCTCACCGGCGCCGTGGCGAAGAGCGCCGGCGAGCCGGCGCCCGCGGGCTAAGGCGGCGGTCGATCGTTGCTCTCGCCGCCCGCAGGGCGGCCGACGCATCGAAGGGGGCGAAATGTCCGGGGGCGACCGGTGCGCGAGCCCTCCGGAGATCCTCAGCCATGTTTCGCAGGGCGCGGGAGAGCTCGTCGACGATCGGCAGGTCAGCGAACCGGCTCGTGCGGGAGAGTGGGTTCAGGTCGATCGAGATCACCCGTTTACCGAGAGATCGTAGGGCCTCAGCGCGGTCTCCGTCCTCCAACGGCACGAGGCAGACATCGGCCACGAAGATTCCCGCGCGGTCTACGCGCGCCCGATCCGACGGGAGCCCGTCGATTCGGGCTGTGGGATGGACCCCGAGCACCCCGCGCACTCCGGCGGTGCGCAGCGCCCGGGCGACCAGTTCGGCTCGGCCGGTCGTCCGGTGGAACAGGTTGACCTCCACCCGCAGCGTCGGGAGGGCGGCCTGAAGCGAGGCGACGCCGTCGGAGGCGAGCGCGGCGACGTTCCCGTTCACGCTCACCACCGGGTGTCGGGCCGCCCGAAGCCACTGCGCCGCCGCCCGAGTCGCGCGGCGCGCACTCGGCGTCGTTCGCTCCCCGAGAAGGTAGTCGAACGCCTCCCCACGCCCGTGCGCGATCAGCCCTTCGAGGGCAACGACGCCGAGGCGAGCCTGCTTCGAGAGACGGGCACGAACGACGAGACTTCGATACCGCGGATGCCGGGGCGAGAGGCGCATCGGGCCGTCCGGACGAGCTAGGCGCCCCCGGGGGCGTCCGTCCGGCCGTTGGACGCCGCGGACTCTTCATTCGCTCCCGCGAGTCGAGATTCGAGGGCGGAGATCCGCTCCTCGAGCGGTTGGAGTCCTTCCTCTAACGTCTTCGAGAGGGCCAGCTTCAGGCTCTCCTCCAGCGCGACCAGGTCCCGACCCAGGTCGATGATCCTCCGCGCGTTCTCGTTAAGCAGGAGGCGGCTTTGCGTGGCGACCCGATACGTGTCGGAGAGGTTCTTGGTGAGTTGGCTCGCGGATTGGGAGAAAGCCTCGATCGAGTCCCCGACGGGCTTCCACTTCTTGTCGAGGTTGGCGAAGAGCTCCGTCGCCATGCGATTCCCCGCGCTCTCGACCCCCGTTCCGACTTCCTTCGACACGCGCTCGGCGACCGAGACTTCGAGCCCATCGAGGCGACTCTTGACGTCGTCGCCGAGCGATCGGCCGGCCCCCTCGACGCGTTCGACCCGGTCCTCGATCGACTGGAGACGAGCGAGAAGATTGGAGTAGGCCGTTCCGATGAGCACGTCGAGATGTATCTGGGTCGACTCCTGTGCCCGGAGGAGGAGGTGGAGGACCCAGTGCTCGCGACCCTTCGTTTCGCCGATCGGACCGCGCTCGAGTCGGTCGCGCACATCCCGGTCATCGATCAGGCTCTGGAGTTCCTTCAGGACCTCGACGCGCAGCGACGACGTTCCGCTCGATGCGGGCGGCGGCCGACCGGCCATCGAGCTTCGGAGGGACCCCGAGCCCTATATACGTTCGGTACGGCGCCGTGTGAGGAGCAGCGGAGTCCGGTCTGAGTCCGCGTTCCGCTACTCGGCAAAGCCCGGGCCGAGGAGTTCGCGCGCCACGAGGAGTCGACGGATCTCCGAGGTTCCGGCACCGATTTCGAGGAGCTTCGCGTCACGCGCCAATCGCTCGAGCGGAAGGTCCCGCATGTACCCGTATCCTCCGTGGATCTGGATCGCCTCGAGCGCGGCTCGCGTCGAGGCCTCGGACGCATAGGTCAGTGCCGCGGCACTCGGCCCCAAGCGCTGGGGGTTCCGGGTGACCTGCTCCAGGGCCGCGTAGACCAACAGGCGCGATGCCTCGAGCTCCGTGTACATGTTCGCGAGCTTCTCTTGGATCAATTGGAAACGTCCGATCTTCTGCCCGAACTGCTCCCGCTGGCGGGAGTATTCCACCGATCGCTCGAGGCACTCGGCCATGATGCCGACCGGGATCGCGGCGAGGACGGCCCGCTCGACGTTGAGCCCGCCCATCATGACCCGGACGCCCTCATTCTCCGTGCCCACGAGTTGGTCGACCGGGACCCGACAGTCCTGGAACGCGAGTTCGCCCGTGGGGGAACCTCGCATCCCCATCTTGTCGAGACTCCGGGCCACCGAGAAGCCCGCCGCGTCGCGTCGGACGAGAAAGGCGCTGATCCCGTGCGCCCCTCGACCCGGAGACGTCTTGGCGTACACCAGGAGCGCGTCGGCGATCGGCCCGTTCGTGATGAACTGCTTGCTTCCGTTCAACACAAAGTGGTCCCCGTCTCGTTCGGCACGGGTCGTCAACGACACGGCATCCGAACCGGCGTTCGGTTCGGTGAGGGCGAGGGCACCGACGGCCTCTCCACGGACGACGGCCGGCAGGAACTCCCGTCGCTGGGCGTCGGTCCCGTTCCGACCGACGTTGTCGGCGAACAGATTCGAATGGGCACCGACGCTGAGCGCGAGGGCCGGGCTCACCCGAGCGATCTCCTCCAGGATCAGCGCCTGAGAGACGTACGAGAGTCCCAGACCCCCGTAGTCACTCGGGACGGTGACTCCGAGGAATCCCTGTTCCCCGAGCCGACGAAAGACGTCCCGGGGGAAGGAGTCCTCCCGGTCCATCCGATCGGCGACCGGCACGACCTCCTTGCGGACGAATCGGCGGGCCGCGTCGCGGAGCTCCCGCTCCTCCTCCGATAGGGATAGGTCCATGGCTCGGGCGACCGGCGCACGAGCATTAGGGTTGTCGGGCCGTCACCGGGCCTTCCCGGCCGGAGCTCGCAGGCGCAGCCCGATGTGGAACCGCCATATCGCCCGTCGTTTCGGCCAGTCCGATCGGTAGTGCGCTCCCCGACTCTCGGTACGGATCGACGCGGCACGGGCGATCAAGAGCGCAGTGAGCGAAGCGTTCGAGATGGGGCCCGGCATCCCTCCGGACTTCGAAGCCGGGGACGACCTCGCGAGACGCTCGAACAGTTCTACGGCGGAGCCCAATCCCTCGGCCGAGCGGACGATCCCGACGTCGTCCCACAGCGCGGCCCGCACTCGCTCGAATTCCTCCGGCTCTTCCGCCCGGCCCGTCCCCGAAGGGAGCGCGACCTCAACGGTCCGGTGCGGGGAGCGGGGGCCTCCCAGCGCCGGGTGGAGGAGCTGGCGGCCTACCCGCTCGCCGAACACCAACCCTTCCAACAGGGAGTTCCCGGCGAGTCGGTTCGCCCCATGCACTCCGGTCGCTGCGACCTCCCCGGCGGCGTAGAGCCCGGGGAGCGAAGAGCGACCCTCGAGGTCGGTCGTGACCCCACCGATCATGTAGTGCGCCACCGGCGCCACCGGGATCTGATCGCGCGACGGGTCCAAGCCGTACGTTGCCAGGAAGTGGCAGATCGAGGGAAACCGGGCGAACAGGAGGTCCCGCGGAAGCGCGGTGGCGTCGAGGAACACGCAGGGGCGGCCCGAGTTCACGATCTCTCGGTCGATGGCGCGGGCGACGATGTCGCGCGGTGCGAGCTCCGCGTCCCGATGAACGGAGGTCATGAACCGCTCTCCCGCCTCGTTGCGCAGTACCGCGCCCTCGCCGCGGAGCGCCTCGGTGATCAGGAACCGCGGGGCCCCTTCACGGCAGAACGCCGTGGGATGAAACTGGATGAATTCCATGTCGGTGAGGAGCGCCCCGGCGCGGAACGCGATGGCCACCCCTTCTCCCGTGGCGATCGACGGGTTGGAGCTTTGACGATACAGGCTTCCGGCGCCGCCGGTGGCGAGGACGACCGGGCCGGCCACGGAATACTCGAGGTCGCGACCGTCGGCGTTCGACAGGACCGCGACCGGGCCATCCCGCGAGCCGGGGAGTAGGGCGCGCAGGATCGTACGTTCTCGGGCCTCGATTCCGGCGTCAAGGACTCGTCGTTTCAGGGTCTCCTCGATCGAGAGGCCGGTGGCATCCCCGCCGGCGTGCAACGTTCGAAAGTGGGAGTGGGCTGCCTCCCTCCCCAACGCGATCCGACCATCGACCGTATCGAACGGTACCCCGTACCGCACCAGGTCGGCGATCCGGGCGGGAGCCTCGGCCGTTAGGATTCGGGCGGCGGTCCGGTCGACGAGCTCGTCCCCCGCCTTCACCGTGTCTTCGAGGTGCTGCCGCGGAGAATCGTCGGGACCGATGGCGGCCGCGATCCCTCCTTGGGCGTAGCGCGTGTTCGACTCTTCGAGCCGCGACTTCGTCACGACGGTCGGTCGGAGACCGAGTTCTCGGCTCCGGAGCGCGACATAGAGACCGGCGATGCCGCTCCCGATGATCAGCGGTCTCCGGGCCGCCTCGGTCACGTGGTCGCGAAGGGCGGTACGCTCAAAGCCCCGCCCCCCCGAATCCGGAGACTCCTATAGACGGACGCGCTCGGGGCGACATGGCGAGCTCCCCCTCGAGCGTCGAGCCGGTATGGCGTTCGGCGGTCTCGGCGAGCGAGGACGTCGAACTCGCCCGGTTGCTCGGCGCCCGCCTGCCCCCAAAGGCTTCGATTCGAGCGATGTCCGTCACGAATCTCATCTCCCCTCGCCAAGCGTATTGGCGAGCGTTCGCGCCTCCGACGCCCGTGGACCTCGAGCGACAGCGGCGATTGGACCTCGGTCGAACGTTGCATCGCCGGCTCGGAGTCACGCTCTCCTCGGAAGGAGCGCTCGAAGTACGGGTTCGGCGAGATGGAGTGGTGGGTCGGATCGACCTGCTGAGCGACCTCCCCGTGGAGGTGAAGACCAGCTCCAGCTCCGTGGGACCCGACCAGCTTCCCGATGCGCGACCGGAGCAGGTCGAACAGCTGGCGATGTACTGCGCCCTGACGGACCGAGGATCCGGACGATTGGTCACCTTCGTGACCCAGAACGATGACGTCGGCACCGTACAGGCGGTAGACATCCGGTTCGGTGAGCCGGCGACCTTGCGACTCGAGATGCAACGTCGGGTCGAGGCGCTGCGTCGGGCATGGCTCGAGCATCGAGCGAGCGGGCTTCCTCTCTGCAGGTGGTTCGGACGGGGATGCGAATTTCAACAGGCCGCAGTCTGCGACTGCACCGGTAAGGAACCCGCGTCGACCTCTCGGATCCTCGCCGAGGTGCAACAGCTCACGGAACGAGTCGACGTTTCGGAACGGATCGCTTCCCGATTGCGGGAGATCCCCCGGTCGACGGGACCTCCGACCCTGCAGCGATTCCGGGACCTCCTGTACCCGCGTCGGTCCTTCTTCGAACGAACGAAGCCCGAGCCCGTCTCCCCGCGACTTCCCTCGAACCCGCTCGAACCCGCCGACTTGTACGGGCGACTGACCGAGGCAGTAGAGTCGGGCCCCCTCGGTGAGGTCGCCCGCCTTCCGGTGACCCCGACCGAGCCGGAAGAAGAGGTCGGCGGCTTCCGGGGCACTCCGTATCTGGTCCGCACCTCCCGATGGCGGGACCGCGTTACTCCCTCGACTCTCCTCGACCGCCACCCCCAATACGTCCTCGAGCTCGGGTTTCGCTGCGTAGCCACCGGAACCGCATCGGCTCGTCTCGTCATTGGACAAGAACGCCCGGACGAAGGACCCGGCCAAGTTCAGGTGTTCGAGTTTCACTTCGCTCCCTCGAGCGTGTTCGCTCGACTGTGGCGGGAGCGCGAGCGGCTCCTGGCCACGGCCCTCCGCTCTTCGAGCCCCGAGGGTCTTCCCTCGTGTCCGGAGTGGATGTACGCGAGCTGCCCCTACCGGTCCGAATGTGGGTGCGGCGCGAGCGGTACGCGATCCCAGCGGTAGATCGCGGCAGCGTGCGTCACGGAGAAGCCGACCGAATCGTACAGTCGCCGGGCGGCCTGGTTCGTCGCGCTGACCCAGAGGCGGACGCGCTCGTATCCGAGGGCCCAGAGCGCCCGCATCCCCCAGCGGAGCAGGTAGACACCGTATCCCCGACCCCGAAGGTCGGGATCGACCATGAAGTCGAAGAACACCGCTCGCCGCGCCGATTTCTCACAGGTGAGGATCGCTCCGACCAACTTCGGGGGGTTGGGGCGATAGAACGCGATCGAGGCCTCCTCCAGGAATCGGCCAGCCTCTCCCGCCATCAGCGCGGACAGCGAGCGACGATAGTCATCGGGCTCTGTCCCGATCAGCAGCTCGTCGACAGTACCTTGGAACGCGCGCCGGTCGAGATCGGCCAACGCCTCGAGAGTGACGTCGCGCGTGGGGACCAGGGTCAACCCGTCGGGAGCCGGTGTCAGACCTTCTCCGTCGCGCGAGCTCAAGGGCCGCTCCATCGCGAAGCGTTCGATGACGGTCGATCCCGGGCGCTGGGCGAGACGCTCCAACAGGATGCGCTCCTGGTCCGTCGGTAATCCGGTGAACCCGACGATCACGGAGCCGGTCGTTGCCGGTAGCGAATCGACCAATGCCTCGGACAGGGCGATCGCGTGGGGGAGTGCCTCCGGACCCGGTCCGACATGGACGTGTCCGAACGACGCCGGGCCACGTTGCGATCGGAAGGCAAGCCCGGCTCCCGAAGCGACGGGGTAGTACCAGCCCGGCTTGTCTCCCGTTCGAAGGTCGACCGCGGAAGCCTCCACCCAATTCCCGGTCGGCGCCTCCTCCCGGAGCAGGAGTTCCTGTCGAACCATCTGGACGAGCTCGAGGAGCTCATCCGCGGGCGCCCCTTTGGTCGGTCGGGGACCCTCCATTCGCTCGGCGCTCCTCGTTACGGGGTCGATTCGCGCAGAAGGATCTGGGCGATATCGGGCGCCACCGATGCTTTCTCGGCGGGATTCCCGAGGGTGTCCGTCGAGTAGACCTCGTCCACGACCGCTTTGATCCGCTCGAACGCGTCGCGTAGGAACAGGCCGTGAGTGCAGGCCGCGCTGATCGCGGCCACGTTGTGCTTCTTCAGGAGCTTTGCGGCCTCCACGATCGTACCCCCCGTCGAGATGACGTCGTCGACGATGACGACCTGCTTTCCCTCGATCGCGGCCGGGAGGTTGGCGGGCAGCGAGAGCTCCACCCGCTCGCTGTCGATGCGTTTCTTCTGCAGCGCGAACCACGGTTTGTCGAGAAGCTGCGCCATGCGTCGGGCCCGGTCCACGCCGCCCTGATCCGGCGAGACGAGCAGGTCGACCGGCCGCTCCCTCAACAGGCGGGCGATCGCCGGAATGCCACTCGCCTCCATCGCCGGCTTCGTGAAGTGAGTGAGCGTTTGGCTGGAGTGAAGATCGACCGTGATGACCACGTCGGCGTTGAGCTCGATGTGCCGACAGAACGTCCGCGCACTGACCGGCTCCCCTGGAAAGAACCGGCGGTCTTGCCGCGCGTAGCCCAGGTACGGAACGACCACGAATACTCGTCGCGCCCCGGCTTCCCGGACGGCATCTTCCAAGAGGAGCAGTTCGACGAGGTCCTGATCGGTCCGGGTCGACTGGACGACCACGACGTCCTCCCCCTCGAATCGGCCGCCGACGCGAACATACATCTCCCCGTCGGGGAACCGCTTAGTGAACGGGATCGCGAACGGCGCGTTCCCGAGTTCGCGAGAGATCCGCTCGGCGAGGGCGGTAGATGCCGTGCCTCCAATGACATGCATTCGACCGTTGCCTCACGGGCCCGACCCGATTCGGGGCTAAAAGGTTGCGAAGGCGCCGGGGGTGGCCGTGGGACCGATTTCGGGGCTCAGAGGTCCTCGTCCTTCTCGGACCGATGCTTCCGCTTCGACTTCTCCGAGCGTTTCACCTTCGGAGGAGGCCGCCCCCGGTGCGGGGAGAGCCGGGACGGAGTCTTGGGCGCCGACCGGCGGGGCGGCCGAATATCGTCCTCCTCGTCCTCGGAGTCGGTGTCGGAACGATTCCACGGACGGAGCGCCCGCAGGAATCGCCGACCGCGACCTCCGCCGGACTCGGACGACGCGTGCAACTCGTCCGCCGCCTCGGCCTCTGCGTCCTCCTCCTCCTTTCGGCGTTCGTCCTCGATTCCCTCAGCCCGAAGGGCGTAGTGGATCCCGAAGGCCAGGAGAATGAGGCCGACGACGGTCAGGCCCAGAAACTGCCACGACTGGGGGGGAACGCTGCCGGCGTTTCCTTCGAGGACGAGCTTGATCGCCCCAAACCATGGGAGCATCCCTCGGGCCACCCCCACGATCCACCCGGGTTCGACCAACTCACTGAGCCCCGTCTGCTGGTCCGGAAGTCCCTCGCAGTTGGAGGAGCATCCGGTCGGTTCGAAGTTGTTGTCTCCCATCGTTAGAAAACCGGAGTGGCGCCCGAGGCTCGGCGACGAGAGGTCGATGCTCACGTTCACCGAATTCCAACCGACATGAATGAGGTCGAGCGCGCCGGTGAGGTCGGTGGTTCCACAGTCGTTCAGCGTGCCGGGGGTGGCGTAGACCGCACCGCTCGCGTTTCCGCACCTTCCGGCGGATTGGAGCCCCGCGAGGCCGGTGGCGTTGTACGACGAGGTCGCGGGGTCCCACTGGAGGAAGATGATGGCCCGATGGATGATCGGGGTCGAACCCTGACCGTTGGCCGAGTAGAGGATCACGTCCCCGTACTCCCCGTACGTGGAATATCCGGTCTGAAGACCGGCCACGTACGTGGTGATCTGGTTCGTCGGGAGTCGCTGAGCGAGGACCAGATCGCCGGTGTTGATCACTCCCAGTATGTCCGTGGACCCGTGCTGCATGCTGTCGGATTCGACGACGTAGACGGGGGGCCAGTTCTGGGTGTACGCGTAGAGACCAACCAACATCACGACGATGATCGCGACGGCGACGAGCGGTTCGAAGTAGAGCGAATCCCGCGCGCGCCAGTAGACCGGTCGCGGCTCACGGTGGAGGATCCCCCGACGACCGGGTGCCGGCTCGAGGTCGTCGTCGTCCTCTTCGTCAGTGTCCCGGCTCGAGCTCCATCGCCGGACGGGGCCTCGGTTTTTCGAGGGATGGGGGGGAGGCCGTCGGGACGCGCGGCGGGAACTCGTCGTCCGTTCCTCGGTTTCCTCGAGGTCGCCCCCGTTGGACGACGGGTCGTCGGAGTCCCGGCGGGATGACATCGGGCGTCGTCCGGCCCGACACTGCTTAACCCTTCGGCTCGACCGGAACTTCTCCTCGCCGGGAGCCCTTTGCGACTGCGGAACTTATCGACGAGTGAAGATCGAGCCAACGGCTCGGCGCCCGTCGGGAGTTCAGTCGCGCTCGTCCGGTGGCAGCAGGTCGGGGATCCCGTCCTGGATCGGGTAGTCGACCGCGCAGGCCGCACAGGTCAGCGTACCCTCAATGATCTCCGTCCCCTCCGTCCGACGAGTGACGAGACCGAGCTCTCCCCGGCAGACTGGGCAACGCAGGATCTCGAGGAGGTCGGGCCTCACTTCGTCCCCCCCTCCACGATCCCGTATCCGATCAGGCGCCAAGCGTTGATCTTGCGCGATATCGCAACCCGGCTCCCCGAGAAGACCGTAACGGCGCGATTGAGCGAGAGCTCGACCTCGTTGCCCCGGGCGCTCGTCACTTTGCCGGCCGCGACGGTCGTGCCGACCGTGACGGCGAGCAACTCGCTGGTCCGAATCTTTTCGACCTTCATCTCGCGTTGCGCGCCGAGGACGCGATCGAGCAGTGTCGCTTTGAGTCGGATCTTTTGGCTCACCGGCGGGAGAGTCCCGGCGGTGCCGACGAGGCGACCGGTCAGTCCGTCTCCCTTCGCGAGGGAAGGGTCGAGGCTCGTCCCGATCGCGGCGAGGCCTCCCGGTCGCAGTTCCTTCCACTCCCGACCCCCCGAAACGATGGACGTCACCTTGGTGGTCAGGGACTCGGAGGTGCCGTTGGCGGCCCCGGTGGTGCCCGGGCGGATCTCGATCTCTTCGCCGAGGGTGATCTTTCCCTGGATGAGGGAACCCCCCAACACCCCGCCGCGCAACTCGCGAGGACGAGTCCCGGGGCGGTTGATGTCGAACGAGCGCGCGACATACATGAGCGGTGGTTTCGCGGCGTCCCGGGCCGGGGTAGGAATCGTCTCTTCGATCTGGCCGATCAACGCGTCGATATTGACCCGGTGGTTCGCGCTCACCGGCACCACCGGCGCCTCCGCGATCGGGGAGGTCTTCAGGAACTCGACGATCTCCCGATAATTCTCTTCCGCCGCTTCGGACGAGATGAGGTCGATCTTGTTCTGGACGACCACTACCTTGCGGACGCCGATGATATCGAGGGCGTACAGATGCTCTCGGGTCTGCGGTTGGGGCACCTTCTCGTTGGCGGCGACCAGCAGCAGAGCGCCGTCCATGATCGCGGCCCCCGAGAGCATCGTCTCCATCAGGGTCTCGTGACCCGGGGCGTCCACGAACGAAACGGACCTCAGGAACTTCGCCTCGCCACCACAGTTCGGGCACACCGGCTCCGTCGAGAACCCGGAGGGGGGAGGGCATTTGGGGCAGCGGTAGAACGCCGCATCCGCGTAGCCGAGTTTGATCGAGATCCCTCGTTTCAACTCCTCGGAGTGACGGTCGGTCCACTCGCCGGTGAGGGCCTGGGTGAGGGTTGTCTTCCCGTGGTCTACATGGCCGACGAGACCGATGTTAACCTCGGGCTGCCGGGGGACCTTCATGACGCCGCGAGAAGCTCCGCCAGCGGTTTCCCGCCTTTTTGCTCCACGATCAGGTTGATCTGGACCGTGTCCTCGCTGACCGTGTTGCCGCGGAACGTTCGGCGCCGCCGCATGCCGAGACGAGGCGCATGAAATCCGAAGCCGTTCCCGACATAGAGTCGGGTCTGCCGGGCCCCCGGGAGGTCCGGTCGGAGCGGGAACCCACTCTTGTCCGTTCCCCCGGTAATTCGGAAAGTGTACCCCGTCGCCCCGATCAGCTCACCACCGATTGTCTCGCCGATCCTCTTGCCCAGGAAGCCGGCGGCTTGCGGGTCCCCTACCGTTCGTGCGATGGATTTCTCCCGCTCGGAGATGACGAGCTTATACTCGACCATGAACCCTCGTAAGGTGCGGCCGCGCAGTTGGAGGCTATTTAAATAGCTTTTCGGGCGGCGGCCGGCGAGGCAGGGTCGTGCAGGGCGAGCGCCAGCCCGGTCGGCACGGAGAGCGCGCAGTTCGCGGTTCCGTTCGAGTGCATCGTCACGACCCCCGATGTGCCTCCGACGGTGGCGTTGAAGAACGGCCCGGTCGCGTCGATCGACGACGGTAAGGCGCACGCTGTGTATTCCACGTACCACAACGGGCTCGTGCTGATTCCGAAGTCGCTAAACCCCGCGATGGCCCCCCACACTTCGGTCGAATTCGGATGCGCGGCGAGGAAGCCGGCGCCGCCCACCGCATTCGCGGCGGAGATGACCTGGGGAGAGTCGACGGTGCCGGCCGGGAACGTCGAGAGCAATGCCACGGTCCGGGTGCAGTTCGATCCGCTCGCCACGAACACCGCGGACGGCGTACCGTCCGATACGGTCTCCACGAGCAGGGCGTTGGAGTCGTTCTTCAAACCGAACGTCCAGTAGGCGGCGGCGCCGGTGGAAGCGCTGGCAGCGGTGGCGGGGATGGCGATGTTCGCCGGTTCGCCGTGGGTCCACGTGATCGTACAGTTGACGAGTTGCAGGAGACCGGAGAGGTTCGTCGTCGGTTCGAGCACCGCATCCGGCGTCGACACCCCGGCACCGAAGGCAGCGTACCACGGACCCCCCGCCACGGAGTTGGCGCCCGACTGTGCGGTGGACTCGGCCTGGGAGAAGATCTCGTACGCCGGACTCGATGAGTTCGGCTGGCCGAATCGAACGATACCGGTGGCGAAGAGCGCGGCGACTACCGCCAGTACGACGACGACGATTACGAGCGTCGGCCAGATCCAACGGCGGCGCCCTCCGGGGATGGGCGTCCCCTCCGTGCGGCTCGGAGCTGACGGCGGCGTGTCCCCGTTCCCCCCCGACGTCGCGACCATTGGGAGATACTAGCGGGCGAGCGTAGAAAAGGAACGCGCCGGTCGCGACACTGCGACCGCGTCCTCGCCCTTAAGAGGGCGGCCCACCGTCGCAACGGCGCACGGGGGGTGGACGGGACTGACCAGCGTCGGGGAGGCGATCCTCGCCGCGCAGGTCGCCCTCTTGCTGGGTGGGCTCGGCTACGCGGCGGTGGCCGACTGGCGCGAGCGAGAGGTAACCGACCACCTCTGGCAGGTCCTCGGAGTTCTCGGAGTCGGACTGGGGATCGTCGCGCTGAGCCCGGGGGGGCTCCTCCCGGTCGTGATCTGGACGGTCGTCGGGGGCCTTACCCTGCAACACCTGTTTCCGTGGGATGATCTGCTGGGGACGAAGTACGAACCATTCGCCGACCCGATCGAGGCGGGCGCCTACCTCGTCGTGATCGGGGTCGTCGCCGCCGTAGCGTGGCGGGTCGGCATCGGACCGAGTCAGGTCCCCGTCGAGGCCCTCGCGCTCCTGCTGACCGTGTTGTTCGCCCGAGGGCTGTTCGAAGTGGGGGTGCTCTACGGAGGAGCGGACGCAAAGGCCCTCATGATCGCCGGCGTGCTCGTCCCGCTATTCATCAATCCGCCGCTTCCTCAGCCCGCCTCCGTCACCGCTCTCCTCGCCATCTTTCCGTTCTCCTTCAATCTGCTCGTGGACGCTGCCCTGCTCTCCGTTGTGATCCCCGTCGGTCTCGGTGTGCGCAACGCCGCGCGGGGCGAGTTTCAATTTCCCCGGGGGTTCTCGGGTTACCTGATCAAAGTTAGCGACCTTCCTCACCGATTCGTCTGGCTGAAGGACCCGCTGAGCGCGGAGGGTCGGGCCGAGAGCGCGCCGGAGACCTCCGAGGACGACCGACGGGAGCGGGTCCGTGCGGCCCAAGAACTCGAGGCGAAGGGGGTCGATCGCGTCTGGGTCACGCCGCAGATCCCGTTCCTAGTGCTGATGGCGGCGGGCGCGGTTTCGGCGCTGCTCGCCGGGAACCTGGTGCTCGACATCATCGCCCGGATCTGACCAGAAGCGCGGACCGTCCGATTTCCGAGGCGCGCCGAGGGACACGAAAGCTTTTCCCCGCCGCTCCCGCTTTAGGGAAGGGACTCGATGCCACGTTCACCGAAGGCGTCACCGATCCGAGTGCTGATCGCAAAGCCCGGACTGGACGGACACGATCGGGGAGCGAAGGTCGTCGCTCGCGCTCTCCGGGATGCCGGCTTCGAAGTGATCTACGCCGGGTTGCGTCAGACCCCCGAGGAGATCGTTCGCGCGGCGCTCGAGGAGGATGTCGACCTCATTGGACTATCGATCCTGTCGGGCGCGCATATGGCGCTCTTCCCGAAGGTCCTGGCGCTTCTGAAGAAGGAGAAAGCCGGGGACATTCCGGTCTTCGCCGGAGGGATCATCCCCGACGAGGATGCCCGGCGACTCAAGAAGGCCGGGATCCGGGCGATCTTCGGTCCGGGCACGACGCTGCAGGAGATCGTCACGACCGCGCAACGGCTTGGGCGCGGCGCGGCATGAAGCGCCCCGCACGGATCCCGCCCGCGGCCCGGGCGATCCTGGAGGGCGATCGTCGGGTGTTGGCCCGCGTCATCTCGGAAGTCGAGGACCGGGACCCGGCGGCCGCGCCGGTCTCCCGGGCCCTCTACCCTCGGACCGGTCGCACCCCGATCGTCGGGATCGCGGGTCCGCTCGGGGTCGGTAAATCGAGCCTCATCAATCTGATCGTGGCGCGTCTCCGCGAACTCGACCGAACGGTCGCGGTCGTCGCCGTCGATCCCTCGAGCCCGTACACTGGTGGATCGGTACTCGGCGACCGGATCCGGTTCGAGCGACGCGCGGACGACGCGGGAGTCTTCTTTCGCTCGATGGCGAGCCGAGGGGAACCGGGTGGAGTCGCCGCCGCGACCCGGGAGGTCGCCCGTCTGATGGACGCGGCGGGGTTCGACGTCGTCCTCGTGGAGACGGTCGGGAGCGGCCAGGTCGATATCGCGGTCCGCGACATCGCGTCGACGAGTGTCGTGGTACTCGTCCCCCATCTCGGGGACGAGGTCCAGACGCTCAAAGCGGGGCTTTTCGAGATCGCGGACGTCTTTTGCGTCAACAAAGCCGACCTGCCCGGAGCGGACCTCGCTCGAAGGGATCTCGCCGAGTTCGTCGGTCTCGGCGCACCGCGCTCGGGCTGGACCCCCAAGGTGGTTTCGACCTCGACGAATCCCCCCTCGGGGATCGACGGGCTCTGGTCGGCGGTCGAGGCCCATGAGCGATTTCTCGACTCCTCGGGCCAACGGGCGATCGAAGAACGTCGTCGACTCTCCGCCGAAATCGTGGAGCTCGTGCGGGAGCGCGTCGGCCGCGAGTTGTCGGTGCGACTCAACCGGGACCCCCGCCTTCGAAAAGTGCTGGACCGGGTCGTCGATCGGACGATGGATCCCCGGACGGCCGCGGCGCAGCTCGGCCGAAGGACCCGCCCGGGAACGTAAGACCCCATGGCGATCGACCCGCTGCTCCTCTCCGGGTTGCTCCTCTTCGCCGTCGCGGTGGTCGCCTACTTCGTCTTCGCGTCATTCGCGTTCGGAGCCGGCTATCAACCCACCCCGCGGCGATCGGTCGAGACGATGCTCCGGCTCGCCGAAGTCGGACCTCGGGATACCGTCTACGACCTCGGGGCGGGAACCGGCGCGATCGTCTTTCGTGCAGCCCGCATCTACCGTGCGCGAGTCGTGGGGGTGGAGGTCGAGCCGATCCGCGTCGTGGTCCTGCGACTCCGTCGGGCGGCGGGGCCGTTGAAGGACCGCATCACGATCCGCTGGGGGAACATGTTCGCTCTGGATTTCCGAGAGGCGACGGTGGTCACCGCCTTCCTGTGGCCCGGGGCGATGATACGGCTGCGTCCCAAGCTCGAGGCGGAACTCCCGCCCGGCGCCCGGGTGGTCAGTCACTGCCACAAGATCGTCGGTTGGACGCCGGAAGTGTACGACGCCGAGACCGACGTGTACTTCTACCGCAGACCCCGGGCCGCCGTCACTCCGGGGCCGGCTACGGATGGTAACTGAACCAGAACGCCGCCCCGATCACCAGCACGGCGACGACCACCAGGGCCCCCGCGATCCAACCCTTGTTCGCACCCCGATTCTGGTCGTCGGTCCAGGCTTGGGAGGTCGCGTTCATCATCGGAACGACGTTCGGGGGATTTATCTCTCCTCGGAAAGGACCGGGTCGTACTCGGTCACGGGATCGGGCCCCCGAGCTGGCCGTGGATCCCGAGGAGGATGACGGCGACCCCGACCGCGATCGCGGCGGCGAAGGTCACGATGAGGAACGCCGGTGGCACTGGCGGGACCGGTTCGGGCATCGAGAGGTCCGACGGCCGACCGATTCAAGTGCTTCGCGTTCGTTCCGGAGAGGCGGGCGACCGGCGGGTCGGGCGTGCCTCGCGCTCCTCGGGACGCCCGGCGACCCCTGGGTCCCGAGGGGTTACGTCGGCTCGGCGGGGTGAGTGTGCCCCTCGTGGGCCGAGGAATTCTCGTGCTCATCCTTTCGCTCCGACTTAGCTTCGGATTTGGAGGTCGAGTGGGCACGGTGAGTCTCGTGGCCGGCCGCCTTCTCCCCTGCCGAGGGCTTCGCCTTCTCCGCGTCATCCTTTTTCGCGGACTTATCGGATACCGGGGTGACGTATTCCTCGACGATCCGAATCGTCTCGGGGCGGAGTTGGCTCCTCAGGCGGTCCACGATCCTCGGCTTCGCGGCCATCCAGGAAATGTCGAACTTCGAACGGTCGGGGATCTGGAGGGTGATCGTCTTCTCGTGAGTCTCGATGTGGAATTCCGAGCCTCGTCCGTAAAGGAGCTCGAGGATCCCCCGGACTTGCTCGGCCGGCTCGGTGATCCGGTCCACGACCTTGAACTTGCCCCGGACCTTCCGCCCGGCGAACGGCGGGTTGAAATCGACCCGAACCCGGGCCGCGGTCAGGGTGACCACGCGTCCTCGTCGACCCTCGATCGTGAGAACGGTCCCCACGTCGAGATGGGCGTCCTCTCTCCGCATCTCGGGCAGTCGGGAGATCTCGTGCATGGAGTACAGCTCGATCAGTTTCGGGTCGCGTTCGCCGAACGCCTCCGCCGGCGCGAACTCCCGTTCGAAATCCTCCCCGACCTTGGCTCCGGTCAGGGCGGCCTCGATGGCCCCCGGGAAGTACTCTCCGCCGATCAGGTGGGGGCGCGGGCCCCAGTGTTGACCCTCGGTGACCGGCACCTTCGCCTCCTGCGCGACCTCGAGGTGGGTAGTGTCGACGAGATCGGTCCTCGCGCCTCCCTCGGCCCAGAGGTCGTAATCGAGTCGGACCATCTCTCCCGACTTGGTCACCCCGTGGGCGGGGGCGGTCTCTGGCGGCATGGCCCCGCCGAAACGGGGGGTCGGATAAGGTTTTCCGCGCGGGGGCCGCGAACCGCCAGAACACGTCGATTTCGCTCGAGGAGCTCACGCGGTTTTTTCGTTGCGTAGGCGACGCCAGCGCACCGTCGCGTGCAGCAGCGCGGCCGGCTTCATCGCGGCCTCGAAGTACCGCAGGGGATGATGCACCGGACGCCGACGCTCCTCGATTCGGCCGCCCATCTCGCCGTTCTTCAACAGTGAGATCGCCATCGGGACAAGATAGTGGGCGTACCGCTTGCGGGCCCAACGCAGGAGGCTGGTTTCGTTGCTCTTGTCATGATAAACGAACGCCTCGGGAACGAACACCCCCTTCACCCCCGCTCGGGCCGCGCGCGCTTCGAGGTCGTGGTCTTCCGCGCCCTGGATTCGAGGGTCGAAGCCCAGCGACCGAAGTACCGACGTCTTCCATGCCATGTTCTGCAACGGGAGGTAGGTGATGCGCTGGGGTACCAGGTCCTGGTAGATCGACTCCTCCAGGAGGGCGAGGTACCGCTCGATCGCATTTGTAGGCGGCCGAATCGGCCGAGTCGGGCCGCCGGCGAACGCGGCCGAGCCAGATTCGATCGGGGCGACGATCTGCCCTAACCATTCAGGAGGGGCGCGCTCGTCCGAGTCCAAGAACACGGTGGTGTCTTCCCGGAGCAAGGGGATCGCCCCGGCGCGCGCGTCCACAGTGTACCCGGCGAAGCGGACCGTGTCGACGGGAACCCTCCCCAGCCGCCGGCGTGCGCTCTCCAGCAGCGGCTCCGGAGTTCTGGTGGAGGCCGCGATCAGTACCCGGTCGGGAAGTCGGACCTGGGTACCCAGGGAGTCGAGCGCGTCCAGGAGTCGCGGGTCGTCGAGGACCGCCACCTCGACGCATACGGTCCCCATTGCTTACGCTCGATCGGGCCCGGCGTGCGGGCGCGACAGTCGACCCGAAGAGATTGCCGGTACCCCTTAATCCCACGGGGCGGTGAGGAAGCCGTGCGCATTGTCTTGGTCGGCGGCGGGGTCGAGCCCATCCCCCCCACTGGCTACGGAGGCACCGAGCGGTTCATCTGGGAACTTCGGGGCGCGCTCGCGGCCGCCGGCCACGAACCCATCGTCGTCAACCGGGTCCGCCACCGCCGCAATCGGGACGAGTACCCGTTCGCCTGGGAGCTGCCCCGCCTCCTCCGAGCGGAAAAGTACGACGTCGTTCACGTGAACTCCCCGGTGGTCGCGAACCGTCTCGCGCTCGGCGGGCGTCCGTACGTCTATACCTCGCATTCGCGTCACTGGTACTACCGAGCGCAACTTTCCCACCGGTGGGGGTACTGGCTCGAGCGTCGGGCCGTGCGCCGCGCCGCGGCCCCCGTCGCACTCACCGAATCCCTGGCGCGAACGATGCGGGCGGCGGTCCGGTCGACGCGCCGACCGATCGCGGTGATTCCGTTCGGCGTGGACGCGAAGCACTTCCGGCCGGACTGGGAGCACCGTACCGGCGGCGTTGCCCTCGGGGTGGGGGTGGTGTCCCCGTTCAAGCGATGGGAACTCGCCGCCGAGGCGCTCAAGGGCACCGGCCTGCGATTCGTCCTGGTCGGACCGACGCCGGATCGGGGGTATGCCGACCGAGTCCGGGCCGTCGGGGACCACGTGGAGATCGTCGGAGAGGTTGCCGAGGTGACCCTCGCGGCGCACTACTCGACCAGCGACTTCCTCGTGCACCCGAGCCAAGCGGAACTGTTACCCGGCACCGTCGTCCAAGCGCTCTCGGCCGGTCTTCCCGTCCTCGGGGGTCCGGCGGTCGAGACGCTCGTGGAGGACGGACGGACGGGATGGTGCGTGCCGGATTCGGACCTCGCCGCCTTCGTGGCGGGCATTCGGCAGCGAGCGACCGAGCTCGGAAGGGACGCGGGGCTCCGGCGCCACATCGGCGACACCGCGCGCTCAGTCGCCCAAGAGCGATTCTCCTGGCCGCGAGTGGTCGAGCAGTACCTGGAGGTCTACCACAGCGTAGCTGGTCTACCGACCTCGCCCTAGGGTGCGGGGGCGGCGGGAGTGTGGTTCGCGATGAGTTCCGCGATCGACTTGTCGACGGCGGCGGCGCTCGTCCATCGGGGTCGCCACCCGAGCGCGAGGATCCGGTCGATCGAGAGTAGTTGTTGCGGCACGTCCCCGACCCACCCCCGAGCTCCCCCCGTGAAGTCGATGCGGGCCTGGCCCCCATGAGCGGCCACGACCTTCTCGGCGATCTCTCGCACCGAGATCCGGTCGGCCGTGCCCAGATTGAAGATGTTGACGGGTTCCGGCGCCGTCTCCGAAGCGAGGAGCATCGCCGCGACGCAGTCCTCGGTCCTCAGGTAGCTCTTGGCTTGTCGGCCGTCGCCGAGGACCTCGAGACGGCTCGGGTCGGCGCGCAGCTTGGCGAAGAAGTCGTAGAGCACCCCGTGCGTCATCGCCGGTCCGATGATGTTCGCGAACCGGAACATGTGGACCCGGGAGCCGTAGCTGTACGCGTAGGCGGAGAAGAATGCCTCCGCGGCGAGCTTGCCCGCGGCGTACAACGACTCGGGTCGCAGGGGGCCGTAGCTCTCGGGGGTGGGGAATACGGTAGGGAATCCGTAGACCACGCTCGACGAGGAGAACATAGCGCGGGGGACGTCGTGTCGGCGAGCCTCTTCGACCACGTTGTAGGAGGCGAGGGCGCCGTCTTCCAGGTCGAGTCGGGTGTTGTTCGTCCCTCGACGGATGTCGCTGTTGGCTGCGAGGTGCCAGACTTCGGACGCGCCGTCGAACACGGAGGCGTATTGGGCCGGTTCCTTGAGGTCGGCGACCGTGAGGGAGAGTCCCTTGGTCCCGGGACCCGGAAGATGTTCGCGTCGCCCTCTCGAAAGGTTGTCGATGACTCGAACCTCTCGCCCCTGGGCGAGCAATTCTCGTACGAGCACCGAACCGATGGCACCCGCACCGCCGGTGACCACCGCGGGGCCCAGAGACCGTCCGTTCACCATGTCGAGTGGCGGCTCACTCAGAGAAGCATATATAAACGGACGGTCGCCTAAACACGATATCGAGACCCCCGAGGGCGCGGCCGCGGGGAGCGATGCCATGCGTACCTACGTCCGGATGACCTTCCATTCCGAGGGCGCGGACCCTCTCAAGGTGATGGAGGTCATGCGGCAACTCGGCTTCGAGGAGTCCATGGGAATGCACGATTTCGTCTACAAGTGGAAGGAAAAGGCCGCCCTCGAGAACGTCATTCGTCTCGTGGCGGAGATGCACGGTCGCCTCAAGGGCCTCGACGTGAACTACGAGATCACGACGATTTCCTGAGAGTCCGCCCGAGGGATATGGCGCAGGGGGATATGGAGCGACTCGAGCGTTCGCTCTTGCTTCACCTCCTGGAACATCGGGGTCAGCAGATACGGTTCGAGGCCGACCAGTGGACGACCGAGTTCGGCATCGCCCGCAAGTTCGCGAACGAGGACCCCGCGGTGCTGAAGAATGCGCTCCGATCCCTCGAGATGTCGCGAATGGTCTTTCGGCGCACTCAGTACGTGGTCGGGTACTCTGAGCCCAAGCATGTGTTCTCCCTGACGCCGAGCGGTCACCGAAAGGCGCTCGAACATCTCCGGGAAAGCGACGGGGGCGAGGTCGACGAACGGGAGATCGAGGTCGATGAACCACCGGCCGCGAGCCTTCCGGGACCCGGCCGCGAGCGGAGCCCCGGAAGTTAGCCGACGCGATGACCGAGCTGGAGGGGCCGAGCGTCCGGCTCCGCCCTCTCGTCCCGTCGGACTATCCTCGACTGTTTGGGTGGTACAACGACCCGGAGATCGTCGCCCCCTACGACCGATTCTCGGTGGACACTCTGGACGGATTCGTTAGCGCGGTCGAGTCGGCTCCCGAAGACCCCGCGTCGCTCGCCCCGCGATACGTTGTCGAACGGCGCGGGAAACCGGGTCCGATCGGCTTTGTGGGCCACTACGAGGCGCATCCCGTCCTCGAGTACGTGGACGTCTGGTACGTACTCGGTGACCCGTCGGCCCGGGGGAAGGGGTTCGGGCGGGAGGCCGTGCGGCTGCTCGTCGATCATCTCTACGACTCAACGCCCGTCGAACGGGTGGGCGCGACCTGTGACGTCGAGAACACCGCGTCGTATCGGCTCGTGGAGGGCCTCGGATTCCGCCGCGAGGGCACGCTGCGCTCCGCCCTCTTCCACCACGCGCGGTGGCACGACGTCTACGTCTACGGGGTCACTCGGGCGGAGTGGCGAGCCCGCCCGCGACCAGAGTGAAGGCCACGCGAGAGGCGCCCCCGGGGAGGGGAACCATCGGCAGGGCCCGAACCTCACCGATCTCTCCGGTGGACCGCACGTGAGTACCTCCGCAGGGGCAGACATCGGCGGCGTCGATCTCGACGACCCGGACCGGGTCGACCTGGGTGGGCAGGGGAACGAGTCCCGACCGGCCCGCGAACGGGTGCGCGTCCCACTCGGCCCGAGGAACGAGTCGGATCGTCACGGGTCGAGGGCGGTCGACGGCATCGCGGACGTCCCTCATCACCGATTCGAGTGCATCGGGAGCGAGAGGGCCCTCGAGGTCGATGGTCGCTCCGGAGCCCGCGAGATTCGCTTTCCGAGTGCGGAGCCCGGTGCGGGCGAAAACTCGAGCGCTCAGTAAGTGCTGGCCGGTGTGGAGACGCATGTGGCGATGGCGTCGCTCCCAGTCGAGGGTTCCCTCGAGCTCGACCCCGACGCGGAGGGCCCGCGCGATCTCGGGGTCCGCCCGGATCCGATGGATCACGCCGGGGCCGGACCGGACGACGTCGATGACCTCGAGATTCCCGCCGCCCTCCGTTCGGAGGACCCCGCGGTCGGAGGGTTGACCGCCACCGGTCGGGTAGAAGAAGGTACGGTCGAGGACGACCGCGCCCGGCGGCAAGGCGGTCGCGCGGGCGCGGAAAGTTCGGACATACGCGGCGGCGAGGTCGGGCAGATACGCGAGCTCGGTCACGACTGAGAACAGAATCTCCGAGAGAGAAACGCGTTGCTCCGTCCCCGCATGCCAGAAGGCTTTTTAGAGGGGGTCGATGTGGTCCGCCCCGAGGATTACGATGTTCAAGCTCCGGATGAAGATGGAGAACCTCCGCGAGGTCGTCGAGGTGGTCTCCACTCTCGTGAGCGAGGTCAAACTCACCATCTCCAAGGACGGTCTTGAGGCGAAGGCGGTCGACCCGTCGCATGTGGCGATGTTGGTCCTGAAGCTGCACAAGGCGGTCTTCGAGGAGTTCACCGGGGAACCGACCGAGCTCGGGGTCGACGTCGAGAAGTTGAAGGAGGTCCTTCGACTGTCGAAACCCGGGGACGTCATCGATTTCCAGTTCGACGGCAAGAACCGACTCGTCGCCTCTCTCGGCCGAGTCATCCGGCAGATGGCCGTGGTCGACCCGGCGGGGATCACCGACCCCAAGGTGCCGAACGTGAGCCCTCCGGCCAGCGTGACCGTCAAGACCGAGGACCTACGCCAAGGGATTCGCGGCAGCGAGAGCTTCACTGACCACGTGACCCTGACCCTCGATCCCGAGGCGTTCACGATGCACTCGGAAGGGGAGACCGATCAGCTCGACCTCCGCATCGCCAAGGAGAACCTGACGAAGCTCGACGTGAAGGAGGCGGTCAAGAGCATGTATCCGCTCGACTTCTTTTCCGCGATGGTCAAGTCGATCTCGGCGGAGGATACGACGCTCCATGTCGGCAACGAATACCCGCTCAAGGTCGAGTTCGCCATGGGCTCCGGTCGCGGAGAAGGACGGTACCTCCTCGCGCCTCGCGTCGAAGAGGACTAGCGCGGCCCGTTCGCTCCGCTCGCGGTCGTTACAGTCTTAATCCGGCCCCCGGTCGACCGATCATGCCGGCCAACTCGGAACGTCCGGTCGCCATCCTCTCGGCCGTCCGGACTCCGATCGGTCGGTTCGGAGGAGCGCTCCGTGGGGTCCCCGCCACCCGCCTCGGAACCTTGGCCGCTCGGGCAGCGATCGAACGAGCGGGCTGGACTCCCGGCGACGTCGAGGAGGTGCTCTTTGGTCAGGCGATCCAGGCGGGCGCAGGCCAGAATCCGGCCCGTCAGGTGCTCCGCGGCGCCGAAGTTCCCGATTCGGTGGGGGCCGCGACGGTCAACATGGTCTGCGGTTCGGGGATGAAAGCGATCCAGTGGGGGTACCTGGCGATCCTCGCCGGCGAGTTCGACCGGGTCGTCGTCGGGGCGATGGAAAGCATGTCGAACGCTCCGTACCTGCTGGACGGCGGGATGCGTTGGGGCAGCTCACCCGGTCCTCACACCCTCGTCGACGGAATGCAACAGGATGCCCTGATCGACGCCTACGACGAGCACGAGATCATGGGGCTCACCGGCGAGCGGATCGCGAAGAAATTTCACTTGACGCGGGGGGACGTCGACGCGTTCGGGCTGCGGAGCCACCTTCGAGCCTCCGCGGCCGTCACGGCGGGCACGTTCGGTCCCGAGCTGGTGGCCGTCCCGGGCGAATGGACTCCCGGCGGGGCGGGCCTGGACCACGATGAGGCGCCGCGCGCCGACACCACCCTCGAGAAACTGGCGCGCCTCCCGCCGGCATTTGCACCGGACGGAGTGTTGACCGCGGGAAACTCGTCCAAGCTTTCGGACGGCGCCGCCGCGCTCGTGTTGGCGAGCCCGCGCGAAGTGCGAGAGCGCGGAGCGAAGCCGATCGCGTGGATCCATTCGGCGGCGGAGAGCGGGGTGCACCCCCGGGATGTGATGGAATCCCCGATCCCTACGGTCCGCAAGCACCTCGAGCGCACGGGACTACGCCCCGCGGATTTTGACCGGGTGGAACACAACGAGGCGTACGCTTCGGCCTCGATCGCCGTGCAGCGGACGTTCGACTTTTCGGAGGAGCAGTTCAACGTCCACGGCGGCGCGGTGGCCTTGGGCCATCCGATCGGGGCCAGCGGTGCCCGCATCGTGGTCACCCTCGTGCACGAGCTCATCCGCTCCCAGCGGTCGCTCGGACTCGCCACCCTCTGTATGGGCGGCGGCAACGGTCTCAGCTTGATCGTCGACCGGAACGGGCACTAGAGCAACGAGAGTCCGGTCCGTTCCTCGATCGAACGGAACTCCTGACGGGCGGCGGTTCGTTCGTCCGCGGAAACTCTAGTGGACGGACTCTCCTGGATGCCTTCCGCCCAAGAATGCAGCCGGGCGAACGCCCGGTCGGTCGAGAGCCCGGCAGCCAGCTCTTTGCGGATCCCGCCGGCGAGGCGTCGGATCGAGGCCGCCGTTCCGCGGCCCCGTACGCTCGGGCCGAGCGAGGCGCGCACCGCACGGCGCACGACGGCCAACTCCTCGGCGGCCCGATGGAGCTTGGCCGGGTCCCATTCGAGACGTTGGGAGAACGGAATCGAGAGAAGATACCAACGGAGCGCCGCGGCTCCGACGTCGTCCAACGCGGTTCGCAGCGGGATCAAATTGCCCGTAGATTTCGACATCTTTCCCCCGTCGATGAGCACGAATCCGGTGTGCAGGAACACGCGCGCGAACGCGGTGCCTCGCAGTTGGAGCGCGACCTCGTTCTCCGCGTAATGGTGCGGATAGATGAGGTCGTGGCCACCTCCGTGGAGGTCGACCGGGATTCCGAGGATCTTCTGGGCCATCGCGTAGCACTCCAGGTGCCAGCCGGGAATCCCCCGGCCCCAGGGGCTCGGCCACGACGCCTTCGGCGGGGCCTGCCGTTTCCACACCATGAACTCCCCGGCGGCGCCTTCCCGTTCCGGAAACGGATGACCGGGCTCGGTCACCGCGTGGATTGCGAGCTGGCGGTCCGTCGGGAAGTTCTCGTGAGGTCCGCGGGGCGGTGGGGAGTAGATCCATTCGTCCCCTTCCCGTCGGACCCGACCCGTGCGTACGAGACGTCGGACCACCCGGATCATCTCGGGCACGAACTCGGTGGCCCGCGGCCGCCGATGCGGCGGGAGAATGTTCGCGGCGGCGAGGTCCCGAAAGAACCCTCGCTCCTCGCGTCGTGCCAGGGCTCGCCAGGTAAGGCCGAGTTGAGCCGCCCTCGCCTCAATCTTGTCCTCGATGTCCGTCACGTTCATCACGTGGCGCACCGGGACCCCCTCGGCCTCGAGGAACCGGCGCACGACGTCGAAATAGAGGTACGTCCGGGCGTGTCCGACGTGAGCCGCATCGTAGACCGTGGGTCCGCAGACATACATCGAAAGGGGATGCCCCGGCCGCCGACGGACCGCGCGCTGGGAACCGGAGAGTGTATCGCGCAGGACGAGGTCCATGGGCGGTGGGTGCGGCCCCCGGCCAGCCATAACACTTTGGGCGGGCGAGTCCGCAGTCCGGGGGCAAGGGACCGCGCTCTTTCCTCGCGCGCGCTAGCTTGAAGAGCGTCCCGGTGCGTCCGGTGCCACTGCGGGGCCCGAGATGGAGACGCTCTACTTGCTCGTCGAGATCGACGTCGGAAAACTCGACGACGTCCTACGACGGATGAAGGCGATCCCCGGCGTTACGGAGGTGCAGGCCGTCACGGGCCCGTTTGACCTGATCGTGAAGGTCGAGGCCCCGCACATCAACGAGGCGCTCGACACGGTCGTGCATAAGATCCGCCGGATCCCGGGGCTGAAATCGACCGAAACCCTCGTCACGGTCGGCAGCGGATAGTCCGGGCCGTCCCGAGACCCGGGGTTCGTCTCTCACCTAAAATATCCCCGGCGAGATGCCGGCCTGATGATCGCGATGGGAGAGAAGGCCCCGGATTTCGAGGCACCGGACCACGACGGAACACCGTTTCGAT
The DNA here is from genome assembly GCA_049802875.1 of Thermoplasmata archaeon. Lineage (GTDB taxonomy): Archaea > Thermoplasmatota > Thermoplasmata > Lutacidiplasmatales > UBA184 > Lutacidiplasma. Next base: position 22,469 of record JBARNH010000019.1, on the reverse strand, counting down.
TCTCCTCGGTCCGCGGGTCGCCGGTCGTCCTGTACTTCTATCCGAAGGCCGACACGCCGGGCTGCACGATCGAAGCGAAGGGATTCCGGGACGTCTACCCCGAGTACCGGGCGAAGAAGGTGGCGGTGGTCGGCGTCAGCACCGATGAATGTGCCGCCCAGCAAGCGTTCCGGGTCAAGTACGGACTTCCGTTCCCGCTGATCGCCGATTCAGCGAAGAAGGTCGGCACGCTCTACGGGGTGCTCGGCCCCCGAGGGAACGCCCGACGGGTCACGTTCCTCATCGACGCGGCCGGTACGGTCGTTGACGTCATCGACAGCTCGTCTGTGGACGAGCACTTGGAGCGGGCCCGGGCGAAGTTCCTCGCGAAGTAACGCGTCCGAGGCCCGCGCGACGGAGGATTCAGGGGACGCCGGTGGGGGGAGCGGCCGGAGCGGAAGCGCCCGGGTCGGCCGACGGAGCGTCGGGGGCGGTCGTCGGGCGAGGCCGGCGGCCGCTCAGGCTCCAGACTCGCTCGCCGAGCAGCTGGAGCGAGGCCGGGACGAGGAACGTCCGCACGACCATCGCGTCCAGAACCACGGCAACGGCCACCGAGAACCCGATCGCCCGGATCAGGGTGAACTCACCGACCAGGAGTGCCCCGAACGCGCTGGCGAGGATCAGCGCGGCGGCGGTGATGATCCCGCCCGTTCGAGCGACCGCCTCGACGGCCGCTTCACTCGTGCTTCGGCCGTGCACCCGCTCTTCGCGGACCCGGGTCAGGAGGAAGATGTTGTAGTCGATGCCGAGCCCGAGGACGAGGATGAACAGGATCGTCCGAACGTAGAAGAACAGCGGAAAACCGAGCAATTCCTGGAACACGAGGTACGTGACCGCCCATGCCCAACTGATCGAGATGCCGATCGTCGCGATCGCCATCAGGGCGATGATCCACGATCGGAGCACGACGAGGAGCACGAGCACGAGTCCGATCGAGACCGCGGCGACGAGGTAATCGGTCGCGGTCGCGGTCTCGTTGGCGAGGTCACTGATCGTCGGCGCTCCGCCCCCGTACGCGAGCGCGGTTACTTCCGGATGGGACGCCGCGTACCCCGCGAACGACGACTCCACCGACTGGACCGCGTTCACGGCCGCCACCGAGAGTCCGGCCCCCACTGGCACCAGCGAGAGGAGCACCGTGCGTCCGTCCGTGCCCACGAACCCCGACAGCGCTCCGATCAGATTGGCGCGGGTGGCCGAGGGGATCGTCGAGAGGCTGAGCCAGTCGGAGAGGGAGGCCCCGTCCGGCCCCACGGGAGAGGAGACCGCGGCGATCCCGGCGGTGGAGTTGGCGAGGCCGGTCAGCGCCGCAACGTCCGTGAATTCGGTGGCGTTCGTAGTATTGCCGACCAGCAGCGGGGCCGCGAACGTGACCAGCGCGAAGGACGGCGTAGCGAAGCCGGGGCCGAAGTGTTGCCCGAGCTGGTTCAGCCCGTCGGACGCGGGGTGTCCGCTCGGCAATTGGGCAAAGTAATCGTACGAGAGGGGGACCTGTAAAGCGATAATGATGAGCGGAACGGAGACGAGCAGGATCACCCCGACCGTCACTCCGGGTCGGCGCTGCGTCGCACGGCCCACCCGGTAGAAGTACGTCCGTTCCGTCCGGTTCCGCTCCGCGACGACCGCGGCCCGTCGCCGGAAACGTTCCCGGGTCGTCGGCCAGAAGATCCGTGGTCCGATCAGCTTGAGGCAGGCCGGGACCATCGTGAGCGAGACGAGCACGGTGATCAGGATCGCGAGCGAGAGGACGGCGCCCCACTGGGAGAGCAACGCGACCCCGCTGAACGTGAGCGCGAGGGTCGCGATGATGGCGGTGGACCCGCTGGTGGCGACCGATTGGCCGGCCCAGGAGATCGACGCGACGATCGCGTCGTCCGAGCTCTTCCCCCCGACGAGCTCCTCCCGATACCGGGCGACCATGAAGATCGAATAATCGGTCCCGACCCCGAGCACGAAGACCTCCTCGAGGGTGAGGGCCGTGGAGTCGACGTGGGTCACCAACTCCCCGATCATCACGGTCCCGCCGAGCCCCAGGACCAGTGCGATGCCCAGGATCGCGAACGTGACGAGCGGGGTCATCGGCGACCGGAAGTACACCATCGAGATCACGAGCAGCAGACCGACCGTGAGCGGAAGGACGAGCGCGATCGACGAGTTCACCGCGGTCTGGCTCAAGAGGTCGAGCGGGGCGGTGCCGGTCTGAACGTACGAGATCGAGTGGGTCGAGTCGGAGGCGCGGACGACCCCGGGGACGATCGCGTCGATCTTCGGGAGGTCCGAGTACACGGGATCGCCGCCGCTATGGTTCGTCGCGTCGTCGGCGACCGTGAACTCTACCTGAACGATCTGGGCGGTGCCCGAGGGGTCCACGAACTGGGTGTAGATCGCCGCGGGGACCGGCAGCGGTTCGTCCGAGAGGGTCGACGCCGCCACGAGCCCTTGCGCCCAGGTCGAGAGCGTGTCGGGGCTCGGAGTGCTCGAGGGGAACGCTTGCCAGACGCGCAGGATCCAGCCACCGGAGAGACCGCTAGTGTTGCCGAGGATGAGGGAGGTCGTCGACTGCACGCTCGGCCAGAGGCTCTCGTTCTCGAGACCCAACGTCGCGAGCACCGCGAAGGGGATCGCTCGATCGGCCGGGTTCGGTACGAGGGTCGGAATGAGACCGGCTTCGGTCGCCCGAGCCGTCGTGTCGGAGCACGCGCGGACGGTCGGTGGGTCGGTCCAACATCCGGTCGAACTGTTGAACCCCGGCGCCGAGGGGGTTCCTTGGTAGAACGCCGAAAGCACCTCGAGCGACGAGCTCGAGTTGGCGAGCGCGCTGCGTGCCTGCTGGTAGGCTACGTAGTTGGCGGCGGGAGGCTCCGTGCCGTTCGCCACGTCGGCCTCCCAGGCGTTGAGGAACACCCCGGGCGTGCCCCAGAGGAGCTCGGCCGATTGATTCACCGCGACCGGGGTCGAGGGGGTGCTCGAGAGCCCGGCGTGGACGACGCCGAGCGCCAGCTGGGCCTGCCCCACCAGGTACGATGCGTAACTGGTGTAGACGGAGTCGACCGATCCGACGTTCGAAAGACTACGGTCCGCGGCCAGCGCGGCGGTCACGTTCAAGACGACCCCCTGGGCGTTCGCGTCGGTCATGTCCGAGCCGACGAGCAGGATCGTGCTCGACGATCCTCCGGTGGTGTTCGGGAACAGCCGGGCGAGCTCGGCGTTCGCCATCGAGCTCGGCGCATTCGCCGGGGTTGACTGGGTCGAGTTCGTCGTCACCGAGCCGATGAGCGAGAGGAACGGTACCGTGAGTACGAACAAGAGGACCCAGAACACGATCGGATACCACGGGTGCCGGATGACCCATCGAGCCAATCCCCCGAGGAGGCGCGTCCCTCCCCCGTTCCGGTCGGACGCGGGCGAAGCCATCTTGGCGCTCGACTGGGGGAAAAAGATAACCCTAGCGGGCACCGTCAACGACCGGCGGTCGACTTCGCGCCGTCCGAGGTCCTTGCCAGAGGGCAGGGAACCGGTGGGGGTCGACAAAGACGCGGGTGCCGCTCACCACCCACCCGTGCGCGACCGCACCGATCTCCGTCGAGTCGTGGAGCGCGACGCCCGTCGCGATGAGCTCTCCCGCGCGGTTGACGAGCGCGACCCGGGAGTCCCGGGAGAATGTCCTCGGGAGCGCGAGGATCCCTCCGCTCGCGAGGCCGGCCCCATGGGCGACCGCGCTCGCCGCCGAGTCCTTGAGGACGATCGCCGGGAACTCGCGCCAGACCTCGTCGATCGGGTGCAGCAGGGCGAGGAGCGGCGCGGGATCGCCGTCGCGGCGGCGTACGAGGGCGTCGGCCAGGGCCGTGAGCGGGACGCTCCGGTGCTCGTCGAACGGTCCGGTCGCGATGCGCCGTAGTTCCTCCAGGTGCCCTCCCACGCCGAGGGCCTCCCCCAAGTCGACCGCGAGCGTCCGGATGTAGGTCCCGGAGTCGGCGACGACGTCGATCAGGATACGGCTCCCGTCGGCCTCGAGCAGCTCCAGACGATGGATCGTGCGAACCCGTCGCTCCCGCTTGACGGCGGAGCGCACGGGCGGTGTCTGATAGACCGGTCCGGTGAACTCCTCGAGGACGCGGCGGAGCTCGCGGGGGGCGACCGTCCCGTGGAGCGCCACGACCCCGATGTACCGCTTCGGGAACTCGAGGACGAGCGGAAGGAGCTTCAACGCCGGTCCGACCCCGACCCAGAGGAGTCCCGACACGTTGGGGTCGAGCGTCCCGGCGTGGCCCGCGCGGTCGACCCCGAGGAGGTCGCGCGCCCAGGCGGTCACCTGGTGCGACGACGGGCCGCGGGGTTTGTCGATCAGGAGGAAGGCGCCCTCCCTAAGCCGCGTCGCGACCGGGTCCAGGGCGTCGGCCGTCATCCCGAGCTCCGGGGACCCGGCGATCGTACGAACTCGCCGATCGCCGCCGCCACATCGGCCGGGCGCTGGTGGGTCGAATCGACCGTCAGGTCCGCCGGCTCCCGGTCGAGATCGATCCCGTAGAACGTCGAGTAGCGGGCGCGCTCGCTCGCTTCCCGAACGCGGACCTGCTCCGCGGCCTCCGTGAGCGATTGACCGTCCCGTCGAGCGATCCGACGAACCCGTTCGTCCAACTCCGCCGTTACGACGACGTACCGGACCGGCGTGCCGTTTCGTCGGCAGAGGACTCCCTGGATGCGACCATCGAGGAGGCGGCCCGGGCGGGCGAGCGCCTGCATGGTGCGGTCGAGCTCACGGTCGACCTCGGGATGACGTTCCGCGTACCGGCCGAACGCCGCGAGGTCCATCCCGAGCCGCGCCGCTTCCGAGCGGAAGATCTCGCCCGCGGAGCGGTATTCGAGGTCGAGCCGGTCGGCGACGATCCGCCCGGCCGTCGATTTTCCGCTCCCGGGGGGTCCGCCGAGGGCGACGACCCACCCGATCACGCCGAGCCCCCGGCCACGCCCGGGGCCGGAGGAGTGGGTGGGGGTGATTGCCGGTCCAGGTATCGCCGCAGCCAGTAGTTCTTCAGGATCCGGCGGAAGATGAGCGAGAAGGGGATCGTGTACAGACTGAAGATGAAGAACCAGATCGGGAAGTAATTGAACACCTTGAAGGTGTAGAGGTTGAGTTGGGTGCCGCCCAAGCTCACCGTCTGGGCCGCGACGGTCGCGTTCTCGATGAGGAGCCCGATCCAGGTGTAGATCAGGATCAGCAGGAACCACGTGATCGCCATCCCCTTGAACTGAGCGATCGACACCTCGCTCGAGAGGCGGGTGAGCCGCTCCTGATGGGGTTTCAGCGCCGCGATGCGGTCCTTCTTGCCCGAGCGGATCGCCTCCATCTGGACCTTGCGGAAGGCGGCGCTCCACTTCTGGACCTTCGCCGCCTTGATCCAGTCGGTGGTGTAGTTGTACGCGAACGCGGTGATGAGCATCTCGAGCGCGCCGGCGATCGCCATCGTGACCAGGAGATAGTGGCTGTTGAATCCGATCGCGTAGTAGAGCGGCCCTCCGGCCGTCGAGCTGATCCCGAGGAGCGTCGCGATCTGGTTGCGGGCCGGCGTGTCGATGATCATCAGGAGGCCGACCATCCCGAGGAAGACGTAGATGAACGTGGAGATCTTGAAGGTCGGGCCCGCGGGTCGCCGCGGGGTCGTGGCCAACGCCTCGGTCTCCGCCTCCTCCTCCGCCGCCTCGTCGGCCGCCTCGGACTCGGAGAGGTCGCTCGCCGCCGGGCGGCTCGACGGAAGGGGCTCCTCGTCCGTCGGCACGGGACTACGTCTCGCCTCCGAGGAACCGACGGAGGAGCGGGTTCATCTCCATCAGCTGCTCGCGGCCCATCGCCTCATAGAGGTTGATGATGATCCCGACCATCAGCAGGACCCCCGTCCCGCTGGCATTGCCGAGCGTCCCTATCAGGTCGGCGCCCGCCGCGAGCGCGCCCACCGCGGCACCCGAGATCACCGTGATGACGGGAATGTACCGTTCGAGGACCCGGCGGAGCACCCGTGGTTCTCTACGGAAACCGGGGATCTGCATGCCCGACGCCTCGATCTGTTTCGCGACGGCCTCGGGGCCCATGTTGGTCGTCTGGATCCAGAACTTCGCGAACAGGATCGAACCGCCGACCATGGCACCGAAGTAGACGAGCACGTGGACCAGTCCCTGCCACCACGTATGGCCGACGAGGAAGCTCCCGTACTGCTGGTAGTTCAGGATCGGTAACAGCCAGGCCTCGAGGCCGTTGACCGTCGAGAAATAGTACGCGCCGCCCGTTAACGGAGTGGTCTGACTGACGTTCATCACGGTCGCTTGAGCGGCCGTCGGGTACGACCCTATCCACCATTGATGGCCGATGAGCGGGAAGTGGATCAGGGTCGGGTTCGTCCACAGGAGGATCGTGAAGACGGAGACGTTCGCGAGCAGGGCGCTCATTAGGATGACCGGAATATTCGACGCGTAGATCAAACGCAGCGGATACCGGCCGCGGGCGCCGCGGGCCTCGGCGTGGGAGAGCGGCAGTTCGATCCGGGTCGATTCGGTCCAGGCGACCAGGAAGAAGATCGCCGCCGTGCCGATTAGGGCGATGATCGGATTGGGCGCCCGTAACAGGACGAGCTCCCAGCCGCCGCCGGCCATCTGGGTCGCCGATAAATGGGTGAAGAAGTAGATCGTCTTCGGGATCGTCCCGCTCGGCGGATTGCCCGTCGAGAGGGGCGACCCGGGAGTTTGGGGGACCCAGTTGAGCGTCCCCTGGATGATCTGCTGAGAGACTCCCGCCGCGATGAACAAGGAGATCCCGCTGCCGATCCCCCATTTCGAGACCACCTCGTCCATCAGGAAGACGAGGTAGCTGCCGAACACGAGCTGGGCGATGATGATCGTGTTCGCCAGGAGGAGCCCGTTCCCGGGCGAGGCCGCGCCGAGTGAGGTGACGATGCTGGCCGACGGGGTGAGGTACCCGAACACTTGCGGGACCGCCTCGATGAAGATCATCGCGATGACGAGGACCTTCTGGGTCCCCTGGTACGTCCCCTTGTCCTCGTCGTCCGTCAGGTCGAGGTTGATGATCTTCGCGCCGGTGAATAATTGCATGATGATCGACCCGGTGACGATCGGGCCGATCCCGAGGTGCATGAGCGTCCCCTGCGCCCCCGCCAGGATCGCGCGGTAGCTCTGGAACAGGTCGATGACGGTCGCCTGGTCGACGCCGAAGAGATAGATGTTCGTGAGCAGGAAGTACAGGAGCAGGATCCCGATCGTCCAGAACATCTTGGTCCGGAAATGGACGTGGCCCTTCGGCTGGGTCACGGCCGGCATCCGTGTCGTGATCGGTTTGAGCCCGTAGAGGCGCGAACGCGAGCCGGTGTAGGAGAGGCCCAGGTAGAGCAATCCCATCACGACGAAGACGATGACGACGGCGAGCACGAACGCGATGAGCGTCGGTGCCGCCCAGTACCAGATGACGGCGAGCAGCGCGACGCCGACCACCCCGAGCGCGACCGCCCAACGGTTGTCGCGGGGGATCTCCTCGTCCGCCATCGAACCGCCGACGACCTCGGGCCCGATTTATATAGTCTACGGGGAACCCGCGGCCCCCGAGGGCGCGGGGGGCGTCGGCGAGACGACCGCGACCTTCTCCCGCGCGTGGCGCGTCGCGTGCGCGACGATGACCTTCCACGACCGCTCGGACGTCCCCTTCCCGAGGAGTCGGTCGACGCCCGCCTTCGTCAGATCCGCCACGAACGCCTCGCCGTCCCGCGAGAGCGCTCCCGACGCCTCGAGGGCCGGGACGAACGCCTCGAGCTCGCCGACATTGATCGCGGTCGGGCGCGCGACGATCTCGGGCGGTCGTTGGAAGCCGTGCCGACCGAAGTGGTCCGGGGCGTAGATCAGCATCGACTTGAACTTGTACTTGTGAAGGCCGGCATTGCCGCGCCCGCCCTGCTTGCCGGCGCCGCGGCCGGCTTTGATGCCCCGGCCGTGGGTGCGCAATCCTCGGAACTTCCGTGTGCGGCTCGGCATCGCCCCTCCTACATCATCCGGCGGACGAGGTCGTTGATCGCGCGCCCGCGGTAGCCCAGCGCCCCGCCGAGCGCGAACGGCTTCTTCGTCGACCGCCAGCCACCCTTCGGTGCGCGCAGTCGGAACCTCGGTCGGAGCCCGGCGATCGGGGGGAGCCCTCGCTCGGCGACGGACCGGGTCAGTTCGGGAAGGTCCTTTGCGCGCAGCTCGTCGCCGAGCACTTCGGACGTGATCCGCTTCCCCTCGACGGTCTCGCCGCGCTCCTTCAGGAGGAGTCCGACCGTCTCCGGTTCTGCCTCGCCCCACGTGACGTACCCCTGGACCTTCGTGAGCATCCCCTTGAACGAGGCGGCCTCGGGCAACACCGTCGCGTGGTTCGGGCGGGTCAGGTGGAGGAACGCGAGCGTCTCTACGATGTCGTGCCGCGCATGAATCGTCCCGCGTACCCGCACCACCATCCACGCCATCGTGTTACCTCCCCACCGGTGGCCCCGGTCGACGTCCCGGCCCGGCGCCCGGAGCTCCCGGAACCCCGCGTCCCGGTCCGCCGCGCCCCGGGGGCCCACCGCGGCCGCCCGGTCGTCGGCCTCCGCGCCCTCCCCGCATGGGGCGGGCGCCCTCTTCCTTCGGCGGTAAGATCGACGTGCCCACCGGGCCGCGCACGATCTTGAGCCGCGCCGCGTCCTCGGGCGGAACCTTGAGCTCGGACAATGCGACGAGGGTGCGGTACGCCGCCTGGGCGTAGTTCACGGTCGTCTTCGAATGCCCGGCCGTGTACCCCCACGCGTCCGTGATCCCCGCGAACCGGAGGACGGGTTTGGCCACTCCTCCGACGGCGAGACCGACGCCCCGGGGCGCCGGCTTGAACGTGACGACGACCGACCCCGACCGTCCGTGGACCAGGAACGGAAGCGTGTGGGAGCGTCCGCAGCCGCATTCCCAGCTGCCGCACCCGCGGAGCACCTCCACGACGCCGAGCTTCGCCCGGTCGATCGCTCGCCGGATCGTCGGGCCGACCTCGCGTCCCTTCGCCCGGCCGAGACCGACGAACCCGTCGCCGTTCCCGACGACGACGGTGACCGCGAACTTGAAGCGTCGGCCGGAGTCGGTCATCCGTTGGACCATGTTGACGTCCAGGACCTCGTCATGAAGTCCCGGGAGGAGCTTGTCGACGATCTGGGGTTCTCGCAGCGGCAGTCCCGTCGCGAGCGCGGCGCTCATGGTCGTGATCTCGTCGGCCGCCACCCGCTTGCCCAGCTCGGTCTTCGGAACCCACGGGGGCGGCGGAGCCATCGGCGGTGGCCCGCCGGACGACCGGCCCCCTCCACCGTAGGCCGGGCTCATGTCGAGGCCTCCGGGGCCGTGCGAAGGAGGTTCGGGATCTTCAGTTTGTAGGCTTCGATCGGGGAAGGGAGGGGCTTACCGAGGTGGGTCCCGTTCAAGCGGTCGGAGCTCGGGAACCCGGCGTCGCCGTGCGGGATCTCGATCCCCGCGTCGAGCAACCCCTTGAGCGCTGCGGAGAGGCGTCCTCCCTGGGTCGGCCGGCGGATCCCCGCGTCCAGTACCGCCGTGGCGGTCCCGTGGGCTTTCCCTCGAAGGCCGGCGAGATAGGCCGTGAGGTACGCCGCCGGCGTGGAGGCCAGGCTCGTCACCGGAAATTCGACTCCCCCGAGCTCGCGACTGTCGGCCGCGGCGAGGACCCGGTCGCCCGTCGGGTCGTACGCGACCAAAGCGACGCGGACGCGGCGGTCGGTGAGCCGCACCACGGCCCGCGGTTCTCCGGATTTGAGCAGCCGAAGGCGGACCCGGTAGTCGGTCTTTCCCTCGCGTCGCCGTCGGAACGGGACCCGGTAGCTCGGTCCGGTGCTCATCCGGGTTCCTCCTTCAAATGGCCCGCGAGGCGAAGGTTGACGATCAGGTGAGCTCGGCTGCGGAACATTCCTCCCTTCGCCCGACGGTAGAACTGACGGTACACCTGCGCCGGGATCTTCTTCCCGTCGCGGAGCTCCTTCAGGAGGTCGCGCTGCGCCCGAATACGTCGCATCCATCGATCCTTCTTTGGGAGCCGAGCGCGAGGGGTGCCCCGACGAGAGCCGGGGCCGGAGTGCCGCCCCTTCTGAACCTCGAGCGCGTGCCGCCGGGCGCGCACGCGAGAGGTCCCGGGGATCCGTTTCCGCCGGATGACCCCGGCCTTGATCGCGCTCCGCAGGTCGCTGCGGGTGACCGCATCGGCGAGCTCTTCCTGGCTCGTCGGGTCGATCCACACGCGCCCTTCTCCGCACTTCATGAGCGCGGCGGCGAGCCGTCGTTGATTGGAGAGGTCCGGCATCGGTCCTACGCCTCCTGCTCGGACTTAACGATTGGGTTGAGTACGTGGACGCCGAGCTTGCGCGCCGTCTCTTCGAGCGTGAGCCGCCGGCGCGTACCGACCGTCCGGGCGATGATCGCCGCCTCGGTGCGAGCGTCGATCCCCTCGATCTGCTTCGTAGTGTGCACGATGACCGGCCGGAACCCGCTCGGCACCAGTCCTCGTACCGCCGCCGGCGACCGGTATCCGATGCTGACGATCTCCGCGCGGTATCCGTAGTGTCGGCGTTGCTTCGACTGGAGGCCACGCGGCCGTCGCCATGCCCCGTCGCGCCCGATCCGCCAGTAGCGGTTCGCGGCCTGGCGGCCGAAGATCGGCCGCCGGCGGTCGATGGCCCGTCGGAGGGTGAGCAACCGGCGTCGGTTCGCGGTCAGCGTCGCGCGTTTCGGGGCCCGGACCTCCTCCTTTTCGGTCTTCGCGGGCGCCTTGGGGGCCGAGGAGGCGGTCTTCGGTGTTGCCTTCGGGGTCGCCTTGCGTCGAGCTTTGGCCGGAGCGGCGGGCGCCGCCGTCGTCGGGGCCGCGTCGGCCTCATCCGCCATCAGCGGGTCTCCTTCAGGTGAGCGCGCTCGATGAGGTAGATCCCGTCTTGGAAGACGCGGGGGTCGTAGTCCCGGATGTGCGTCACTCGTTCGATGTTCGCCGCGCTCTGGCCGACCTGCTCTACGTCGTGCCCGTTGAGCGTGACGATGTCCCCCTCCACGACCGCTTGGGTCCCGGGCCGTAGGCGGGTCGTCCGCGGGTACTTCTCGCCGAGGAAGTTCTCGATGACGAGCTCCTCGCCCTTGACCGAGACCTTCATCGGGAAGTGCGCGGCAACGACCTTCATCTTTGCCTCGACCCCGAGGGTCAGTCCTCCCGAGAGATTGCGTACGTGGGCGGCCCAGGTCTTGAGGAGCGACTGCGAACGCTTGCGGTCCGCCGGGATCCGCAGCTGAAGGGTCACCGAGGTCGGGGCGGCCGTCAGCTCGATCACGTCCGATGGGAACGGTCGAGCCACGGTGCCGAGGGGTCCCTTCGCCGCGATGCGACCGGGGCTCACCGTGAAGGCGACGCCCGACGGCACCTCGATGACCTCGCGGGAACGGTCGGTATCAGTAGACATAGGCCAGGAGCCGACCTCCGATCTTGAGTTCCCGAGCCTGTTGGTGGGACAGCACTCCGTGGTTGGTGGAGAGGACGAGGAGTCCGAAATCCTGGGCGGGCAGGAACCGGGCCTCGTACCGCTCGAGCCCGTCGTGCGGGACCGCGAGCCGCGGTTTGATGACCCCGCACGAGTTGATCCGTCGCGACAGTCGCACGTCGTACTTGCCGCCGCGGCCGGTCGGGACGAACGTGAACTCTTCGATGTAGCGGTGCTCGCGGAAGATGCGGAGGACCTCCGCGATCAGCTTCGAGGTCGGAGCGAGCTCGACGCTCGGCTTCCCGTCACGGTCGGCGTGACGGAGGGTCACCAGCGCGTCGTTCAGTAGGTCGTGTTGCACGTCGATTCCCCCCTTACTGATACTTGCGGAACCCGAGGTCGACCGCGACCTCGCGGAAGCACTGTCGGCAGACATGAAGGCCGTAGCGGCGCACGATGCCGCGTTTGCGGTCGCACCGTAGACAGCCGTCTTTCCGGCCGAACTGCTTCTTGGGTTTCGACATCTCACTCCAGGACCTTGACTTGGAAGGTGGTCTCGAGGAACGCCCGGGTCTCGGCGGCCGTCGACCGGATCGAACGGGGGATCGGTCGGGACTGGAGGCGGCGCTGCCGGACGCGGTACCCCGCGCGCCCGACCTCTACCGCGACGTCCATCCCGTGAATTCCGATTTGGGGGTCGTACTTCATGCCCGTAAAGTCCGTGTAATCCGCGATTCCGAAGGAAAAATTGCCGTTTCGGTCGATCGAATCGACGTCGAGCTGGCGGTCCCTTGCTTCGAAAGCGCGGCCGAGGAAGTCGACCGCGGACGCCCCACGGAGCGTGACCTTCGCACCGATCTCCTGACCCTGCCGGATCCCAAAGTCCCGGTTGGTCGAATGCGCCCGGGTCGCGATCGGCTTCTGGTGCGTGATCATCTGGAGGACCTTCTCGGCCTTCGTCCGATTTTCGCCGGACTCGCCGACTCCCGCGTTCACGACCACCTTGATGACACGGATCGCGCGGTGAGGGTTCCCGGCCGGCGGGGGCGCGCTCCCCGCGACCGAATCCGGGGAGGCGCTCATCGGTCGACCCCTTCGGCCAACGTGACCTCGGGGGCGGTCTGGCCGACGACGAAGACGTACTCCTTCACGGTGGAGAACCCCTCCTTGAAGTGGATCAAGTTGGGCTGAGACGAATTGCGGACCTCGACCCGCTCGACGCGGGCCAGCTCCCCGACGTGAGTTCCTCCCGCGACGTACGCGAGCGCACCGGCCGCGAGGGGGATGTGGTCGACAACCTTCTGGCTGGGGACCTCGAGCTTCAGCGAGTCGCCGACATGGTAGGCACTCGTCGAGGGGACCAGGAGGTTCCGCCCGTCGTGGAGCGTGACCTCGACCCGGCCTTTGCGCACCGCGTGCTTGAACCTGACCCGACCGATCTTGACGGTCGCTTCCCCGGCGGGGATCGAGACGAGAACGAGCTTTCCGCGGCGGTCCTTCACGACGCGAAAGTGCGAGTCGAGCGGGGCGCCGAACGAGAGCGTGTCCATGAGGCCGAGTCCCCGGTCGAGGTCCTTCGCGACCTTCCCATCGACACGCACGGCCCCCGACCGCAGCAGGATCCTCGCTTCCCGCGCGCTCTCCACCACGTGGCGGAGGTCCCGGAGGACGAGCAGCAGCGGGATCGACTGATCTTGGGCGTGCGGGCCCGGTCCGGGGCGCTTGACCCACTTCGTCCCCTTCCGGGGGATGGTCCACGCCCGCGGGGCCGCGCGCCGTTTGAGACGGAACGTCACGGGGCCTCGTCCTCCTCCGGTTCCGCCGACTCCGCGGTCGCCTTCTTGGACCCGCGCTTCGGCTTCGCCGCGACGTCCGAAGCGGGTTCCGCCGACGAGGGCGTCGGCGCCGCCTCGGGAGACTCCTCCTCCGCGGACGGCTCTCCCTTCTCCTCGGGGGTCACGTCCTCGTCCGAGACTTTGAGGATTCGGCGGCGCCAGGGGTCCGAGAGGTTGAGGCGAGTGATGACCAGATGGGTGGTCCGGATCGGCAGCGGTTTCAGCTTGTCCTCCCCGGTCTTGAGCGTCACGTTGTCGAGGATGACGGAGTACGTTCGGCGGTGTACGCTCGCGACGCGCTCCTCGCGACCGACGAAGCTGCCCGAGAGAACGCGAACGGTGTCGCCCTTCCGGATCGGAAGCGACCGGGCCCGGAACCGGCCGCGAAGGTCGCGAGAGAGGGGCACCGTCATGCGCCGGCGACGTTCGAACGAGTCGGCGGTGTAGAGCGCCTTGCGTTGGCGGCGAGGGGAGTGGGGAGAGATCCGCATCCGAGAGTTCCCTCCTACACGATGATCGACGAGGCGGCCGCGATCCGCGGCCAGCGCTCGGCGGCCTCCTTCGCGACCGGTCCCTTGATCTGGGAGCCTTTGATCTCGCCGGTCTCGGTCGTGATGACCGCGGCGTTGTCCTCGAACTGAAGGCGGGTTCCGTCCGGCCGGCGGAACGGGGCCCGGGCGCGCACGATGACCGCGTGGAGGACCTGCTTCCGCATTTCGGGCGTCCCCTTCTTCACGGAGACGACCACGAGGTCGGCGATGCCGGCGCGGGGGTAACGGCGATGCGTCCCATGCCAATTCATGACGGCGATGATCTCGACGATCTTCGCGCCGGTGTTGTCGACGCAGTCGAGCCGCGCGCCCTTCGGGAGATTGCGGCCCCGACGCCCGGCGAGGCCCTTCATTCGGCGTCCTCCTTCGGGGCGGGCGCGCTCGGCGGCGCGACCGGCTCCTCGCTCGTGACTCGGAACGCCGCCTCGCCGAGATCCTCGACGATGCAGAACGACACGAGCTTCGAGAGCGGTCGGGTCTCCGCGATCCGGACCCGATGACCGATCGGGACGTTGAGGCACGCCGGCGCGTGGGCGAGGTATCGACGACGGCGCTTCTCGTACCGTTCGAACTTGGGAACGAAGTGGAGCAGCGTGCGCTCGACGACAGCCGTCCGCTGCATCGACGTCGAGACCACGGTTCCTTCGAGCAACTGACCCCGGAGGGGCAGCCGGCCATGGAACGGGCAATGCCGGTCATCGCACCGGGCCTTCGGAGCACGCACGTCGAGACCGACATCCCGGGCCCGGCGAGCGGAGGGCGTGCGGGTCGGTGTCATCGGAACCTCCGAGGACCACCGGTCAAGAGCCGCTTCGTGCGGTCCTCGGACCGCACGCGAAGGGTATCGCCTCTTAACGGTAACTCTCCGCCCGCGAGGACGATCGTCCCCTCGAGGCCGGCCTTGGGCACACGCAGCGGACGCGCGCGGCCCGGGACACGAACGAGGAACGTCGAGAGGGTCTCGTCGACGATCGTTCCATCGACGGGGTGAGGGAGCCCCGGGGACGCCCGTATCGCCACCGGCGCGCCGAGGATCTCCCCGGCCAACGCCTCCCGCTCCGTACGGCTGAGTTCCCCCGCGGTCCCCGTCCCCTTCGACATCGGTGCACCTCGAGGCCCCCCTACGGACGCCGAGCCTCCCGGGAGCCGGTCGCGAGGGAGCGTTCGTTGAGTACTGTGAGGGCACGGGCGACGTTGGTCCGCAGCGCGCGCATCCGCCCCGGGCTCGGCGGAGCGCCGCCCATCGCGGCGACTCCCCGTTCCCGGAGCAGGTCGTTCTCCACGTCGGAGATCTGACGTTTCAGGTCGGCGTCCGAGAGCTCTCGGAGCTCCTTCATCCGGAGCAGCGTCACGGGGCCCCCGCGACGTCCGGGAGATCGACCGGGGGCAACGGGACCCCGGGCTCTTCGAGGGGTGGCAGCTCGACCGGGACCGGCTTCGGTCGTTCCTCGACGCCTTTGACCGTGATTTCGTCGGGGAGCTTGGCCGTTGGGCGCATGATCCAGACGTTGACGCCGATGACGCCGGGCTTCAATCGGGCCTGGTAGAATCCCTTGCCGATCCAGAGGTGGACCGCCTCGCCGCAGTACTTGATCGTTCCCGCCTTGAACCGCTCGGTCCGATGCCGCTCTCCCGTGAGCTTGCCGGAGAGGATCACCTGACAGCCCCGCGCGCCGGACTCCATGATGCGGCGGACGGTCGAGTGGCCCGCGCGACGGAAGTGCCATCCCCGCTCGAGGGTCGACGCGAGCTTCTCGCTCATCAGCTGGGCGTTGAGGCTGGGCTGGCGTTCCTCCTGGACTTCGATCTGGGGATTGTCGAGCTGGAATCGGTGCTGAATATCCTCGGTCAGTCGCTTGATCAATTCCCCGCGGTGCCCGATCAGTATCCCGGGGCGCTCGCAGATCAGCGTGACGCGGGTCCCCATCGGAGTCCGGGTGATCTCCAGTCCGCCGAAGCCGGCCCGAGCGCTCTCCTGGACGAGATAATCCTTCAGGAGGACACGGCGCATCGCCTCCTGGATGACTTTCTGTTCGGCGCTCATTCCTTCTCCTTGCGCTCGGCGAGGACGATCTCGACGTTGGTGGTCTGTTCGTTCCACTGGGTCGCTCGGCCCTGCGCGCGCGGCATCGTCGCCTTGCGGATCTTTCCGCGCCCGCTCGCGGCGACCTTGATGAACAATCGGTCGGTGTCGAGGCTGTCGTACTCCGCGTTCTGCTCGGCGTTCTGGAGGATCTGGAGAACGGTCTTCGCCACTTTGACCGGGAATCGCCCCGGGCCGGTGCCCCGGTGGTGCGCCGTCTCTTGGTTGTACCGACGGAACGGGATCGCCTTCCGGAGGGCGACCGCGTCCTCGAGGATCTGGCGGGCCCGGTCGAGCGGGAGCCCTCGGATGGCGTTGAGGACCTCGTATGTCTTCTTCGGCGACATGGGGATCTCCACGCCACGGGCCCGGGCGACGCTGGTGCCCGGTTCCTCCCGGTACGTGTATCCTCGCATGGTTCGCTCCCCGCCCTCACTTCAACGGCATGAACTTCGACGACCGCGTGGCGCCGACGCCCGGTCCCGAGTGCTTTTCAAAACGGCGGGTCAAGGAGAACTCCCCGTAGTAGTGGCCGACCATCTCGGGCCGGACCTCGACCTCCTTGAACTCCTTCCCGTTGTGAATCGCCACGCGGCGACCGACGTGGGCCGGCAGCACGAGCGCGTCGCGACAGTGCGTTCGCACGGTCTTCCCGGCCGGGGCCGATCGCATCCGTTCGAAGAACTGGGTCGTCTCGGAATTGAATCCGCGTCGGATCGACCGGCGCGCTCGGCTCGATGCGACCTTCGCGAACTCCTCGAGGCTCATCGCCTGAAGCTGGGGGAGCGAGAGCCCGCGGAACGTGAACTCCCGCTTACGCCGTGCTTCGACCTTCTTCGCCTTGCGCGCCTTCGGCATGCTCAGTTCGCTCCCCGCTGCTCGCGCAGGCGCTTCTTCTTTCGGACCGAGCGGGAGAAGCGGCCGACCTTCGCCCCGGGCCACGTCCCACTGGCGACCGTGCTCGGACGACCGACGTGTTGGTGCGCGCCCCCGCCGAACGGATGGTTGACCGGATTCATGGCGACCCCGCGTACCTTGAACGCGGCGCGCGCAAGGGATCGGGTGCTGAGGACCTTCTTTCCGGCCTTGATGATCGGCCGTTCCCGGCGACCGCCGCCCCCGACGGCCCCGACCTGGGCGCGGCAGGTCATGAGGAACTGCTTGAACGCCCCGCTGGGGAGCTGGACCGTTACTTCCGTTTCGGTGTGCGCGACGACCAGAGCGCTCGACCCTCCCGAACGGACCAGCCGCCCGCCATCGAACGGTTTTACCTCGAGGTTGGAGACAAGGGTTCCGTCCGGGATCGTCCCGAGGGGGAGGATCGACCCTCGATCGACGCGGCCCTCTTGGAAGGTGATCCGGTCTCCCGTCGCGAGCCCCGCCGACGCCAGGACCCGGAGCGCCTCGCCGGCCGGTCCGACGACCTCCGCGACCGGAGCGGTTCGGCCGGGCGCCGGAACGATGCGGACGACCGTTCCCTCCCCGACCATCGACGGGGGCGGATGGTAGATCGCCCCGTGGTGTCGGTGGCTCGGCGACCGGTACGTTCCCGTCCCACTGCCCCGACGGCGCGAGATGATGCGCTTTCCCATCAGAACACCCCGGCGCGGCTGCCGATATCCTCGGCGGAGAAATCCTTCGTGAACGTGATCGTTGCAATCTTCCCTGACCGAACGATCTTGGTGTTGACCTTCGCGACCTTGCACTGATAGAGGCCCTCGACCGCGCGCTTGATCTCGGCTCGCGTCGAACGTCGGTCGACGGCGAACTCGAGCTTGTTGAGTCGCTCCATCTCGTCCATCGACTTCTCCGTCACGTACGCGTGCAGCACGACCCGATGGCGAAATTCGCTCACGAGGCGACCTCCCCGAGGCGGGCCCGAAGGGACTCGACCGCCGATTGCGAGAACAGAGTAAGTCGACCGGCCGCGCCTCCCGGCGCGAGGTCTTCGGTCGTCAGTCGAAGAACGGGGACGACCTCGACGCCCGAGAAATTGCGGAAGCCGCGCGCCTTCCCCGGAGCGCTGGTCACGATTAGGAGGCTGCGGGGGGTTCGGCGCATCCGGCCGCGACGCTTCCCCCGGCCGGCGCGCACGTGGGTTCCGTCGCGGGCCCGCGTCACGTCCGTCCACAACTTCAGGCGTTCCAAGAAGGCGCGAGCGTCGGCCGAGGTCGAGATCTCCTCGACCGGGTTCTCGAGCACGAGCGGCAGGCGAAGGCCCGGCGGGATCGAGTGGCCCCGGGCCGTGGCGAGGGTCGCCTCGCGAGTGGCCGCGAGGGCCGAGGCGAACGCGAGCTGACGCTCCTTCCGGTTGATCTTCTTGGACCAGATCCGGTCGACCTTTGGCGGATGCGCGGGTCGTCCTCCCACCGTGTTGGGCGACTGGGCCCCTCGCATGGAATCCATGAATCGAGGCGTACGAGCGACTCCCTTTCCCTTCCCGGACCACCGGACGGAGTGGCGCGCGCCGGCGGTGAGGCTCGTTCCGTACGGTTGTCGACGATGGCTTTGCGCGGCGACTACCGCCCGATGGATCAGGTCCGGTCGGAACGGGCTCGAGAAGGCGAGCGGTAGGGTGAGGCTGGTCCCCGACTTCCCGTTGACTCCGAGGAGAGGTATCTGCCGGTAACGTGACGCGGGCTCTTCCCGGAGCGGCGAGGTCTCCGGTGCTGCGGACGGCGTCATACTCCCTGCTTCGATCGCGTGCTGAAGTAGCGCAGATCGACCTTCTCCACCGTAGCCACCCGGCTCCGCATCGGGGACCGGAAGCGAAGCAGACGCTTCGCCGGTCCGGGCAGGGAACCGTGAAGCACGATGCAGGCGCTCCGCACCTCTCCGTAGTGGGGGAACCCTCCCGCCGGAGTGACGGGATCCGTGCGGGGGTCCCGGACGACCTTCAGCACGCGCATGTTGAACTGCGTCCGCCGGTGGTACCCTTGCTGACCCGCCTGAGGCACCCGATAGGTGACGAAGCTGGGATTGTGCGGGCCGAGGGTGCCGATCATCCGGCGGTGCTTCGAGTTCTTTCGAGGTTGAAGTTTGACGCCCCAGCGCTGGATGTGTCCCTGGAAGCCGAATCCCTTCGTGACCCCGAGGACATCGAGAAACTCGCCTTCCTTGATCAGTTGATCCACGGGGATCTCCAAGCCGAGTTGGTGCACGGCGAAATCGCGCCGCTCCTCGAACTTGTCTCCCGAGACCCGCACCTCGAAGATCTGGGGGGTCTTCGATGGGGTACCGGTGATGAGCTGGGGCTGGGTGTGCACCAGCAGACGGATCTCGTCTCCCGGGAAGCCCGAGAACGCCGTGACGGCGCTCTCTGCGCTCGGAGGGTGCTCGGGAATTCGTCGGGAGAGCTCCTCGGCGGCACCGGAGCCCCACACCTCGCCCGTCACGCGCGAGCCATACGGTCCGCGCGAGTAGATCCGGGCGCCGACCACGCGTAGGGGAGGGACCTCTACGACGGTGACCGGAATCGCGACCTCCTGACCGGCGGTCGTCGAACGCTTTCGATAGTCGACGATGAACGCGTGGGTCATCCCGACCTTGTAGCCGGCGAACCCCTCGATCGCGGGCTTCGAAGGTCCGGGCGGCCACGACCGGATGCGAGGAAGCGGGCGAGCGGAACGCGAACGCGGAGAAAAGGCGAGAGATCCTCGCCGGGGCTTATGTCGACGGGCCATGGGTCGATAGGGGGTCCTGCCTCCAGTGGGGACGGGGGAGAAACGTACCCTATATAAGACCTGCCGAGAAATGCGCCGGAGCACCGAGAGAAACGCGTATTTTCGAGGTGAAGCAGCGCACGCGGTCGTGCGGTGACTGAACGCGCGCGTAGAGAAATCGGAAATCTCGTCCGACGCGTTCCGGTCGACGCCGCGACCCGAACGATTAAGGGTCGAGGGAGGGTGGCGCGGGCGGATGGGGATATGAACGCCGAACCGGACTTTCCGGTGACGCTCTCGGATATCGAGCTCGCCGCCCGAGAGATCGCCGGGAAGGTCGTCCGGACGCCCCTCATCCTCGCGCCCCGATTCCCCGGGCTCCCCGACGTTCCGGTGTACCTGAAGCTCGAGAACCTTCAGCGCACCGGAGCGTTCAAACTGCGAGGGGCGACCTACCGGATCGCCCAGCTCTCGGCGGAGGAGGCGCGACGGGGGGTCGTCGCTGCCTCCGCCGGAAACCATGCGCTCGGCGTCGCGTGGGCGGCGCGCGCTCGCGGCGTGCCGGCCACGATTGTGATGGCCGAAAACGCGTCGCCCCTCAAAGTGAGTCTCACGCGAGCCCTCGGGGCCCGGGTCATCCTCCACGGGGAGGATTACGACGACGCGCACGATCACTCGGTCCAATTGGCCACCGAGGAGCGCCTCACGTACGTCCATCCGTACGACGATCGGTTCGTGATCGCCGGCCAAGGCACCGTAGGGCTCGAAATCCTCGACGATCTGCCGGACGTACGACGCATCGTCGCCGGCGTCGGGGGCGGTGGACTGCTCTCGGGGATCGCCGCGGCGGTCCGGGGACGCGGAAGCCCCGCCGAAGTCGTCGGCGTCCAGCCGAAGGGCGCCGACAATCTCCGGCCCTCCCTCGCCGAAGGACGGGTCGTGTTGGGCGCACGCCCGTCGACGTTCGCGGACGGACTCGCGACGCGCCAGATCGGCGACTTGCCGTTTCGGATTCTGAAGGCATCGGGCGCTCGCGCCGTCACCGTGGACGACCGAACGATCGCCCGCGCGTCGTTCCTCCTCTTGGAACAGGCGAAGGTCCTCGCGGAGGGAGCCGGGGCAACTCCTCTGGCCGGCCTCTTGGAGCACCCCGAGTTGAGCGCGGACGGTCCCGTAGTACTGGTCGTGAGCGGCGGCAACCTCGATCCGTTCCTCCTCGACCGCATCCTCTTCATCGGGCTCGCGGCCGAAGGGCGCCTCCTGCGATTGCGCGCCGCCTTGAGGGATGTACCGGGGCGTCTCGAAGAGTTCCTCTCCGTTGCGGCGGGCGAGGCGGCGAACGTCCGTCACATCCTTCACGGCCGCGAGTCGCCCGACCGGCCGCCCGGCGAGGTCACGGTCGAGGTCGAACTCGAGGTGCGCGACGTCGCCCACGGAGACGCCGTGGAGGCCGCGTACCGCCGAAAGGGCTGGGCGGTGGAGCGAATTCCGTCGGCTCCGGATTAAGGACGCGCGCCCTCCGGCAGGTTACCCCCACCCTATCATCTCCGTAAATAGGGTGCCGGTATGATATGGGAGAGGAGGAAGACGGTGGCACATTCCGGGGCCCCGCGCGACGCCGAGGACCTTCCCGACCCCCCTCGACTGTGGACGGCCGAGGAGGCGAACGGACGGATCGGGGAGCTCGAGGAGCTGCTCCCCCGGTTGCGCGGATGGGTCGTTCGCCTGCGTGAGGTTCACGAGGAGACGCACCGCCTCTCGGGATTCTGGGGGAAGGACGTCGACGCCCCCGACCACGCGGACCACGCGCTCAAGCAACGGCTCGACGCCGAATGGCAGAACCTCACCCGCCGACTCGAGGAAGCGGTCGATGGGTTGCGAAAGGAGGGGATCGAGGTCAAGGACCTCGAGAGCGGCTTGGTCGACTTCTACGGACTTCAGGGCGGCGAGATCGTGTTCCTCTGCTGGCAGCGGGGAGAAACCCAGGTCGGATTCTACCATGCGCTGTCGGGTGGGTTCAGCACCCGGCGACCGATCGCCGCCCTGGCTCGTCCGGCGACTCCGAGCCCGCCCGGCTCTCCGGCCCGCGGATCTCCCTAATCCGGGTCGGGCGCGGGACCGGTTTGCGCCATTTGGATCGCGCGGAGCGCGAGGGTGAACGAACCGGCCGCCGCCATCACGGCCGTCAGTGCCTCGACCAGCGGGAACACGTTGGAGAGCGTCAGGTAGACCAGCACGAGGGGCGACAATAGCCCGGCCGCCCCGCCCACGACGCCGACCGCCGGTCGGTCGTCCCGCGCCGTCGCGATCGCGGCGAACCCCGCGACGAGGGCGATGATCCCGAGGAGCACGGCCCCGCTCCCGACCGAAGCCACGAACTGTTCCAGGTCCGGGAACGGGGTCAGCGCGATGGCCGTGACGTTCCCCGCGCCTCCCGGCGTCAGCACGATCTCGAGTCCGGTCGCTTGGGTCAGGTAGACAACCGAGACGAAGGTGGCGACCGTGACCGGGGAGTAGCCCACCGCGGTCACGTTCAGGGTGACCCCTCCCGACGGCACGTTGTCGAACGAGAACGCCCCGGTAAAGTCCGTCGTGACCTCGGTGGTCCGGTTCGCGTCGTTGGTGAGCCGCACGTCGGCCCCGGCGAGCGGTTCGAAGACCCCGCCGACCCCGCGGCCGACCGTACCGTCGACCGTGAAGCTCGCCGGCTGACTGGCCTCCCACGCGTCGTACACGAGCACCGCGCCGAGCGCGGCCGCCACGACCGCGACGACCAACAG